>CAJTQX010000001.1:0-7056 GCA_910578425.1 uncultured Anaerotignum sp.
CCCGATTGGCGCAAGGCAAAGCCTTGCGCGGGGGAGGGGAAAACCTGAGTATTACATTTTTCTCCGGCACGCGGATGCGTGGCGGCAAATGGGTCAAGGGCTGAAAGCCCTTGTGGGAGTTTGAGGGCAAAGCCCTCAAGGTTTTAAGGTTTTGAAGCTTTGAAGTTTTACCGCTTTGCGGTTTAACCAAATATAAAATTTTTATCTTTGAAGGAGATGATTTTGCTATGTTCGAATTAGAACAGATCCGTCTGGGCCTTGCGGCATATGACGAAAAATTAGAGGAAATGGGGGCTTCACTTTGACGTCGCTGGCGCGAAGGAGAAGATAACCGAACTGGAAGAACTTTCCGCTGACCCGGATTTTTGGAACGATTTGGAAAAGAGCCAGAAAACATTGCAGCAGTTGAAAACGCTGAAAACGAAGGTCGGCAGATACGAAGGGCTTGTGACAAAATACGAGGATATCCTGACCCTTATTGAAATGGGTATTGAGGAGCAGGACGACAGCGTATATGAGGAAGTCAGGGAAATGAACGATTCCTTTTTGAAGGAATACGAAGAACTGCACGTTTCCACCATGCTGGACGGGGAATATGACCGGAACAACGCCATTGTGACTCTCCACGCCGGAACGGGCGGCACAGAGGCGTGCGACTGGACGAATATGCTCTACCGTATGTATACGAAATGGGCGGCGAAGGCTGGCTATGAGGTGGAGCTGCTGGACATGCTGGACGGCGACGAGGCGGGACTGAAATCTGTAACGATACAGATAAACGGCGAAAACGCTTACGGCTATCTGAAAAGCGAGAAGGGGATTCATCGCCTTGTGCGCGTTTCTCCGTTTGACAGCTCCGGCAGGCGGCATACATCTTTTGCGTCCTGTGACGTTATGCCGGAAATCGAGAACGACAATGAAATTGAGGTTAAGAGCGACGACATTCGCATTGATACCTACCGGGCAAGCGGCGCGGGCGGCCAGCATGTCAATAAAACGTCCTCTGCAATCCGTATTACACATTTCCCGACAGGGATTGTGGTGCAGTGCCAGGACGAGCGCAGCCAGTTCAGCAATAAGGAACGGGCGTTTAAGATGCTGAAAAGCAAGCTGCTGGCGTTGAAGATTGAGGAACAGATGCAGAAGCTGGCGGAAATCCGCGGGGACGTGAAGGAGATCGGCTGGGGCAGCCAGATACGGTCTTATGTTTTCATGCCCTACACGATGGTAAAAGACCACCGGACAAGTGAGGAAACGGGCAATGTGAACGCTGTGATGGACGGGGAAATTGACCAGTTTATGGCGGCGTATCTGGCGTGGATTCATAGCTGAGGAAAAGACCTCGGGCTCTGCCCAAACCCGCCCTCTTTCTTGAAAGAAAGAGGGGCAAAGAACTTTACTGTCAGCCGCATGAATATGCGGCTGGACTGTTCCCTTCAGGAAATGTTCTTCCGCTATGCTCTGCATGGCGGAAAAAAGGGTCAAGGGGCGCAGAAGCTCCGGGGTAGCTTCGTTTTGCGCCGACCGGAGCGGAGAAGAAGTCCCTTGCAGGGGATTGGGGACAGAGTTCCCAGGGTTTTTAGGTTTTAAGGAGAATCGGATTTGAAAGAAATCAGGATAACGGAACAAGAGGAAAATCAAAGGCTGGATAAGTTTTTGCTGAAATATATGAACAAAGCCCCAAAGGGTTTTTTGTATAAAATGCTGCGGAAAAAGCGCATTAAGCTGAACGGCGGCAGGGCGGAGGGCAGTGAGCTGCTCCGCGCCGGAGATACGCTCCAGCTTTACCTTGCGGAGGAGACTGTAACGTCTTTTACGGCGGAAAAAACGCTTGCTCCGGCAGAACGCCATTTTGGCATCGTTTATGAAGATGATGATATCCTTGTGGTTTCCAAGCCTGCGGGGCTTTTGAGTCATCCGGAAAAAAGCACCGACAGGGATACGCTGATCGACCAGATTCTGTATTATCTGCACGAAAAGGGGCAGTATACTCCAAAAGGGCAGAACGGCTTCACGCCCGCGCTCTGCAACCGGCTTGACCGCAACACCAGCGGCATCGTTGTCGCGGGAAAGACGCTGCGCGGCGTGCAGGCGGCGAATGAAACCATCCGAGGGCATGGGCTGGAAAAATATTACCTGACGCTTGTGGCTGGCGAAATTCACGAAGCGGGAGAAATTACCGGCTTTCTGCAAAAAGACGGGGAGCGGAATCAGGTGCGCCCCGCAAGCCCTGAAACCGGAAGGCGCGCTGTGACAAAGTACCGCCCTGTGCGCTGCGAAAAGGGCTATACCCTGCTGGAAATACTGCTTGTGACAGGAAAGACTCACCAAATCCGTGCGCATATGCAGGCCATCGGGCATCCCGTTGTGGGTGACAGGAAATATGGCGATGAAAAGGAAAACCGCAGATTCCGAGAGGATTTCGCGCTTTCCAATCAGTTCCTGCATGCGGGCAGAATCATCTGGCGCAGACCGGAAGGCGCGCTGGGCTATCTGGCAGGAAGGGAAATGACGGCACCCTTGCCGAAAACGCTGCAGGCTGTCTGCGGCGGTATTTTTGGCGGGGAAACATAACAGTACCGAGGAGGAGAGAAGATGAAAGCCATCATCTTGGCAGCGGGCTATGCGACAAGGCTTTATCCCCTGACGCGGAATAAGGCAAAGGCTCTGCTTCCAATCGGCGGAAAGCCGATGATAGACTATATTGTGGAACAGATGGATACAGTCGCGGAGCTGGACGAAATCTACGTTGTAACAAACAGCCGTTTTGCTGCGCAGTTTCGGGAATGGGCGGCGCAGGCGCAGAGCCGTCTGCCGATTTCCATACTGGACGATGGTACGACGAGCGATGAAAACCGGCGGGGCGCGATTGGCGATATTTCTTTTGTGATCAACGAAAAGCAGATTGACGATGAGCTGATGGTGGTCGCTGGGGACAATTTTTTCACATACTCTCTCCGGGACTATGTGGCGTATTTCCGCGAAAAGGACTGCGACTGCGTTTGTGTGAAAGAATGGACCGATGAAAAAACGCTTTCCCAGTTCGGCATTGCTCTGCTGGATCAGGATGGGCGTGTGCTGGACATTGAGGAGAAGCCGGAACGGCCAAAGTCAAATATGGCGGTGTTCGCGGCGTATCTTTACAGGCAGGATACTGTGCCTCTGTTTGCGGAATACCTTGCGGCGGGCAACAAGCCGGACGCGCCGGGGAATTTCCCTGCATGGCTTTACCGCCGGAAAGAGGTTTATGCGTATGTATTTGAGGGCGAATGTTACGACATCGGCACGCCGGAAAGCTATGAGGAAGTACAGCGGCTGATGGTGGAGGGGAAATTACTTCCGCAGAAATAAGGAGCCATAAAGGATACCTTGTCAGACTGACAGGGTATTTTTTTGCGCAGAGAGTGCTGGGAAGTGTATAAAAAGGGCCGGAAAATGTCGGTTTCCAGCCTTTTGCGATGTAATGCCGTTTCGATTATGGTTCTGTTACAGACGAAAGCGCGGAGGATTGGAGAAATTCCTGAATAAAACGCCGAGTCCGTTCGGGAGATTCATATGCCTTGCAGAAAGCAAACTGCGCGGAAAGTCCGTCGATTTCCTCCATGGCATTTTTGCATTCCAGCATTTTTTCCTTTGGCAGTTCCGACGCGTCTGCAAAATCCAGATGTGCAGGGTTCAGACGATGGCTTTGTATGGCGTAATTCAGCCGGTTTTTGCAGCGGCATTTTCCGCTGCCGTATTCGCCGCAGTAGGCGGAAAGGAAATCTGCCATTTTCCGGCGGATACGGGAAAGACGCTGACGGTAGGCCTCCGGCGTGATGCCAAGGATTTCCCCGGCAATGCGGCTGTCAACGCCGAACATTGTACCAAGTATGAAGATACAGCGGCTTTCCGCGTCCAGACATTGCAGCATGACGTTTGTGCAGGAGAGCTTCAGTTCTTCAGCAAGCAGTTCTTTTTCTACACCCTGTGTCATATCAGGGATTCCGTCAAGCGGGGCGTTGACGATGTCTGCCGCGTAAAAATCAAAGCTCAAAGGTCTTTGGGCAAACATATGTTTTTTGTAGGGAATCAGTGTATTTACCGCAATGCGGAACACCCATGTAGAAAAAGCGCATTCCTTGCGGAAAGACGGAAGGCTTGTCATTACCTTCAAAAGGATATCCTGCGCGGCATCCTCCGCATCGGGGAATGTGCCGAGCATACGCAGAGAAAGGCTGAATACCTGTCCCTGCACGCCGGCAAGCAGTTCTTCCATTGCAGCTTTATCCCCGGCGGCGGCTCTGTCGGCCAGAGCAAAAATCAATTCGTTCTTATTCATGTTGTTTTCCATAGTTTCGACCTCCTTATATCATTAGACAAGGAAACGGGGGTTTTGTGACAGAAAAGTTTTTTTTATTTTATGGCGTGCGGAAAGGAAAAACAAGGGCTATTTTCCACACGGGGGTTACGGAACAGGGCTATGTATGGTATACTGTTTGTGGTAAAAAGAGGAGGACGGCAACGCCCAGAAAGGAGCGGGAACATGGAAAACAGGAAACTTTGGGAGCAATACGCGGAATGGAAAAAGGAATATCGCTGGGTCGATCTGACAAGAGAGCTTTCTGTAGAAACAGACCATTGGTCAGGCTTTCCGGCGATGGAGGTGGAGGTGCCTTATGATTATCCGGCGGGCTTTTTCGCGCACAGATATTCTCTGGTGAGCCAATACGGCACGCATGTTGACGCGCCCTGCCATTTTGTGCAGGGAACGCGGACGCTCGACCAGATTACGCCGGAGGAAATGGTGCTGCCGCTCTGTGTGATTGACGTGGCGGAGCAGGCTGCCGCAAACCCTGATTTTATATGTGGTACGGCGGAAATACTGGCGTGGGAAGAAAAATACGGCAGGATACCGGACGGGGCGTTTGTGGCAATGCGTACAGATTGGAGCAGGCGTGCGGATATGGACAATGTGGGAGAGGACGGCGTGAAGCATTTCCCGGGCTGGGGCATGGACGCGCTGAAATTTCTTATTGAGGAGAGGAACGTTGCGGCGTTCGGGCATGAGCCGAAGGATACGGATGCGGGCATAGAATCCGCGGTAAATGGGTATGCTGGGGAATATTACCTGTTGGAACAGGACCGTTATCAAATTGAGATGCTGTGCAACCTCGACCAGCTGCCGGCCGTTGGCGCGCTGATTTTCTGTGGCTTTCCCAAAGCAAAGGGCAGCCCGGGATTTACGGCAAGATGCCTCGCACTCTGCCCGAAGGCGTGATTTTGCAGGAAATTTCTGCCTGCCGTATCCCATGCGGCAGGCAGTCAGATAAAAGAGGGGCGCGCCCCAAGTTCTTTTTTAGGAGGATAAACATGGAAGCACTGAAGAATCTGGACTGCGGCAAGGTGTTTTATTATTTTGAAGAAATCTGTAAAATACCGCACGGCAGCAGCAACGAAATGGCTTTAAGCGATTATATTGTACGCTTCGCGGAGGAACGCGGGCTTTACTGCCGTCAGGACGACCGATACAATGTTGTGGTAAAAAAGCCCGGCTCGGCAGGCTGCGAAACTGCGCCTCCGCTAATCGTGCAGGGGCATATTGACATGGTTTGTGAAAAAAATGCGGACGTTGTGCATGATTTTCAGAACGACCCGCTGGATTTATATATAGACGGAGATTTTATTCGCGCAAGAGGAACAACGCTGGGCGCGGACAACGGCATCGCTGTGGCGTATATGCTGGCGATGCTGGAGGACGATACACTCATTCACCCGCCGCTGGAGGCTGTTTTTACCGTTGAGGAAGAGATTGGCATGGGCGGCGCGGCGGATTTTGACGCGTTCGATTTGGAGGGCAGACGTTTTCTGAACATGGATACGGAGGTGGAAGGGGACCTGCTTGTCAGCTGCTGCGGCGGGCGCAGAATGCGGGTCTATCTGCCTGTGAAGCGGGAAACGCGCCCGATGGATAAAACGGCGTTCGCGGTGCGTATCCGCGGGCTGAAAGGCGGACATTCCGGCGCGGATATCCATTTGCAGCGGGCAAGCGCGAACCGCCTTTTGGGACGCACGCTTTATGCCCTGCGGGAATTGACAGCGTATCATCTGGTACAGGCGGACGGCGGGAATATGGATAACGCCATCTGCCGCGAGGCAGACGCTGTTATCCTGATTGCGCCGGAGCAGGAGGGCGCAGTGCGGAATCTGCTTGCGGAATTGGAAAAAATGTTCCAGGAGGAATATATTTCCCGGGAAACTGCCATAACTATAACAATGGAGCCGATACGGGAGGAAATTCAGCAGACGCTGACAGATGAAACACGCGACCATGTAATCGCGCTGCTGATGCTCCTGCCTTATGGCGTGCAGACAATGAGCTGGGATATGGAGGGACTTGTGGAAAGCTCCAGCAATATCGGGATACTCAGGACAAGGGAAGAAGACGTATTCATTGACAATGCGGTGCGCAGCTCTGTAGAAAGCCGGAAGGAGCTCATCTGTCAGAAAATACAGGCGATTGCCGCGCTCTGCGGTGCGAAAACGGAAGGGGTACACGATTACCCAGGCTGGAAGTATGAACCGGACTCTGAGATTTTGGGGATTTTCCGGCAGGCGTATATTGACCTGCGCGGGAAAGAGCCGAATGTGCAGGCGATACATGCCGGTGTGGAGTGCGGGCTGTTTTCGCGGAAAATAGAGGGGCTGGATATGATTTCCATTGGACCGGATATGTTCGATGTGCATACGCCGGATGAGAGGCTTTCTATTTCTTCGACAGTGCGCGTATGGGAGTATTTGAAAGAGGTTTTGAAGCGTCTGGGGTAAGGATTGTGGGACGCTGTCCCACACCCTGCCAACCCTTTGAAAAGGGTTGGAGCCCAAACTTTATTACGCAAAACTGCGTTTTGCGGGGGTTATTTTTAAGGATTTGGCAACCAGAAAAAGCCATGTGTTTTCCGACTGCAAAAATATTCCATTTCAGCTGTGCTTTTGCGCGGCTGACAGAAGGGTCAGGGGGCAACGTCCCTTGCAGGGTGCGGGGCAGAGTCCCGCGGTCTTCAGCATTTTTTAGAA
>CAJTQX010000001.1:7068-18388 GCA_910578425.1 uncultured Anaerotignum sp.
GGGCTATGCGGCTTCCTTGGAACAGGAAATATCTGGAAATCTGTTTTCATGTTTTGGTTACGGTTCTGGCTCTTGCCGGAACGGGGCTGCTTCTGTTCCGCCTCCCAGCGGCGAAAAATGTCATATTGCATACGGTGGGGAAAGTCCTCACTGTTTTCGCGCCCGTACTTTGGGCGTTGTTTTTTACTCTCCTGCTGGAGCCGCTTGTCGGATTTTTTCAGCGGCAGTACGAAAAGCATTGCTCCCTGCGCCGCCGCAGCCGCATCCACAGCCGCAGAGCAGGAACGGCGTTTGCCTATCTTTCTGTTTTTTTGTTCCTGTTTCTGGCGGGCGGCTGGTCTGCAAAAAAAATCGGCGGGACAGATCTGGAACGTGTTGCGGAGCAGATTGGCGGCTATCTGCGCAGTGCGGGCGACCTGCTGGTGCTGCTGAACCTCAAGCTGGCGGAGTACGGCGTTTTGCGGAACGTGGAAGGCATGCTTTCCGCCTGGACGGAGGAACTGACGGAATGGATACAGCGGAAAATCCTCAGCATTGCGGGGATTTTGCCCGGACTGGGCGGGAGCCTGCTGGATATTGTCATTGGCTCTACGGCGGCGTTTTACTTTTTGATGGAAAAGGAAAAAATACTTGCCTTTCTGCGGGAGGCGTCGGCGGTCTGCTTTGGGGAACGCTTCACAAAGGGCGCGCGGCAGATTTTCCGCGAAATTTATTCTGTTTTTTCGGGCTATATGAGCGGACAGATGCTGGACGCCGCGATTATGGCGGTGCTTTTTTCGGCGGCGTTTTCGGTGGTCGGTCTGCCATACGCTGTTTTGCTGGGTGTGATTTCGGGTTTTTCCAACATGATTCCTTATTTCGGGGCGGTGATGGCATTCCTGCTGGCGGTCTTTACGGGCCTTTTGAGCGGTACGCCGCTGAAAGCCTTATATGCCTCCATACTGATTCTGCTGCTTCAGCAGGTTGACAGCCTGTTTATTGTGCCGCGCGCGGTCGGCAGGCGGGTAGAGCTGCATCCGGTGCTGGTACTGCTTTCACTGGCAGTGTTCGGCCGGCTGATGGGCTTTTGGGGGCTGTTGTTTGCAGTACCGTTTGGCGCGCTGTTGAAAAATTTCTTTTTCTGGTTTTATGAACGGCGCAGGCATGAAAAAAAGGGCAGGGAATAAATTTTTTCCTGTTTCCGGCAATTTTTGCGCCAAAAACCACTTTTTTTTGCGGGGGATTTGGTGTATAATCCTAATTGTATGGAAAGAACGATACCCCAATTGGGCGAAGGATAGAAAGGCGGTAACGATATGAAGGGTTTGGTAAAGGACTCGATGGGCGACCTTTTGAAGGTGCATATTGTCAGGAACGAAGCCTGCGGCGAATGCAGGGCTTGCTTTTCGGGCTATATGAAAAAAGATATGGAGATTGAGGCGAAAAACCTTTGCGATGCGGAGGTTGGCGACTGGGTAGAACTGGAATTACAGGAAAATGCATTCATGAACGCGGTGCTGATACTGTACGGTATCCCCTTGATAGGCTTTTTTGCGGGGATACTGCTGGGCTATTTCGTGGTGGGGCCGTTTCTGCCGATTTCGGAAAGCCTGACAGCAGTTGTATTCGGTTTCCTGGGGATTTTCCTGTGCTATAAGTGGATTAAAAGCCAGAATCCGCGCTGGGAAAATGGAAAATACCGCCCGCTGGCGGTGAGCCTTGCCGAGGAAGGCGAGGAAGGCTGTCAATAAAAAGATGTATGGGCTTCTCTGCGGATTGCGGAGAGGCCTGTTTTTATCTGCGAAGGAGGGGGACGCAGTGAAGGGAAAGATTATCTATGCGGTATGGCTTTGCCTGATTCTGGTGCTGTCGGGCTGTGTGGCGAAAGTGACGGAATGGAACGGGAAAACGGAGTATTACGCGCAGGTCTGCATGACGATTGGCTAGCCGGAGTGAGGAAGAATAACACTGAGCATTGATATATTCTGAAAACAGTCTGCCTTTGCCCGGCAGGGGAGCACTATGTTCCTTGGGGGGCAAAGGCAGGAAAATGACGTCTGGCAGAAAGATTTTTATATCTTTCAGTCTGGGCGGTCATATTTTTTCAAAATAGCGTTTGTTTTTTTCCACAGCTTCGTCATTCGGCTTGAACAGCCCTGCCATGTCGTTATACATTTCCGCTTTTTCCCGTTCGCCGAGCCTGTCGTAGCAGACGCAAAGCTGTATGCAGGGCAGGTAGCCATAACATTCCTCCTGCACGAACGCGCCGCTTTCCGCTCGCTTTTCGGCATGCAGAGCGTTTTCATACCAGAAAGCTGCCTGTTTCCAATCTTCCTGCGCAAAGAAATGCCAGCCCAGCGCGCAGCATAGCTCTCCGCCGGGGACGGCATATGCCAGCCCGTTCAGCAGGCTTTCGAGAGCCTCCGACTCTTTGCCCAGCGCGGAAAGGCAGTCCGCAAGCTGGCGGCAGGCTTCGAGTTTATTCTCCAGCCAGCCCTTCGGGTTTTTCAGAAACTGCCGGAACATTGCCGCGCTTTCGGCGTACCGCTTATGGGAATACAGTTCCCGCGCATAGTAAAATTCTTCACGGGGACTCAGCACTGCGCCCTCCGCAAGCATGGTTTCATAGATGCGGAGATTCCGGTCAGAAAAGCCAGGTTTGGTTTTCCGGTGCTGTATGTGGATTTCCGCGTGGCGCACTACACCGAACGGCGGCACAACCTCATGTACGCGCCCCTCCCAGCGCGCCAGAGGCACATTGCGCAGAAGACGCTCCCGATAATAGGAAAATACAGGGACGCCGTTTGTGTCAAAGGCTGTGTCATAGGGCATCATGACAACGTCGCAGGGGTTGTTGTCCAGCTCTGCTTTGAAGGCAAGCAGCTTTTTGGCGTCCGATGCTGGAAGAACATCGTCTGCATCCAGCCACATCAGGTAGTCACCAGTTCCCTTGGAAAAGGCAAAGTTGCGGGCGGCGGCAAAATCGTCCCGCCAGATGAAATCATAGATGTTATCTGTAAATTCCGCGGCGATTTCCCTGGTCCTGTCTGCTGAACCGGTATCTACAATGATAATTTCATCAACAGCCTCCGCCGCGCCTGTAAGGCAGCGTCTGAGCACATCCTCCTCATCCCGCACGATCATGCATAAACTGACTGACGCCATCACGATCCCTCCTTTTGCTGTGCCTGCGCTTAACAAGGGTATACTGCCATGATATGCGAAAGGGGAGCGGGCGTGCCTGTTTTTTGGCGGAAATATACAAAAAACAGGGCGGCATCGGGCAGTAAAAAATGACGGAAAAGCGATTGTTTCGCGGAAAAAAATCTACAGTAAAAATCGCTGCGGCATCTTGCACTCTCGCAGAAATGTGATACCATGTAAGAAAAAAATGACGCGAAGGAACGATAGAAATATTGCGAATTGGAGGCGGTACGAATGGTAAAGAAATACGTTTACGGCAGACCTGTGGAAACGGAGGCGGCAGTCGTTTTCATGGAGGAAACGGCAGGCACGCCGGAGTTTGGCGAAACAAGCCTTACGGAGGGCTTTTGTTTCCGCTGCGCGCTTGCGGAGGAGGATATGATTTTTGGGCTGGGAGAAGCAAACCGCGGCATCAACAAGCGCGGCTATGTCTATATCAGCGACTGCACGGACGACCCCGACCATACGGAAAACAAATCCTCGCTTTACGGTGCGCATAACTTTATTGTGGTTTCGGGAAAGACATGCTTTGGGCTGTTTTTCGATTACCCCGGAAAACTCCGCTTTGACATTGGATATACGGATAGCAGCGTAATGGAAATTTCCTGTGCGGACGCGAATCTGGCAGTTTATGTGATAAATGGCGCGAATGCATACGACATTGTAAAACAGTTCCGCAAACTAATCGGGCGGAGCTATATCCCGCCGAAATTTGCTTTTGGCTACGGACAAAGCAGATGGGGCTACTGCACGCCGGAGGATTTCAGGGCGGTTGCGGATGGATACCGCAAAAACCACATCCCGCTGGACATGATTTATATGGACATCGACTATATGGAAAACTATAAAGATTTTACCTGGAATCAGGAAAATTTTCCGGATTTCGGGGCGTTTGTGCGGGAGATGAAAGCAAAAAATATCCGGCTGATACCCATCATTGACGCAGGCGTGAAGGTGGAACAGGGTTATTCCGTTTATGAGGAGGGTCTGAAAAACGGTTATTTCTGCAAAAAAGAGGACGGAAGTGAATTTACCGTTGCCGTATGGCCCGGCTATACCCACCTGCCGGACGTACTGAATGACGAGGCGCGCCGCTGGTTTGGGGACAAATACAAAATATTGACGGACGAGGGCATTGAAGGCTTTTGGAATGACATGAATGAGCCCGCTATGTTTTATACGCCGGAGGGCATTGCGGAGGTAAAAGCGGCAATGCGGACGTTTGTGGAAAACGAGCCGGAGAAAGACGCTGTCTGGGCGATGCGCGATATGACGCGGGGACTTGCCAACCGTGCGGAGGATTACGCGGCGTTTTACCACAACAGGAACGGCGAAAAAATACGGCATGACAGAATACACAACCTGTATGGCTACTACATGACGAAGGCGGCGGCGGAAGGGCTGGAACGCATTGACGCAAATAAACGTTTTCTGCTGTTTTCCCGTTCCTCCTATATCGGCATGCATCGCTACGGCGGCATATGGACGGGAGATAACCAATCCTGGTGGGCGCACCTTCTGCTGAACATCCGTATGATGCCCTCGCTGAATATGTGCGGTTTCCTGTACTCCGGTGCGGATTTGGGCGGCTTTGGCGCGGATACGACAAGGGAGCTCCTTCTCCGCTGGCTGGCGTTCGGCATTTTTACGCCATTGATGCGCAATCACTCCGCAGAGGGTACAAGAATGCAGGAGGCTTACCGGTTTGAGCGGCTGGAGGATTTCCGCAATCTGATTGGCGTGCGCTACCGGCTGCTGCCGTATCTTTACAGTGAGTATATGAAAGCTGCACTGAATGACGACCTGTATTTTAAGCCAATGGCGTTTGTTTACCCGCAGGACCCGATTGCGCGGGAGATTGAGGATCAGTTGATTATCGGGGATGAAATTATGGTTGCGCCGGTGTATACGCAGAACGCGAAGGGACGCGCTGTATATTTTCCGGAGGAAATGCATATGTTGAAATTCTGTGCGGATGGAAGCATTACGGAGGAAATGTTCCGGCAGGGATACCATTATGTGGAAACCGGACTGGGCGAGGCGGCACTGTTTATCCGTAAGGGCAGATGCATCCCTGTTGGCGAGGCGGCGGAATGTGTGGACCAGTTGGATAAAGCCAGCCTTGCAGTATATGGCTGGGAAGGCGCGGCGTATACGCTGTATGATGATGACGGCATTTCCAGGGACTGGGATATTGAGAAAAACTGCACAGTAATGAAACGGTAAAAGAGGGGAGGCTTTCCTCCCCTCAGACTGTCAAAAAAACTGTATTCAAGTCGCGGAAGGGTTCGGGAAACGAAGCGTTTCCCCTGGCACCGCCTTTGGCGGCAGACCTCTGGTCTGGTTCGCAAAGCGAACTGTTTGGGAATCCGCAGGGCAGGCTTCGCCTGCGGAAGTTTGCTCCGCAAACCGGCTGAAAGCCGCCGCTTGCGGTTCCACACGAGGAAAAGGGCGAGTTTCAAGGCTTTCTGTGTTTTTTCAGAAAGTTTAGCACTGCGGAGCAGCGTCCCTTTGGGACGGTTCGCAAAGCGAACTGCTGAGAATGAGTCCCTTTATACCGACAGTTCCTCAAAAAAGGCTTCGTATAGCGGGCTTTGCCCGCTGTTGCCGCAGCCGCGAAGCGGCTACACGGAAGGCGTAGCCTGTGCCTTTTTTGACACACTGAGGGGAGGTTTTCCTCCCCTTTTTATGTTCCGATATGTTTATTTTACAATTTCAAATTCCTGCTGGCCTGCTGCGCCAGGGGCAATTTCATATTTCTCAAATACAACGACAGGATTTCCGGATGTATTGATATAGAATTTTGTGTCCTTATCAAGGCCGTCCCAGTCCTCGTCCCAAAATTCCATTTCGGTTTCTTTTTCTCTCTGTGCGATCTGGCTGCGAACATTTTCTTCGGCTGCCTGCATATTTTCGCCTAAGATTTCCGGCAGAGTGACCCATTTGCCTGATTTGATATCCAGATTGTAGTATTTTGTTTCGCTGTATGCGTTGCTGCTGCTGTCCGTTCCTATGACCGCGATGGAGAGATAATCGTCCGTAAACGCTTTTACATCGTACCGTACCTTTATTTTGATATCATGCGCGGTCCATTCTTCTTCTGTGCCTCCGGTTTCCAAAAATGCCTGCCGGTATTCCTCTGCCCTTGCCTGTGCCTCCTCCGCGTACTGTTCGCAGAAAGAGTAGATTTCCTTGTTTACGCCCTTTTCAAGACCGCTCAGTTCTGTGGAGATCATTTCGATGGTAGGGATATCTACGGAGATTTTTATATTTGCGTTTTCCGTTTCATAGGAGCGGAAGGTCAGGACGCGCGCGATGGAACCGACTACGGGAATGCTGCCCATCTCCTGCGCAAAGGTCTGGCTGGTGTTCAGGCCGGTGGTAAGTAATACGACTGCCGCGGCTGCTGTGATTGCTGTTTTCTTCATAATTAAGTTCCTCCTTGTCTGTACTGCTTTCCTTTTCTGCACTGCATTTGCTTTTTCTATTTCTGATTGTACGCGTTTTGATAATTCTGCCGGAATCGGGATATTTTCATAGCTTTTTTTTGCATCCTCCATTTCCTTCATGTAAATTCCTCCTCTCCGATTGCGATTTTCAGGGCTTTCAGCCCGCGGTAGAGCTTTGTTTTTACCGTATTCAAATTCATGCCTAAAACCTGTGAGATTTCACTTAGCTCCAGTTCTTCAAAAAAACGGAGTTTTATGATGTTCTGCGTATCCGGTTCCATCCGGCTGATTTGGGAATACAGATCATCGTGTATTTCATACCGCTTTTCTTCGTATGGGATTTCGGAATAATATGAGTCATCCGCTGGTATGAACCGTTTTTTTGCGTTTAATATGGCGTAGCTTTCATGGAGTACGATTCTGTAAAACCATGTTTTGACTGCATTTTCATTTCTTAAATCTTCATAATGCGCCAACGCCTTGCAGACTGCGTTCTGTACCGCGTCTAAAGCATCTTCCTGATTTTTTACACAACTGAACGCCAGCCGGTAAAATTTGGCTTGATTTTCAACGATGTAAGCGACCAGCTTATCATAAAGATTCTCTTTCAAGGGGACACCTCCTTACTGCTTTATTTTACTATATAATAGATGAATGAGAAGGAGGAAAAGTTTCAGCTTTTTTCAGGAGAGGAATTTTTGAGGGGTTGTGTTGGCATGGGAAAGGAGGATATAATAGGAAGAAAAAGAGATGAGGTTTTTGTAAATTTTTCAGGCAGCCTGCCCGCAACCCCGGGTTGCGCGATTGGTGCTGGCGGCAACCGGCGTTTTTTGGCAGGATAAAGCCGGAAAACGATAAAAGGAGGAGAAGAAAATGAAAAGGTTTTTGGGTATCTGTATGGCGGTACTTTTGCTGGCGGGTTGCGCGGTGCAGGAGGACAGTGCGGCGGCAGATGAGCCATATTGGGAAGAAAATAAGTTTGACGTGGAAATTTATACGGGGAAATTTGACGGCACATATGAGGAACGCCATTTGGGGAACCAAACGGGCGAGTATGGGAGGGAGCTGGCGATGGAGCGCGCTGCCGGAGATATGGCGTACCTGCTTGCCGTGGACGGCGGTTTTGTCCCCATGCCGGATCTATACATCGATGGGGACATCCCCTATGCGCCGCTGGAAAGCCTGGAAACAATGGGCATTACGGCAGAGTATGTCAGAAATGAACATCATGGATATCATATGCTGCTGCGCCGCGGGGAGGATACGCTGCGGCTGACATATCTTTATCGGGCGGAAAAGGACGGGAAGGAATTGGAAACAGCGTTTCAGCTTTTGAAGGACGGGTATGGGGAAACATATATCCCGATTTGCTTTGTGGCGGAGCAGTTTGGCGGGACTGCGCGGTTTGTGAAGGATTTCAAAAAGGAAATCTGCAATGACGAAAAGGAGTATGGGCTGAGGGTCGGCATGGTGGTGGTGGAGATGCAGGCGGAGGAACAGGCGGTGCTTACATTCGAGGAAGGGCTCGCAGAAGCCCAAAAGGCTTCGCTGGAGGAGTTTAACAGGATGGAGGAGATAAGGAAGAAAACAGGCAAGGTCTTTTGGCGGTATGACCCTATGGCGGTTCACTATACGGGGGAGAACTTGGGGAGGTATTATGTCTATGAATTGGAAAGATTTGAAGACCTGCCGATTTTTGTCAACCGCTATACAGGGGAAATCTATGGTGTACAGCCGGAATGGCAGGGAATTCTGTCAATCAAAAAGAGGTTTCCGAATATCAGGAGAGTGCTTTCCTGAAGAGTGGTTTGACGATATTGCCTTTTAATGACATTTTAATCTGATTTCAAAAGGGCTTTAACAAGAAAAATATATGATGAAGGCAGAATAGATGGTATACTATAAGGAAAAACTGCCTTAGGCAATGGGAGCGGGGAGGCTCCCCGGAGCCTGAAACACATTTGGCGGAAAGGAAACGGATTTATGGAACGGAAAAAAATTCTTCTGGTGGAGGACGAAGTGAAGCTGGCCCGTTTTGTGGAGCTGGAATTGCAGTATGAAGGTTATGACGTAACTGTCTGCCATGACGGACGGGAGGGCATGAACCAGATTATGGACAATTCATTCGATATGATACTGTTAGACCTGATGCTGCCGGGGCTGACGGGCATCGAAATCTGCCGCAGGGTGCGCAAATTTTCACAGGTACCGATTATCATGCTGACCGCGAAGGATGAGGTCATGGACAAGGTTGCGGGGCTGGACAGCGGCGCGGACGATTATCTGACAAAGCCTTTTGCCATAGAAGAACTTCTGGCAAGGATGCGTGTGGCGTTCAAGCACTGCGAGGGTACGACTGTGAAAAAATCTCTTTTGCAGGTGCAGGATTTGACGATTGATACGGAAAAGCGCATGGTGACGGTGGACGGCAAAACGGTGGAGCTGACGAAAAAAGAATATGAACTGCTGTCCTATCTGGTGCAGAATAAAAACATCGTACTGACGCGGGAGCAGATACTCAATGAGGTCTGGGGCTACAGCTACATCGGGGAAACGAATGTAGTAGATGTATACATCCGCTACCTCCGCTCCAAGATAGACGAGGCGTTCGGCAACAAATATATCCATACAATACGAGGTGTCGGCTATTATGTCAAAGAAGAGTGATACAGGGCTGTTCGGCGGCATCCGGCATATGGCAATCGCCAAAAAGATTACGCTGCTGTACGGCGGCATCTTTTCCATATCCCTGCTGTTTATCAGCATTTTTATGGCTCTGAACATTTCCAGTCTCCAGCAGGGCAATATGCGGCGGGAACTGACACGGACGGTCGACAACATACAGAATTATCTGGACAACGGCGGAGTTTTGAACGATGAAACGCTTGCGAGCCTTTTGGAAAACAAATATGTAGAGGTCAGCATACACAACCTGAAGGACGGGAAAAGCTACAATAGCTACGTATGGGAAATGCCCGCGTTTATCATGGGGCGTCCGGAGCCGCTCGGGGAGCCTGCTCCGCCGGAGAAACGTGAATTTTATGAAGATACCTTCCGCCAGCAGGAGAGGGAGATGCGGAAAAAAGGCTTTCAGGTGCATATGAAAAAGGAAAGCGATGGCGGCATAACAGAATACATTCTGCAAAATGAGCTGGAACAGCAGTTTATGCTGGTTTCCGGCATCTACGAGGCGGGGGACGGTCTTTACCTGATACAGGTGTTTAAGATGATGGACAGTGCGCGGTATATGTTCAAGCATTTCCTCACCACGCTGATACTTGTGGATTTTGTGGGTATTTTCTGCGCTTTCCTGATTGGACAGTATATCAGCCGGAGAATGCTGCGGCCTGTGGCGGCGATCCGTTCCGCTGCGGAGCGCATCAGTATAGAGGACCTGAGCCGAAGGATACCGACAGAGGGGCCCGAGGACGAAATGATGGAGCTGACAGTCACGTTCAATTCTATGATAGAACGTCTGGATACGGCATTCCAGCGGCAGAATCAGTTTGTTTCGGACGCTTCGCATGAGCTGCGCACGCCCATCGCGGTTATTCAGGGTTATGCAAACCTTATCAACCGCTGGGGCAAGAGCGACCCTGACGTTTTGCAGGAATCCATTGATTCCATACTGACGGAAACAGAGCATATGAGCGCGCTTATCCGCAAGCTGTTATTTTTGGCAAAAAGCGACCAGAACAGGCTGCACGCGCAAAAGGAAAAAATACTGCTGAACGATGTTGCGTCCGATATCGTGCGGGAGATGGCGGTGCTGGAACCGAATCGGGAGGTCGTCTATCAGGAGGAGGCAAGCGTGACGCTTTGGGCGGATTATGACCTGATCAAACAGCTTTTATGGATACATGGGGAAAACGCCATGAAATATACGCATGACGGCGGCAGAATTACAGTGCGCGTCTGGAAGGACAAAAAATTCGGTTATGTTTCCATTGCGGATGACGGCGTGGGCATTGGCGAGGAGGACCGTACGAAAATATTCGACCGTTTTTACCGCGTGGACAAATCCAGAAATAAGGAGATTTCCGGAACAGGGCTGGGACTGGCGATTGCGCGCTGGATTGTCGAATGCCACGATGGAGAAATACTGCTGGAAAGCGAGCAGGGGGAAGGCGCGGTATTTACCGACAAATTCCGGCTGTACGAGGGGGATTCGCATTAAATCAGGCGGAAAAGCGTAAAAACATGGAAGATACACGAAAATACAGGGGAACTTCCAAAAAAATGCCGGAGAGCCTTGAAAAACAAGACCTCCGGCATTTCGCATGATCCGCTGTATGCGCGGGGGAGCGTTCAGCTCCGGCAGCCGTTCTGCTGAACGAAGAAATAATGTTCCCGGTTCAGATAGTCGCGCGCAATTTCGAGGGCTTCGCCGAATCTCTGGAAATGCACAATTTCCCGTTCCCGCAGGAAGCGCAGAGGGGCAAGCACTTCGGGGTTATCCGTCATATCAATAAGATATTCATAGGTACTGCGGGCTTTCTGCTCTGCTGCACATTTGCAAATGCGAACTTTCGCATACAAACCACTTCAATTTATGGTATAATCTACGCGAAGAAGCGGAGAAAAGCGAAGCGTAAAAAGGATTTTATCGCTTGCGAAGAAAATCCATTTTACGCTTTGCTTCGCGGAGCAACGCGACCGCAGAAAAAGCAGTTTTCTGCGGCTCCGCT
>CAJTQX010000001.1:18487-34018 GCA_910578425.1 uncultured Anaerotignum sp.
GCTTTGCTTCGCGGAGCAACGCGACCGCAGAAAAAGCAGTTTTCTGCGGCTCCGCTACGATTCGGCAATATCTGCATATTTTGAGAAAGGGGAAAGCTTATGCAGTTTTTTCATTTGGCAGACTTACATTTCGGGAAATCCATTCATGGAGTTTCTCTGTTGGAAAACGGCGACCAGCGAATCTGGGCAGAACGTTTTCTGGAGCTGGTGCGGGAGGTCCGGCCGGACGCGGTTGTCATTGCGGGGGATATTTATGACAGAAGCGCGCCTTCGGGGGAGGCAGTTGCCCTGTTGGACAGTGTCATAACGGCTTTGGCGGAGCTGGGGACGGCAGTATTGATGATTGCGGGGAACCACGATTCCGGACAGCGGCTTTCCTTTGGCGGCAGCCTGCTGGCAAGGCAAAATATTCACATTGCGGGCGTGCTTTCCCCGAAGCTGCCCTGTGTCACGCTTTACGATGAATATGGGCCGGTCCATTTCTGGCTGATGCCCTATGTGTTTCCGGCTCTTGTGGCGCAGAAGCTGGGAGATGACAGTATACGCGATTATGACACCGCTGTGCGAACGCTCTTATCGCGACAGAACGTGGATTTTTCAGAAAGAAATGTTCTTGTTGCACATCAAAACGTGACGGCAGGCGGGAAGGAGGCGGCGCGCGGCGGTTCGGAGTCTATGGTCGGCGGCGTGGGACAGGTGGATTACACTGCGTTTGACGGCTTTGAATATGCCGCGCTGGGCCATATCCATGCGGCGTATCCTGTTGGGCGGAAAACAGTGCGTTATGCCGGTTCTCCGCTCTGCTACCATTTTGATGAAACGAAACAGCCTGCAAAAGGTCCTGTTCTTGTGACGTTGGGGGAAAAGGGGACGGAGCCTGTGACAGAAACAAAAACGATTATGCCGCTGCATCCCATGCGCGAAATCAGGGGCGAATATGAGGAAATACGGGAGGCAGAGCTGGGGAACGCCGCATGTGGGGAATACATCCGAATTGTGCTGACAGACCGAAAGGCTACGCCAGAGATACGTGCGTTTTTTCAGGAGCTTTTTGAGGGCAGGAACAGCGTTGTGATGGAGCTTGTTTCGGAATATAGCCCGTTTGGTGCGGTTTCAGCGGCACAGACAGCGCGGGCGGCGGAAGAACGGGCGGTAGAGGATTTATTTATGGATTTTTATGCGCAGAGATGCGATGGCGCGGCACCGGACAGCAGGGAGCAGGAGCTCCTGCGGTTTGCGGGGGAACAGCTGCGCCACGCCGAACAGTTGGGCGGGGAGGATGCGCCGGAAAAACTTGCGGCGGCTTTACGTGATTTTGCGCTGGAACAGGGGGACGCGGAATGAAACCGATTTTACTGGAAATGACGGCTTTTGGCTCTTACGCGGAGAAAACAGAAGTCGATTTTGGGCGGCTCACGCATGGGCTCTATTTAATCACCGGAGATACCGGAGCGGGCAAAACAACGATATTTGACGCGATTATGTTCGCTCTCTACGGTACGGCAAGCGGCTCTGACCGCACGCCGGAAATGATGCACTGCGATTTTGTGGACAAGTCGGTAGATACGGCAGTACGCTTCACGTTCCGACAGGACGGACGGGATTATACCGTAGAACGCACGATTCACTATCGGAAAAAACGGGGTGCGGAAAATCAGTTCGGCGATGGGCTCCTGGATGCAACGCTTTGGGAGCCGGAAAAAGACCCGTTGACTGGCTCAACGAAGGCGACGGAACGCTGTACCCGGCTTTTGGGGCTGAATGCAGAACAGTTCAAAAAGATTGTAATGCTGGCGCAGGGGGAGTTCAAGGAATTTTTGAAAGCGGACAGCGATAAGAAAAACGAGATACTCGGAAAGCTGTTTGACAATTCCGTTTATGTGCGCTATCGTGAACTGCTGAAGGGCGCGCGGGAGCTGCTCAGAAAGGAGCGCGAGGCACACCGTAATACGGCGGCAGATACCATGCAGAACTTTTTCCGGCTGCCGGAAGACGCGGAACAGGAGGATTTTCTGCCGGAGCATCCGAAGCTGCTGGAACACCTGTTCACACTGGTTCGGGCAGACGAGCGGTGCCTGTGTGCGGCGAAAACGGAGCAGGAAGCCTGCCAGCAGAAAAAAAGCGCGCTGGATGAGCGGAAGGGTGCTGCTGTCGGACAGAATACCCTGCTGGACGAGTTTGCAGCAAAACGGGAGCATCTTGCCCTGCTGGAAGGACGGGCGGAGGAAATGGAATGGCTGCAAAAGGCGCATGACGCGGCGGAAAAAGCACTGCATCTGGTACAACCGAAACGGGAACTGCTGGAACAGGCGGAACAGGCGTTTTTGCATACAGAAACGGAAATTGCGGAGCTGGAAAAGCAGTTGGAGGAGCAGGAAAAAATTGCCGCGCTTGCGGAGGCAGATGTAAAAGCGGACGAAGCTGTGAAAACAGAAATTGACCGTCTCAGCCTTGCCATACAGACGTTAGAGCAGACCCTGCCGCAGTATGAAGAGCTGGACGGAAAAAATGCGGAAAAGCAGAAAAAAGAAACGGAGATAGCAAAAAACGTGCGGGAGCTTGCGAAGCTGGAAATACAAAAAGAGCAGGAAAAGGCGGCTCTGGAACGCATCGGCGCGGAGCTTGCTGCCCTTGCAGGGATTGACGTGCAGACCATCGCGCTGGAAAACGAATATATGCAGGCGAAGCGCGACACAGACGCTTTTACGGGAGAAAAAGGGATATTGTCCCGCGTAGAGAGCGTCTTTTCGGACGAAAAAACGTTACAGGCGCAGAGGGATACTCTGCGGGTGCGGACAGCCGAGGCGGCAGACGCCGAGACGCAGTATCACAGCCTTTATCAGGCGTTTATCGGCGGACAGGCGGGCCTGATTGCGGAAGGTCTGCGGCAGGAGATTGCGGAAAAAGGTACGGCATGCTGTCCTGTCTGCCGCTCTTCGTTCCGGATGGGAGAAAAATTTGCGTTCGCACCGCTGGCGGAGGACACTCCGACCGAAGCAAAGGTTTCTGCCGCAAAACGAAGCCACGAAAAGAAGGAGCAGGAACGTGCGGCTCAGGCGGAAAGCGTGATTGCGTTGCAGTCCGCTATCGGCAAGGAAAAGGAAAGCATACTGCGGGAGATACAGCCCCTTATGCCGGAATGCGGGGGCTGGGACATGCTTGCGGCGGAAGGCTTTCTTGCGCGGAAGGCAGAGGCGTTCCGGCAGACGGAAACGGAACGGAAAGCGTCCTGGCAGGAAGCATGTGCGAAGCAGGCACGAAACAGAGATCTGGCAGAGGAACGTGAAAAAACGGAGGAAACCTGCAAAAAGCTGGAAGATGTTTTTTCGCAGAAGAAAGAAGAACAGAACGCATGTATGTTTGCACTTGGCAGACTGGAAACGGAAATCTGCGCACTGCAAAAACAACTCAAATATCTGGATAAAGCTGCTGCCGATGCCGAGATTCGGGTACAAAAGGCGCGGCAGGAGCTGCTTGCGGGACAGGTCAGGGCGAATCAGGAACGGCTCGCAGCTGTTGTACGGGAGCGGGACACCACTAACGGCAGTCTGCGCAACAAACGTGACAGCCTTCCCGCGCTGGCACAGAGAAGGGCGGACGCGTCATACGTTCTGCGGGATGTGCTGGCGGAAAGCGGCTTTTCTGACGTTGCGGAGGCAGACCGCGCTTTGCTCCCTATTGGGGAAAGGAATGGCGGGGAATGGCTGAGGGAGCAGCGCGAAACGCTGGAACAATATCGAAATGACTGCAAAAATACGCGTGAACGCATATGCTCGCTTGCGGAACAGACGCGCGGCGCGGCGTATACCGATCTTTCTGCTCTCGGGGAGCAGATTGTGCAGGCGGAAACGGCTCTGCGTGCCGCAAATGAGGCTTGCGTGCAATGGGAAAAACGGCTGGAAAATCACCGCACCACACAGGAACGCGTTGCGGAGGCAAAAAACGCACTGGCTGAATCGGACGCGGCTTGGAACAAACTGGACCATCTGGCGGATTTGGCGGCAGGCACAAGCGGGGAGGGCGGAAAGCTGAGTTTTGACCGCTATGTCATGGGCGCGGTATTTCAGGAGATTTTGGAACTGGCAAACCAGCGGCTGAACATCATGAGCGGCGGGAAATATGAGCTCATCCACCAGCCTGGAGCAGGGCGCAGGAATGCCAGGGCGGGGCTTGAGGTGGAGGTACTGGATATGGCAACGGGCAGACAGCGCAGTTCCAAATCGCTTTCGGGAGGGGAGACCTTCCTCGTTTCCCTCTCGCTCGCGCTGGGGCTTTCGGATGTGGTGCAAAACCATGCAGGAGGCAGAAAGCTGGACGCTCTCTTTATTGACGAGGGATTTGGCTCTCTGGACAGTGACACGCTGGATACCGCGCTGCATGTGCTGAACCAGCTGACAGAGGGGAGCTGCCTTGTGGGTATTATTTCGCATGTTGGCAGGCTGGAGGAAAGCATCCCGCAGAAGATACGGGTCAGGAACAGCGGGGGCGGCAGCAGGCTGCAATTTGAATAAATTGGAAAAAAAGGCAGAGGTTGGAAGACGGTATTTTCTACAAATGTAATTGGTAGAAAATGGAATCTTTCGGCAGTCTGCCTAATTTTTTAAGAAAGTTTTAGAAAACAGACTTGCAGATTTTCACAGTCTGTGCTAGTGTATATATAATTGTTAGGAAATTTATTGAAAAGTATTCTTTTTAACAAGAGGGAAATAGAATGGAATTATCCTATATATAGTATTAGGATGCTCTATATTTTGTGTTTTTCATGGGATTTGGATGCAATTTTTTACTTACAAAAAAGGATACATTTCGACAAAATAATTTTAGCAGCACGTTTTATTATCCAATCTGGAAGCTTGGCGGACAGATTCGGAGAAGGGTGCCCAAAGCGCGGAAGGAAAGCAGTTTCCAGTGTAGAGAGGAGGAATCTGCGCTTGGGAAAACGTATTGCAGGAACCATTTACTTTCTATTGAAAAGAGGGGAGCATTTATTTATGAAGAAGAATTTTTATAAAAATGGCGTGGCAATGGCGATTATTGCGTCAATGACGCTGAGCGCAGTGCCTGTAACCGCTTTTGACGGGAATACTCCGGCGGAGCAGTCCGGCACAGGTGAGGCAGGTGAAACGAAAGAAACCACCGAAACAAAAGAAACAACTTTGGAAAAACCCAGCAGGGATACGATTGCGGATAAGATTGGTGGTTCTATTTCTGACGCGCTTCATGATAATTCTACCGGAAAAGGCGATGTAGAAAAGGCGGAAACCTCTGCTGACGTTTTGGATGAGAAAGTAGAAGGAATTGTTGGTGATGTTACGGTAGAAAAAGATGACAAAAACGAGGTTATCGGCGGGACAACGGAAAAAACAGATGAAATCGTAAATAATGCAACGGACGCAAATGGCGAGGCACAGAGCGGAGTTGATGATGCAATCGTCAAAGCGGAAACGGAGATTGATGAGTCTGTAAAAGTAGAAGATGGGAAGTATGTAGACGAATATGTAGGCGAAAAGGCGCAGGAGGCTTCCAAAGCCGCAAATGATGCGGAAGCGGCAAAGGGAAGTGCGGAAGAACAGCTGGGCGAAGCGCAAAAAGCGTTAGACGCGGCGAAGAGCGCAACTACGCAGGAAGAGCTGGACAAAGCGAAGGCTGACGCGGCTGCGGCAGAAGAGGCAGCAAGACAGGCTGCGGAAGATGCAAGGGAGAAAGCAAATGAAGCAAATCAAGCATATCAGGATGCAAATGATGCTTACCAGAAAGCTCTGACAGAATATAACAGGCTGACTGGCGGCATTGATGCAGAGCTTTCTGGCTCTATCAGTGGTGATTTCAGCGAGGCAAATGGAGCGGCAGACGTAGCAAATGATGCAGCAAAGGCTGAAGCGGCTGTGGCATTGGAGGCGGCAAAAGCGGCTTTGGATGCGGCTGCGGCTGACAAGGAAACAGCGGAAAAGGCTGGGGCTGATGCGGCTGTTTATGCGGCAAGCATACAGGGCATTGTGGACGCGCTGTCGGCTGGCGGCGACGCAGATTCGCTGAAAGACAGGCTGGGAGCAATAAAGGATATTGAAGATGCAATCAAAAAGGCAGCTGAGGGCGTCAACACGCCGGAAATAGTGGGAAAATCCGCTGAGCTGGAGAGCATAAAGATTGGCATAGATGCAAATGAAGATCTGGCAAATATCAATAAAGGCTTATTGGATAATCAAAATGAAATAACGGATAAAGCGCAGAAAGCCTATGATGAAGCAAAGGCGAAACAGGAAGCGGCACAGGCGGCTGCGAACGAGGCTGATACGGCAAAAAAAGCTGCGAATGATGCACTGGAAAGCTTCAAGGAAAAGAATAACGATAAATCACTGGGCTTTATTACAACAAAAACCGAGCTGTCAAATACCAAAACGGCAATAGGTTGGTATGACAGATTGAGTAAATTACCAACGTATGAAGGGGAATTTGAGGAAAAACTTGCTGAGCTACGTGAGAAGGAAAAAGTGCTGAGTGCTGCTGTCAGTGAATATGACAGGCTTTCGGATGCTGCAAAAGCTGCAGACAGAGCGGCACTTGCCTGCAATACGGAGCTTTTGAATGCGAATACCAGCCTTGGTTCCAAAAAAATAGATTTGGATGTTGCGCAAAGAGAACAGGCCCTTCTGCAGGGAATAGACGCAGACTACCAGCAGAAGCTGCAGGAGCTGCGGGCACAGGAACAGGCAATCCGTGACGAATACGGCCAGCAGATTGACCTGCTGAACCTGAGCCTTGCGGCAGGGGCAGGTGCGCTGGATATCCTTGTCCTTAACCACGATATATTGGACGCCTTCCAGAAGGAGCTTAACTACAGGGCAGGCGAGGCAAAAAAAGCGGCAGACGCGGCAAGAGAAGCAAATGAGAAATACGAAGCGGCGCAGAAGGCACTGGAGCAGGCACAAAAAGATGTTGATGCCCTTGAGATTGATGAAGCTGATAATGAAGATATCGAAAAGGCAAGAGCCGATGCTGAAGCAAGGCTGAAAGAAGCCGAAGAACGGCTGATTGCTGCGCAAGGAGAGAAAGACAGGGCAGAAAAGGCGGCTATTGATGCCGAGAAGGCTTACGAAGACACGAAAAAAGTCGTTGATGAGGTCAATGAACAGGTAATCCGTACAGATAATGGCACGACAGGCGGCGGCACAGGCACAGGCGGCGGCACAACCATCACCATCCCTGACGGGGACGTCCCTATGGGCGAAACTCCCGATGAAATGGAACTCACCGAAGACGCTATCCCTCTGGGCTTGCTCCCCGATGACGTGGAAATCGAGGACGATGCTGTCCCTCTGGGCGACGCGGAAACTATAATTGTAGATATCATGGATGATACGGCTGCTTTGTCGGACGTTCCGATGACGGGCGATACTCCTGTGATTGAATTTGGCGCATTGGTTCTGTTGGGCGGCGGCGCGCTGCTTGCACAGCTGAACGCGAAAAAGAAAGAAGACGAATAAGCACCGAAAAACCAGAAAAGCCGGAATCCGCGAGGGTTCCGGCTCTTTTCCGCTTTCCGGACAACGGGAAATTTCCTCTTGATTCTTCGTGTCGAATGAGCTATGATAATCTCTGGCAAAATGATTTTGAGAATTTTTATGAAAGGAAAAGACTGATGGAAGGAAAGCTGAAACATTTTTTAAAGGAAGAAACGGTGTTGTGCGTCGCGCTGCTGCTGGCGGCCTGCTCCGCGCTCCTAATCCACCCCGACCCGCAATATCTGTCATACATAGATTTCCGCACGCTGGCAATATTGTTCTGCCTGATGGGCGCGATGGCGGGGCTGCAAAAAACAGGCGTGTTCCAATGGGTCGCACAGGGGCTTTTGGGCAGGGTGAAAAACGCCAGACAACTGGTGTGTATTCTGGTGCTGCTGTGTTTTTTTTCCAGCATGGCAATTACAAACGATGTCGCGCTGATTACTTTTGTTCCGTTTACGTTTATTGTCCTCAGCCTGCTTGGCGCGGAGGAACGGAAACGGCTTGTTGTTCCGGTTGTGGTGCTCCAGACTATTGCCGCAAACCTCGGCAGTATGCTGACGCCTGTGGGCAATCCGCAGAACCTGTACTTATACGGCAGGGCGGGTGTTTCCCTTGGCTCGTTTATCGGGCTGATGCTCCCGTATACGCTTGTATCTTTCCTGTTTATACTGCTTTGGAGCGTGGTGCAGTTTCGGGCATATGACACGCCAATACATGTTTCTTTTGACGAAAATATCCGCCTTTCCCAAAAGGGACTGCCGCTGGCGGTGTATCTCGCGCTGTTTGGGCTGGATCTGCTCGCGGTGGCAAGAGTACTTCCGTATGAACTCGCGCTGGCGGCAACGGTTCTCGGGCTGCTGGCGGTGGACAGGTCGATGTTTGCCCGCGTGGATTACAGCCTGCTTTTGACGTTCGTTGGTTTTTTCATATTCATTGGCAATATCGGCAGACTGCCGGTGTTTTATGATTTCCTGCGGCGTGCCGTTTCCGGAAACGAGCTGCTTGCGGGAGCGGCTGCCAGCCAGATTATCAGTAATGTTCCCGCGGCGTTGCTGCTTTCCGGCTTCACGAATGACCTTTCATCGCTGATTGTTGGCGTGAATATCGGCGGGCTGGGAACGCTGATTGCCTCGATGGCAAGCCTGATTTCCTATAAATTCATTGCGCGGGAAGAGGGCGGTGTAAAGGGTGCATATTTCCGTTGGTTTACGTTTACAAACCTCTGCTTTCTGGCTGTCCTGCTGATATTTTCGCTCCATTGACAAATCAGAATTTCCAGTAAATACATATGGGAACGTTCTGCGTTCCGGGAATCCGCCGTCCGATGTCTATGTGGTCTATGAACTGCTCCACCAGTTCCCGCGTCAGGCGGCTGGGCGCGGTGTATTGCCGGAGCAGTTCTCTGTGGTTTTCTCCTGCTGCAATGCGGGCTTCGGTTTCCGCAAGCTCTGCCCGCAGCTCTGCCAACGCGTCCATAAGGCGCGTTTTTTCCCGGGCAAATTCCCGGGCAAGCTCGATATAATCGCTTTCGGAAAGGATACCTTTTACTTTATCCAGATAAAGTGCGTGTGTGGCTTTGGCACATTCCTGTGTCCTTTTTTCGCAGGCGGAAACGCGCTTCAAAAGATACGCCTGACGCGCTTCCAGGCTGTTGTTGAGTGTAACGCCGCGTTCCAGAACGTCCCAGTCCAGATATGTGTCTGTGAACTGCCGCAGCTCGGCAAGTACGGTATTTTCAAGGCGTTTTTCGGAAATAAACGCACCATCACACGCACCCTTAGCGATATGGCGGCTGGGACAGGTGAGGTATCTGCGTCCCTTGCTTTTGCTGGAGCGGAGGGCATAGCCGCACGCAGCACAGCGTGCCTTTCTGGAAAATAATCCGACATTGCCGGATGCAAAGGGCTTTGCCCGCTGTTCGCGCAGCAGCCGGACGCGTTCCCACAAATCTCTGTCAATAATGGCTTCGTGCGTGCCCTCCACGCGGTACCATGTTTCCCGCGGGCGAGGCTTGTTCTGCTTCGTTTTGTAAGATACGCTGCCGTATCTGCCCTGTACCATCGTGCCGGTGTACATCTCGTTTTCCAGCATATCCGCAATAGCGGCATATTTCCAGAGCGTGCTGTTTTCGCGTTTTGGCTGGCTGTGCCGCAATCCCTTTTGCCGCTTGTATTCTGTTGGGTTGGGAATGCCCCTGTCGTTCAGCATACGCGCGATGGCAGTCTTGCCCATGCCCTGCGCGAACAGCGTGAACACCTCCCGCACAACTGCTGCCGCCTCCTCGTCAATGAGCAGATGCCCCTTGTGTTCCGGATCTTTGCGGTAACCGTATAACGCTGTCGAGCCAATATGCAGCCCGTTTTCCCTCCGGTTTGTCAGTACGCTGCGGATGTTTTCGGACATATCTTCCAAATACCATTCGTTCACTAGCCCGTTAATCTGGCGGGATTTTTTGTTGCCCTTGTTTGCGGTGTCCGCGTTGTCTACGATGCTGACGAAGCGGACGCCCCAGAGCGGGAACAGCCCATGTATGTATTTTTCTACCAATTCCAGCTCGCGCGTGAAACGGGACTGCGTTTTGCAGAGAACGACGTCAAAGCGGCGCGCCTCGGCGTCATGCAGAAGCTGCTGAAATGCCGGACGGGAACGGTCCGCGCCTGCATAATCATCATCGCTGTAAATGCGGTAGATTTCCCAGCCCTGCCGCATGGCGTATTGTAAGAGCATGGACTGCTGGTTTTGTATACTTGCGCTGTCCTCGGATGCAGAGCGTTTTTCGCGGTCCTCCTCCGAAAGACGGCAGTAAACCGCTGCCCTCATGCTTGCCGCGCTGTCTGCGTTTCTGCCGGAAAAGTTTTGGCGCGCTCCATTTCGTTGATTAGCCGTATCCACGCCAGTGTGAATGGCTCCGGTTCCGGTACGTCCGTTCCATTTTGAAATATGTTTTTGCAGGTCGAAATATCTTTCATAGATACAGCCCCTTTCTGTATTATGATATGCGTGTGGGGCTGTCCGCTTTCGCCGGTTGGCTTGCATTTTTGCGGTTTTGTGTTATGCTGTATTTCATAAAGGAATGGCGGCTTTGCAGCTCGGAATGGAGGCGGCAGTATGATTTATGTGATGTCGGATATACATGGCTGTTTTGATAAATACCAGAAAATGCTCAGACGGATTGATTTCGCGCCGGAGGATACACTTTATGTGCTGGGGGACGTAATCGACAGGGGGCCTGACGGCATTAAAATTTTACAGGATATGATGGGGCGGGTGAATGTTTTCCCGATATTAGGCAACCATGAATTTACCGCCGCGGTGTGCCTTCCGTGGCTGATGGACGAGGTGACGAACCTGAACCTTTCCAGACTTGATGAAAGTCAGATTGCCGCGCTCAGCGAATGGGTTGCCAACGGGGGAACAGAAACCCTTCACGCATTGCAAAGACTTGGCGTGGATGAACGCGCTGAGATTTTGGAGTATTTGCAGGAGATGGAGCTTTATGAGGAAATCGAGGCAGGCGGGCGATCTTTTGTGCTGACACATTCCGGTCTGGAACATTTTTTGCCGGAAAAGGCATTGGAGGCGTATGAACTGCCGGATTTTCTGTTTTGCCGTGCGGAATTGGAAAAGACATATTACGCAGATAAAATTGTAGTGTTCGGTCATACGCCAACGGCCGCTCTGGGCGGGGAAAATCAAATTCTCCGGCGGGAAACATGGATTGACATTGACTGCGGATGTGCATTTCGGGGCGGCCGGTTGGGCTGCCTTTGCCTGGAGACTTTGGAAGAGTTTTATGTGTGATGGGAAGGCTGCGCATGTGCATGTGCAGCATCTGCTGCCATGTCCTCATACAGGTCGGTGATGGGGTCGCCCTTGGATTGCAGGTATGCCGCGGTGAAGGGGACGCCTGCCGCCGATGAGGGGTATACGCCAAGCCCATGATTGACGTAATAGGGATCAAGGCCGGCAGCGATGATCTGGTCTTTTGTCAGGCCCTGTGTGAGCTGGTGGACAATAGTTCCCATCATTTCAAGATGTGCAAATTCTTCCGTTGCAATATCATTCAATGTCGCTTTCGCTTCCGGAGTAACCATAGAAAATTTCTGGCTGAGGTAGCGAAGCGACGCGCCTAACTCACCATCAGCACCCCCATATGGCAGCAGGGTATGCAATTTTTTCATCAGCACGCATGGCAGTATTCTTCGAGGATACGTTTCAGGGCGGAGGACGAACTGCTGTGCGAGCGTGCAATGGAGATATTGTTTTTTTCAGCCTCCTGAACCGCGCCATGTGCCATAATATGTGAAACGGTACTGGTAAAGAGAATGATAAGGTCTGCCTGTCCAATCTGCCCTTTGAAATTTCCGGGAAGCTGTGTGAAGACCTTGCTTTTGCAGTTATATTTTTTACAGATATCCATATATTGGCGTACCATACGGTCATGTCCGCCAACAATGACAACACTCATAAAATGCCTCCTTTTGTTTCCCGCATGGGTAGTCTTGATGAACAGGGCAAAAGCGAATCTGCTGCCAATTTCAATTCTTGCTAATAGTTAGTTATAACTAACTTATAATGGAAATATATCACAAAGGAAAAATTTTGTCAAGCAAAAAGATGGAGTGAAGACATGAATTTTTATAGGCTATAAGAGGTTTATTCATGGGAAAAAAAGGCTATTCTTTCCAAAGATAGAAAAGTTTTTTACTTACAGGCGGCAGTGTATGGCCAGAAGACAGGCTGAAGCCTTTTTGCCGGTCTATATCGACTCCGGAAAATCAAAAAACATTGCAGATACAGGCTTTTCGTTTGAATTTCTAAGATGTAAGATGATATGGAGGAAAGTAGAATACTGGCAGGCGAAAAATGGAGGAGATGAAATGCAGGGAAATATATACGGGTATATTCGGGTATCCGGTACGGATCAGAATGAGGAGAGGCAGAAAATTGCCATCAGCGCGAGACTGGTTCCCAAACAGAACATATATATGGACAAGCAGTCAGGAAAGGATTTTAACAGACCGCAGTACAAAAAAATGGTAAAACGGCTGCGGGAAGGGGATTTGCTGTACGTCCTCAGTATAGACAGGCTGGGGCGCAATTGAGGAAGTGCAAAACCAATGGCGGATACTGACGAAGGAAATCGGCATAGATATCTGTGTGATAGATATGCCGCTTTTGGACACGCGCAACGGGAAGGACCTTATGGGAACGTTCATTGCGGACCTTGTATTGCAGATTCTGTCTTTTGTTGCACAGAATGAACGGGAAAACATACGCGTGCGGCAGGCACAGGGCATTGCTGCGGCAAAGGCAAGAGGTGTGCGTTTCGGGCGTCCGCCAAAACCTCTGCCGGAAAATTATTTTGAGGTATACAGGCGTTGGAAGGCGGGAGAGATCAGCGGGGTTGCAGCAGCGGAGGAATGTGAAATGACGCTTTCACGTTTCCGCTATCAGGCGCAGAGCTATGAAAGGCTGTCAATATAGTCGACTGGCAAATTTTCCAATGGATTGGGACGCGCAAAAAAACTGATGAAATGAGGCGGTTTTGCACAGGAAAGTACGGCTGACAAAGGAATTCATTCCAAAGCCTTCAAAGGAAAAGGGCTTTTTCCAGCAGCATCTATTCAAACACCTTGCCTGATTCCATCAGGTTTTTTACATGGGACAGGTTTATTCTTCTGGGCTGTTGTTCTGTGTGGATGTTTTTTCGGGTTTATTGCAGCCCGCGCTATGTGCACAGCCTGCACAGCCGCCGCCGCAGGTATGCTCCTGCCGCATTGCCTGCGCGCGTTTCTGCATTTTCCGTACGTTATAATATACAATACAGAAGACCATAATCGCGGGGATGATTTTGGTGAAGATGTCAGTATTTTCCATAGCATAGCCTCCTTGTTAAATATATCGGTCTAAGAACATGTGCAGTTTAGCCTCCCAGTCCTTTTCATCAGCAGTGTTTTTCGCGGTATCCTCGATCCTTGCCAGATCGCTTTCCTTCAGCCGCCAAAGCTGCTTCCAATCCAGCGGAAAGCCCATTCTGCGGGCAAGCTGGTATTTCCGTTTTTCCAGCTCCGGCAGGGCAAGGAAAGAATCAATATAGTCCAGCATCCAGGGGATATCGGTATCCATATCTCCGCCGACTTCCTGCAGGAGGTTTATGATATGGTCGCTGGTGATTTTTCCGCGCGCCTTCTGCGGGTCAATATGGGCAATCATATTTCGGATTTCGAGCAGCTTCTCCATATCTGTGGCTTCTGTCCAGCCGCCGTTATTACGTACTTCCTCCATCAGGGAGCCTGTGCGGAGCACGAACGTCCGCAGACGCACAAAATCAGGGTTTGCTTCATTGATAACCTTTGCTGTTTCTACAGCATTATCCTCAGAAAGCTCCCGTCCGCCTACGCCGGGCATGAAATAGATGGAAAGCTGTATTCCTGCTTCGCGCACTTTTCTGCCGCCAATGATTTGTTCTTCCTGCGTTGTACCCTTCGCGATAAGCTGAAGGACCTTGTCGGAGCCGGATTCATAACCGGAATGAATACGGTTCAGGCCGGCTTCGCGGAGCATGGTGTAATCGTCAGGGGCGATTTTTGCCAGCGTATTCGCGCGTCCATAGGACGTAATGCGCTGGATTTCCGGAAACCTCAGCCGGATATGCCGCAGAATTTCCGCCAGCCAATCCGGCCGCAGTACCATTGTATTGGCATCCTGCAAAAAAATTGCCTGTCTGTCGCCTTCTGTCAGCCAGCGGAACACCATCTGGTAGCAGAATTTTTCTTCGTCAAACGCCAGTGTGCGGTATTCCGCGTTAATGGCTTCCATGTCATATGTCCCGCCTTCAAAATGGCGCAGCAGGCGGTCGCGGTAATCCGCCATGCAGTCAATGTCCTTTTTTACCTCTGCAACAGGACGGGTGTGGAAGTCGTTTTTCTTATACAGCATACAAAATTTGCATTTATTCCAGGGGCAGTTTTCCGTCACGCGCAAAAGCAGGCTGTTGGCTTCGCTGGGCGGGCGGATTGGCCCTATTTTGAATGCATTTACTTCATTCGTTTCCATAAAAATCTCCTTTATTTTTTAATAAGGCGGAGTAAGAAAAAGTTTTCTCCGCATCTTTGCGGATAGTATAACACATTTTTTCCGAAATGTAACTATGGAAATAAAGCGGAGACAGACTCCCTTACAGGAGTTGTATGAAAACAGCTTGACAGAGTGCCTTGATTCCGGTAAAATTATTATTGACTTAAGGTCAATAATAAAGCAAAAATGTCTGGAAAGGGTGAGGATAATGGCGCGCCCCATGAAGAAAACACCGGAAGAATGGAAAAAGGAAATACTTGACGCAGCGGAACTGTTGTTTTTATCAAAAGGATATGAGGAAACCTCAGTTTCGGATATCATGCAGAAGGCAGGCGGCGCGAAAGGGCTGTTCTACCGTTTTTTTGAAAGCAAGGAGGAGGCTGTGCATGCTCTGGGCGACAGAATGTTTCTGGAAAACAATCCATTTGACGCAGTGCGCGGACATACGGAATGGAGCGGGCTGCGGAAAATACAGGAGCTTCTGGCACATAACAGGGCGGAGGGGAAACGGAACAAAATCAATATGCAGGCGGCAGGGATATTGAAAGATCCACGAATACTGGCGGCGGCTGTGGCGGCAAACCGCCGTGTGCTGACCCCGCTTTGGAGAGAACTGCTGGAGGAGGGCGTTCGTGACGGCTCTATACATACGGAATATGCGAAAGAGCTTTCCGAACTTCTGCCGCTTCTCAACTTCTGGTTCCTTCCTTCGATTTTTCCGGCCTCCGCAGAGGAAATCTGCCATAAATACCGTTTTGCGGCAGAGCTGCTTTCCGCGGCGGGCCTGCCGATACTGGAAGGGGAAACGGCAGTTTTTGCGGAGAATGTTATCGAAGGGCTTTCACCGAGGGAGGAATGAGTATGGAACGGCTTTGGACAAAAAACTTCATATTGCTTGTGTTGGGGCAGGTCTGCTCCTTATTCGGCAATACCATGCTGCGGCTTG
>CAJTQX010000001.1:34047-174268 GCA_910578425.1 uncultured Anaerotignum sp.
AACAGGCTCGGCGGCGGTGTTTGCCGGATTTCTTTCGGCGGCAGTCCTTCCAACAATACTGCTTTCGCCCTTTGGCGGCGTGCTTGCCGACCGTGGGGATAAAAGGCTTCTTATGGTTTTTCTGGACGTTCTGGCAGGCGGTGTTGTGCTTTGCGCCGCGCTTGCGCTGACGGAGCAGAACGCCATATTGTTGATTGGCACGCTGATGATTGTACTTTCCGTTCTGGGTGCGTTTGAAACGCCGACAGTTCAGGCATGTATCCCGATGATGCTGACAGGCGGCAATATTACAAAGGGGAACGCCGTTGTCAATCAGGCTGCATCGCTGTCTTCCCTTGCCGCGCCTGCTCTTGGCGGCGTATTTTACGCCATGTTTGGACTGGAGCCTGTGATGTTTGCAAGCGTTGCCTGTTTTTTTCTGACTGCGTTGGCGGAATGCTTTATCCGGCTGGGGGAACAGCGGGGAAAAAAGGAGGGAGGGCTTTTTTCCGGTGTATGGAACGATTTTGCCATCGGCATACGTTTCCTTTTGCAGGAGGAAAGGGACATTCTGCATCTGCTGCTGCTTGCAGCGGGATCTCGCTTTTTCGTGATGGGGGTTACAGTAGTCGGACTGCCGTTTCTGGTGCGTACAGTTCTGGGGCTGGGCGCGGAATATGCGGGGGCGGCGGAAAGCGTGTCGGCAGTCGCGGTAATTTTGGGGAGCGGAACAGCAGGGCTTCTTGCAGAAAAATGGAAAACAGGGCGGCTGGCATTTGTGCTTGCGGCAATGGGAGCGTCGCTGTTTCCGGCAGGCGCGGCATTTCTCCTGCCTTTCGGGGCAGGCGCGCGGTATGCAGCAGTAGCAGCTTCTTTTTTCGGAATGTCGCTGGCGGTCAGCATTTTTTCCATATTTGCCGTTTCCCTTATTCAGCAAAGGACGCCAAACGTTCTCATGGGGCGGGTGATGGCGCATACTGCTGCGGTAACGCTCTGCGCGCAGCCACTGGGACAGATGGCGTATGGTTTTCTGTTTGATATATTCCGAAACTCTGTGGCTGCTGTTCTGATTCCGACAGGGATTTTTGTCTGTGCTGTGGGATTGTTTTCTGTGGGCTTTTTCAGGGGATTCGAAGCAAAAGAAACGCGAGATATGGGAACTTTTGGCGGAGAATTTACGTCTGATAGGGGAAGGAGGGACTGCCTATGAGAAAAAATATATTGTATTTGCCAGTATTGCTGGCGTTGGCTGTCTGCGGATGCGGTACGGAGACTGTGCCGCTGCATAGCGATGCAGTGGAAATGTTGGAAGCATCAAATAAACCGTTAATGATCATGGTGGACGGCGCGGTTTACTGCGACTCAGGAAGGAGAAGCAGTGCGGCGCGCTGTGGCGTGATGGATGGGGAAATTACGTCTGAAGTGGAACGGTCGGAGGAGCCTGCGGAGGATGGCCAGTCCAATTTTGGTACGGGTTTCGGGTACCAATATGGATCGGACGGTACGATAGAGGTTTTTTATGAGGACGAATGGTGTATATTCGAGCGGCGGGACGAGCTGGTCTGGTACGAGGGGCAGGTGCTCAGCCGGGATGTGGTTTCTGATGAAACGATGGAATGGCTGGAATGGTACGACAGCCTGACGCGGGAGGAACAGCTTGCCGTCAGCGCGACGCCGCCGGAGTTTGCGAAAGTCATGCAGCCGGAAACGGAGGATGCAGAAGCGGAACAGGAATAAAAGGAACAGCCGGAATCCAAAGGCATAGGATTTCGGCTGTTTTTGAAATTTTAAATGCTGAACAGGTTCTTATAAAGCCGCAATAACTGCATCGGCAAATTCCTCTGTGGAGGCGTTCCCGCCCATATCCTGCGTGAGGGTTTTACCCGCCGCGATAACATCGGCAACAGCGCGTGTGATGTTTGCCGCCGCCTCAGCTTCGCCCAGATGCGCCAGCATGAGGGATGCGGAAAGGATGGCCGCTGTGGGGTTGATTTTGTGCTGCCCCGCGATATCCGGCGCAGAACCGTGTATTGGCTCAAAGATTGCACCGGCTTCGCCGATATTCGCGCTGGGCGTCAGCCCAAGCCCGCCGACAAGTCCGGCGCAGAGGTCGGAAACAATGTCGCCGTAAAGGTTCGGGCAGACAAGTACATCGTAATCCTCCGGATGCATGACGAGGCGCATACACATTGCGTCCACAATGCTGTCGTCAAACACAATCTGCGGGTACTCCTTTGCAATCTGTCGTGCAACATCAAGAAACAGCCCGTCCGTACATTTCATGATGTTTGCTTTATGTACGGCAGTGACTTTTTTCCTGCCTTCGCGTACGGCATATTCAAAGGCATAGCGCACGATGCGCTCGCAGCCCTTACGGGTGATTAACTTAATGCTTTCTGCCGCATCTTCGCCGACCATATGCTCAATTCCGGCATATAAATCCTCTGTATTTTCCCTGACGATGACAAGATCAACGTTGTCAAACCGCCCAGCCAGACCCGGGAGTGTTTTTGCGGGGCGCACGTTTGCGTAAAGGTCGAACGTCTTGCGGAGCGCGACGTTTACGCTGCGGAAGCCTGTCCCGACTGGCGTTGTGATGGGGCCTTTCAGGGCGACGCCTGTGCGCCGGATGGAATCCAGCACGCGGTCGGGCAGGGGAGTGCCGTATTTTTCGATCATGGCCGCGCCAGCCTCCATTTCGTCCCATTCAATGGGTACGCCGGTGGCTTCCACAACGCGCTTCGCTGCGGCGATGACTTCGGGACCGCTCCCGTCGCCGGGGATTAGTGTAACATGGTGTAATTTTTTCTCGCTCATTTTTTCCCTCCGGATATTTGAAAGATAAAAGATCTGGGACGCTGCCCCCTGCATAGCAGGGTGCCAGAGGGCAGAGCCCCGCGGTCTTTCTGTTTAGTGTCCTTCTTTTGTATAATTCAGCAGACCTCCGGCGAGCAGAATATCCCTCTGCCTTGCAGAAATATTCAGCCTTGTCGGAATTTCCTCGCCTGTACGCAGCAGCGTTACCATAACGTTCTGCCCTTCCGCCGCGCCGGAAACCTGATCGGCGGCATATTTAATGATAAACTCATCGCCCAGTTGGATGTTGTCATAATCCCATTCATTGACGAATACAAGCGGCAGGATACCGTTGTTAATCAGGTTTGCCATATGTATTCTGGCGAAGGACTTTGCGATAACGGCTTTCACGCCAAGCTGCAGGGGCGCAAGCGCGGCATGCTCCCGGCTGCTGCCCTGCCCGTAATTCTGCCCGGCGATGATAAAGCCGCCGCCTGCTGCTTTTGCCCGCGCGGGAAATTCCGCATCACAGGGCGTCAGGCAGTAATCTGCCAGATATGGCACGTTGGAACGGAAGGGGAGCAGCTTTGCGTTAGAAGGCATGATATGGTCTGTGGTGATATTGTCGCCAACCTTAATCAGCGCGCCGCCTTTCAGTTCTTTGGGAATTTTTGTATTTTTCGGGAAGGGCTGGATATTCGGGCCCCGAACGACCTTCACACATTCGCCTTCCGGTGCGGGAGGCAGTATGAGGTTATCGTTTACCATAAAATGCTCCGGCATGGAAACCAGCGGCGCATCGCCCAGTGTATGCGGGTCTGTCAGCTTGCCGGAAAGCGCGCTTGCAACGGCTGTTTCGGGGCTGACAATATAGACCTGCGCGGATTTCGTGCCGCTGCGTCCTTCAAAGTTACGGTTAACTGTCCGCAGGGAAACGGCGTTTGTTGCGGGTGCCTGCCCCATGCCGATGCATGGGCCGCAGCCGCATTCCAGTATTCTTGCGCCTGCCGAAATGATGTCCGCCAGCGCGCCGTTTGCTGCCAGCATATTCATGACCTGTTTGGAGCCTGGCGCGATAACAAGGCTGACATTCGGGTCAACAGTCTTGCCCTTGAGCAGTGCGGCAACTGTCATCATATCTGTATAGGAGGAATTGGTGCAGCTGCCGATGGCAACCTGATCAACAGCAAGCCCTTCAATTTCATGAACAGTTTTAATATTATCAGGGCTGTGAGGGCAGGCAACAAGCGGCTGTATCTCGTCCAGCGCAATGGTGACTTCCTCGTCATAGACTGCGTCTGCATCAGCAGAAAGGGGCGTCCAGTCGTCCTCTCTGCCCTGTGCCTTGAGGAAAGCGCGCGTTACATCATCACTGGGGAAAACGGAGGTTGTTGCACCCAGCTCTGCACCCATGTTCGTAATGGTTGCACGCTGGGGAACGCTGAGCGTTTTCACGCCTTCGCCCGCATATTCCATAACTTTACCTACACCGCCTTTTACGGAGAGCCGCCGCAGGACTTCCAGAATGACATCCTTTGCCGTAACCCACGGGCCGAGTTTTCCGGTCAGGTTCACGCGGCAGACCTTCGGCATTGTCAGGTAATACGCGCCGCCGCCCATCGCGACCGCAACATCCAGACCGCCCGCGCCGATGGCAAGCATACCGATGCCGCCGCCTGTGGGGGTATGGCTGTCAGAGCCGAGGAGGGTTTTGCCGGGCTTGCCGAAGCGTTCCAGATGCACCTGATGACAGATGCCGTTGCCGGGTTTGGAAAAATAAACGCCATGTTTTCTGGCTACGGTCTGTATGTATTTATGGTCATCGGCGTTTTCAAAGCCCGTCTGAAGGGTATTGTGGTCGATATACGCAACGGATTTTTCTGTTTTCACGCGCGGGATGCCGATGGCTTCAAATTGCAGATATGCCATTGTGCCTGTGGAATCCTGTGTCAGCGTCTGGTCTATTTTGATGGAAATTTCTTTTCCCGCGGTCATTTCTCCGCTGACCAGATGGTTTTTAATGAGTTTTTCAGTGATATTCAGTCCCATAATTCTGCTCCTCCTTGTTTCTTTTGGGTATGGGTTGTTTTATCTTGTGTTATGCGTTTTTCAAAAGGTGCGGCGTAAGCCGTTTCACAGCGTTCTCCATTTCCTCTTTGCTGATGAAGGTTACGCGCCCGTTGTCATACTGCTGGTCAACCCAGTCTTTCAGCAAAGCCGCCTCCGGAGAATTTTTGCTGAGCATATCATCGCCGGTACGTTTCAGATACTGGTTCAGCCAGTAGGCAATGCCGGCCAGCCCGGAATTTTTATTGATTTCCACGCCGAGCGGGCGGTTAAGAATTTTTTCTGTATTAAAAATGTTGTAGATTTCTTCGTCCTTGAAAACGCCGTCAGCGTGTATCCCCGCGCGGGTAACGTTGAAATCCCTGCCAACGAAGGGCGTTCTGTCGGGAATCTGGTAATCCAGTTCTTTTTCAAAATACTCTGCGATTTCAGTAATGACGGTAGGGTCCATGCCGTCCAGCGTGCCGCGCATCTGGGCGTACTCCATAACCATAGCCTCCAGCGGGGTGTTGCCGGTGCGTTCGCCGATGCCCAGCAGGGAGGTATTGACTGCGGACGCGCCGTAAAGCCATGCGGTAGTCGCGTTGACAACAGCCTTGTAAAAATCGTTATGCCCATGCCATTCCAGCAGTTCGTTGGGAAATTCCGCAAAGTGGTTCAGGCCGTAAATGATGGCGGGTACGCTGATGGGCGGGGTTACGCCTGGGTAAGGCACGCCATAGCCCATAGTATCGCAGATACGGATTTTTACAGGAATCTGGTATTTTTCCATCAGCTTTTGCAGTTCCGTTGCAAAAGGGATGACAAAGCCGTAAAGGTCGGCGCGGGTACTGTCCTCGAAATGGCAGCGGGGGATGATGCCCATATCCAGCGCAGCTTCCACGATATGCAGATAACCCTCCATGGCCTCTTTTCTGGTCTTGTGCAGTTTATTGAAAATATGGTAATCCGAGCAGCTTGTCAGTATGCCGCATTCCTTCAAGCCCATGTTTTTTACCAGCTTGAAGTCTTCCGTTGTGGCGCGTATCCAGCCGGTGATTTCAGGGAAGGCAAAGCCCATTTCCCGGCAGGCTTCGATTGCTTTGCGATCATTTTCGCTGTAAACGAAAAATTCACACTGGCGTATCTTCCCGTTTGGGCCGCCCAAACGGTGCAGCATTTCATAAAGCGTGGCAATCTGCTGAACGGTATAGGGCGTCCTTGCCTGCTGCCCGTCCCGAAAGGTGGTGTCTGTGATCCATATTTCATCGGGCATATTCATTGGGACAAGGCGGTAGTTGAAGGTGCATTTGGGCACTTCATCGTATGTAAAATTATCTCGGTAAAGGTTAGGTTCGGCTACGTCCTGCAAACTGTATTTATATTTCCGCAGTTCCAGCAGGTTTTTCCTCTTGTTATATGAAATCAAACAGTATCACCCTTTCTGTTGTTCCCGCGCCACAGTTGTCTGCGCGGGAAGTGCATTTGTTTTATAGTGTTTATTTTATTTATAAAATATATCAATCAATTTGCCGCTTGTCAAGAGAAAATAATAAATTTAATCAATCAATCAGAGATTAATGTGAAAATGCGGAAAATTCAATATTTTTCAGAAAAAACAAAGAAAATAAACGATTCTGTTTCTGAAATAAAATAATAGAATAATGAAATAGATTGAGCGAAAAGAATAGAAATGATTGAAAAAATCTATGTGTTTGGAAAATATCTGAAACAAAGGGATTTCTATTGAAAGGGCAGAGGAGGAATGTTAAAATAATAGGAAAAACCAATAGAAAGGGACTGCCTATGCAAAAAAAACAAATCCACGTATTTTATAAAATACTGCTGAACGCACTGACAGAGAAGAGCTTTCTGCGAAAGGCCGGGCTGAAAAAAAAGACTGTCCTTGCCCTGCTGAAACGGGAACGCTGGCTGGAAGGGTTAGAAAACATTCTGCGCGGAGAGGTTTCCTGTGCCGCTGTGCTGGAACTCTGCGCGGGGGCAATGGAAACGCTTGCGGGGAAAACGCCGCAGGAGGGCTGGCTTTCCTATATTTACCGTTTTCTTATACAGGAAATTTACCCTGCCCGGAAGGATATTTCACTGGAACCTCTGCCGCGCGGGGCGGTTTTCTTTTATCTGGCGGCTCTGCGGGTGTTTCTGGAACAGGAGCGCGAATGCCTGCCCTTTTCGCGAACGCGGGATTTTGCGTTTGCGGAGGAGAGGGAGGTCGCGGAAAGCCCTTACAGGGAGGAATACGGGCAGTTTCTGGAATGCTTTCGCGGACAGTGGATTTATGAGCTGATGCGGATTGGGCGGGAGATCATGCCGTTTGATACGCTGGCGCACGTTGCAGGGGTGCATCATGTTGCCATGCACGTTGGCAGGCAGTTGGCAGAGGCAGGCGTGCCGGTCGATCTGGGGCTGATTTCCGGCGCGGCGGCAGGGCATGATATCGGCAAATATGGCTGTAGGGACAGCGAAGTCAGGAGGATTCCTTATCTGCATTATTATTATACAGATATCTGGTTTCGAGGCCATGCGCTGGAAGACATCGGGCATATTGCCGCGAACCATTCTACATGGGATTTGGAGCTGGAAAACCTGACTGTGGAATCTCTGATACTGATATATGCGGATTTCCGCGTGAAAAACAGGGGTTATGAAAACGGCAGGGAGATTATGGGATTTTATACCCTGGAAGATTCTTTCCGCGTCATTCTGGATAAGCTGGATAATGTGGACGCGGCAAAAGAAGAACGTTACCGTCATGTCTATTCTCGCCTTGTGGATTTTGAGGAATATATGTGCGCGCTGGGTGTGAATGTGGAACTGACGGAGGAGGGCCTGACGTCTGTCCGGCAGAAGGAGCGCGCCCTGCTGACGGCGGAGGAGACTGTAGAAACGTTCAAGCGTACAGCGGTTGACCACAATATCCGCCTGATGTATAAGCTGAGCCGCGAAACCTCCTTCGGCGATATTTTGGAGGCGGCGCGGAGCACGCGCGACTGGAAAAATTCCCGTGCCTACCTGAATATTTTTTCGGAATATTTCACCTATATGACACAGAAGCAGAAGCAGATGGCGTTGGGCTTTCTCTATGAACTGATGTTCCATAGAGAGGGCGATATTCGCAGACAGGCGGCAGACCTGCTTGGCAATATCATTGCGCGGTATGATGTGGAATATGGCAAGGAACTGCCGGCCGATGCGGATATCATTCTGGATGAAGTGTCAAGCCTGGACATGTGGGAGCGGTATCTGCGGCAGATTGTTGTGCCCGACCATAAGATGATAGACCGCCACAAACGCTGGCTGGGCTATGGGCTGAAACGCGTCGTGACTGCTCTGGCACAGAACAGCAAGCAGGAGCAGGGGGCGGCATATATCGCGCTTTTGCTGGAATATTACAAAAGAACGGACTGGGATGAGGATACCGCCTTTGTTCTGCTGGATACTATGCCGTCTGTTCCGTCTGATCTGCTGGGGGAGGAAGGCAGAACTGTTTTTCTGGATTTTCTGGAAGCATATTCCGCGCGTGTTTCCCTGGAACTGCGTGCGGCTGCTCTTTTAGCCCTGAAGGATATGGCGGAAACCTTTTCCGGCATGGAGGATGCGGACGAAAGGGTGTTCCGAATTGTGGAGAAAATATCCGCAAGGGGCAACGTCAGCCTGCAATTCCTGCTCTACCTCATCGGAGAGGCATACGGGATACTGCGCCGTATCAGCGGGCTGTCCTTTCACCGCATTTTTGAGGACGGGCGCGTAGTCTCCGATATTTTTCTGGAAAACCTGAAATCCGCTACTCCCTGGAAAATCAAGATTATAAACATGGAACTGCTTTATGAACGCGTGCGGCGTGGTGTGGCGATGCCGAAGCTGCACGTTGCTGCGCATCTTTCCAATCTGCTGAAAACCAGCGATCAGGTCAGCGTGCGCCATTATGCGGGAGAAACGCTTGTCCGGCTCGCGCCATTGCTTTCATGGGATCAGCGTAACGAGGTTGCCATAGAGCTGACAAAGGGGCTGGAAATCGGAGAATTCGAGTTTTCCAAATATATTCCGCAGTATCTCGGGGAATACGCAATGTACCTCCATCCGAAGGAACTGGACGAATTTTTAATTGACCTGCGACGTCTGTTAATCAGCACGAACGACAGAATTGCCAGTGTTGCTTTGGATACGCTGGGCGTGATGCTGCGGCATTACGGCGGTTATCTGCGGCGTTTTCCGGAATATATTGCCATCAACCGCGCCCGCTGGAAAAAAATGCTGGGCATGCTCCTGAGCGGCGTGGCAAGCTATCAGGAAAATGTCAGCCGCGAGGCGTTTTATGTCATTGGACATGAGCTGTTCGGTATGGATACGCTTTCTTTGCAGGAAAAAAAGGATATTTTCGCTTTTCTTGGCAAAAAACTGCTTTCCCTCTGCGGGCGCGATAATCCGCCGGAACTGACGTTCTTCAATGATACGATGGCATGGAACCATATTTACCGCTTCATCAGTGATTACCAGTTTCGCTATGGCGCGCTCCGCTTTCAGGAGCCGGGGCGTGTGGCGTTTTTCCCCGGCACATTCGACCCCTTTTCGCTGGGGCATAAGGAGATTGCCAGAGAAATTCGGGATATGGGCTTTATGGTCTATCTCGCGCTGGATGAATTTTCATGGTCGAAGAAAACACAGCCGCATATGGTGCGGCGGAAGATATTGAATATTTCCGTTGCGAATGAGGAAAATATCTATCTTTTTCCGGAAAATATTCCTGTTAACATTGCCAACCCTGCCGATTTGGAACGGCTGCGGGGGCTGTTTCCGGGGAAGGAGGTCTATATGGTGGCGGGGAGCGATGTGGTGCAGAACGCATCTTCCTACCGCAAAGAGCCGGAGGAAAACTCTATCCATACTTTCCCGCATATCCTTTTTCGGCGGGAAAGCGGTCAGAGCGGCGCGGAGCAGCACGAAAACGCCTATGCCGCCATACATGGCGGCGTTGTTGAGCTGAAACTGCCAACACATTTTGAGGACATCAGCTCTACGCGCATTCGGGAAAATATCGACAATAACCGCGATATTTCCAATCTCATTGACCCTGTGGCACAGAATTATATCTATGAAAACAGCCTGTATCTGCGTGAACCGCAGTATAAACAGCTTTTGAAGACGGAGGCTGTGGAGATTGTCCATTTCGCCGCAGGCTGGGAAGGGGAGGAACAGCTTCGGCGCGGGCTGGGCGGAGCAGAGACTGCCGCGCCCCTTTTGGAGGCGTTCGCGGAGGAAAATGCCCGCATGACGGTCGTGCTGAACCATGAAGGGGAAACTCGCCTGGAAGGTGCGATTATCTGGCGCACGCTTGCCACTACAGAGCTTTACCATGAATTTGGCGATATGGATACTGCCAGCTATATCAGAGAGCATACTTCGGGGAAGATTGTGCTGGCGACTGCCTGCTATTCGCGGGAAGATTCGCGGATTGACGAGCTGGAGCAGATTCTCCTGACCGAAGCCCTCGCCAAAGCCCTGGGCGATGATGCGACCTATGCCATATTCAGCCCAAAAAAGGGCGGTGTGCGGAAAAAATATGCAGAGGTTTTGGAAAGACAGGGATTTTTGCCGCTGGAAACGGGCGGGGCAAGGGATTGTTTTGTGGTGGATATGAAAAACCCTGTCACACTCTACCATAATGTCCAGACTGTTCTGAAAGAGCCGTTTAACGGAAATGAACGCGTACTGCGGACACTGAAGGAGGCGCACTGCCGTTTTCAGACAGCCCTCACGAAGCTTTATCCCGGCGAACTGGTGATTTCTTTTGATGCGGGAATCATGCATAACCGCCTGATAGATTTGATTACAAAGGCAAACGGCGTGCCGCGTGAATCGCTCCCTGTACGGCATCTGGGCGACAATATGTGTGTGCCATTCGGCAAGATTTTGAAGGGCATTGTCATTCCGAATACGGTTACAAAGGTACTGCATACGGAAAAGGCGTTCCGGCCGGATATCCGTTCCTTCCGTATCACAGAATTTCCACAGTACCTGCCGCTGGCTTCACAGGTGAAGATGATAAAATCCTTCCGGCGGCCTGTCATACTGGCGGATGACCTCCTGCATAAGGGCTACCGCATGAAGGAGTTGAACCGGCTGTTTCAGGCGGAGAATGTGGAAATCGACCGTATCATTGTTGGCATACTTTCCGGACGTGGGCGGGATTTGATGGATATACAGGGCAGAAAAGCCGAAAGCGTATATTTTATCCCGTCTTTGCGGACCTGGTTTGTGGAAACGTCCATGTATCCGTTTTTGGGCGGTGACAGCGTGGATCAGGAAACGGAAGAGGACGGCAATCTGATTCCTTCCATCAACCTGATACTGCCGTATGTCATGCCCGGCTTTATCAGGGGCGCGTCAAAAGAAGCGGTTTATGACCTTTCCATGATCTGCCTGCAAAATGCAAGGGATATTTTGCAGGTGCTGGAAGAGGAATACCAGCGGGCGTTTGAACGCAGCCTGACGCTGGGGCGGCTGAACGAGGTTGTTATTTCACCGCGCCGGCCGGACGTAGGCAGCTGTATCCGCTATGACCAGCATCTTGCCGCATCGGTATATGTCGCGAATGATATGGAACGTCTTGTCCGCCTGGAACACCTTGTGAAATAGGTCGGCGTATGTATTTTATGCGGCGCATCTGCGTTTGTTTCTTTCTGCCTATTGAAATTGTCCGCCGGATATGTTTATAATAGGTAAAATGGGGGTAGGGCGGCTTGAAACGGAGGTTGGAACGATGACGGAAGAACTGCAGGCGCGGCTGATGGGCGTGAAACTGACGAAAAAAGAAAAACTGATTGCCGAATTTATATTGGATAACTTTGCGGAGGCGTGCTTTATTACTTCAACAGAAATCGCGAAGCGGCTGCATGTCAGCGATTCTTCTGTGATACGCTTCACAAGAACGCTCGGCTATACCGGCTTTATGGATTTCCAGCGCAGTATCCGCAAAACGTATACCGAGCGTATCAACAGCGTTTCCGACAGTATTACCATACCTTCGGAACGGCTTAAGCTGAGCATAGGCAAGCTGGGGCAGAGTGATATTATGGAAAGCTATTTTTCCAATGTCATGCAGAATCTGAAATCCTGTATCAGCCAGAACGATACCATAGCCTTTGAACGGGCGGCGGGGCTGGTCGTGGGGAGCAAGCGGAAGTTCATCGTAACCTCCCGCGCGAACAGCTGCGTTGGGGATATGATGCTGATGCTCCTGAAACACCTGCTGACGGATGTATATGAAACATCTCATCCCGCGCTGAATGTCATTGACCATCTCTGCGATATTACGGAGAATGACTGCATCATTGCCGCCAGTTTCCCGCGGTATTCGGAGATGGATCTGCTTGCGGCACAGATGGCGTATGAAGCGGGGGCAAAGGTTATTCTGATAACGGATAAGGCAAGCTCGCCGCTGGCGAAATATGCAACGCAGATTCTGACGGTCAGCGTGGACAGCAATACGTTTTTCAATTCGTATGTTGCCGTTATGTTTACGATGGAGCTGCTCTGCTCGTTTATCAGCCGGAAGATGGGCTATTCTACGGAAGCAAAGCTGGAGCTGATTGACAGGTATCTTTCAAAAGTGGGGTTGTTTTAACAGAAACGACCCTGTTTTTGTATGCTGTGGGAGGTGCGGAGCATGGATGCGGCGGCGGAGAAAAAACGTCTTCGGGAATGGGCGAAAGCCAGACGGGGCATGCTTTCCTCTGAGGAAAAAAGGCGGGAGGACGCGGCAGTCTGCCAGAGGGTTTTGGAGCTTGCGGCATACCGGAAGGCAAAAACGGTATTTTGCTACATTGCCATAGGCGGAGAGATTGATGTAACGAAACTTATCTTTCAGGCATGGAAGGATGGGAAACGCATTGCTGTGCCGAAATGTGGAAAATACGGACAGATGGACGCGCGTGAAATTACGTCGCTGTCATCTCTTTCGGCAGGACGGTACGGCATTTTGGAGCCGAAGGAGGGCGCGCCGGTTGTGCTGCCGGAGGAAATCGGGCTGGCGGTTGTGCCATGTCTGGCGTGTGATAAGCGCGGGTATCGGCTGGGCTATGGCGGCGGGTATTATGACCGCTATCTGCCGAAAATCGGTGGTGCGTCGGCTGTCCTCTGTCGGGAAAGGCTGCTGATGGATGAAGTGCCTGTAGAACCGTTCGACTGCCGCATGGATTGGGTGATAACGGAAAGTCAGACGGCAGATACCCGAAAGCGCGGTTGATAAATCCCGAAAAATGGAGTAGAATGAAAAAGCAGCCGGATTTCAGAATTTTCTTATAAATAAGGAGGCTGCTTTGACAAAGCCTGATATTTCAGGTGTTTCATAGAGTAAAATTTTCTTATGGCAACGTCCATAAACGTGTATACATGCGTATAGTCAGGGACAGCCTGTCAAAAACAAAGGAGGAATTTCCATGAAAAAAGCATACATTTTTTTGGCGGAAGGGTTTGAGGAAATGGAGGCTGTGACGCCCCTTGACCTTCTGCGGCGCGTGGGTGTCGATGCGAAATTTGTTTCTGTTTCCGGGCAGAAAACCGTTACCGGCGCGCATGGGATTGCCTATACGGCAGACATTCTTTTTGAGGAAAACGATTTTACGGACGCGGACGCGCTCGTGTTGCCAGGCGGTATGCCCGGCACATTGAATCTTCAAAAGCACAAGGGGCTTACAGAACTGCTGACGGACATGCATAGAAAGGGCAGTCTGGTCTGCGCGATCTGCGCCGCGCCTATGGTGCTTGGCGGGCTGGGACTTTTGCAGGGCAGAACGGCAACCATATATCCAGGCATGGAGGAACACCTCGCTGGAGCGGCACCTTCCGCAGAGCGCGTCTGTGCGGATGGCAATGTTGTGACATCGCGCGGTCCTGCGACGGCCCTGCCCTTTGGGCTGAAAATCGTGGAGTTGCTTCTGGGAAAGGAAACGGCGGATGGACTGGCAGAAGATGTTGTATATACCGGCTGAAAGGCTGCCGAAAATCTGGAGGAAAACCCATAAAGCCGCCTTTTTTATGGGCTTTCCTTCGGAGAACAGGCGTACTTTGCCGTTTTTCTATTTCCGGTATACGCGGTCGGGAACCTGTATGCATTCAAATAACTCGGAAAGACGTCCGCTTTCAAATGTATTGCCGCCAAGCTGTTCCGCTGCCGAAAGAACCTCGCCGATATCTAAATCATAAATGTAGGCTATGGCTGCCGGTGTATATTGCTCAGGCGAGCCGCACCGGATTTCGCGGTCAAGCATGCGGCATAACGGCGATGAGCCCTGCCGCATCAGCCGCAGGAATACGCCCTTTGTGATGAGCGAAAGCTTTTCCTGCGCGAGAAGCTTCTCCATTTCGCCCGATGTGATGCCAAGCAGAACGGCGGCTGTCTGCGCTGCATAGGGCGGCTCCTCCGTTTTCAGGAAAAGGTCGATTGCCGCCAGCTGCGGCTGTATAGTTTGCTGAAAATAATCTAAAAAAGTCATATGTATCCTCCCCGTCATGCGTTCTGTCTTCCTTTATTGTAACAGGGCGCGGGGGCGCATACCACAGGGAATGGTTGGAAAGAGGGCAGCTTAATGAATGCGATACAGAAATATTTCAAATACAGACAGAGCCTGATAGACCAGTATGCTAAGGGGGATATGACCAAGCGGGAATATTTGCAGCGAAATTATGAGGCGGTAGTCTATGGGGATATTGGCCCCTTCCGCAATATGGATACGCTTGAAAAAGCTCTGTTCAATTATCAGTATTATAACGCTTTGGCAAAGGAAATGAAAGCGGTCAGCACTGCCCGAGATATGGAATATGAGCTGAAACGGGATTATCTGGAGAAAAGTAATTATTATTACAGCAGGAAAGACCGCGCCACGCTTGCCGCTCTCCGTATGCTGGATTTCAGTGGGGTAGAGGCGTATTTTGTGAAAATGCGGAGCAAGTTTTTGAATGGGAAATTGTTTGAGATTGTCATTCAGGAAGAAAATATTATACTCCATTCTACCAGCAGCCTGATACTGAAATGCCTGAGAGAGGAAGGGGTATTTCGGGAGGAAAGGCGAAAATCTGTGATAGATGAATATGTCAATCACAGGTACTAGTGTCCGGCGTGCCGGACACCATGCCTGTTTTACTGTACCGTCCCTGAGGGAAGTTCTTTTGTAAACCGCAGAATTTTTCCGACGGCATAAACTGCTGTCACGATTTCTGTCGCCAGCATCGCAAACCATATGGAATCTGCTCCGGCCAGGACAGGGAGGGCCATAATCAGGATACCGCTGATGACGCACCCGCGGAAAACCGAAACGGCGAAGGCGGTCTGTGGTTTCATGATTGCCTGAAAATAATAGGCTGAAAAAATATTCAGCGGCAGCAGAAGGAAAGAACTGCTGTAAGCCCGTATGATGCAGGGGGCAATTTCCAATATTTCCGCTGAGGGCTTCATAAAGATATAGACGTACAGGTTTGGGAATGCCAGACTCAGTACCGTCCAGAATACGCCGAAAACTGCGGTAGAGCAGAGTGCGTAGCGCAGTGTTTCCCGTATCCTGCCGCTATGTCCCGCTCCAAGGTTGATAGATATGATGGGCTGTGCCGCCTGCCCTACGCTGTAAGCGCAGCACTGCACGAATGTGCTGATATTGATAATGATGCCATAAACGGAAAGCGCGTCTGTCCCAAGGTATTTCATAATCTGCCGGTTAAACAGTACCGTCAGTATCCCCATCGCAATGTCAATAAAAAATGTAGAGAATCCTGTCACAGAAATTTCCTTTAATTGACACAACAATCTGTCTGGCTTTTGCAGCCAAAGCGTGTTTTTCTTTGAGAAAAAATGGCTGCAAACAACAATGAAATTAAGTACGGTGCCGATTGCTGTGGCAAGCCCCGCTCCGAATATCCCCATATCGAACGTAAATACAAAAACATAATCCCCTGCCATATTAAACAGACCGCCAACAAGTACGCCTGCCGCGGCAAGCTCCGGACGGTTGTCGTTCCGCAGGAAAGCAGAAATGACCTGATTGAACAGGTACAGAGGGAATACAATTTTTATGGGCAAAAGATAGCGTTCCGCCAAAGGCAGGAGGCTTTCGTCCGCTCCAAAAAACAACAGTATCGGACGTTCTAAGAGCAGTATGCCTGCCCATGCGGCAGCCGCAAGGAACACCCCGCCAATCACAGCCGCCGTAAAATATTCGTTTTCCAGCCCGGTATTCTCGTCCGTTTTGCCGCGCACCATGCCGAAAAGCACAGAGCCGCCAATTCCCATCAGCAGGCCAAGGCTGTATATGATATTCCAGACAGGCTGAATGACAGCCAGCGCGGCCGTCCCCACAGGGCCATGGTATTGCCCGACCATTGCCATATCGACAAGGGCATAAACCGATGTAATCAATGCACTCCCGAAAGCAGCGGAGAGATATTTGAAATACAGTTTTCGGATGTTCCCTTTTAATAAATTCATTTCGCAGTCCTCCTCAAAAAGTCAATCCTAAGCAAAAAGACCGGATAAGACAACATAGCCCTGTTGGCTAAGCATCTTATCCGGCCGTATCGTTCTGTTTGCAGGCCCTCCGATGAACACCCATATAATATCCTGCCCCTGTTCCTTTGTCAAGAGGGGATATGCAGAAATTTCCAGTATATTTTGGAAAACAGGAGGACAAAAGGTGTTGACAAAGAACTCTTACAAGTGTATGATATAATAAATCATACAAATGTAGGAGTTGAACGCCATGAATGAATTTACACGTCTGCCGGATACAGAGCTGGAAATTATGAAGGTCATTTGGGAAGAGGGCAGAACGCTTTCGACGTCTGAAGTTAAGACCATTTTGGAGCGGAGCCGCCCCTGGAATGTATCGGCTTTACAGACACTCCTGAACAGGCTTATCAGTCGGGGCTTTTTAGAGAGTTATAAAGAGGGCAAAAACCGCTTTTATCGTCCTTTGGTAGAAGAGAAGGATTACTTAGCTGTGGAAAACAGGCTGTTTTTGGAGAAAATGAATAACCGTTCGCTGACGAAACTGGTCGCTTCGCTTTACGAAAGCCGTTCCGTTTCGGAGGAAGATTTAGACGAGCTGGCGGCGTTTATCCGCGAAAAGACGGGAGGTGGACAATGATGGATACTGTATTCCGAAACCTGCTGGAAGTATCGCTGTTTTCGCCTGCGGTTATCGTGCCGCTGGGGCTTTGTTCCAACCTGCTGGGCAGGCGTTACGGCGTGAAATGGCGTTACCTGCTGTGGATCATTGTGGCAGTGCGGCTTGTGCTGCCGGTGCAGCTTTCCCTGCCGGAGCCCATGGAAGGAATGCGCGTGAACCTGCCCGCGCCGGTGATTTCGGCGGAACTGCCGGAAACGTTGGCGGTGCCGGAAAGCATTCCCGTAGAAGCGGCAGGGGAGCTCTACCTTCCCGAATCGCAGTGGACAGGCGGGGCGGGGGATATGCTCCAGCCGTTTCCCGAGAAAGAGCAGGAAAAACCGAATGCTGGTTTCCGAGATTTTGCGGCGGAAAGGCTCTGGCTGCTTTGGATTGCGGGCGCATTGATATTTGCGGGCTGGCAGGGCTGGAAATATGCCGCTTTCCGGCGTATGCTGAAGCGGAACAGCAGAAAGGTGCGGGACGCCGCCCTGCTGGACAGCTATTACAATCTTTGCCGGGAGATGGAACTGGAAAAACGCCCCGCGCTCTATTTCTGCGGCGTACTGCCCAGCCCTCTTTGCATGGGGCTGTTCCGGCAGGAAATTTATATCAATTCCGAGGACAGGGAGCAAAGTGACATGCGGCTGATACTCAAGCATGAGCTGACGCACTGCAAACGGCAGGATTTATGGTTCAAAGCCCTGCTCCTGCTGGCGCGGACGATGCACTTTTTCAACCCTTTCGTGCATTATATGGCGCGGCTGGCGGAGCGGGATATAGAATATTTCTGCGATGTTTCCGTCATGCAGGACTGCTCCCTGGAGGAGCGGCAGGCATACAGCATGGCAATACTGCGGACAGTGCGCGAAGGGCGGCAAAGCGGGGCTGTGCTGACAACGGCTTTTTCCGGCGGGAAAAAGGAACTGAAAACGCGGTTTGAAAATATATTCGATATGAGCGCGAAAAAGCGGGGGACTGCGCTGTTTACGGCGGCGGCTCTGGCGGTCTGCTGCGGGACGGCGTTCGTCGGGTGCCAGGCGGAACGGGCAGATATTGTGTACGGCGATTATACAGAGGAAATTGTGACGTCGATGTATCAGGCGAAGCCGGTTTCGTGGGAGGATGATGCAGCTATCAAAAACCTGCTGGAACTGATGCCAACGCCAAATGGTGCGGAATATGAAAGGAAGGATTCCTATGCTGCTATGGCATTCCCGAGAAATGGAGAAGAAGCCCAAGATGTTTTGGTGCTTCCTGTAAACTGGGAGGAAACGAAGGAAACGGCTTATACATTGGAGGGGGAAACGAATACCGATAACCGCTGGCAGCTGATACATGCGATGCTGTTCCTTGCACTGACAAATGATGTGGATGGCGTATTGTTTGATAGGAAAACAGAACAAGCCAGCTACCAAACCATCATATTTGACCGCGATTACATGAAACGCTATTTCGGGGAAACAGATTTGCGGCAGTTTGCGGCGGATGAAGAAACCTTCCGGGCGTTCGTGCAGGCGATAAATAAATATTTTTATCAGGGGAAGGACCGCGCGCGGGAAATTCGCGAACTGGTGGAGCTGGACGACGCCGCGGCGCAAAAGCGCATGACATATTATCTGGAGGAAGCCGGCGCGGGAATCGTCTACGGCGCATATACGGAGGCAAAGGTGCGGGAGCTTTATGACGCGAAACTGAATTATGTCGGCGACCATGTCGGCGTGGGGAAGATATTCGGGCTTTTGCCCCTGCCGTATGGCGTAACAGGCAGCGAGGAAGGCATGGAACTATTCACAGAGTCGCGGCCTTATGGTGCAAGGCGGTATCTGGATTGGACGGCAACGCCGGAAACGGCATATAAAAATGAAGCGGGCGAAATCGTCATAGACGACCGCTGGTGCAGGGTCCATGCCATGATTTTTTTTGCACTGGTGGAAAATGCCGATTATTTCGATTATACCTGGCATGAGACTGACCCGCAGACGGGGCAGACAGTGGAGGTGGTACAGGCGTATACCAGCGATATGCTGCCGAGCCGGTATATCAAAGAGGACGATTTTGGGTATTATACATCGAGCAAGGAAGGTTTCCGGCGGTTCGTGCAGGCAGTCAACCGCTATTTCTACGAGGGAATCGAAACGCCGGAGCAGCTTGCCGCTTTGTTGGAGATGGACGAAGCCGCGGCGCAGGAACGCATGGAATGGCTGCTGCACGACAGGACTGCGGAAAGAAGAGTGACAAGTCAAATAGAGCAGGTGGAAAGGCTGCTTTCGGCAATTACGCAGGAGAATGCGGCGGCAATGCTTTCTTCCAACCCTTTGGACTATACAGACTATTTGGAATACAAAGAACTGGTCTGGACGGGCGAGCCTGTGCTGAAATACTGCCTGAGCGCGTTTGCGGCAGGGGAGGATTTGGACACGCTGAGGGGATATATCATGATGTTTGCCTGCCAGGACATTCTTGGGCAGGAGCGGAACGCGGAGCAGACGCCGGGGGAATGGTATTTCCGCTATTCGGCAACGGATTCCATGTACTGCGTGCCGTTCGTGTATGATGAAAGCGTGTATACAGAGGAATTGGCGCAGTATACGTTTGATTACCATATCTATGAACCGCCTGCCAATGAAAAATGGAGCATACTTGGCGCAGGGGAGGACGAACGCGTCCGCGCGGTGTATGACGCGGTTTCGGAGCGGTATAACGGGAATACCGGCGGCGCGGGGCACAGCACGACTATTTTCGCGCCGACTATATTCCAAATGAAAGAGGAAGGGAACAGGCTGACCGTATACGCGCGGCTGGACTTGGACAAATATGTCCTTATCCATACGGAAAAAAGCGGCTATGAGTTCCGCCTTTGGGACGGAAGAATTGAATTTATACGGCTGGATTTTGAAAAGCAGGGCAGAAAATGGACGCTGAAGGAATGGGCGCAGGCGGATACAGGTCCGGGGTGCAATGAAAGGATAAAGGATTTATGCGCGGAGGACCTGGAAATAGGGACGCAGATGATTGAAGGCTCCGAAGATGGGAAACTCAATCTGCAAAATGTAGTATATTATATGAAAGCGCATTATGGGGATATGAATATTCCGGTCGTCCCGACAAATGGGTGGTTTGAAACAGATATTGTTTCAGAGGCTTTGGAACAGAACTTGAAGGTCATGCCGTTCCCGCTGATGTAAAAAAGAATATATAAGGCGAAAAAACAGGGAATCTCCTTTCTTTTCAGGAGGTTCCCTGTTCCGCATATAACAATGTTTTTCAAAAACTTACAATATGATGCAGATCAGCCCGCCGCTGCCCTCGTTCACAATTTTTTGCAGGGTTTCCTGCAACTTCATCTGCGCGTCCTCCGGCATGCGGTAAATTTTATTCTGCATACCGTCGCTGACCATGGAGCTGAGCGTTCTGCCGAATATGTTCAAATCCCAGATTTTTTCGGGTTCTTCCTCGTAATCCGAAATCAGGTGGTCGATAAATTCGCGGGACTGTTCTTCGTTGCCTATAATGGGCGAAACCTCCGTTTCCACGTCCGCCTTAATGAGATGAATGGATTCACCCTTTGCCCGCAGCTTGATGCCGTAGCGGCTGCCCTGCTTGAATACCTCGGGCTTTTCCAGCGTGATTTCCTCAAATACCGGTGTAACAACGCCGTAACCCTTGCGCTTGACGTCGCTGAGGGCGGCGGCAATCTTGTCATATTCCTGCTTTGTTTCCGAGAGCATACGGATTGTGGAAATCAGGGCATAATCGTTTTCGATGGGGAGGTTGACCGTTTCGCTTAAAATGCGGTAAAACAGCCCGTCATCGAATGTCAGCGCGATATCTGCCGCGCCTTCCCCGGGAAGGATATGGTCGGTATAGGCTTTTTTCAAAAATTCCTGTTCTGCAAGCTCTTCTACAGCCTCCGGCACGTCTGCCAGCTTATCCGCCTTTTCCATAACCCCTTTCAACGCCTCTACCATGCCGCTTTTCAGCCAGTGCTCCGGCTCCAGCGTTTCCACCCAGCCAGGGAAGAAGAACCGCAGTTCCCGGATGGGGAACTGGTAAAGCATTTCTTCCAATATCTTGCGGATATCCTCTGCTTTCAGCTGCGCGGCGTTTACCGCCATCACAGGCACTTCATATTTTTCCTCCAATTCCCCGCGGAGTGCCTGCGTATTGTCGCTGTAGGGCGTAGCGGTGTTCAGCAGTATAATGAACGGCTTTCCTATCTCTTTCAGCTCTGAGACAACGCGCTCTTCCGCTTCCTCATAATTTTCCCGCGGGATTTCTGTGACAGAGCCGTCCGTCGTGACGACCATGCCGATGGTGGAATGGTCTGTAATGACTTTTTTCGTCCCCATTTCTGCCGCTTCAAGGAAGGGCATGGGTTCCTCCGACCAGGGGGTATGTACCATACGGGGCGTTTCCCCGTCCATATGCCCCTCCGCTTCGGGCACAAGGTAGCCTACGCAGTCAATCATGCGCACGCGGAAATCTGTGTTGTCCCCTAAAGAAATTTCTACCGCTTCATTTGGTACAAATTTCGGCTCTGTCGTCATGATCGTCCTGCCGGAGGCGGACTGCGGCAGTTCGTCCTTCGCGCGTTCGCGGGTGTAGGTATTGGCGATGTTGGGCAGCACAAGCAAATCCATAAAACGCTTGATAAACGTGGATTTGCCTGTCCGTACAGGACCCACAACACCGATATAGATGTCGCCGCCTGTGCGTTCCGCAATGTCCTTGTAAATATCAAATTTCTCCATTGTCATTCCTCCGTTCTCCGTAAAAAAATCGTATCCATACAATCTAATGTATGGCGAGGGCCGGAGGAATAGAACAGGGCAGACAGGACATCCCTGTTTTATCCATGAAGAAAAACAGAGATTTCATGCAAAAATGGCGGAAACAGACGGTTTTTCAGGAAAAAACAGGAGAAGTGTCTTCTTTTTTTTATTTTCTTGAAGAAATCCCTCCGTTTTTTGTTTACGTTATCCAAAAAATGTATTATAATAGAACGGCATAAAATTATTTCAGAGATATTTCAAAGATGTTTCAGAGATATTTCAAAGCAGCCTGCCTGCTCCGCTCTTTTGCGTGTGCGGGATTGGGCGAGAGAAGAAGGTCAGGAGGATTCTTATGAAAAAAGGTTCCTCAAGGAATAGAAGAAAGGCACCGCCCCGCAGGGAAGCCCCGCCGCCCCGCCGTTACCCTGTGCGGGATAATGTATACAGCTTTGAGCAGGAGCGGCAGAGGAAGCAACGGCAGACGCGGAAACCACAGGGCTATCCTCCGCCAGCCGCGACTGCAAAAAAACAGAAAAAGCAGAGGAAAAAACGTAAACACGCGTATATGGTAATGCCCCTGCTGATTTTTGCGATGATCGCATTCTATTTGTGCGGACAGATATTCCTGTTGGCATCCAGAAAATCGGAGATCAACGTGGAAACGGTGGAATATGGCAGCATTACTGCGCCGCAGCTGCATACGGGGCTGATTGTGCGGGATGAGTACGTTGGGACAAGCACTCGTTCCGGACAGCCGTTCTATCAATACTCTCAGGGGGATTATGTGATGAGGGGGGCGGTAGTCTGTACCGTCAAGGATACGGATTCCACAGACGTTTTGGAAGGCAAGCTGGACGCGATTGACCTGGATATTCTGAAATCGCAGAAGGCGCGGACAGACCTTTCCGTTTTTTCGGAGGATATTGCCCGTCTGGAGGATAATATCACCCGTACAATAGATACATACGCCGGACGCTCCATGAAATCAAATGTTTCTTATATGTATACCATGAAAAGTCAGGTCAGCTCCTTTATGGATCAGCGGAATGAGATCTGGCTGACGGAAAATGTGGACAGCCTTTCCCAACTGACACAGGAAAGAAGCTCCTACCAGCAGCAGCTGGCGAAAAGCATGAGTTCTATCAGTACACAGGAAAGCGGTATCCTTTGTCTGAGCTATGACGGGCTGGAGGAAACACTCACGCCGGATATGCTGGACAGCATTACAGAAGCGCAGATTGGCGGCGCGAATACGGAGTATATTTCCAAAGCCAAGACGGTAGCAGAGGGTGATCCGCTGTTTAAGATTGTTTCCAGTAATAAATGGTATATTGTTGCCTTTTTGCCTGTGCAGGATACGCTGGGCTGGGAAAAGGGCGATACCCGTTCGCTGGATATCGTGACGGAGGAAGAAACGCTGCGTGTGAGCGCGTCGGTGGAAGCCATTGAGCAGGGGGAGGAAAAAACGAAGGTCGTATTTTCCAGTTATGAATATATGGAGAGCTTCATGGAACGCCGGACGGTTTCTTTCAGCCTGAAAAACAATGCAGTGGAAGGGCTGAAAATCCCGAATGACGCCATTGTGGAAAAATCCCTGCTGCGCATTCCTCTGGAATGTATCGTAGAAGGCGGCGTAAGCAAAGGCGTAATGCTGGCAAACGGCGAAAAGGGACGTTTTCTTGAGGTGGCGGTCGTTACTTCGGATGGAGAAAACGCCTATGTGGAGCAAAATAACGGTACCCTGAAAACAGGCGATATCATCCTTATGGGCGAAGGCGAAAACGCGGAACGCTATACGGTTTCGGATTTGGCGTTGCAGACAGGGGTATATGTTGCCAACAGCTCCATGGCGCGGTTTGTGGCCGTAGAGATTGTAGAGCAGAATCAGGAATATGCCATTGTGAAAGCAGGGCAGAATACCGGATTGCAGCCATATGACACGATTGTTTCCGATGCGAAAAATGTAACGGAAGGGCAGAATATATATTGATGCCGTATCTGTGAAGGAACGCGGGCGGCAGAAAAAAACAGAATGTTGAAAAGTTTGCTAAGAAAGAAGGCAGAGTACCATGAGTATCAGTGAAAATATAAAGGCAGTGGAGGCGAAGGTCGCTGCGGCGGCGGAGCGGAGCGGCAGAAAGCGGGAGGATATCCTGCTGCTGGCGGTCAGCAAGACAAAGCCTGTGGAAACCATAAAGGAGGCTGTGAAAAGCGGTCTGCTTGCGCTGGGGGAGAATAAAGTGCAGGAGATCATGGAGAAATATGAGCCGATGGCGGCATACGCGCCGGAAGGCGAAAGGATTCACTGGCATCTGATTGGACATTTGCAGACAAATAAGGTAAAATATATCATAGACAAGGTGGATATGATTCATTCTGTGGACAGCCGGAAACTTGCCGATGAGATCGAAAAGCGGGCGGCTGCCGCCGGAAGGGTTATGGATATCCTGATCGAGGTCAATATGGCGGATGAGGAAAGCAAGTTCGGCGTGAGGCCGGAGGAAACCGAAGATTTCCTGCGGGAGCTTGCCGGAATGGAGCATATACGAGTGCGCGGACTGATGACAGTGGCACCTTTTGTAGAAAATCAGGAGGAAAACAGAGAATATTTCCGACAAATGAGGGAATTACTGGTTGACATGAACGCGAAAAAAATTGATAATATAGAAATGGATATGTTGTCAATGGGAATGACGGGGGACTATGAGGTCGCGATAGAAGAAGGTGCAACCATTATCCGTGTAGGAACCGGAATATTTGGCGAAAGGATATATCCGGAACGCGGATAAAACGCACCCGCCGCTGAAACGGCGGGAACGCGTGCGGTTGGGAGAGAAAAACAATTAAGACTTCTGGGAGGAATTAGAACAGTGGCTAAACTATTTGACAGAATGAAAGACTTGATGTTCGGCGAATATGAGGATGATGAGGACGATTTTTATGAAGATGATGATTATATGGATGCGCCGCCAAGATCTTCCAGGGAGAGGGACTCTTATTCCTCCGGATATGGCATGCGTGACACAGAATATTCTGCGCCTGCGCCGAGAAAAACATCTTCATCCGGGAACCGGAATAATCCGCAGGTTTACAGCATCAACACAAATGTGCAGATGCAGGTGGTCATTATCAAACCGGAATGTTACGAGGACGCACAGGAAATCTGTGATCAGATCAAAACAAAGCGTCCCGTTGTGGTGAATCTGGAAAAGGTGGAATATCCCATTGCCCAGAGGATCATGGACTTTTTGAGCGGAACCTGCTATTCTCTGGAAGGCTCCATTCAGAGAGTCGCGAACAATATCTTTATCATCGCGCCGGAAAATGTGGATATTTCCGGTGACTTCAAAGAGGAACTGAAAACAAAAGGCGTTCTCCTTCCATGGATGAGCAACGGCAGATAAGGTGGTAATCATTTGAATAATTTACAGGCATTATTGCTCCATGCGGTAGATGTGTTTTTTTACCTGTTGGAGATGTTGATTTTAGTGCGTATCCTGTTGTCATGGATTGTGGGCTATCAGGGCGGCTCTGTAATGCGCCTGCTTTACAATCTGACAGAGCCGATTTTGCAGCCTGTGCGCAGCATGGTGGATAAATCGCCTCTGGGCGGCGGTGTTGGGCTGGATTTTTCCCCTGTTTTCGCGCTGATTCTGCTGCGGCTGGTAAAAGCCCTGCTGATGGCGTTGATACAAATGGTATGAGGCTGTACCGATGGGGAATAAACCAATGGTGAATCAATGGATAAAAAAGCGTTATTGAAAAGCATTCCGGAAGGGGAGGAACGGCTGCTGTTCGCGAAGGCGTTGGATCAGGCGTATTTCTGCATGAAGCGGCGTGAGCCCGCCTTTACGGATTTTATGGACAGGGCAAAATGCGGACGTTTCGCGGAACGCCTGCGGAATGTGGGCGAGTTTCAAACCGTACTTTTCGGAGGTACGGAGGACTGTGAGCGGCTGATGTTGGGCTTCTGTGCATCGGAGGAAGAACTCCTGCCGGAACAGTTTCCGATTTGTGCGATACGGATTCGGCGGAAAAATAAGAAATTCGGGCAGTCCGGACTGAGCCACAGGGATTACCTCGGTTCTTTGCTGGGGCTGGGTATCGACAGGGGAAAGCTCGGCGATATTCTGGTTTCGGAAGATGAGGCTGTCTGTTTTGCGGCGGCGGAAATTGTCCCATACATATGTGCAGCATTGGAGCAGGTTTCCAAAACGGCAGTAGTCGCAGAGGAATGTGGAGCGGATGGGGCAGAGTTTGCCAGGAAGACGGAAACAAAGCGTATCACAGTGGCTTCGCTGCGATTGGATGCTGTGACAGGAGAGGTGTTCCACCTTTCCCGCGCGAAGGCGCAGGGGCTGATTGGCGCGGAAAAAGCTGCTGTGAACTGGGCAGTTGTGACGAATGCGTCCCATCTCCTGAAGGCGGGAGATATGGTTTCCCTGAGAGGGTTCGGGCGGTTCCGAGTCGGTGAAGTCGGAGGGCGGACAAAAAAGGACAAGATTGTGCTGGAAATAGAGCAGTATATATGATAAAGGAGGTTTTTTCGTGATTACACCGAACGATATTGCAACCAAGGATTTTAAAAAGGTGGCAGTAGGGTATTCCCCGGAGGAGGTCGATACCTTTCTGGACGACATTTATGTGGACTATGAAAGGCTTTACCGGGAGAGCCAGACCCCGAAAGAACAGCCGAAGCCGGCAGAGCCGGTTGAAACGGCAGCGTCTGGGGCGGCGCAGTATAAAAATCTCGAAAAAACCCTGGAACGGACGATTGTGCTTGCGGAAACAGCTGCGGAGGAAATGAAAACCGCCGCGAAGGCGGAGGCGGAGCAGATCGTAAAGGAGGCAAGGCTGCAGGCGCAGGAACTGCTGACGGCGGCAAGAATGAAATCCTATGAGCTGGAGCAGGATATAGACGCGCTGCAAACACGCTACGAACTGATGAAAACACGTGTGAAGCTGCTGCTTTATGCGGAAATCGAGCTTTTGGATAAAAACGAAATATTGGCGGAGAAGGAAGAAGCCGCCCTGGAAGAGAAATAAAAACAGAAGGGCTGCGGGAATATTCCTGCGGCTGTTTCATCCGTGCCTCGTAGCTTGCTGCGGGGTATTTGATTAGATAAGGAAAAGCTGTATTTATTTGGAACGATGAGTAAAGGACGATGGATATGTGGATATGGCCCGCGGCGGCAGCCGCGATTTTGATTTTGCTGGATCAGGGAACAAAGCTGCTCGCACTGGAATGGCTGAAGCCCATCGGGAACGCGGCTGCGATTCCGGGGCTGCTGGACCTGACGTTTGTAGAAAACAGGGGCGTGGCGTTCGGTATGTTTTCCGGTCAGAGATGGCTGATACTGGCTTTGACGGGCGCGATCATTGGCGTTTTGGTCTATTATTATAAAAAGCTGCCTGCCGGAAAGGAATACCGCTGGGTGCGGTGCGCGTTGGTGATGATCATTTCCGGCGCGTTGGGAAACATCATTGACCGTATTTTCCGCGGGTATGTGGTGGATTTTTTTGACTTTGCGTTCATGGACTGGTATGTGTTCAATATTGCGGATATTTATGTGGTGCTGGGCGTGATCTGGCTGATGTTCCTGATGCTTTTTGTAATAAAGGACGAGCCGGACGCAGAAAAGGAAAAAGGGGATTGAGCGGCTATGGAGTATTTTACATTCGCGGCGGAAAAAGAGGACGCTGGACAGCGGATTGACGTATTCCTTGCGGAAAATCTGGAAAGCCTTTCGCGCAGCGGCGTGCAGAAACTGCTGGAGCAGGGGCATATCCGTCTGAACGGCAGCAGCGCGAAAGCAAATGCACGCCTGCGGGAAAAAGACGTGATGGATGTAGAGATTCCGGAGGTCAAAGAAACAGAGATACTTCCGGAAGATATTCCGCTGGATATCTTGTATGAGGACGGAGAGGTCATTGTTATCAATAAGCCGCAGGGCATGGTGGTGCATCCCGCGCCGGGGCATACCTCCGGCACACTGGTAAACGCACTGCTGTTCCATTGCGGGGACGAGCTTTCCGGTATCAATGGAGAAAAACGCCCCGGCATTGTTCACAGAATTGATAAGGATACCTCGGGCGTGCTGGTTGCGGCAAAAACGAACGCCGCGCATCAGTCGCTGGCGGCACAGCTTGCAGAGCACAGCATTACCCGTAAATATAACGCTATTGTGTTCAATGGCTTTACAGAAGATGAGGGTACTGTTGACAGACCTATCGGACGAAATCCGCAGGACAGAAAAAAAATGGCAATCACCGAAAAAGGCGGGCGGCGCGCTGTAACGCATTACAGGGTGCTGGAACGGCTGGAGCGGTTTACGCTGGTGGAGGCACAGCTGGAAACGGGGCGAACACATCAGATACGCGTACATATGACAAGCATCGGACATCCGCTTTTGGGGGATTTGGTCTACGGGCCGAAAAAACAGCCCTTTTCACTGGCGGGGCAGACGCTCCACGCCAGAATACTGGGCTTTCAGCACCCCGCTACAGGGGAATATATGGAGTTTGAGGCGATCTTGCCGCCTTATTTTGAAACGCTGCTGGAACGGTTGCGGCAGAAATAGGAGGGAAAATATGCTGTTAACAAAAAAAGATTTTTTTGGACTGCGGGATATGTCTGCGCAGGATATTCGTTACATATTGAATACAGCGGAAACGATGAAGTATATTTTGAACCAGAAAAATAAAAAATCGCCCCATTTGCAGGGAAAATCGGTTATTATACTGTTTTATGAAGCCAGCGCGCGGGCGAAGCTCGCTTATGAACTGGCGGCGCAGCATTTGAGCGCGAACGTGGTGGACATGACAAATTCCATCCATTCCATTGAAAAAGAGAGTTTGCAGGATATGGGACAACTGGTAGACCAGATGGGCGCGGATTTCATCATACTGCGCCACCCGATGGCAGGCGCGCCAAGACTGCTGGCCGACTGCGTAAACGCTTCTGTCGTCAACGCCGGGGACGGGTTTAACGAAAACCCCGGTCAGTCTCTGCTTGACCTGCTGACAATCAAGGAGCAGAAAGGCGGTTTTGAGGGGCTGAAAGTTGCGATTGTGGGAGATCTGCTGCACAGCCGCATCGCGAAAAGCAATATCTGGGGGCTGACGAAAATGGGCGCGGACGTATGTGTTTCAGGTCCGCCGACACTTCTTCTGCCGGATATTGAAAAATTTGGCGTAAAGGTATACTACGATGCGCGGGAGGCGGTCAATAATGCTGACGTCATTCTGACAACGCGTATGCGCATGGAAACACAGGACAAATCTTTCCTGCCTTCTCTGGACGAATATAAGCGGCTGTTCCGCGTGGACGATTCTCTCCTGCGCTATGCCAAAAGGGACACGATTGTCATGCACCCGGGACCGATACAGCGGGGCATAGAAATCTCCGCGCGCGTGATTGACAGCAAACGCTGCATTATCAACGACCAGATTGCCAACAGTGTGGCGGTGCGCATGGCAATTTTGTATATTCTTTCTCAGATTGGGGGCGGCATGCAATGAAAACACTGCTGAAGAACTGCCGGATTGTCGGCTGTGATTATGAACGGGATAAGCGGATGGATATTTATGTCGCGGACGGCGTGATTGAAAAAATCGGCGAAAACCTGACGGTGGAGGGCGTGAAAACGCTGGATGTCGGCGGACACGCGGTTTTGCCGGGGCTGATTGACATGCACTGCAATATCTGTGACCCGGGACATGAGTACCTTGAGGATATCAATACGGTTTCCCACAGCGCGATACGCGGCGGCTTTACGACGATTACCTGCGAGCCGAACACACAGCCTGTCATCGACAATAAAACGGTGGTGGAATATATTGTATCCAAATCCAAAGAAAATTCCCTTGTAAATATTTATCCGTATGGCAGCATGTCGATCGGGTGCAAGGGGGAAATCATGGCAGAAATTGGCGAGATGCATGAAGCGGGCATTGTCGGCATCTCGGACGGCGATGAATTTACGGATTCCGCTGCTTTTCTGCGGAACGTCATGAAGTATTCCAAAATGTTCGACCTGCCGGTTATTACCCATTGCGAAGACAGGGGGCTTTCCGGCGTGGGCGTGATGAACGAGGGCTATACTGCGTCCTGCCTTGGCCTTTCGGGAATGCCTCGAGAGGCGGAGGAAATCATTGTAGCGCGGAACCTGATTCTCGCGGAGCATAGCGGCGCAAGGCTGCATATCACGCATGTGAGCACGAAAGGCTCTGTTCAACTGATACGTGAGGCAAAAAAACGCGGCGTGACTGTGACCTGCGATACCAGCCCGCATTATTTCCTGCTGACGGAGGAAGCCATAGGCGAATATGACGCTTTGGCAAAGGTGAACCCGCCGCTGCGCACCAGAGAGGACGCTGAGGCCATCATAAAAGGCATTGCGGACGGGACGGTAGACGTGATTGCGACGGGACACAGCCCCACAAACCTGACTGACAAGCATAAAGAGTTTGATAACGCTGTGTATGGCATTTCCTCACTGGAAACAACGTTCGCGCTTTGCTATACGCATTTGGTGGCGACAGGCGTGATTTCTGCGGAAAAGCTGGTAGAAATGATGTCGAAGAAACCTTCTGAGATTCTGCGGCTGTATAATAAAGGCTGTATCGCCGAAGGAAAGGACGCAGACCTCATTGTCGTAGATACAAAGGAGTGTTACCGTATTGACCCGGAACATTTTGCGTCAAAGGCAAAATTCTCTCCCTTTGCCGAGCAGGAGGTGCGCGGGAAGGTATTATATACTATGGTCAGCGGGAAAATGCTGACATGAAAACAGGAGCTTCGGGATGCAGTTCCGAAGGACAGGGCTGACAGCCGCATATCCTGCGCTGATGTGGGCGGAATTTGGAGAGCTGCCTGATTTTTTGTATTGGAAAACGCGGTTTTCCGTATAAAGCTTGTGGGAGTCTGTGGGCAAAGCCCTCGGGAATATCCATTAATCTTAAAACGAGGTGGAAGAACGAATGTATTTGAAACGGCTGGAATTGCAGGGATTTAAGTCCTTTCCTGAAAAAGTGAAGCTGGAATTTAACCCCGGTGTAACGGCCGTAGTCGGTCCCAACGGCAGCGGCAAGAGCAATGTCTCCGACGCTGTGCGCTGGGTGCTTGGGGAGCAGCGCGTGAAAAGCCTGCGCGGCGATAAAATGGAGGATGTTATTTTCGCCGGAACGGAAAGCAGAAAACCCCTTGGCTTCGCGGAGGTTTCCATTATCATTGATAATGAGGACGGCCGTCTGCCTGTGGAATATACGGAGGTGCAGGTGACGCGGCGCGTGTACCGTTCGGGTGAAAGCGAATATCGCATCAACGGCACATCCTGCCGCCTGAAAGATATTCAGGAGCTGTTTATGGATACCGGCGTGGGCAGAGAAGGTTATTCCATCATCGGGCAGGGCAGGATTGACGAAATTCTCAGCGCGAAGGGCGAGGAACGCCGCCGTATTTTTGAAGAAGCGGCGGGCATTGTAAAATATAAAACGCGGAAGAACGAAGCGGCCGCAAAGCTGGAAAAGGAACAGCAGAACCTTTTGCGCGTCAATGACATTATCAGCGAATTGGAGGGGCAGCTTGCCCCTTTGGAGGAACAAAGCGAAAAAGCGAAGGAATATCTGCGGCTGAAAGAACGGCTGAAACAGGCGGAAACAGCCGCTTTCTGCCGTGAGGCGGAACGGGCGGACAACCAGCTTCAGAAGCTGGCGGAGGACGAGAAAAACGCAAGGCAGGAAATGGCCGAGGATTTGGAGAAAAGCGCGCAGGCAAAGGAAACTGCCGCCGCCCTGCGGGAAAAAACGGAGCAGTTGGAAACGGCTTTGCAGGAAAAAACGGAACGTATTTCCGAAATCCGTCAGGAGATTGAAAAAAAAGAAGGTGAAATCCGCCTGCGGGAGGAGCAGCGGCAGAATGACGCGGCGAATGTGACGCGCTTGCAGGAGGAAATTGCTCTGAAAGAGAAAAAACAGGATGAAAATAAGGCGGAACAGGAGCTTTGCCAGAGCCGCATGACTGCGCTGCGGCTGGAAATGGAACAGCATCAGAATGGGCTGACGGCGTTGGAGGAGGAATTTGCCTCCCTGAACAGCACGCTGACGCAGGAGGAAACACAGGCGGAATCCTTCAAGGACGAGATTTTTGAGCATATCCGTATCAGCACGGAGGCAAAGGGCGAAATTTCAAAACGCGAGGCCATGCGCGGGCAGTTCGAAGCCAGAAAGGAACAGCTGCAAACGGAAAAAAGCTATACGGAGAGTCGTTTGGAGCAATTCCGAGTGCATCTGCTTGCGTTGGAACAGAAGGAAAATGAAAGAAAAAATTCCATCTGTTTTTTGGAACAGGAACTGGCTGCTTTGGAGCAGGACAGGACGCACGCTCTGGAACAAAAGCGCAGGGCGGAAAACAGCCTTTCGGGGCAGGAGACACAGATGTACGAAACGCGTTCGCGCCTTTCCATACTGCTGGAAATGGAACGGGAGCAGGAGGGTTTTTATGGCAGCGTAAAAAGCCTGCTGAAACTGCCGGACAGGGAACGGCGCGGCATCTGCGGTGCGGTCGGGCAGCTTTTGAAGGTCGAGGAGGCTTATGAAACGGCAGTTGAGGCGGCTCTGGGCGGCGCGCTGCAAAACATTGTGACGCGGACGGAAGAAGACGCACGCGACGCGATACAATACCTGAAAGCGAATCATCTCGGCAGGGCAACATTCCTGCCGGTTTCCGCGATTCGCGGCAGGGGGCTGGAAGGGCGTCCGCCTGTATTGGAGGAAGCGGGAGTCATTGGCGCGGCGTCCGATTTGGTTTCGTGCGAAGAAACCTACCAGCAGATCGCGCTGAACCTGCTGGGGCGGATACTTGTTGTAGACGGGCTGGACAGGGCTGTCGCGTTGGCAAAGAAGTACCGCCATCAGTATAAGCTGGTGACGCTGGAAGGAGATATTCTGAACCCCGGCGGCGCGATGACAGGCGGCTCGGCACAGAAAAAAACGTCCCATATCCTGGGACGCGGCAGAGAGATACGAAACCTGCGGGAACAGCTGCAAAATGCGGAAACGCAGGCGGAACAGCTGCGTGAAAAGCTCCTGCTTGCAGATGAGGATTTGCAGGAAATTGAGCAGGAAACCATGAATAAGAAAATGGAATTGCAGGCTGTGCTTGTGACACAGGGCGGCGCGGACGAAGAACGGGAAAAAGCCGAAGCTGACCGCAAAGAGACGGAAGAAAAACTTTCGCTCCTGCTTTTGGAGGAACGCCAGCTTGCGGAACAGCTGGAAAGCGCGGAACAGGAGATACAGACATTCCGCGAAAAGGTAGAAGCATCTGAGCGGAGCATGGCAGAGGCAAATGAACAACTGACTGCTTTCCAGAGCAGTTTGAGCGGTGAAAAGGAAAGGCGGGACACACTGACAGAAGAGATCACGCAAAAGAAAATTACGCTTTCCAATGCGGGTCAGCAGCTTTACAGCATGGAGGAAACCCTGCTGCGGCTGAAAGAGGAAACGGAACGGCTTGCGCGGGAACGCAGGGCAGCACTGGAGCAGGCGGCGCAGTATGATGAAAGCGGCGGAAAGAGAGCGGAACAGCAGGAGGATTTGAAAAAGGAAGCCGAAACGCTTGCCCGCGAAAACGAACGGCTGCAAATGGAATGCGGCGCGCTTGCGGCGGAGAAAAATGATGTTTCTGCGGAAAAGGAGCGCGCGGAGGAACAGGCGGCAGAATGGAAAGAAACTGCGGGAAGGCTGGAAAATGAGATTTTTCGCATTGCAACGCGGCGTGAAAAGCTGGAAGAAGAAAAACAGCGTATTGCGGCGGAAATGTGGGAGGAATACGAAATGACGCTGCGGATGGCACAGGAGTATACCGCTGTGCAGCCTGAAAACGAGGATGACCGTCCGGTGCGGGAATGGAAGGCCATGATTCGGGAATTGGGCAGCGTAAACGTGGGTGCGATCGAGCAGTACAGGGAGGTACGGGAACGCTTTGCTTTCCTTTCGGCACAACGCGGGGATATTTTGGCAGCGGAGGAAAAACTTTCGCAAATCATAGAGGAGCTGCTTGGGCTGATGGAAAAACAGTTCCGCGAGCAGTTCGCGCTGATTTCGGAAAATTTTGGGAAGGTGTTCCAGGAGATGTTTGGCGGAGGCAAGGCGTATCTGCGGCTTATGGATACGGCAAACGTGCTGGAATCGCCCATTGAAATTGTAGCGCAGCCGCCCGGGAAAAATTTGCAGAACATGCAGCTGCTTTCCGGCGGAGAACGCGCGCTGACAGCGATTGCAATACTGTTTTCCATACTGCTTTTGAAGCCGTCGCCGTTCTGCATACTGGACGAAATCGAAGCGGCACTGGACGATGCGAATGTCAGCCGGTACGCGCAGTATTTGAAACGTTTCTCGAAGGATACACAGTTTATTGTGATCACACACAGGAAGGGTACGATGGAGTATGCTGACGTGATGTACGGTGTGACGATGCAGGAGAAGGGGATTTCCAAGCTGATTTCTGTGGATTTTACGGAAAACGCGGGATAAATATGGTCTGAATGAAAATCGAGGTGTAAGAATGGGATTATTTGACTTTTTTAAGAAAAAGGAAGAAAACACGCAGAAACCGGAGGAACAGCAGGAGGGCATGCTGGAGATAGAAGGTCTGGAACTGGAACAGCCCGCAGAGGAGGACGGGGATGTCGTCCTTGTGCTGGAAGAAGGAGAGAGCGAGACTGCCGCTATCAGCCATGCGGTGCATGAAATGATGGGGGAGGACGACATTGAAATTTACCGTGCGACGCCGGATGTTCTGTATCAAGAAGATGCAGCTGTGGCGGAAGAAATAACGGCGGAAGAAACGACTGAGTTGGAGGAAATAACATCTGTGGAACCGGAAGAAACTGCCGAGCAGGAGGAAATAACAGCAGAGAAACCGGAAGGGCCAGAGGAAGTCACACCCGAAGAATCGGAAGTGCCGGAAGAAGCCGAGCCGGAGAAAGCAGAGCCTGCCCCTGAGTCAAAAAAAGGCTTTTTTGCAAGGCTGAAAGAAGGGCTGGACAAGACCCGCCGGAACATTATGGACGGTGTGGACAGCGTTTTGGGCAGTTTTACGAAGATAGATGAGGACTTGTTTGAGGAATTGGAAGAAGCCCTTATTATGGCGGATTTGGGTGTGCAGACAACAATGGAAATTGTAAACCGTCTGCGGAACAGGGTGAAAAAGGAACATGCGACAGATCCTTATTTGGTGAAGGGGATGCTGATTGAGGAGATTACGGAAATGCTTTCCGAAGGGGCAGAGGAGGAGGAAAAACTGCCCTCTCCGACTGTGATGCTCGTTATCGGCGTAAACGGCGTAGGCAAAACAACGACCATCGGCAAGCTGGCGAACAGCTTCAAAAAAGACGGAAAGGCCGTTCTGCTGGCAGCGGCGGATACCTTCCGCGCAGCAGCTATCGACCAGCTGGAAATCTGGGGCGAACGCGCCGGCATCGAGGTCATCAAGCATGAAGAAAATTCCGACCCTGCTGCTGTGGTGTTTGACGCAGTGCATGCGGCGCGGAACAAAAAGTCAGATCTGCTCATCTGCGATACGGCAGGACGGCTGCACAATAAAAAGAACCTCATGGAGGAACTGCGGAAGATTGCACGTGTGATTGAACGGGAATATCCCGATGCAAACCGCGAGGTCTATCTGGTGCTGGACGCGACAACAGGGCAGAACGCTTTGCAGCAGGCCAGACTGTTTCAGGAGGTCGCCGATATTACGGGAATCATACTGACAAAGCTGGATGGTACGGCGAAGGGCGGTATTGTTGTGGCAATCAGGAGTGAACTGAAAATCCCTGTGCGCTACATCGGCGTTGGCGAAGGCATTGACGACTTACAGAAATTCAATGCGGCAGATTTTGCAAAAGCGTTGTTTGGCGGGGAATAAAGGAGGAAAGGAATATGACGGAAAAAAAGCGTTTTACCGGAGAAACATCAAAGAGCGGTTCGCCGATTTATGAATATGACGCGCTGGAAGAACCAAAGGAGTTCCGCGCTCCGGCGCATACGCCCTATGAGCGTGAGATTTCCGAGCATATGGAGGCGGCTTTTCCGGGCAGAGAAACAAGAGTATACCATGAAATTGCATCGGAGTTTATTCATGTGGACGTATATGTTATGAAAGCACCTACAAAGCAGGACTTCCATGTCATTTATACAACAGGCATGAGTGCGATGCCTATGACGCTGCCGGAGGAGCTTCTGCCGGAATACAAGGATTTGGAACGGGCGGAACTGCTGCTGTTCCTGCCTGCGGAATGGGACATTCTGACGGGCTACGAAACGGATAAGGATGTGCCGGAAAGCCTCTGGTGGCCGGTGCATCTGATGAAATATCTGGCGCGTTTTCCGCATGAATATGGTACATGGCTGGGCTGGGGGCATACAATTCCCAATTCTGCGGAGTATGCGCCATATGACGAAACTACGAAGCTCTGCGGTACGCTGCTGGGTTCTTTGCAGGAAGAAATCAGCGTATTTCATACGGAGGACGGCACACAGATCAATATGTATGTCATGATGCCGCTTTACAGGGAGGAAATGGAATACAAGCTGGAGGCAGGGACGGAGGCCCTGCTGGAAAAACTGTTCAGGCTGAATGGTTTTGGCATGGTTGTGTTTCCAGACAGACCCAACGTATGCATAGATGCAGAAGAAACGGAAGTTATGGAAGAAACGGAAAATACAGAGGACATTGAGGAGGAAAACAAATGATAAACGGAATGATTGACCTGCGCAGCGATACGGTGACACTGCCGACCGAGGAAATGCGTCAGGCGATGTTTGAGGCTGTGGTGGGCGATGATGTTTACGGTGACGATGCAACGATAAACGAACTGGAGCGGCTTGCGGCGGAGAAATTTGGCAAGGAGGCGGGGCTGTTCGTACCCAGCGGCGTTATGAGCAACCAGCTTGCACTTTTTACCCATGTACAGAGGGGCGAGGAAGTTATTCTGCCGGATAACTGCCATATCGTAGTGCATGAGGCAGGCTCTGCGGCGATCATCGCGGGGGCGCAACTGAGGAGCGTGCAGAACGCAGCGGGAGAGATGCCGCTGGATATTGTGGAAAAATATATCCGCAAAGACCCGGACGATATCCACCAGCCCAAAACTGCCCTGATTACCTATGAAAACGCGGATTCTGACGGGCAGGTGCGTTCTGTGGAATACATGAGAAAGGTTTGGGAGCTGGCGAAAAAATATGAGCTGTCTGTACATGTGGACGGTGCGCGGATATTCAATGCGGCGGCGTATCTGGGCGTGGACGTAAAGGAAATGGCGCAATACTGCGACAGTATGTCTGTCTGCCTTTCCAAGGGGCTCTGCGCGCCGGTAGGGTCTGTGCTGGTGGGCAGCAGGGAGTTTATTGCGCTGGCGAGAAGAAAGCGTAAAATACTGGGCGGCGGCATGCGTCAGGCTGGTATTCTGGCAGCGGCTGGCATTGTCGCGCTGACAAAAATGACGGAACGGCTGAAAGAAGACCACGAAAACGCCGCGTATATGGCGGAACGGCTTGCGGAGGTACCTGGCATTGAGGTTTATAAGGAACGCCAGCAGATCAGCATGGTATTTTTCCGGCTGGCAGGTTTCCCGCTGGATTCCGATGGGCTGGTGAAATATATGCTGGATAACGGCGTGCGCATCAATGGCGAGGATAACGGCGTCATGCGCTATGTGACGCATCGCTATGTTTCCCGCGAGGAGATTGACAGGGTTGTGGAACTGATGAAGAAAGCATAAGGCTCTGCCTTCGTTTTTTGGAGGAAGTTATGGGAAAGATATTTCTTGTTTTGGGTCTGGGCTTTTTGATTGGCTATAAAGGGCTTTTGCGGGAAAAAGGACTGCGGCTGAACGAACGTTTGCAGACTGTTTTCCTGCTCCTGCTGATATTCTGTATGGGCGTGAGTATCGGCCGGAACGGGGAGATACTCCGGAACCTGCCGCTTTTGGGCGGGAAAGCCCTGCTGTTTGCGGTATTTGCCATATTGGGCAGCACGCTGGCGGTCTACTGCCTTTCCAGGCTGTTTTTGCAGAAGGAGGGGAAGAAATGAGCCTGATACTGTTGGCTGCACTTGCATTGGGGGTTGCAGGCGGCGTTCTGCTGCCAGAGAACGCCGGCGCGTTTCTGGACAGCGCGTCTTCGGTAATGCTGCTGGCTTTGCTGTTTTCCGTTGGGATAGACATGGGGCGGAACAAAGAGGTTTTTGTCCGTATAAAGGAACTGGGACTGAAAATACTGCTGATTCCTGTTGGGGTTGCGGCAGGGTCGCTCTTCGGCGGCGCGGCAACGGCTCTGTTGATACACCTGCCCCTGCGGGAGGGAATGGCGATTTCCTCCGGACTGGGCTGGTATAGCCTTTCGGGTATTCTGCTGACAGAGGCGGGCAATCCGACAGGCGGGGCGGTATCCTTTCTGGCAAATGTATTCCGCGAAGCCATTACGTTTGTGATTGTGCCGTTTCTGGCCGGGCATCTGAATTTTTACTGTGCTATCGCCCCAGCCGGAGCAACGGCGATGGATACGACGCTGGGCGTTATCAGCAAGAATACGGACAGCGAGACGGCTGTTCTGGCGTTTGTCAGCGGCGTTGTCTGTACGCTTTTGGTGCCTGTGCTGGTGCCGCTGTTCCTTTGAGGGCGGCAATAAAAAGAATTGAAAAAAAGAGAAAAAAAGGCTTGACATTTTTCCGTCGGTGCGTTATTATAATCTAGCGCACAGGACGTGCGGATGTGGCGGAACTGGCAGACGCGCTAGATTCAGGTTCTAGTGGGCATTACGCCCGTGCAGGTTCAAGTCCTGTCATCCGCATAAAGTGAAACGGCGGTATCATTTCGATACTGCCGTTTTTTTTTGTATCTTCCTTTTTGCCTGTCGCAGCCCTGTGCGCGGACAGCGGAGAATAAGCGGATTGAAAAATATAATGAAAAATGCTATGATGAAAGCAGATGATACAAAATAAGCACAGGTCTGCGGAGGGACGCCATGAAACGGAAATCCATTGTAAAAAAACAGATGATGTTGTATTTGGGGACGATTGCAGCGTGTGTGGTAATTTTGAGTGTTGTGCTTTCTATGGTGTACACCAGGCATTATATGAACGAAAAACGGGACGAGCTGATCGAGCAGGGGCAGAAAATTGCCGCTGCCATTACGAAGGCCTACCGAACGGGCAGCCTGAGCAATTTAAGCTATGAGCTGCAGGTTTTGGAGGATTATATGAGCGCGGGGATACTGATGACGAACGACAGCGGCGTGGTTGTGATGATTTCCCCGGGGTTTGATGAAAATATGATTGGCGAAGTGATGGCTTACGAGGAGCTTGTGCAGGGTGTTCTGGACGGGAATATCGTTTCCATAGAAACAAAGCAGGGCTGGTTTTTTGATACGCCTATGCTTGTGGTGGGCTATCCGCTGACCGTTGGGCAGATGGCGGGCATATTTATGTGCTGTCCGATACCGGAATTGGAGGAATCGCTCAGGGAGATGTACGCGATGGGGCTTGTCAGCCTGTTTTTTGTATTCCTGATTGCTGTTGTGGTCAGCTATATGGCATCAAAGCGTATGACAAAGCCGCTGATGGAAATGAACCGCGCGGCGAAAATCATTGCGGACGGTGATTTTGAGCAGCGCGTGACAATTGGCAGCATGGACGAAATGGGCGAGCTGGCGGAGAGTTTTAACCATATGGCGGAGAGTTTGGAGCAGAATGATAAAAAGCGAAGGGATTTCATCGCAAATGTTTCGCATGACCTTCGTTCCCCGCTGACATCCATGCAGGGCTTTTTGACGGCTATGCTGGACGGCACCGTACCGCCGGAAAAACAGGAAAAATATCTGCGAATCGTATTGCAGGAAACTGTCCGCCTTTCACGACTGACAGAGGGCATTGTGGAGCTGAGCCGCGCACAGAGCAGCCGCATACTGCTGGACGAAACAGAGTTTGACTTAAATGATTTGATTCGGGAAAATATTGCTGTTTTAGAGCCGCAGCTGAATGAGAAACACGTGGGAATAAAAGTAATCTATGCGGAGAAGGAAACGGCTGTGTTTGGCGACAGGGATAAAATTTCCAGAGTGATGCAAAACCTGCTGGGGAACGCCGTAAAGTTTTCCTATCCGGAAGGCGTGATAGAGGTGGAAACGACACTGACGGATAAGAAAAAAGTGCTGGTGTCTGTCAAGGACGAGGGCATCGGCATCAGTGAGGAAGATCAGAAGTATATTTTTGACCGATTCTATAAGGCGGACGCAACGCGCAATGAGGATAAACAGGGCAGCGGCATTGGGCTGGCGATCGTGCGGGAGTTTTTGCTGGCGCATGGGGAAAGTATTACGGTAAAAAGCGAGGAAGGGAAAGGGAGCACGTTTGTTTTCTCGCTGAAGCTTGCGGAATAGGAACCTGAGAGCCTATCCCGAAATAATCCATACACATCCTGCTTGCAGCTTTTACGCCATGCTTTGTTGCTTTTTCTTGCCGGGCACCTGAGAAAAACCGCCTTGTCCGGCATAAAATCTGACGGCGCAATCTGTATGCGTCTTATTTCGGGACAGGCACTAAGAAATTTAAAAGTAACTCAAAATTTTATATTACACTTGACAGTGCCATGAAATTTATGCTAATTTAGTCCCAGTAAATTTTATTTATAAAAAGATAGTGTAAATGGTAAGGTTTTTACAGGAGGTGCAGCATGACTTATAATTTTGACGAAGTGATTGACAGAAGGAACAGCAACAGTATGAATGTGGACGGGTGGAGGGAATATATTTTCCACGCGCCCAGAGACCGGAAATTTCCGTTTCCTGATGACGAATATGTCAGAATGTGGATTGCGGATATGGAATTTGGAACGCCGGACTGCATCATTGACGCGATGAAGGAACGTTTGGACAAGCGTATTTTCGGCTATACAAAGGTCTTTGACCCGCAGTATTACGAAGCCTTTCTGCACTGGACAAAGAGCCGCTATGGCTGGGAATTTCCCAAGGAACAACTGGTGACTTCTCCGGGCATCATTCCCGCGCTGTTTGAGCTGGTGGAATATATCTGTAAGCCGGATGAAAAAGTGCTGATTCTGACGCCTTCCTATGCATATTTCAAGCATGCGGCAGACCATAGCCACATAGAACTGGTCTGCTCGGATTTATTGAACGATAACGGATATTATACAATGGATTATGCGGACATTGAAGCGAAAGCAAAAGATCCGAAGGTGAAACTCTGCATTTTCTGCAATCCGCATAACCCCAGTGGCAGGATCTGGACGGAGGAGGAACTGAAACGGTTCGGCGATATTTGTCTGGCAAACGATGTGCTTATCATTTCGGACGAAATCCACTGCGACCTGATACGGACAGGGCTGCGCCATACGCCTTTGGCAAAACTGTATCCCGAAAGCGATCAGATTATTACCTGTATGGCACCCAGCAAAACGTTTAATATGGCGGGGCTGATGTTTTCCAATGTAATTATCCCCAATGCAGGAATTATGGATATCTGGAAAGACAGGCATTATGATTTTGACAATCCGCTGTCCATCACTGCGGCGCAGGCGGCATATGAGCAGGGAGGCCAATGGCTGGCGGAACTGAAGCTTTATTTGGATGAAAATTTCCGCTTTGCAAAAGAATATCTGGGCGAACATCTGCCGAAAGCGATATTCCGTATTCCGGAAGCGACATATCTCGGCTGGGTAGATATTGGCGCGTATGTGGAGCAGGGCGAAGATTTGCCGCTCCTGTTTGCCAATGAGGCGGCTGTTCTGCTGGAAGGCGGGAATATGTTTGTACAAAATTCGGATACATATATCCGGCTGAACCTTGCCTGCCCCAGAGCGATGCTGGCGGAGGGGCTGCGGCGTATCTGTGAGCTGCTGAATAAGCGGGCGAAATAAGACCCCCCTTTGGGCTTATCGAGGTTTCAGAGAGATTCTGTGAAGAAGCAGGAAAAGGGGGGGAACCGGAAAATCGGAACCCACCCCACATTATCAGGCTTATTAAAAGCGGATTGGGATTGCTGAATTTGCAGGATAAGTCATGTGACTCGGTTTATCCTTAACTGTTGCATAAGGCTTTGCTTTTCGGGCAGAACCGTATTTGGTTCTGCCCTTTTGCAATGTTTCAGCCAATCAGCGCGACACGTTCCAGCCCGGCTGCGGCCAAAAGCAGAAGTACGGAAAAGCCAAACAGGATACAGTATTCTGTCTGCTTCCGCCGCCGTTCCCGTTTCAGCGCGCGTTTCCCTTCACCTTCCCGCCAGGTAGACAGGTAATAGGCTGCTGCGGACATTGTCAGAATATATGCGGGAATGAGGAACAGATTTTGCGGGAGGATTTCTTTTGCAATCGTCAGTATGCCCGCTGTGCCCTGTACGCTCAGGATCATTGCTGACGTAAATCCGACTGATATACTGCGGAACAGGAACGCGGCTCCGGAAAAAAACAGCCCCAGCGACATCCAGCCGCCCAGCCAGATAATCAGGTCATATTTCAGGTATTTCCAGAATATCGACAGAAACGCCGGAGTATTTTCAATTTCTAATGCGTCCTGTAAAAATACCGCCAGCGCGCTGTGCTCTGTCGTTCCCAGCAAATTTGCCGCTAATGCGCCGCCGGCTGTTCCCAGCAAAAAAGAAAGACAAACGACTGCGGCAATCATTTGTCCTCTTTGGTCTATCAGGCGTTTTCGTTTCTTCATGAGCCAGTCCTCCCCTTGCAGTATGAGTCTTCTGCTATCAGGATATGGCTCGTCTTGCTTTTTTATGCGTTTTGGGAGGATTTTCCCTGCAACGCCTGCCATGCGAAAACAGCGGCAACCGTTTTGCCGTCTTTGATTTCTCCGCTTAGAATCATTTCCACTGCCTCCGCCGGTGTATGCGTTTCGATTTCCACAAATTCATCTTCATCCAGCTTTTGCTGTCCTTTTTGCAGGTCTGTTGCGAAATAAATAAAGATGCGCTCTGTGCAGAATCCGACTGTCGGGTAAAATTCACAGAGAAAATTCAGCTTTCCCGGTTTTTTTCCGGTTTCTTCCTCCAATTCGCGCGCGGCTCCCGTTGCGCTGTCCTCGCCGTCCTCCAGTATACCTGCGGGGATTTCCAGCAGCATTTCCTGGAATGCGTGACGGTACTGCCGCACAAATATGATATTCCCGTCAGAATCTACAGGGAGTACGGCGGCGGCATTTTTGCCCCGTATGACAGTTTCTCTCTGGGCTGTTTTTCCGTCCGGCATGCGCAGCGTATCCAGCTGCACCTTCACAATTTTCCCCACATGGGTCGTTTTGCTTTCCAGCACTTCATAGCTCATCAGCCGGTTCCTCCTTTTCCCTTATTGCAGTTCTTTCACAAATTCCTCTATCCTGTCCATACCCTTTTTAATGAGCTCCATGCTTGTCGCATAGGAAAGGCGCATATAATCCGGCATGCCGAAATCCGCGCAGGGTACGACCGCGACATATTTCTGTTCCAGAAGGGCGGACGCAAAATCAGCCGCGGAATGAATTTCCTTTTCCCCGCAGCGTTTGCCATATGTTTCAGAAATGTCCACAAAAAGATAGAATGCGCCTTCCGGCTTCAGCGCGGAGAGCAGAGGAATGGCTTCCTCGCGTTCAAAGATATAATCCCGCCGTTTGCGGAATTCCGCGCACATTTCCGCCACACAGTCCTGGGAGCCTTCCAGAGCGGTCAGAGCAGCCTCCTGTGCAATAGAGTTCGGATTTGAAGCCATATGGGACTGGAGCGACGCCATCAGCTTTGCGACTTCCAAAGGTGCGGCAGCATAGCCGATGCGCCAGCCTGTCATGGCATAGCTTTTGGAAACGCCGTTGATAACGATTGTTCTGTCGTAAATTTCCTTTCCGAGAGAAGCGATGCTGATATGCTTTTTCTCTTCTTCGTAAATCAGTTTTTCGTAAATTTCATCGGAAATCACAAATATGTCATGACGCACAGCGAAATCCGCGACCATCTCCAAATCCTTACGGGAGGTTACCATGCCTGTCGGATTGGAAGGGCTTGTCAGCACGAGGGCTTTTGTTTTCGGGGTATATGCCTGTTCCAGCTCTTCTTTCGTCAGCATAAACCGGTTTTCTTTTTTCGTATGGATGAGTACGGGCACGCCTCCTGCAATCCGTACCATTTCGGAATAACTGAGCCAATAGGGGGCGGGAATCAGCACCTCGTCCCCTTCGTTGAGGATGGCGAGGAAGGCGTTCATCAGAGAGTGCTTTGCGCCGTTGCTTATAACGACCTGTGCGGGTGTATAGTCCAGCCCGTTGTCCTGTTTCAGCTTTCCGCAGACCGCCTGACGGAGTGCAGGTGTTCCTGCTGCCGGAGTATAGCGCGTCATGCCTGTTTCAATTGCGTGTATTCCTGCCTGACGAATGTGTTCCGGCGTATCAAAATCCGGTTCGCCCGCTGCAAATGCTACAACATCCTTTCCCTCGGCTTTCAGATGCGCTGCTTTGGAGGAAATTTCCATTGTGCTGGAGGGCTTTATGCCCATTGCTTTTCTTGACAATTCCATATCGTATTCACCTCATAAAAAGTATTTTCATAAAAGAACCTTACGGGCATTTCCCTCAAGGTCTTTCTGGCTGTAGCCTTATTTTTTCTTCCGGAAGAAAATTCTGCTGCCGAATACGCCCATTGATATGGCGCAGAGCCCTGCGAATTTATAATATAATAGCGGCGCGATTTCGTCCCCTGGTTCGATGGACGGATTATCCCCAAATTTCAGATGCAGTTGATACATCATTGCGCCGTCGCTTACGGAATATGTGAAATTATCCAACGCGAGTACGCCGTTTACGCCGAAATAATATTTATATTCTTTGTATTTGTGTGAAAACAGACTGCGTATGTATGTCCCGCAGGCACGTTCTCCATCTTCTGTTTCCAGGAGAAATGTAACGCTGTTGCCGAATTCCTCGGAAAGCGTTGCTTCTGTATCATTGTGCTCTGCGCCAAACTCTGCCGCTTTTGAAAGAAATACGCTTTCCAGTTCATCCCGCTGATACGGATGCCTGCCGATTCCATCAAAAAAGAAAACACCCAGGACTGCCACAACCGCCATGATTGCCACAGCCTTTATCACCACCAGTTTCATGCTATTACTCCTTCCATACTCTTCAAGCCGTTCATGGCGCGAGACATTCCCGCAGTACCCGCAGGAAATTTCCTTCCCGCAGCTTTTCTGTAATTTCGGCTCCAAATTCCTGCTCCATGCGCGTGAACAAAGCCGTCAATTCACCTGCATGCCGCAAATCCACAGGAGTCGTCCCGATACCGTCCCAGTCGCTGCCAAGACCAATATGGTCTTCGCCCATGACGTCCAGCATGTGTGACGCATGGCGGATGATATCGTCAATTCCGGCTTCTTCGTTTTCCCGCAGAAAGACAGGGTAAAAATTCAGACCGGCTACGCCGCCTTTTGCCGCAAGAGCACGAAGCATGTCGTCCGTCAGATTGCGGGGATGGGCGCAGACAGCCCTTGCATTGGAATGGCTGGCGATAAAAGGTTTTTGCGCCAGATGTTCCACATCCCAAAAACCTGCGTCAGAAAGATGCGAAACGTCTACCAGCATATTCAGCCGTTCCATTTCCCGCACAACGTCCCGCCCGAAACAGGTCAGCCCGCCGCCTGTGACATTTTCAGCCGTTCCGTCGGCAAGTGCGTTTCTGTGGTTCCAGGTCAGCGTCATTGCGCGCACGCCCAGCCGATGATAGATTTCCAGCGCGGAAAGCTCGCCTTCCAATGCCTCTCCGCCTTCCAGAGATAAAACCGCGCTGTGCCTGCCACGCGCTTTGTTTTGCAGGATATCCGCAAAGGTATTGATATGCCGGATACTTTCGGCATTTTTTTCCAACTGTTTGTGGTAAAACGCTATGTATTTCATGGTCTGCCTCATGGCAGCCGGGTAATATACAGGGTCCAGCCAAACTGCAAAAAACTGCACTGCGCCGGGGAATGTTTCCAGCCGCTTTAAGTCCAACTGCATACAGGGAGTTTCCAGCAGCTCCTCTCCGCGTCCGCAGAGTTTTACAATAGTATCGCAGTGCGCGTCCACAAAGCTTTTCATATATAACACCAGCCCTTCGTAATGTAGTATTTTTAACTGCTGGTAAATTCTATGTTTAAGCAAAAGATAAAGTTTCTTTATTTCATCAATATACCGTGCATCCCTTTTTTTGTCAACAAAGATTCTGCATCTTTTATGCATTTCAGAATGTGCTGCGGGCATACGGGACAAGCCCTTGCCCGGCTTTTTGGAGTATGATAAAATGGTTTTATATGAAATTTGGTTTTCGCGGCAATATGGAAGATTTATAGCAGGAAGGAGAATTGTTATGCAAAAAATGCGTTTGGATGCGGAAAAAATATATACACAGGCGATACAGGCATCACTGCCGGACGAAGCTGTCAAAAAGGCGGTTGCAGGAAAAAACTTTGAATTTCAGGGGAAGGTTGTTGTCATAGCGGTCGGCAAAGCGGCGTGGAATATGGCAAAAGCGGCGGCGGAAAACATCAGCCACACAATTGACAAAGGTATCGTACTGACAAAATACGGACATTCTCAGGGCGATATTCAGGGTTTTGAAATATTGGAGGCAGGGCATCCTCTGCCAGATGAAAATACCATTGCCGGAACAAAGCGTATCATAGAAACCGTAACAGGCTTGACGGAAAAGGATACCGTATTTTTCCTGATTTCCGGCGGCGGCTCGGCCCTGTTTGAAAAACCGGCAGGAAATCTGTGTTTGGAGGACTTTCTCGATATCACCGGCCAGCTTTTGAAATGCGGCGCGGACATTGTGGAAATGAATACTGTACGGAAACATCTTTCTGCGGTAAAGGGCGGCCGGTTTGCCGAACTTTGCGCTCCCGCAAAGGTTTATGCCATTGCCCTCAGTGATATTCTGGGGGACAGGGCGGATTCTATCGCCTCAGGTCCGGCCTGTGCCGACCAGTCTACTTCTGCGGAGGCGTGGGCTGTGGTAGAAAAATATGGGCTGAAGCTGACGGAGGAAATGAAAGCACAGCTTTCTGTGGAAACGCCGAAGGAAATCGGGAATGTTGAAATGCAGATCACAGGCAGTGTGACAGAGCTTTGCAATCAGGCGGCGGCAGCGGCGCGGGCGTTGGGTTATCAGCCGATGATTTTGACAAATTCGCTGGACTGCGAAGCCAGAGAAGCAGGGAAATTTCTGGCGGCAGTCGGGCGGACAGTGCTGAAAGACGGCCTGCCGTTGCAGCCGCCCTGCGCCCTGATTTGCGGCGGGGAGACCGTAGTGCGCATTACAGGCAGCGGTAAAGGCGGAAGGAATCAGGAATTTGCACTTGCGGCGGCAGAGGGCATAGCAGGAATGGAGAATATTGTCGCGGCGGCAGTCGGATCTGACGGTACGGATGGACCCACAGACGCCGCGGGGGGCATTGTGGATGGCGGCACAGCAGAACGGCTTAAAAAGCAGGGCATTTCTATCAATGAAATTCTGGCGGATAACGATTCCAACCATGCATTACAGGCGGCAGACGCGCTTATTATGACAGGACCAACGGGTACAAATGTGAACGATTTATATTTTGTGCTTTGCGGCGCAGCAGAAGAATGAAAAACTTTACAGTCTATATATATTGACATAATATAAAAAAACAGGAAAAAATGAATAAAAATAACGAATTTATCACAAAAATGTTAAAAAATTGTCGACAAGTCAACAAAAAGAAAGTATAATCATAGCAGTTAAAGAGGGAACGGACAATCATGAAGGAGTCAAAATGAATGGAACAACGTATTGCTGACTTTGCCGACTATCTGCGGAATGAAAAAAAATCATCGGAAAATACGGCTTTATCTTATGTGAGGGATTTACGGGGATTCTGCCGCTTTATGCAGCAGTCGGGCGTCAATGACGTCGCAAAGGTGAACCGTACCAATGTAATGGCGTATGTATATGAACTACAGAAACAGAAAAAGGCTGGTGCGACAATCTCCAGAAGCATTGCATCTTTGCGCTCCTTTTTCCAGTATCTGATGCGGAAGGGAGTTATGACGGAAAACCCTGCGCTGGACTTGGAGCTGCCTAAGGTAGAAAAAAAAGCACCGGAAATACTTTCTCTGGAAAAGGTGGAGCTTCTGCTGGAACAGCCTAAGGGCGAGGAGGATAAGGAACTGCGGGATAAGGCGATGCTGGAACTGCTCTATGCTACGGGCATACGGGTATCAGAGCTGATTTCGCTGAAACTGCGCGACCTGAACCTTGCTCTGGAATATATCCGCTGTGGCAGCGCGCAGAAAAACCGTATCATTCCCATTGGTGTACAGGCAAAATATTCCCTGCAAAAATATATAGACAAGGCGCGCGCAAATATGATACTGCGTCCGGATGAAGAAGCGTTGTTCGTTAACTGCAACGGCAGACCTATGACAAGGCAGGGCTTTTGGAAAATCATTAAATCCTATGCAAAAAAAGCGGGAATTGATCAGGACATTACTCCGCATATGCTCCGGCATTCCTTTGCTGCCCATTTGATCGAAAACGGTGCGGATCTGCGTTCTGTGCAGGAAATGCTGGGACATTCTGATATTTCCACAACCCAGATTTATACAAAGCTGACAAATCAGAAATTGAAAAATGTGTATGCAAAAGCACATCCGCGGGCATAACAATCTTTGGATTACAAAAAAACGGCAGATTTCCGAAAAGGATTCCGCCGTTTTTTTGTTACAGCAATTTTTCCATAAGCTCCTGCGGGCTGTCCGCAATGGTTTTCGCGCCTGCGCGCAGAAGCACGTTTGTGTCCCGAAAGCCCCATGAAACGCAGATACAATCTATTCCGGCGTTTTGTGCCGTTTCGACGTCAACCTCCGAATCGCCAATATAAACACAGTCCGCCAGAGGTACGCCGAGCTGTTCTGCCGCTATAAAGAGCATGTCAGGAGAAGGCTTGCGCCGGATACGCAGTGCTTCCGTCTGGCATTCGCCGACAGCGGCGTCTACCTTGCCAGAAAAATATTTTTCACACAGTCCCTGTACTGCTGTGTAAAATTTGTTGGAGGCAACGGCAGTCTTTATTCCTGCTGTGCGGAGGGAATCCAAAAGTTCCAATATCCCTTCATATGGTCTGGTTTTGTCTTCCATATGCTGCTGGTAATATGCCTTATATTCCGCAAGGCAAAGCGCGAATGTTTCTTTGTCTGTGTATTCCGGCAGAGACGCGCGCAGAAGAGCGTCCGCGCCATTGCCGAGAAAAGAGCGGATTTCAGGGGCATCCCGCAGGGGAAAGCCATGCCGGTGCAGGATTGTATTTACGCTGTCTGTCAAATCATCTAATGTATTGAGCAATGTCCCATCTAAGTCAAATAAAACTGCTTTGTAGGGCTGCATTCTTCCCACCTCCTGTTGAAAAGATAGTAGCACAGATTCCGTCCCGAAACAAGAGGGCGGCACAGCGCGTGTCAAAAAAGGCTCAGGCTTCGCCTTCCATGTAGCCGCTTCGCGGCTGCGGCAACAGCGGGCAAAGCCCGCTATACGAAGCCTTTTTTGAGTGACTGCCGGTATAAAGAAACGCATTCCAAGCAGTTCGCTTCGCGAACCGTCCCGAAGGGACGCTGCTGCGCAGTGCTATGGCTTTCTGAAAAATCGCAGAAAGCCTTGAAACCCGCCCTTTTCCTTGGACAGGCGAAGCCTGCCCTGCCGTATAGCGGCGGAGCCGCTGTTGGCCAGCCATCGGCTTTGCCGACCGCACGACGGATTCCATTCGGGAAACGTTTCGTTTCCCGAACCCTTCCGCGACACAGAAGATGGTTTTTTGAAGTCTGAAAAGTCCGGTTTTCGGAACAGTCATTTACAGGAATATTTTTCGTCTGTCCCTCTTGTCATTTTGCCGGAAGGGGGGTATAATGTTTTTATAGCAATACATTTTATTATTTCAGCCGCGTTCAGGCTGCTGCTTTTACATAGCAAAGGAGGAATTTCATATGGCAAAGAAAGTTTTGATGTTGGCGGGCGATTTTACAGAAGATTACGAGACTATGGTGCCTTTTCAGGCAATGCAGGCAATGGGCTATCAGGTAGACGTTGTTTGCCCGGATAAAAAAGCCGGCGATATTATCCGTACAGCGGTTCATGACTTTGAAGGCGAACAGACATACTCCGAAAAAAGAGGGCATAACTTCGCTTTGACAGCGGATTTTGATGCGGTAAATACAGCGGACTATACAGGTCTGTTCATCACAGGCGGACGTTCTCCTGAATACCTGAGACTGAATGCAAGAGTCATTGAAATCATTCAGGAATTTTTCAAAGAAAACAAACCGGTTGCGGCAATCTGCCATGGTCCTCAGCTTCTGACAACAGCAGGCGTGCTGAAAGGCAGAAAAGCTACGGCTTACCCTGCGGTTGGCCCCGACATCACACTGGCTGGCGGCGAATATGTTGCTGTAGACGCAGACAAGGCTGTTGTTGACGGCAATCTGGTTACATCTCCCGCATGGCCCGGGGATTCTGCAATCGTTGCGGAATTTGTAAAACTGATGGGCGCGAAAATCGAAATCTGATTGAATCGGTTTCGCCGGACAGTGAAAAGCAGAACAGAAGGGATAGCGTATCCTGTATACGAAATCCCTTCCGTTTTTTGTAAACAGTATATAAACAGCATGTAAATTACAGCTTTTTGCAGAACAACCCGTCCTTGTTGCAGCAAAGGTAAAGCTCTCCACGACGGGTGCGTGGAAAACGCAATTCTCCGGACTGTTCCGGGTAAAGCCGCACAACTGTGGCTCTGTCCCACGAAACCAGTGCGGCAAAGGAGATAAAATGTTCCTTTGTCATTTCATGTGCGAAAGTCATATAATACTCATTATCGATTTCTTCCGTTTTACATTCATGCGCCTCATCGATTTTCTTCGCCTGCAAAGGTACAAGCTTCCTGCCGCAGCAGGAGATTTCGCCGCCGCCGGTACTCCAGAAAATATTGCCGCAATGCTCACAGCGGTAAAATTTCATTCGTTTCATATTGCCTGCCTCCGTTCCTTTTTCTGATAATTCACCTTCCAGAAGTTTTTCAATATCTACGCCATATAACGCGGAAATGCCTTTCCACATGGAAACGTCCGGCAAGCCGGAACCACGCTCCCATTTGGATACTGTCCTGTCGCTGATATGCAGGACGTCCGCAACATCTTTCTGTGTCATGCCTCTTTCTTTACGCAGACGGCTCAACAGCTTGCCGGTTTTTGTCAGATTCATGGTTTTCCCCTCCTCGCGCTTTATGATACCCAATCCTGAAGGTTTTTGCAACAAACGGAGTGTAGAATCTGAAACGAAAATGCTTGACAAGCGGACAGAGGTTGATTATGCTTGAGTTGTTTTACATTTGCCGCAGGCGGAAGTCTGTAAAAATGATGGGAGGATTTCATGGAGCATCAAATAAAAATCAGAAACGAAAGAAAAAGCGACTATGAAACAGTGGAAAAAATAACAAGAGAAGCCTTCTATAACCTCTATGTGCCAGGGTGTACGGAGCATTATTTGGTCCATATCATGCGGGAGCATGAGGACTTTATACCAGAGCTGGATTTTGTGCTGGAATTGGACGGTGAAGTGATTGGAAATGTTATGTATACAAAATCAAAGCTGACGGATGAAAGCAGAAATCAGAAGGAAATCCTGACGTTTGGCCCGCTCTGTGTTCTGCCCAAGTATCAAAGAATGGGATACGGTAAAATGCTTCTCGAGTATTCTTTTGAGAAAGCGGCCGAAATGGGATATGATACGATCGTCATATTTGGGAGCCCTGCCAATTATGTAAGCAGGGGGTTTCAAAGCTGCAAAAAATATCAGGTGTCTGTGGAAAACGGAAAATATCCGGCGGCAATGATGGTAAAAGAACTTGTTCCGAACGCGCTTGCGGGGAAAAAGTGGATCTATCAGGACAGCCCGATCATGGCGATCAATGAAGAAGATGCGCAACGCTATGACGATACGCTTGAAAAGCTGGAAAAGAAATACCAGCCGAGTCAGGATGAGTTTTATATCATGAGCCATGCCTTTATTGAGGAATAACGGAAGATAACGAATAAAAGAGATATGCCCATCTTCTCTGCAATGCTTCGCGGAAGGAGGGCATATCTTTTTTCTATGGGACATAAATTTGTGATATAGAGCCAATTTGGGAGGTATCTGACATGAAAAAGCTGAAAAGGGGACTGCTGGCCGGAATAGCGGCACTGCTTTTTGCCTTAGGCGTGGGTATGACTGCTTTTGGACAGGAGGAAACAGACCCCCTTACGCTGAGCAGCAAAAGCGCGGTGATGATGGATGGAGCAACGGGAACGATGCTTTATGAGAAAAACGCCCATGAAGCAATGCCGCCTGCCAGCGTGACAAAGGTTATGACGCTGCTGTTGATTTATGAGGCGGAAAAGGACGGAAAATTTGAATGGGAGGATATGGTGCAGGTCAGTGAACACGCGGCTGGCATGGGCGGCTCTCAGGTTTTTCTGGAACCCGGAGAAACGCAGACCGCGGCGGATATGACAAAATGTATTGCCATAGCGTCAGCAAATGACGCCGCTGTGGCAATGGCGGAATTTGTTGCCGGAAGTGAGGAGGCGTTTGTAGAACGCATGAACCGCCGCGCGGAGGAGCTGGGGATGAAGGATACGCATTTTGTGAATGCCTGCGGGCTGGACGTAGACGGGCATGTAACCAGCGCGTATGACATTGCCCTGATGAGCAGGGAACTGATGATGAATTTTCCGGAGATACGGGATTATACAACGACATGGCAGGACAGCATCACGCATAAAACACGAAAAGGCGAAACGGAATTCGGGCTGACAAACACAAACAAGCTGATTAAATGGTACGAAGGGGCAACCGGACTGAAAACCGGTTCTACAGGCAAAGCCCTCTATTGTCTTTCCGGTACGGCGGAGCGGGACGGTTTGGAGCTGATTGCCGTTGTGATGGCCGCGCCGGATTTTAAGGTGCGTTTTCAGGAGGTTATGAAGCTGCTGGACTATGGCTTTGCGAATTACAGCGCGGAAAAAGGGCTGCCGGAGGGCGAGGAAGTCACGCGGATTCCCGTAACAAAGGGGAAAAGGAATGATGTTGGTGCAGTTGTAAAAGAAGAGATTTCCATGCTGGTGAAAAAAGGCGGCGCAGGGGACTGGGAAACCCGTACAGAAGTTTTGCCTTCTCTGGACGCGCCTGTCACGAAGGGAGAAAAGGTTGGCGAGTTGATATACCTTATCAATGGCGAGGAAGTCGGGCGGACAGAGCTGATTACTGCGGAGGACGCACCGAAGGCTACCATTCAGACGATGCTGCAGAGAATGATCGGAAAGTGGAGATAAAAAAAGACGGGAGAGATTGGAACCCCTTGATTTAAGGCGTCCGCATTTCTTCCGTTTTTTGCGTCCCAAAAAAATTCCCTGCTATTTCCTATTCTTTATGGTACAATAGGAGCAAAGCGGATTTTCGGCATGTTTCCGAATAAAGAGCGGGAAAGTGCGGCATTGTGAAAAAATCAGAATTGTGATACACTGAAACGGAAAACCAGAAAAAAGAATAACGGGGTAAACATAATGAATGAAAAAGCACTTCATATATTAGAATATGACAAAATCATACAAAAGCTGGCCGGTTATGCGGTTTCGCCTATGGCAAAGGAACGCGCGGCGGCGTTAAAACCATCGGGAGCCATGAGCGACATCATACTCTGGCAGCAGGAAACGACGGAGGCCGTCAGCATGGTACTGCGCAAGGGCGCGCCATCTTTTGGCGGATTCCGCGAGATACGGCCGCAGTTGAAACGCGCGTCCATGGCGGGCGTGCTTTCTGTCGGGGAATTGATGGCGGTGGGAGAATTTCTGTATGTCTGCCGCAAGGCAATCAATTACGCGAAGCGGGAAAACAAAGCGGAGGTTTATGAACGGCTGGACGAATATTTTGAGCTGATTGTGCCGCTTACCGCGCTGGAGAATGAGATCAGCCGCTGCATTGTTTCGGAAACGGAAATTTCCGATGACGCAAGCCCGGGGCTGCGGAGCATACGCAAAGAAATAAAAATTTCTAACGACAGAGTGAAAGATCACCTGAACAGCATTATATCCTCCTCCGCTTACCGGAATATGCTTCAGGATTTTGTGATTACGATACGAAATGACAGGTATTGCGTGCCGGTAAAAAGCGAATACCGCAGCACGTTCCCCGGCATGATACATGACCAGTCCAACACAGGTTCTACACTGTTTATGGAGCCTCTGAGCGTGATTCAGCTGAACAACAAAATCAAGGAATTGCAGGCGCGGGAAAAAGAGGAAATTGAAAAAATACTGCTCGCGCTTTCCGATATGGTAACGGCGAACGCCGTAACGCTGGAAGCGAATCTGGAACTGCTGACACAGCTGGATTTTATTTTTGCAAAGGCTGCGCTTTCGCTTTCCATGGGCGGCACACAGCCGCTGTTCAATACGCGGGGATATGTCAATATACAGAAGGCAAGGCACCCGCTTCTGGACGCGAAAACTGTCGTGCCGATTGACATTTATCTGGGAAAGGATTTTACAACGCTCCTGATTACCGGTCCGAATACGGGCGGCAAAACTGTCGCGCTGAAAACGCTGGGACTGTTTTCCCTTATGGGTCAGGCGGGACTGCATATCCCTGCGTTTGACCATTCCCAGCTGGCTGTTTTTGACGAGGTGTTTGCTGATATTGGCGATGAACAGAGCATTGAACAAAGCCTGAGTACGTTCTCTGCGCATATGACGAATATTGTGCGCATAATGGACGAGGTGACGGATAATTCCCTTGTGTTGTTCGATGAACTGGGGGCGGGAACAGACCCGACGGAAGGCGCGGCATTGGCGATTGCCATTATCAAAGCCCTGCTGGAACGGAATATTCGCACTGCTGTGACAACGCATTACAGTGAATTGAAGGTATTCGCGCTTTCCACGAAAGGCGTGGAAAATGCCTGCTGTGAATTCAGCGTAGAAACGCTTCGGCCGACTTACCGCCTGCTGATCGGCATACCGGGCAAGAGCAACGCGTTTGCCATTTCCAAACGGCTGGGCTTGCAGGATTACATTCTGGAAAGCGCGCGGGAGTTTATCAGTCAGGATGAGGCCAGGTTTGAGGACGTCATAACAGATTTGGAAATCAGCAAAAAATCTGTCGCGTTTGAGCAGGAGCGTGCGGAGCAGTACCGCAGGGAAGCGGAAACGCTCAAGCAGGAAGTAGAGCGGCAGAAGGAGAAAACCCGGGAACAGAAGGAAAAGATTCTGGAAAAAGCACGGGAAGAGGCCAGACAGATTTATGCCCACGCAAAGGAAGAAGCCGACAGCATCATCAAGGAAATGAACCGACAGGCGAAAGAAAAAAATAACCGTCAGCAAATGCTTGACCAGCGGGCGAAATTGAATGAAAAGCTCTCATCTGTGCAGGTAGATTTCCTGAAATCCAAAAAGAACAAGCCTACCCATAAAGCACCGGATAAATTACAGGCAGGCGACAGGGTGTATGTCATATCTTTTGACCAGAATGGTGTCGCGCTGACTGCGCCGGATAAAAATAAGGACGTCATGGTGCAGATGGGGGCGATGAAAATGAAAGTGCCTCTTGCGGAACTGATGCTGGACGATACGCCCCAGCCGAAGGAAAAGAAGCGGCAGGCCGCGCCCAAGGCGAAAACTTCCAAGAGCCAGTTTATTTCGGCGGAGATAGACTGCCGCGGGCAGCTGGTGGATGAGGCACTTGCAAATATTGACAAATATATTGATGACGCCTACCTTTCCGGTTTGAAGCAGGTTATTATTATTCATGGCAAGGGGACAGGCGCGCTGCGTGCTGGCGTACAGAATTACTTGCGCACCAATTCCCATGTGAAAAGCTACCGCCCAGGGGCATACGGAGAGGGCGAAGCCGGCGTGACGGTGGTAGAATTGAAATAGAGGGGGGATTTGCTTGAAAAGAATAGTCGGCTGTATCGTTGTATTATGCGGTACGATGTTTTTTCGACTGCTGCATATGCAGGAGATGCGAAGGAAGCACATGGAAACAATGTCATGGCTCCTGTTACTGTGGAGGCGGACAGGACAGAGGCTTTTACAAATCAGGAACAATTTCAGGTTGAAAATATCATAATTACGGAAGCTGCCGAAAAAATGTTTTCGGAAAACCAGCAGTATTGTTTTTTTATTAAGTGTGATGGAATAGACAGGATAGATTATGTATTCGAAGAAAAAGAAAAGACAGAAATTTCAGAGGGTACTTTGAAAGCTGAGTATGAAGTGAGGGACGGGAATCTGGTTGTAACAATAACAGACAGTGACCCAACAAAGGTTGAATCGTTGTCTATTCCGGGCCTTATGGTAAAAAAGAATATGCCTTATGTTATTCTTCGTATGCATTCGTTATATCTTTCTTCAGATGCAAATGAAAAAATTATGCCTGTTATTCCTGAGTTTTTTAATATTGAGGAATATGTACCGCCAACCCCACAAAAGCCGCTGGATATTGAAATCAGGATGAATGAAAAAACTTTGCTGGTAAATCAGCAGAAAAAGGATTTGAAGGTACCGGCATATATTTCCGATACAGGGGCGATCATGCTCCCTGTCAGGGAATTGACTGAAATTATTCCAGGGATGATTGTGCTTTGGGAGAATGAGAAAAAAATAACGACCATTTTATATGATGTGGATATTCTTGACATTTCAGCCGAAACGGGTGAAATAAAGTACCTTAGGGAGAATAGGATTTTCCCACGCAGAGCGGAAATGAAGGACGGGCGTATGTTTATCAACCTTCGGGATATGTGTAAAATATGCAGAATACGGGACAATGAAATCATTTGGGATGCAACTGAAAATGTCGTTACGATAAATACTTTTGTGGATGATAATTCAAAGAAATAATTGGGAGGAGATACAAATGAGGAGAAAAGAACGGGAAATTACGGAACAGGCGAAAATAAACGAAATCATTCAAAACTGCGACTGCCTGCGGCTTGCCCTTGCGGACGAAGGCGCGCCGTACGTTGTGCCGGTCAGCTTTGGCTATGTGGAGGAAGAAAAGGCGTTTTATTTCCACGGCGCGAAGGAAGGCCGGAAATTGGATCTGATACGGAAAAACGGCGCGGCAGGCTTTGAATGTGACTGTAGTTTTCAACTGAAAGAAGCCGATACAGCCTGTGGATACACCAATCTGTATCAAAGCGTCATCGGAACAGGAAAAATCCGCGTTCTGGAAGATACAGAGGAAAAGCGAAAGGGCCTGCTTGCGGTGATGGCGCATTACACGGGGCGCAATGACTGGGATTTTCCAGAGAAAACGCTTGCTGCAACTGCTGTCCTGCGGCTGGATATAGAGGAAATGAGCGGGAAAGAAAACAGGTAAGTGGTTCAGGGAGCAGCCCCTGAAGCTGGAATGTTTGAAAGAAAGGAACGAGAGTAGTGAAGGATTTATGGATGCTGTTCACGACATTTTGCAGGATTGGCGCGTTTACATTCGGCGGCGGCTATGCCATGCTGCCGATGCTGCAAAAAGAAGTGGTGGAAAAGCACAAATGGGCAACAGAGGACGAAGTGCTGGATTATTTTGCCATCGGGCAGTGTACGCCGGGCGTTATTTTTGTGAATACAGCCACGTTTGTAGGCTATAAAGAAAAGGGGGTAGCGGGCGCAGTCGCCGCAACGCTGGGCAGCGTATTCCCCTCCCTGATTATTGTTATGATTATTGCGGCAGCTCTGAGCAATTTCGCTGAACTTGCGCCTGTACAGCATGCGTTCGCGGCGATCCGCGTGGTTGTCAGCGTGCTGATTATCAATGCTGTTGCGGGAATGTGGAAGAAATCCGTTGTGGATAAGGTTTGTGTTCTCATCGCTCTGGGCGGATTTCTGGTGTCAGTGCTGTTTGAAATTTCGCCCGTTTGGGTGGTGCTGGCGGCCGGTGTGCTGGGCGTGACCATTTCTGTTGGAAGGGAGGCGCGTAGGCAATGAGCGGCTTGCTCCTGCTTTTTATAGAATTTTTCAAGATTGGGTTGTTTTCTGTGGGCGGCGGCATGGCGACACTGCCGTTTCTCTACCGTCTGGCGGATAAATATTCCTGGTTTTCGGTCAATCAGATTCCGGATATGATTGCCATTTCAGAATCTACGCCCGGACCTTTGGGCGTAAACATGGCGACATATACGGGATTCCAGTTCGGTGGTGCGCTCGGGAGCGTTTGTGCGACGCTGGGGCTGATTTTTCCGTCTGTTGTCATCATTATAATCATTTCTAAATTTCTGGAAAAATTCCGGAATAATAAATATGTGGAATATGCGTTTTACGGTCTGCGTCCGGCTGTAACAGGGCTGATTGCCTCGGCGGGAGCAGGCGTGCTGATTGGCGCGCTGTTCCATTCGGCAACATTGGACGAGCTGGAAATTTCCACGCTGGGCAGCATGATCGGCGTAAAAGAATGTATTCTGTTTGCTGTCTTGCTGTTTGCGACAAATAAATGGAAAAAGCATCCTGTATTTTATATCGCGATCGGTGCAGTGATCGGGATTGTGCTGGGATTCTGAAAATATTTCGGAGACGCCTGCCCGGCAGTTTTCAGGCAAAGCGGCATTTCCCTTTTGTCCCTCCCATATGCTGAATAAGAGGCGGAAAAGGGGGAATGGGTATGCCGGCGTTTTTTTGGCTGTCTGCCTGTATAGGATATTGCTTTTGGGCGGCAAAGGGGCGGCGCGGTACATTTTTGCAGGGATTTCTGCATGGTTTTTTTCTTGGGCTGCTTTGTTTTGGCATATTGCCGCCTGTGATGGAAACACCATTTTTCTGCGGCATAGCGGCGGTCTGCGGCGCGGCGGCAGGCGTATGGCTGGAAGGAAAAGCCGGAAAAGAGTTTTTCCTGTTTATGTCTCTGCTTTTTGGGATTCTTACGGCATCATGGCTCTGGCAGTGGGGCGGGGGAACAGGCTTTTCCATTTTTTGGGCGTTTTTGGGCGGAACAGGGCTTTATGCGGCCTGCTGCGGCGTACTGCCTGATGGCGGCGCATGGGAAAAGCTGCGTCCCGCGGCTGGCGGAGGCACAGGCTTTTTGCTTTCCGTGATAATTTTTTCCACGATGGGAAGATTCTGATTTACAAAACAGCGGTTTCTCTGGTATGATAGGATACAGAAAAAAGATACGATAAGAAGCAAAAATATAGTCTTAAAGAAGGGAAGTAGTTATGAGCAGAATTGGTATTAGCAAAGAAGCACTGAAAGAGATGATTCGCGACAATGTAAAGATGCTGTACCGCAAGGCTTTGGAAAAAGCTACGGTCGAGGAAATCTATCAGGCGGCAGCGTTTACTGTTCGGGATATCATTTCAGAAAATTGGATCAAAACCCATGACGAGTATTATGAAAAAGATGAAAAAGTTGTTTACTACCTTTCAATGGAGTTTTTAATGGGGCGGTTCCTTGGAAATGGCCTGATCAATCTGGAGATGTTTGACGAGGTAAAAGAAGTCTTTGACGAACTGGGCGTAGATTTTAATATGGTGGAGGACGCGGAACCCGGTCCGGGTCTTGGCAACGGCGGTCTTGGACGGCTTGCGGCCTGCTTCCTGGATTCACTTTCCACACTGTCCCTGCCGGCATATGGCTGCGGCATCCGCTACCATTATGGCATTTTTGAACAGCGCATTGAAAACGGTTATCAGGTTGAAGTGCCGGATAACTGGCTGGAAAATGGCGACCCCTGGGGGGTAAAGCGGAGCGAATATGCCGTAGAGGTCAAATTTGGCGGCAGTGTGCGCGCAGTGCCTAAGAGCAACGGGGATTACCGTTTTATACAGGAAAATTACCAATCCGTAATGGCTGTGCCATATGATTACCCCGTAATCGGCTATGGAAATAATACAGTAAATACGCTGCGCCTTTGGGAGGCGAAGCCTAAAAACCCTCTGGATCTGAAATCCTTCAATGAAGGCAATTACCAGAAAGCAGCGGAGGAAGAACTGCTTGCTAATACGATGACGGACGTGCTCTATCCTGCTGATGAACATTATCAGGGCAAGGAACTGCGCCTGCGCCAGCAGTATTTCTTTATTTCCGCAACGATTCAGCGTGTAATTGCGCGGTTCAAGCAGAAACACAGCGATTTCAGCCTGCTGCCGGAAAAGGTGGCGTTCCAGCTGAATGATACCCACCCCAGCGTTGCAGTGGCGGAGCTGATGCGCGTGCTGGTCGATGAAAACGACGTACCCTGGAACCAGGCATGGGAGATTACGCGGAAGGTCTGCGCTTATACCAACCATACCATTATGTCCGAGGCTTTGGAAAAATGGCCTATGGAGCTGTTCAGCCGTCTTCTGCCCCGTATATACCAGATTGTGGAGGAAATCAACCGCCGTTTCTGCCTGGAGCTGACAGAGCGTTACGGCAGCGATCCGGAAAAAATCCGGAATATGGCAATCATTGCGGATGGACAGATCCGTATGGCGTATCTGGCAATCGTTGGCAGCCATTCCGTCAACGGCGTTGCGGCACTGCATACGGAAATTCTGAAAAATCAGGAATTGAAGGACTTTTATGACCTTTATCCGGAAAAATTCAACAACAAAACAAATGGTATTACGCAAAGACGCTGGCTGCTCCATGCGAACCCCGGCCTTGCGGGATTGGTATCAGAAAAAATTGGCAAAGGCTGGATAACAAACCTGGATGAACTGGAGAAGATTCTGCCTTATGCGGAGGATGAGGAATTCCGCCGCCGCTTCATGGAAATCAAACGGCAGAATAAAATAAGGCTTGCAGATTATATCATGAAAACGAAAGGAATTGAGATCAACCCTGATTCTATTTTCGATATACAGGTAAAACGTCTGCATGAGTACAAACGCCAGCTTTTGAATATCCTGCATGTCATTGGGCTGTATAACCAGCTGAAGATGAACCCCGGCATGGATATTGTGCCGCGTACATTCATTTTCGGCGCGAAGGCAGCGGCAGGCTACCGCCGTGCGAAGCTGATTATCAAGCTGATTAACAGCGTTGCAGAGGTTGTGAACAATGACCCTGTTATCAACGGCAAAATCAAAGTGGTATTTATGGAAAACTATCGTGTTTCCGTTGCGGAGCGTCTGATGCCTGCGGCTGACGTCAGCGAGCAGATTTCTACTGCCGGAAAAGAAGCCTCCGGCACAGGAAACATGAAATTCATGCTGAACGGCGCGGTAACAATCGGCACGATGGACGGCGCGAATGTGGAAATCTGTGAAGAAGTCGGCATGGATAACATTTTTATCTTTGGCATGAGCGCGAAAGAGGTACAGCAGAAATATCAGGGCGGGTATGATCCCTGGTCAGTTTACAATATGAATCAGGAGGTCCGCATGGCATTGAACTCTCTGATTAACGGCACATTTGATCCGGATACAAATCTGTTCCGCGAGCTGTATGATGCACTGCTGAACGGCCTGGGCGGCAGAGCAGATGAATATTTCGTTCTGGAGGACTATGCGGATTATGCGCGTGCACAGAATGAAATCAATGCAGCTTACCGCGATACGGATAAATGGGCAAAAATGGCAATTACCAATGTCGCAAAGAGCGGAAAATTCTCCAGCGACCGTACGATCCGCCAGTATGCGGAGGAAATCTGGGATTTGAAGCCTGTGCTTATCAAAGATTAAACGCATAGTTGTGTAATATGGCAGCCTGCCGGAAGGGAAAATATCTTTTTCGGCGGGCTGTTTCTGGCTGGAACGGACAGGAACTGTGCTTCTTATGCCGTCATGAAAAAATACGGAAAAATGATAAAAGGACGGATGCATACATATGTATACAGAAAAACAGCTTGCAGCAGTTGCCAAGCGGGAAAATAATACAAAGCGGAATTATTTGGTCATAAACCGGTTGCAGGGGAAGCATATACCGGTTTCTCCGAGAGAAGCCATGCAGATGTTTGGGGAACTGGCGGCAGCTGCAAAGGAGCGGTATGGCTCTGAACGGACGCTTGTAATTGGCTTTGCGGAAACGGCGACCGCCATCGGCGCGGCTGTTGCGGCGGAGCTGGGCGGCTGGTATATCCAGACGACAAGGGAACGGATATCGGACACAGCGTATTTTTCGTTTTCAGAGCTTCACAGTCATGCGGTCGAGCAGACATTGGCGCGGGGGGCTTTGGATGAAATTATGCCTTGCGTTGACAGGATTCTTTTCGCGGAGGACGAAGTTACAACAGGCCGGACGATTCTGAATATTGTTGATGTTTTGGAACAGGCATATGGGAAAAAGGCGTTTGCGGCGGTATCCCTGCTGAATGGCATGGATGCGGAGGCAGAGCGGCGTTTTGTGGAAAAAGGGATTGATGTGGTGTATCTGGTAAAGACGGACCACAGGCCCTATGAAGCAAAAGCGGAGCAGTACCAGGGGAATGGCGAATGTTTCGCGCCCATGCTTTCGGAAAGCAGCTATCCTGTTTTGGAAACAGGCGGGTATATAAATGCACGCAGGCTGACAGAAGGGGAGGCATATCGGAAAGCCTGCGCAGGGCTTTGGGAGGAAATCCGTAAAGCTGTGCCGGATAAAAGCTGTTCCATATTGGTACTGGGAACAGAAGAATTTATGTATCCCGCTTTGTTTGCCGCGCGGGAAATAGAAAAGCTGGGGCATTCCGTCCGGTTCCATGCGACAACACGCAGCCCCATACTTCCCAGCAGTGAAGAAAGCTACCCCCTGCATAGGAGATATGCGCTGAAAAGCCCATACGATGCGGAACGGACAACGTATGTATATGAATTGGCGGAATATGATGAGGTGTTTGTGATAACGGACGTACTGCGGGACGGGCAGGGACTTGCAAGCATTCTGGGGGCTTTGGAGTTTGCCGGAAATCGAAAAATACAGATAGTCAGGTGGTGCGGCAGGTGAGAAGTTCATACAAAAAAGAGGATGTCACACTGTTGCTAAAGGATATTACCGGACTTCTGCAGCCCGAAGCTACGGAAGAACGGGAACGCCAGATACAGGCGGGACGGCATTATTCGGAAATGCTCCCGCTGGAATATGTCCCCTCAAAGGAATATATGCGGGCGTATTATGCCGCGCTGGAAAGCTGTGCGGGCGCAACCGCCGCTGCGGTGGGCGTGCTGGCGGACCGTATCATAAAAGAAAAAGGCAGGACAGTTGTGCTTGTTTCGCTTGCGCGGGCAGGAATTCCTATCGGGATACTGCTGAAACGCTATCTGAAAAGGAAATATGATATAGAAGTACCGCACTACGCAATTTCCATTATACGGGGCAGGGGCATTGACAAAAACGCAATAATATATCTGCTGGAACGCTATGCGGCGGAACGCCTTCTATTCGTGGATGGCTGGATTGGAAAGGGAGCGATTGGGAAGGAACTGCTGGAGGCGGTAAAAGATTTCCCGGGGCTTTCGGGGGAGCTTGCCGTTCTGGCAGATCCGGCAAATATCACGCGGCTCTGCGGTACGCATGAGGATATTCTGATTCCGAGTTCCTGTTTAAATTGTACGGTTTCCGGGCTGATCAGCCGGACGGTGCTGCGGGACGACATTATTGGACCAAAAGATTTTCATGGGGCTGTTTATTATGGGGAGATGGAGGACAGAGACGTATCCTATGCATTTATTCAGGAGATTGAAAATCGTTTTCAGATGGAAAACCAACTGGAAATGGAAACGCCTGCGACAGGGACCGGCAGAGAGGAAACAGAGGAGATTGCAGCGCATTTTGGAATTTCAGACGTCAATATGGTAAAACCTGGCATTGGGGAAACAACAAGGGTACTCCTGCGGCGCGTGCCGTGGCGTGTATTGGTTGCCGAGGGCTGCCGAGGGGAGCCATCGCTGCATCACCTGCTGACATTGGCGGAGGAGAAAAATGTACCAGTGGAGCATTTTCCTTTGCGGCACTATAAAGCCTGTGGTATCATCCGAAAATTGGCAGATACCTGAGGAAACTGTAAAAACCGTCTGAAAATGTATTCCAGACGGTTTTTGCTCATTTGTAATACACTGCAATTGTGATAGATGATTTCAGCAGTGTCCGTGATGTCCATGATGACCGCCGCTCCTGACAACGGTATAAACCTGCTGGCAGGTTCCGTCACAGAAGCCGCATCCGTGATTTGCGCCGCAGTAAATTGTTCCATCATGGCTGTGACGCCCGGAAAGCGTGCAGCCTTCCTCAGCGCAGAGGGCATAGCATGTACCATCGCAGATACCGTCCGCATGGGCATAGCCGCAGTAGGTAACGCCATCATGGATATGGCGTCCGGCAGTTGTGCAGTCTTCTACGGAGCAGACTTCGCAGTTCACATTAACGGGTGCCGCTGTTGTACGCCAATAGCCGCCGCAATGAGCAGATGCTGAAATTGGTATAAGCATCATGAGTGCCAGGAAACCGACAGCAAAATGTTTTTTGCGCATAGAAATCAAGACCTCCTTTATATTTGCTTATATTTTTGCTGTTTCTTTTGTATGAAACGATTATAGCATACTCAAAAGTCTGTCGCAAGAGATTTTCTTGGTGTAAAAAAGAGTCTGATGAGCCGGAAAAAGACTGAGCCGTACCTGCACAGCGGGCAAATCGCAGGATATATTGATAAAAACGGAAAGAGGGGCAGAGATATGAATTTCAATCAGAAAGAATGGGACGATGACGATTTTTTTGAGACATTGAAACATAAATATCCGTTTGCAATGGCAAAAATTACGGGCTCGGCAGAACATCCGAAAATTGAGGGAGAAGTCTGGTTTTATCAGACAGATGATGGTGTGCTGGTGGCAGTGGATATCGAAAATCTGCCGAAACAGAATGTTTGCGGCGGCGTGTTTGGCTTTCATATCCATGAGGGGAACTGCTGCTGCGGCAATGAGCAGGACCCGTTTGCGGATACGAAAGGGCACTATAATCCGAATGGCTGCCCGCATCTTTATCATGCGGGGGATTTGCCGCCGTTGTTTGCCAATGATGGCGAGGTGTGGATGGCAGTGCTGACAAACCGTTTCACGCTGAATGAGGTCCTGGGCAGAACGGTTGTAATCCATGACAAACCGGACGATTTTACAACACAGCCTTCAGGAAATTCCGGCAGAAAAATCGCCTGCGGAATTATACAGTAAAATATGAAAAAGTCTGGAAAGACAGTTTTCCGGACTTTTTCATATTTTTTCAGCAGCCATTTCTGGCTGCCGCAGTTGTATGTCAATTCATAAATTTTTTCTGTTCCATGCACGATGCTGCTGCAACGGAAACAGAGCATTGGAGTTCCACAGAGCTGCGTTTTTTCGGTTTGGAGTATGCGCCCGATTTTAATGATAATCGATCTGCCGTTTTCCTCCATGCGGAACCGGATGGGCGTAACGACGCCTTCGCTGGAAGTCCATGAAATCACATCAATCTGCTTGTTTAAAAGTTTCATCAGGAAGGCCTCCTTTTGCTTGTCTGTGTACTCATTATAGTAAAACATACATTCCTTTTCAATGGAAAAAGATGTCAAAGAAAAACATTTGTTTGTAATATGGGAATATATAGGCGTGGAAGGGTTTGAATATTACAAAAAAACGCAGAAATTTCAGGGGAAGAGCGGAAAGATTTTTATAAATCAGCAACAGCAAAATCATTGCAAAACATTTTTGACAAAGGTATAATGTGTATATCTATAAGCAGTGCGAAATCAAAACTATCAAAAACGGAGTATGCTTGCATACAGAGTTTTTGACAGGATTGATTTCATAGGGCGTTAGCCCGCATGAGCGAATCAGTATGATTCGCGAATGGGCACTGCGAAAGAAAGAAAAAGGAAGAAGAGAAACGGAGTATGCTTGCATACAGAGTTTTTGACAGGATTGATTTCATAGGGCGTTAGCCCGCATGAGCGAATCAGCAGGATTCACAAATGCGCGGTCCTATACAGGCCGGTCAAACGAATTTTACAAATCTGTGAAAAGCAGAATACCCATGCAAACAGCAGGGCAGAGAACAAAAGAAGCAGACAAGAAGAAAGGGACAGGAGAAGTGTATGAATGAAAAGGTTTCGGTTCCCGGTATTTTCGGGATAAATGTATTTAATGACGCAATGATGCGGGACCATCTCCCCAAACAGGTGTATCAGGAATTGAAAAATACCATTGAACGCGGAGAAATGCTGAATTCCTCCATTGCGGACATCATTGCGAACGCCATGAAGGACTGGGCAATCGAAAGGGGAGCGACCCATTATACACATTGGTTCCAGCCCATGACGGGAATTACCGCGGAAAAACACGATTCCTTCCTTGCGCCGCCATCCAGCGGCAGGGCGATTATGGAATTTTCCGGCAAAGAACTGATTAAGGGCGAATCGGATGCGTCCTCTTTTCCTTCGGGCGGTCTGCGCGCGACCTTTGAAGCAAGAGGCTATACGGCGTGGGACTGTACATCTCCGGCGTTTCTGCGAGAGGATGCAGGCGGCGTAACGCTGTACATCCCGACAGCATTCTGCTCCTATACTGGTGAAGCGTTGGACAAAAAAACGCCTCTGCTGCGTTCAATGGAGGCTGTCAGCAAACAGGCGATGCGGATTCTGCGGCTCTTTGGCAATACAACAGCAAAAAAAATCAATGTATGCTGTGGCGCGGAGCAGGAATATTTTTTGATAGACAGGGAGTTATACAACCAGCGGAAGGATTTGATTTTTACAGGACGTACACTGTTCGGCGCGGCCCCTCCGAAAGGACAGGAGCTGGACGACCATTATTTTGGCAGTATTAAGGAAAGAATTGCCTGCTTTATGCATGAGCTGAATGTGGAGCTTTGGAAGCTGGGCGTGCCAGCAAAAACACAGCATAACGAGGTCGCGCCCGCGCAGCATGAACTTGCGCCGATATATGATGACTGCAATCAGGCAACAGACCACAACCAGTTGATTATGGAGGCAATGAAACGGATCGCAAGCCATCATGGGCTGGCATGTCTGCTGCATGAAAAACCCTTCGCGGGCGTAAATGGCAGCGGTAAACACAACAACTGGTCTTTGAGCACGGATGACGGACAGAACCTGCTGGACCCCGGCAAAACACCCCATGAAAACGCACAGTTTCTTGTGTTCCTCTGTGCGATTATCAAAGGGGTAGACGAGCATGCTGAACTGCTGCGGCTTTCCGCGGCAAGCCCCGGCAATGACCACCGTCTGGGCTCTCAGGAGGCTCCTCCGGCAATTATTTCCATATTCCTCGGTGACCAGTTGGTTGATATTTTTGACCAGATCGAACATGGAGAAGCAACGAGCAGTTCACAGGGCGGGCGGATGCGTGTAGGCGTGAATACCCTGCCTGACCTGAAACGCGATGCCACCGACCGAAACAGAACATCACCGTTCGCTTTCACAGGCAACAAGTTTGAATTCCGTATGCCGCCTTCCTCCGGCTCTATTTCCGGTCCGAATTTTACGCTGAACACGATTGTCGCAGACGTCCTGATGGAGTTTGCGAATGAACTGGAAAAAGCGGAGGACTTCAATATAGCGGTGCATGAACTGATTCGCCGGACATATGTGGAGCATAAACGTATTCTTTTCGATGGAAACGGCTATTCTCAGGAATGGATACAGGAGGCGGAACGCAGAGGACTGCCGAATATTACCAATTCTGTGGATGCGGTGGAGGCGTTTGTTTCGGAAAAGACGATGCGCCTGTTTGGGCGACATAATGTTTTGAGCAAGTTGGAATTACAGTCCCGTGCAGAAATACGTTATGAGGCATATGTGAAGCAGATCAACATAGAGGCAAGAACGATGATTGATATTGCATCCAAGCAGATTCGTCCGGCTGTGGTGAAATACGCCGGAACAGTGGCGCGTTCTCTTGCGGCAGTGCAGACGGCAGGCTGCGATGCTTCCGTAGAACGGGAGCTTTTGGAGGAGATCAATGCAAATCTAAAACTGCTGCATGAACGATTGAAAATGTTGACAGAAATAACGGAACAGGCGAGCATGCTCAAGGGTGACAGCAAATCACAGGCATTGTTTTACCGCGATTATGTTTTTGCGGCGATGAATGATCTGCGTGAGCCCGCTGACAGGCTGGAGATGCTGGTGGACGAAGACGTCTGGCCATTCCCTACCTATGGCGAGCTGCTTTATAACATATGATTCCCAACATGTAAGACAAAATAACAGACTAAAAACAACAGCCTCTGATTTTTACATTGGGCAATGTAGAAATTGGAGGCTTTTCCATGCTTTCTGCAGGAAAAAGTGGCACGATAACAGGAATGTCCTTGTAAGACAAATAGTAAAATAAAATAAATGTAAAAGTAATTCCGGAGATAAAATATAAAAATTTTACAAAAACTTTGTCTTAAAAAAAACAAAGTGACGCGCTTTTTGTCAGTATACTGTATTTTTTGAAATACATTATCAAAAAACATTTTATTGTTCTTGCAATTAAACAAAGCATGCGCTATAATGTATACATAGCGGGAATAGAAAACAGGAAAAAATATCTAAACAATCCTTTGATTTCCTGCTTATTTCATAAAAAAATCCCATAGGATTCTGATATTTTTATTGTTTTTGTTTGATTTATATAATTTTCCTCCGTAAGTAAGAGGCTTGTTTGGAGGAATTGCGGAAGCAGGTGTATGATTATGGTAACAGATGACAAAAGAGTCAGGATTATCACAGGTCACTACGGCAGCGGCAAGACAGAGTTTGCAGTCAATTATGTGACGGCTCTGCGCGAAAGCGTGGAAGGAAAGGTCGCGATTGCCGATTTGGATATCGTAAATGTTTATTTTCGCTCTCGTGAGAAGAAAAAAGAACTGGAGGAAAAAGGCATTACTGTCATTGCATCTAACTTGGAAGGCGCGGGTGTGGATGTTCCCGCCGTTTCCGGCGCGATGACTACCCCTGTAACGGACAAATCCTTCCAATATGTGGTGGATTTGGGCGGCAATGATGTGGGTACTCTGGTTCTGGGCAGGATAAAACCCCTTCTGGATCCGGCGGAAACAGACTTTTTTATGGTAGTCAATACATATCGTCCCAATACGTCTACGCCGGAGGGCGTGATCGAACAGATGGAGAATCTGGAATTTGCGGCGGGGCTGAAGGTGACTGGCTTCATCAATAATACCAATCTGGTTCGGGAAACCACGGCGTCCTGCCTGTCCGAAGGAGATGCGATATTGAGAGAAGTAACAAAACGCACAGGTGTTCCGGTAAAGTATGTGTCCTACGTAGAGGAACTTCTGACGGAGGATATACCGGAAGGGCTTGCCGGCGAGTTGTTTCCCATGAAGTTTAATATGCGGAAAACCTGGATGTAAATTCAAATATTTATGGAGGTGTATTTTGAATGGCAAAAGGTAAAGTAACAATCAATGAAGTGATCTGCAAAGGTTGCGGGCTTTGCGTTTCCGTTTGTCCGAAAAAGGTTTTGGGCCTTTCCACGACAAAGATTAACGCCGCAGGCTATAACCCCGCGGAAATGGTCAGCGATGACTGTATCGCCTGCACAAGCTGCGCGAAGATGTGTCCTGACTGCGCGATCACAGTAGAAAAGCTTGATTAAGAGAGGAGGAAATTCAATGGCAAAGGTTTTAATGAAAGGCAACGAGGCAGTTGGTAAGGCGGCGATTGAGGCGGGCTGCAGATTTTTCTTCGGCTATCCGATTACTCCTCAGAGCGAAGTACCCGAATATTTATCCAGTGAATTACCGAAAGTAGGCGGCACATTTGTTCAGGCTGAGTCTGAAGTAGCTGCTATCAATATGGTTTATGGTGCGGCGGCAGCTGGTGCGCGCGTACTGACAAGCTCCTCCTCCCCTGGTGTTGCTCTGAAACAGGAAGGTATCGGCTATATTTCCAACGCTGGTTTGCCCGCAGTTATCATCAACATGATGCGCGGCGGCCCGGGCCTTGGCACAATTCAGCCCGGTCAGGCTGACTATAACATGGCTGTAAAAGGCGGCTCCAACGGTGACTACCATAACGTTGTTCTGGCTCCTGCATCTGTTCAGGAAGCAGTTGATATGGTTATGGACGCGTTTGACATCGCTGATATGTACGGCACACCTGTTATTGTTCTGGCAGACGGTCTGATCGGCCAGATGATGGAGCCCGTTGAGTTTAATTATGTTCCCAGAAAGGGCATCCCTGAAAAGACATGGGCACTGACGGGCAAGGGCGATGGCGAAAGACATGTTGTGAAGAACCTCGTTATTGATCCCGATGACTGCGAACAGTGGAACCATGAGCATTTTGAAGCTTATGAAAAAATCCTTGCAAACGAACAGGCCTGGGAAGAATACCTGCTGGATGATGCAGAATATGCATTTGTTTCCTACGGCACAGCTTCCAGAGTTGTAAGAACAGCAATCGGTTACCTGAGAGCAGAAGGCTACAAAATTGGTATGCTCAGACCTAAAACACTGTGGCCTTTCCCTCAGAAAGCATTTGATAAAGTAGACGGACATATCAAGAAATACCTTGATATTGAAATGTCTATGGGTCAGATGATGCCCGACGTTGCATATGCATGTAACGACAAAAACAAAGTTGTATTCCACGGCAGAACGGGCGGTAACGTTCCGACGGTAGATGAAGTCGTAGAATTTGCAAAGAAAATCATGGGAGGTGACAAATAATGGCAGTTGTATTTGAAAAAACAAAAGCCTTAACTGATGTCAAATTGCATTATTGTCCTGGTTGTGCACATGGTATTGTACATAGACTGGTAGCAGAGTGTCTGGAAGAAATGGACGAAGTAAAAAACGCGATCGCATGTGTTCCCGTAGGCTGCGCAGTTTTCGCAAACAACTACTTCAACTTTGACGCAATCCAGTGCGCACACGGCCGTGCTCCCGCTACTGCAACAGGTATTAAGAGAGTACATCCCGATAAAATGGTTCTGACATATCAGGGCGATGGCGACCTTGCTTCCATTGGTACCTGTGAAATCGTTCATGCGGCAGCAAGAGGCGAGAAGGTTACAACGATCTTCATCAACAACGGTATCTATGGTATGACAGGCGGTCAGATGGCACCGACGACACTGCCCGGCATGAAGGCGACAACAGCTAAGGCTGGCCGTGATCCCAAGGTTAACGGCAACCCTCTGAGAGTTTCCGAGATGCTGGCTACACTGACAGGCCCCGCTTATATCGAAAGAGTAAGCGTTTCCACGCCTGCACAGGTAACACAGGCGAAAAAGGCAATCAAAAAGGCTCTTGAAATCCAGAAACAGGGATTGGGCTTCACATTCATCGAAGTAGTATCCAGCTGCCCTACAAACTGGGGCTTGACACCTGTGAAAGCGATGGAATTCGTAAGAGATAAAATGATTCCTTACTATCCTCTTGGCGTTTTCAAAGATATTACAGCAGAGGAGGGCAAATAATATGAGTACATTTTCTACAATTTTTGCAGGCTTCGGCGGTCAGGGCGCGCTTTCCATGGGTAAAATTCTTGCTTACGCGGCAATGCTGGAAGGCAAGGAAGTATCCTGGTGCCCTTCTTACGGTCCCGAAATGCGTGGCGGCACAGCGAACGTAAACGTTATCGTTTCTGACGAAGGCATTGGCTCTCCTGTTATCACAAAGGACGCAGACTGTGTTGTAGCTCTGAATAAGCCTTCTCTGGATAAGTTCGTTGATATCGTTGCAGACGGCGGCGCGCTGGTTATCAACTCTGACCTTGCGGAACTGGCTGACGGACAGGCGAAGGCTGGCGTAAAAGTATACAATGTTCCCGCAAACAAAATGGCAGCAGAGGCATTTGGCGGATTCAAGCTGGCGAACCTTATCATGCTGGGTGCAGTTGTATACGCAACAAACCCCATCAAGGTTGAAAGCATTGACGATGCATTCACACACGTATTTGAAGGCGGCAAAGCAAAATTCATTCCCGATAACAAAAAAGCGTTTGAGATGGGCTATGAATTTGCAAAGAACAACGCATAATTTTCCTGAATCCTGAATAAAAGAAGCAAATCCAGGAAATACCATAACCCCCTGATTTTGTCAGGGGGTTTTTGCGTGGGAAAAAATCCCCTGTTTTTGGAAAAGTGTTTTCGGTGTGTAAATTTGGTCGTAAGGCATTTCTGTGCAAATCATATAACATGCAACAATTTAACAGTTCTGTGAATTTGGATTTTGAAGTTAAAACTCATATTGGGTTCCATGCGATAATAATAAGCCGTCCGTTAATTTCACACATAAAATTATGGTGTTTTCATCATCAAAATCAATATGTCCGTTATCAATCCATTCAGCAAAAGCATTTTTCAGTTTCCTTGCAATCAACTGATTTTCTGCTTTCTTAAAACAGCCCAGATGAATACCAGTTCCATGTGCTGTGAACCACTCGCCTGATATTGCAATAATTGGGTTATTTTTTATTTGCCTCATTTTATTTGAACGTGCATTTGTAATGATATAAAATGCCCCATTTTCATAGTATGCATTAACATTTCTGACATATGGAATTCCGTCTTCAACGGTTGCCAATGCAATAACAGTGTCTTTTCCAAAACGTTCCATTATTATTTTTTCGGCTTCTGAACTTATGTTTTTCATAGAGGGTCTCCTTTGCAGTTTCCGATTTATATATCTGATTATAAAATTTTTATCTGGCATTTACAATGTATATTGATAAGTTATTTCCAAATGGATATACAATTCTGAAAAGGGGGAAAGTTTTATAAAAGGTTATTCTATTCCTGCCTTTCCTGTCATAATTTTTATAAATGTCCCTGATTGGTACAGGCTTATGCTGGCGGGGCAAAGACCTGCGTGGGCAGACGGGATTTTGAAGATTGGGTTTTCTTTTTAACAGTATTTATGATATACTTAGAAACAGATACGATTGAAACGGAACAAGGCGGGAGGAGAGCAAAAATAATGAAAAACAGAGTAAAGATTACCATTGACGGAAAAAACTTTACACTGGTTGGGGAAGAAACAGAGGAGCATATGCGCGAAGTTGCGTCATATATAGATAAAAAAATGGCGGAGGTACGCCAGAAAGCGGCGGTAGTCGCATTGGACGCAAGCCTGGCATATGTGCTGACATCTATCAACGTGGCAGATGATTATTTTAAGGAAAAGGCGTACTGCTCGGAATTGGAGGGGCGGCTGATTGGCATGACGGCGCGCGCGAAGGAACTTTCGGAAAAGCTGGCCGCAAAGGAAGCGGAGCAGGCTGGAAGGGAATGGGAGCAAAGACTCAAGGATTTGGAGGACAGGCTTGCTTTTTCCGAAAAAGCAAGAGTAACGGCGGAAAATAAGCTGGATGATTATATGATGGCGATGGAAGGAAGCCAGCAGGGCGGGCAGAAACATACCGCAAAGGCAAAATCAGGCAAACGCTGAGCAGGTGTGGAAAATACGAAAGGGGAACGGACAATGTCCTTTGGAAGGAAACCGGAACTTTTATCTCCGGCAGGCTCTGTGGAAAGCCTGAAAGCGGCAGTAAATAATGGCTGCGACGCCGTTTATTTGGGCGGAAAGGCGTTCAGTGCAAGACAGTACGCAGGAAATTTTTCCTTGCCAGAATTGGAGGAAGCATGCGATTACTGTCATTTGCGGGGAGTAAAGGTTTATGTAACAGTCAATACATTATATAAGGAAGAAGAACTGAAAGGCTTTCTGGAATTTATAAGCCGTTTGTATGAGATAGGCGCAGATGCGCTGATTATGCAGGATGCGGGCGCGGCGCGGCTCGTGCGGGAACATTTTCCAAATTTCCCGCTTCATGCCAGGATCCGGGAATCCTTTCCGGGGCTTTCGCTTCATGCCAGCACACAGATGACGGCAAATTCCCTTGCGGATGTGGAATATTGGGCAGGGCAGGGCTTCGAGAAGGTCGTATTGAGCCGCGAGCTTTCTTTAGAGGAAATACAGAAAATTACAGCGCGTACAGACGTGGAAATCGAAACCTTTATTCATGGTGCTCTCTGCGTCTGTTATTCTGGGCAGTGCATCATGAGCAGTATACTGGGGGGAAGGAGCGGCAACCGTGGACGCTGTGCGCAGACCTGCCGCCTGCCTTACACACTTTATCGCGGATATGATACTATTGCGGAGGGCTATCTGCTTTCCCCGAAGGATATCGCGACAGTAGATATTTTGCCGCAGTTGATTGAGGCAGGCATTGCATCGCTGAAAATTGAGGGCCGCATGAAAAATCCGGAATATGTAGCAGGTGTAACGGGAATTTACCGAAAATATATTGATATGGCGTTTGACTCACCGGAAACATATGCCGTTGACCCACAGGACAGGAAAGCACTGGCCCAGTTGTTTAACAGGGGAGGCTTTACGGAGGGGTATTATACGTCTTTTGCGGGGCGTGAAATGATGAGCGTGGAACGTCCGAAGGCGTGGGGGCTTTTGGTCGGGCATGTGGACAAATATCTGCCGGACCGGAAAAAAGTAACGATTCGCACCCGCGAGCCGCTTGTGCCGGGTGATGGCATTGAGGTCTGGACGCAGGAGGAACCGCATGTTGGGACAAACGTTTCCAGGGCTTCCAAGGCGGGAGAGGTCATTACCTTGACGCTGGAGGGCAATATTTCCAAAAATGACGCAGTATATCGTACCTATGGCAAGGCTCTGAATGACAATCTTCGTAAAACATGGGAAAAAGACAGCCGGAAACTGCCCATCTGGGGTATGCTGCGGGCAAAGGAGGGTGAGCCGTTTTCCCTTCAGCTTTGGGACGCGAATGGCAGCAGTGTTTTTGCCAGCGGTGCGATAGTGGAGCGCGCAGAGAGCCAGCCAATGCTGCCGATGAAACTGCGCGAACAGGTGGAAAAAATGGGCGCGACGCCGTTCCGTCTGGAAGGGCTGGAAACGGATATTGATAAATATATTTATATCAGTGTCAGCGAAGTAAACCGCGTGCGGCGGGAGGCCTGCGAAGCGTTGGAGCAGGCAGTTCTGAAAAAATCCAAACGGAAAACAGCGGGACAGCCGGAGTATCCCAAAAAGGAAAAACCTCCAATTTTACTGCGAAAAAAACTGACCGCACTGGTGGCAAATCAGGGACAGCTGGAGGCTGTTCTGCGGGCGAAAGGCCTTTGCAGAGTCTATTACGAATGTACGGGAGATTTGGAAAGAAATCTGGACAGGATTCTGGAAAAATGCCGGAATGCGGATGTTTCTTTGTATGCGGCTTTGCCGCGCACAGCAAGGGAATGGAATGCGGAGGCGGAAGGTGAGATGTTCAGTCGATTGGCAGAAAGTGACATTGACGGATTTTTGGTGCGTTCTGCCGGACAGTTTGCACAGGCAAAAGCAAGCGGCAAAAAAATAGTGACAGATTACAATTTGAACGCCATGAATAGCGAAACTGTTGCATATTGGCGGGAGCAGGGCGCGGACAACATATGCCTTTCTGTCGAAGCGAATTTGCAGGAAATCAACGTTATGGGCGGGAAGGACTGCGAAATGGTGGTTTATGGTTACCTGCCGCTGATGAAAACGCAGCAGTGTCCCATTGGGAATTATGCAGGCGGGAAAAACGGACGGCGTTACTGCACAGAGCGCGGCAACGAGGATTTGTATTTCCTGAGAGACAGAAAGGGCGTTAAGTTCCCTCTGCTGACGGACTGCGAACGCTGTGTCTGTACGATATTGAATGGGAAACCGCTGTTCACGCTGAAATTTTATGACGAAATACTGGAAAGCGCGGCGGGGTACGTCCGTATGGACTTCACGAAAGAAGGACAGGGACGGACGGAGCGCGTTGCGAGGGCTTACGGAGAAAAAACGGCCGACTGTGAAAAAACAAGTCCGCTTGTGCGGGAGCTGCTCGGCGAAATGGGAGAACGGGGAAGTACAAAGGGGCATTTCTTCCGCGGAGTGGAGTGAGTGAGGTATGTTTGACTTATTGCTGATGTTGAGCAGATATGTATTTCTGTTTTATATCGTGTTGTTTTTATGGCAGGGAATTGTATATATCGCTTATGAGCAGGGCGGCTATCTGGGCAGCCCTTACCGGGCGATATCCATACAAAGAAGCCTGATTGTGCTGATGCATGTGACTGCTTTTCTAATATTAGCGTATAACCGCGAAACGCATTTGTTTGGAATGCAGCCGCTGATATTTGGGGCAGTTTCGTTTGCATTCCTGCTGGCGGCGGTTGCCCTTTTGGACAGGTTTTATTATGAGGGCTGTCCGCTGGTCTGGACGGGTATGCTGTTTCTGATGGACCTGAGCCTGATTATGCTGCAAAGGCTTTCACCTTCTCTGGCGCAAAGGCAGCTGCTTTGGATGATAATAGGGCTGGCAGGAATGCTGGTTCTGCCGTTTTTCTTCCGGCTCATTCCCAGGTTTGAGGTATTTGAATGGGCGTATATTATCCTTTGTTATGGGCTTTTGATCTGCACGCGCTTTTTTGGCGTGGAAAAGGGCGGCTCAACCAACTGGCTGGCGTTTGGGCCGGAATCTTTCCGTATTACGTTCCAGCCTTCAGAGATTGCGAAATTCCTGTTTATATTTTATCTGGCAAGCGTGTTCCGCAAACGTCTGAACTGGAGGAGTTTTTTTACCACAGGCATTTTAAGTGCGGGGCTTGTGCTTTTGCTGGTGCTGCAAAAGGACCTGGGCGGCGCGCTGATTTTCTTTACAACGTATATGGTAATGCTTTATATCGCGACATCCAATGAACTGCTGTTTCTGCTTGGCATGGGCGCGGCAAGCGGGGCGGCGATGCTGGCGTATAAGCTGTTTTCGCATGTGCGGGTGCGTGTGGCGGCATGGCAAAATCCCTGGGCAGACATTGATTTCGGCGGTTATCAGATCGTAAACGCGCTGTTTGCGATTACGACATGGGGCGTGTTTGGCAGCGGGCTGACAAAAGGTATGCCTAAAAGCATTCCAGTGGTGGAAAGCGATATGATTTTTGCCGCTGTCTGCGAGGAATTTGGCGCGGCGTTTGGCGCGGGCGTGATTGCGATTTTCATTATGCTGCTTTACCGCGGGGTGCGTATCGCGCTGGACTGCGGGCGCAGATATTATGCGATACTTGCCGCTGGCGTTACGGCGATGCTTTCTTTTCAGGCGTTTCTGATTTTGGGTGGTTCCATCAAGCTGATTCCTTTAACGGGCGTTACGCTGCCGTTTGTCAGTTATGGCGGCAGCTCTGTTCTGGTAAGCCTGATGATGATGGGCTTGCTGCAATGGGTCTGCGTATACTGTGAACAACACAACCGTCAGGAAGCCGAACAGGAACCCATTCTGAATGAGGCGGAAGGAGGCGGCTTCGATGAATAACATGAAACGAAGCATACGGCGGATATTCTGGCTTCTCGCGCTCTGTTTTTTCCTTCTGCTGGGCTATCTTGGCAAATTGACGCTGGTGGACAGACAGACAATTTCCGGCAATGCGTACAATACTCGTCTGCGCTATGGAGATGATACCATTCGGCGCGGGGAAATCATGGACAGGGAAGGGGAAGTGATTGCCCGCAGCATACCGGCAGATGGGGGCGGCTACAACAGGGAATATCCCCGTTCCCGTATGGCGGCGCATATTACGGGATACAGCAGCGTTGGCAAGACCGGCGTGGAGGCGGCAGAAAATTTTGAACTGATGACGCTCCACAATGAATTGTTCCAGCGTTTGGGCAGCATACTGAAAAAAGACGAGCTGCTTGGCAACAGTGTAAAATTGACTGTAGATATGGACATACAGAGTGCGGCAGGGAATCTGCTGGGCAGCGCGAAAGGGGCAGTCGTTGTAATGGAGCCTTCCACAGGGCGCGTATTGGCATTGCAGGCGTATCCTGATTTTGACCCGAACAAGGTTGCGGCGCAGTGGGAAAATCTCAAAGACCATGAGGACAGCCCGCTTCTGAATCGCGGCACACAGGGGATTTATCCGCCCGGCTCTACGTTTAAGACAGTTACCGCGCTGGCAGGGATAGAATATCTTCCGGATTGGCAGACGTTTACTGTAGAATGTACAGGTGAGGCTGTTTTTGAAGATAAAATTATCCATTGTTACAAGAATAGAGCGCATGGTCTGGTGAATATGAAAGGGGCAATGGAAAGCTCCTGCAACTGTTATTTTGCCGCGCTTGCGCAGAAAATTGGCGCGGGAAACCTTGCAAAAACGATGGAGCGCGTTGGTATGCAGGAGGCCTGTGGCTTTGAACTGGCATATACCCCAAATACCGTTTTGCTGAACTCGGATTCTTCGGAAAGTGAATTAGTAGAAACGGCAATCGGGCAGGGGCGGACAGGCGTTACGCCGCTGTATATGGCAATGCTTGCTTCATCCATCGCAAACGAGGGGCTGATGATGCGCCCGTATATTGTTGATCATGTAGTATATCCCAACGGCAGCGTGGGCAAAACAACGGTGCCGAAAAAGCTGACGCAGATCTGCACACCGGAGGAAGCTGCCATTTTGAAGGAAATGATGGTTGGCGTAGTAGAAAACGGCACAGGCGGTGCGGCTTCTGTCAGCGGCATAACGGTAGCCGGAAAAACAGGGACTGCGGAAAATGCGACAGGCAATGATCATAGCTGGTTCATCGGCTTTGCTCCGGCGGAAGAACCTAAGGTTGCGATAGCGGTTTTGCTGGAAAACGCAAACGATGGAACCGCGTCTGCGATTGCCGGAAAAGTACTCAGGGCTGCACTGGAAGAAATGGGCGAATAAAGGGAAAAGAGGGCTGGAATGGAACTGAAATTCGATACGGGAAAGGAATATGCCGTTGTTTTGGAGGGCGGCGGTGCGAAAGGCGCGTATGAAATCGGCGCGTGGAAGGCGTTGGAAGAGGCAGGAGTGAAATACAATGCTGTTGCAGGGACTTCTGTTGGCGCGCTGAATGGCGCGATGATGGCAATGCACCAGTTGGACAGGGCTGTGGAATTATGGGAAAACATTACGTTTTCGCAGGTGTTCGATGTGGACGATGAACAGATGCGACGGCTTTATAGCGGTGACTTTCAGGGGTTGGAAGCTAAAACACTCTGGAAAGACGTTGTAGAGGCTGTGAAAGGAGGCGGGCTGGATATTGAGCCGTTACGGAGGCTGGTGAACGAAACCGTCAGCGAGGAAAAAATCCGTGCGTCAGATGTGGAACTGTTTCTTGTAACATATTCTTTGACTGAGAAAAAGGAACTTGACCTGAACGCAAAGGAGCTGCCGGACGGTAAACTGGCAGATATGCTGCTGGCAAGCGCGTATCTGCCGCTGTTCCGGCGGGAAAAAGTGGACGGCAAGGAATATATGGACGGCAGTGTGCAGAACCTTGTGCCTCTGAATTGTCTTTTGCAGCGCGGCTACCGTGATATTATTGTGATACGTATTTTTGGTCTTGGCCTGGAAAAACGGGTAAAGATTCCGAAGGATACGGATATTACAACGATCGCGCCGCGCAGAAAGCTTGGCGGCATTTTGCAGTTCGACAGTGAGCAGAGCCGGAAGGACATGCAGTTGGGTTATTTTGATGCGAAGCGCGCGCTTTATGGGCTGGCAGGCGAGACCTATTATATCGACCAGAAGTGGGACGAAAAGCGGGCATATTTCATTTTGAAAACGCTTGCGGAGAATTTCTGCAGGGATCGGAAGAAAGGGCGGCCGTTCACTCTGCGCGAAATCAATGAGGAAATTTTGCCGAGGCTTGCCAAAAAAACAAGGGCGAAGGACGGAGATTATCATAGGGTGCTGACTGCTCTGTTGGAACGGGCTGCCGAAGAAGCGGACATACCTGTCTTTCAAATTACAACGGAAGAGAAGCTTTTTCGGGCTGCTTTCGTGGAGATTGTTAAAATTTTCAGGCGTTTGAAAACGTAAGCAGTGAAGGTAAAGATGCTGTTTGAAGAAAACATTTGGGATTCTTTTGGGACAAAGGGATAATAAATAAGATTTTGCATATAATTTAACAAAATAGGTGGGAAATATGGATAGTCTTTCTGAAATGCAGGGGGCTGGCGCACATTTCACGAAATCCGGACAGGAAAAGTTTCCATAGGAAGGAAAATGCGGCAGTGAAATGTAAAGAGGGATTTGCCAAAAATGAAAGAAAAATAGTTCTAAAAAAAGTCTTTTTTTACAAAAAAAGGACGGCAAAGGCTGAAAAACAATGTTTTTTGTATACAGAATTACTTTTTTTGCCAGCCAAGGTCCATTTTTCCACAAAAAAAGCAAAATAATAATAAATTTTTAACAATTTAGGTTGAAATGTTCAAACAAAGATGCTATAATCAAAACAAATGCGGAAGGGTTGCGGACGATCCAGAGCATTTAGAATGGCAGACAAAAGCTTGCTTATATTTTATAGAATAGGATATAGGTTTTTTGTGTTGTCATTTGACGCCTGTCTGCGGAAAAAGACACGGGGTTTCGGCAGGTCGGGTTTTACCGCTTCATAAATGTATTTCGCATGGTTAAATATCATAACGAGGAGGTAAAGTGATGTATACATTGGGCATTGATGTCGGCTCGGCTTCTTCCAAAGTAGTGATTTTGAAAGACGGCAAGGATGTTGTAGCCGCAGAGGTTGTCCAGGTCGGAACGGGCTCTTCAGGCCCGAAAAAGGCGTTGGAGCAGGCTTTCCAGGTCAGCGGCCTGAAACCGGAGGATATTTCCTATACGGTTGCCACCGGCTATGGCAGGTTTGCGTTTAAGGAGGCTGATAAGCAGATCAGCGAAATCAGCTGTCATGCAAAAGGTATTTACCACTTGGTACCGACTGCGCGCACTATCATTGATATCGGCGGCCAGGACGCAAAGGCTATCCGGCTGGATAACAAAGGTGGCATCAAGCAGTTTTTTATGAATGATAAATGTGCGGCGGGTACAGGACGTTTCCTTGAGGTTATGTCAAGGGTTCTGGAAACGACTTTGGATGAGATGGCCGAACTGGATGAGCTTGCAACGGACACTGCGCCGATCAGCAGCACATGTACGGTATTTGCGGAATCTGAAGTAATTTCCCAGCTTTCCAACGGCGTGAGCCGGAACAACATCATCAAGGGCGTTCATCTTTCTGTTGCCAGCAGAGCCTGCGGCTTAGCTTACAGAGGCGGGCTGGAAAAGGATATTGTTATGACGGGCGGCGTTGCGAAAAATGCCGGCGTTGTCAGAGCGGTATCCGGTGTATTAAAAACGGATGTCATTGTGGCGCCAAACCCACAAACAACAGGCGCACTCGGCGCGGCATTGTTCGCATACGAGGCGGCACAAAAAAATTAAGAAAGAGGGATTAGAATGAGTTTAACACAAGGCATGAAAGCAAAACAGTTGTTAGCCTACTACCAGGCAAAGAATGATGAAGATGCAAGAAAGGCAAAAGAGAGAGGCGACCTGGTTTGCTGGTCTGCTTCCGTTGCGCCTCCTGAATTCTGCATCACAATGGGTATCGAAATGGTTTACCCCGAAACACATGCGGCTGGTATCGGCGCGAAAAAAGGCGCGATGGATATGCTGGATGTTGCGGAAAGAAAAGGCTACAACATCGACTGCTGTTCTTACGGCAGAGTAAACATGGGCTACATGGAATGCCTGAAGGAAGCTGCTATGACAGGCGTTAAGCCCGAAGTTCTGGTAAACTCTCCTGCGGCTGATGTTCCTCTGCCCGATCTGGTAATTACATGCAACAACATCTGCAACACACTGCTGAAATGGTACGAAAACCTTGCTGCGGAACTGGATATTCCCTGCATCGTAATCGACGTGCCTTTCAACCACACAATGCCTATTCCTGAATATGCAAAGGCATACATCGCTGACCAGTTCAGAAACGCAATCGCTCAGCTGGAAGTTATCTGCGGCAAGCCTTTCGACTGGAAGAAATTCAAAGAAGTTAAAGACCAGACACAGCGTTCCGTATACCACTGGAACAGAATCGCTGACATGGCTCAGTACAAACCTTCTCCGCTGAACGGTTTCGATCTGTTCAACTACATGGCTCTGATCGTTGCATGCCGTTCCAAGGATTATGCTGAAATCACATTCAAGGCATTTGCTGACGAGCTGGAAGAAAACCTGAAGGCTGGCGTATACGCATTCAAGGGCGCAGAAAAGACACGTATCCAGTGGGAAGGCATCGCTGTATGGCCTCATCTGGGACATACTTTCAAGACACTCAAGAATCTTGGTGCTATCATGACCGGTACGGCTTACCCCGCTCTGTGGGATCTGCACTATGACGCAGACGATGAGTCCCTGCACTCCATGGCGGAAGCATACACAAGAATCTACATCAACACATGCCTGAGCAACAAAGTAGAAGTTCTGATGGGCATTATGGAAAAAGGTAAAATTGATGGTACGATCTATCATCTGAACAGAAGCTGCAAACTGATGAGCTTCCTGAATGTGGAAACAGCAGAAATCATCAAAGAGAGAAACGGCAAGCCTTATGTAAGCTTCGACGGCGACCAGACAGACCCTCGCGTTTACTCTCCTGCGCAGTATGAGACTCGCGTTCAGGCTCTTGTTGAAATGATGGAAGCCAACTTGGCAGCAGCAGAATAAGAGGAGGAAAGACAATGAGTAAAGTAGAAACCATTTTATCCCAGTTGAAAGACATTGCGGCTAATCCTAAAAAAGCAATGGACGATTTTAAGGCTGAAACAGGCAAAGGCGCAGTTGGCGTTATGCCTATCTATGCTCCTGAAGAAATGATCCATGCAACAGGTTTCCTGCCTATGGGCCTTTGGGGCGCGCAGGGCAAGACTGTTTCCAAGGCTCGTACATATCTGCCTGCTTTCGCTTGCTCCATCATGCAGCAGATCATGGAGCTGCAGTGCGAAGGCGCGTATGATGATCTGTCCGCAGTTCTGTTCTCCGTACCTTGTGATACACTGAAATGCCTGAGCCAGAAATGGAAAGGCACATCCCCTGTTATCGTGTTCACACACCCTCAGAACAGAGGTCTGGAAGCTGCAAATCAGTTCCTGGTAACAGAATATGAACTGGTGAAAGAACAGCTTGAGCACTACCTTGATGTTAAAATCACAAATGCAGCTCTGGAAAATTCCATTGCTATCTACAATGAAAACAGAGCAGTTATGCGTGAATTCGTAAAGGTTGCAGCTGACTACCCTCAGGTAATCGACGCTGTTAGCCGTCACGCTGTATTCAAAGCAAGACAGTTCATGCTGAAAGAGAAACACACAGCTCTGGTAAAAGAACTGATCGAAGAAGTAAAGGCTATGCCCGTTCAGCCTTGGGATGGCAAGAAAGTTGTTGTTACAGGTATCCTGCTTGAGCCCAACGAACTGCTTGACATCTTCAACGAATTCAAACTGGCTATCGTTGACGACGATCTGGCTCAGGAATCCAGACAGATCCGTGTTGACGTTATCGACGGCGAAGAAGGCCCTCTTTACAGAATGGCTAAGGCTTGGCAGAAGATGTATGGCTGCTCCGTTGCTACGGATACAAAGAAAGGCCGCGGCAAGATGCTGATCAACAAGGTTGCTCAGACAAACGCAGACGCAGTTATCGTTGCGATGATGAAATTCTGCGATCCCGAAGAATGGGATTACCCTGTAATGTACAGAGAGTTTGAAGAAAAGGGCATCAAGAACCTGATGATCGAAGTTGACCAGGAAGTTTCCTCCTTCGAGCAGGTTAAGACAAGACTGCAGTCCTTCGTAGAAATGCTGTAATCCTACCGCATTGCTTGATGGAAGCGATTTCGGCACTGGGGCGGGCGACTGCCCCAGTGTCTTACCATTACCCAAAATGAAATTTTAGGAGGACTTTGACGATGAGACGTGTTAAAATTATCACCGCAGATGAAGCTGCAAAGCTGGTTAAGAACGGCGATACGCTGACCACCAGCGGTTTCGTTGCAAGTGCGATTCCCGAAGCTTTGAACAAGGCTATGGAAAAAAGATTCCTTGAGACAGGCGAGCCGAAAGATCTTACATATGTATACTGCGGTTCTCAGGGCAACAAGGACGGCCGTGGCGCAGAACACTATGCACACGAAGGCATGCTGAAAAGATACATCGCGGGTCACTGGGCAACTGTTCCTGCACTGGCAAAAATGGCACTGGAAAACAAATTTGAGGCGTACAACGTATCTCAGGGCGCGCTCTGCCACCTGTTCAGAGATATCGCTGCACATAAGCCCGGTACATTCACAAAGGTTGGCCTTGGTACATTCATCGACCCCAGAAATGGCGGCGGCAAAGTAAATGACATCACAAAGGAAGACATCATTGAGCTGGTAAACATTAAAGGTCAGGACTATCTGTTCTACCCTGCGTTCCCTATCAATGTAGCTATGATCAGAGGTTCCATTGCAGACGAAAGCGGCAACATCTCCTTTGAGAAGGAAGTTTCCCCTCTGGAAGGCACTTCTGTATGCCAGGCTGTTAAAAACAGCGGCGGTATCGTTATCGTTCAGGTTGAGAGAGTTGTTAAGGCTGGTACTCTGGATCCCAGACTGGTTAAGGTTCCCGGCATCTATGTTGACTATGTAGTAGTTGCTGACCCCGCTGACCACCAGCAGACTCTGGACTGCGACTATGATCCGACTCTGTCCGGTGAAAGCCGTATGCCTGACGTTGCTCCCGAACCCCTGCCTTTGAGCGCGAAGAAGGTTATCGGCCGCCGTGGCGCGCTGGAACTGGAAAAAGACGTTGCAGTTAATCTGGGCGTTGGCGCGCCTGAGTATGTTGCATCTGTTGCAAACGAAGAAGGCATTGGCGACTTTATGACACTGACAGTAGAGGGCGGCGCAGTTGGCGGCGTACCCGCTGGCGGCATCCGTTTTGGTTCCGCTTACAATGCTGACGCTCTGATCGATCAGGGCTATCAGTTCGACTTCTACGATGGCGGCGGTCTGGATCAGTGCTACCTTGGCCTTGCAGAATGTGATGCTAAGGGCAACATCAACGTTTCCAGATTTGGCCCCCGTATCGCAGGCTGCGGCGGTTTCATCAACATCACACAGAACACACCGAAGGTATTCTTCTGCGGTACGTTTACAGCAGGCGGCCTGAAGGTTAAGATTGAGGACGGCAAGGTTGTAATCGCTCAGGAAGGCAAACAGAAAAAATTCCTGAAGGCTGTTGAGCAGGTTACATTCAATGGCGATGTTGCTCTGGAAAGCAAACAGGACGTTACATACATCACAGAAAGATGCGTATTCCATCTGGAAAAAGACGGTATGCACCTGACAGAAATCGCGCCTGGCATTGACCTTCAGACGCAGATCCTGGATATGATGGAGTTCACACCTATCATTGACAAAGATGCAAGCGGCAACATCAAACTGATGGATGCAAAGCTGTTTGCAGAGGGTCTGATGGGCCTGAAAGAAATGAAGGCTTGATTTGCAGTTCAAAGCTGACATTTGGAGCGTGAGTGCTCCCTAACGGAGCCATATAATTGCTCCCTAAAATATCTGTGCAGATATTCAATAAATTTGCATAAACCATGATAGTGAAATCGGGGAAAGCCTGTATTTTGTATAGCTTTCCCCTTTTTTGCGTTGGCTGATTTTTTCGGCAGGAGAGAAAACCTGCGCTGCTGTGAATTTGGTATACAAATGCAGGAAAAAGGTGTAAAATATGCCTGTATCTTTTCGGGGATTAGAGCGAAGGAGGGCTTTTATGCTTGGAAAACAGGAAATCAGGGCTTTTTTAGATGAGAAAAAGATAGCGTATGAATGGGCAGAACATGAGGCCGTTTATACAATTGAGGATATGGTGAAGCTGGGGCTGGAAGATATGCAGGATGTGGCAAAGAACCTTTTCCTGCGGGATGCAAAGGGAAAGCGGCACTTCCTTGTTGTTGTGCGTGAGGATAAAAAAGTGGATTTGAAAAGACTGGGGGAGCTGATTGGCTGTTCGCGTCTTTCTTTTGCTTCGGAGGAACGGTTGGAGAAGTATCTGGGGCTGAAAAAAGGTTCCGTTACGCCGTTTGGGGTTTTGAATGATGAAAACAGGGCGGTCGAGGTGTATTTTGACGAGGATTTTTGCCATATGGAGAAAATCGGTGTACATCCGAATGAAAATACGGCTTCGGTATTCCTCTCTGTGCAGGATCTTCTGGAAATCATTCGGGAACATGGCAATTCCCTGGAAATTATTTCGTTTACATAAAATTTGCATGAAAACAGAAAAAAGCCGTTGAGAGAACTGACATTTTGTGGTATACTGTGAATGACTTGCGGACAGGCTGTTCCTTCCGCAAGAGAACAGAAGCGGAAAGGACACAGGCATGGAAAACGATGAGAGGAACACGACTGCGGCCGGACAGGCAGAACGGCTGCGGCAGTTGGAATATATCCGCAGTGTGCGCAAAATAAATGATGCATATGCGGCGGAAACCGGAAAAAAGAGGAAATTTTACAGCCTGGCAATGGGTTGCCAGATGAACGGGCATGATTCCGAAAAACTGGAAGGTATGCTGACAGAAATGGGCTACGAACAGACGCAGACAGAGACGGAAGCGGATTTTATCATTTATAATACCTGCTGTATCCGCGAAAATGCGGAACTGAAGGTGTACGGCAAGCTGGGTGCATTGAAGCACTATAAGGAAACACAGAATCCCAATGCAGTCATCGCGCTTTGCGGCTGCATGACCCAGCAGCCGACAGTATTGGAAACACTGCGGAAAAAATATCCGCATGTAGATATTGTTTTTGGTACGTTTAACCTTTATAAACTGCCGGAGCTGACGCTGACGCGAATGGAAAGCGGCGAAACGGTGTATGATATCTGGCAGGAGCAGAAGGAGATTGTGGAGGACGTGCCTTCGCTGCGGGGGCATGCATATAAGGCAAGTGTAAATATTATGTATGGCTGCGATAATTTTTGTTCTTACTGCATTGTGCCGTATGTGCGCGGGCGGGAACGCAGCCGCACACCGGAGGATATTCTGGCGGAGGTACGGAAGCTGGCGGCAGATGGCGTAAAGGAAATCATGCTTTTAGGGCAGAATGTCAATTCTTACGGGAAAAAGCTGGAAAAGCCAGCCACGTTTGCGGGGCTTCTGCGGCAGATTAACGAAGTAGAAGGAATCGAGCGTGTCCGGTTTATGACTTCTCATCCGAAAGATTTATCAGACGAGCTGATACAGGCTATGGCGGAGTGTGACAAGGTGTGTAAATATCTGCATTTGCCGGTGCAGTCGGGCAGCAGCGAAATACTGCGGCGCATGAACCGCAGATATACCAGGGAAAGCTATCTGGAGCTGGTGCGGAAGGTACGCGCGGCAATGCCAGGCATTACGCTGAGCACAGACATCATCGTTGGTTTCCCGGGGGAAACGGAAGAGGATTTCCAGGAAACGCTGGATGTAATCCGGCAGGCGCGGTACAGCACTGCATTCACGTTTCTGTATTCGCCGCGAACAGGCACGCCTGCTGCCGAGATGGAAAACCAGATTCCGGAGGATATTGCAAAGGAACGGTTCAACCGTATGCTGGACGTGCTGAATCCTATTGTGCATGAGGTGCACGAGGAGCAGGTTGGAAATATTCTTGAGGTTTTTGTGGAAAAAATCAGCCGACAGGACAGCGGTATTGTTTCCGGCAGGGCTGATAATAATATGCTGGTACATTTTCCCGGTGCGTCGGAATGCATCGGGCAGACGATACCTGTCAGAATTGTAGAAAACAAAACATTTTATTTAATTGGAGAAAGGGTTTAGGTGAAAAATATGGCATCTGTTTACGAAATGGCAAGAGCATTGGGTGAGGAATTGCAGAAAACACCTCAGGTAGAGGCTTTGCTGGAGGCAAAAAAAGCATATGAGAGCGACCCTGTGATTGGGAAGGAAATCGAGGAATACACAAGACTGCACCAGGAATTTGAAGCAAAAATTCAGGCGGGCGGCGTTTCCATTGAGGAGCAGAAGGCGCACGCGGAGGAAATGAAACGGCGCGGTGAACTGATTAAATCCAATAAGCTGGCATCCGACCTGTTTGCGGCGGAAATGAATTTTAACAACTTTATGAATTCTGTATTCAATATCATTACGTCTACGCTTTCCGGCGAGGAGCCTGACATGGGCGGCGGATGCGACCCGAGCTGCTGCTCCAGCTGCGGGGGCGGCTGCCACTAAGGGGCATTACGGGGCTTTTTCCCGCTTGGATTTGGCGGGAAAGAGTTTCCCGGCTCATAGGGGAAAGGAGAAAATGTTATGGAAATCAGATACCATACCACTGGGGATTCTCTTGCGGAAATCAGTGGTGTATATGAAAAAAGCTGGAAATATGCTTATCAGGATATTATCCCGCAGAGTTACCTTGATGCCATTCCTGCCGGAAATTGGGTGGATTTTATCCAAAATGCAGACGGGAAACATCTGATTGCCGTAGAAAATGGGGAAATTATTGGTGCTGCGTTTTGTTGCCCATCAAGATGGAATGACTATAAGGAGTTTGGTGAAATCGTATCACTTTATTTTCTTCCGGAGTATATCGGAAAGAGCTGCGGCAGACAGATGCTCAGGCGGTGTATTGAGGAGTTGGAAATGCTTGGATTTACTGAAATCCTTCTATGGGTTTTGGAGGAAAACCACAGGGCAAGGAGATTTTATGAGCAGAATGGCTTTATTCTCTCGATGGAACGCCGAGGGGATAGGATCGGCGGGAAAGAAGTTCTGGAAATGATGTATATATATCAGCCGGAATGATTTTTTCTGCAACGGAGGGATTGCGGTGGAGAAGCTTCAGCGAAACCGTTTGTTTCAATACATAGAGGATTTTTATAGTACAGAACCGGAATACCTTTGGGCAAAATACCCTTCCTACGCGGTTTTCCGGCATTCGGCAAGCCGGAAATGGTTTGCCGCTGTGATGGAACTTCAAAAGAGCAGGCTGGGATTATCCGGCAGCGGTTGTGTGGACGTTCTGAATGTAAAATGTGATTCTGTTTTGATCGGCTCCCTGCTGGCGGAGGAAGGCTTTCTTCCGGCGTACCATATGAATAAAAATACATGGATTTCTGTCCTGCTTGATGAAACGGTGCCGGACGAAAGAATTTTGCCGTTGCTGGAATGGAGTTATGATGCCGTTGCGCCGAAAGGGAAACGGAGAAAACAGGAACAGATATAGCCGGAAAGGGGGACACTATGGAAAAAGAAGGAATCGTGTCTGTCTGGGCGGGAGTATTTGAAAGCGAAGAAGCCCTGTTGGAGTATGCCGCAGAGGAGTATTTTGACGATGAGGGAAATGAAGTTGTTTCCCCTTTCAGCAGGGATTTTTTTGACGGGGAGATATGGGCGTTTGACCCTGATTTCTGGGAACGGGGCTTTCGGGAAATGACAACAGACCCGAAAACCTTAGTGTTTCATTTTTCAGAAGGTACAACGGTCGGCGAAGGATTGCAGGAATGTTTTCCTGAAGGTCTGGGGGACGCCTGCAATGCGGCGATTTTGGTTTACAATTACGAATATGACGGGAACGCCGATGTTCCGAGCGCGCCAGTAAGGTTTTTGGCGGCTGTCCCTTATGAATAAGGAAAACCGGAGATATTTTGCGGCGGCAAAAGTTTATGGCAACCGGAAAGGAGGAAAGACGTTCATGGCAAAAATCACGCCCATGATGCAGCAATACTTTGAGATCAAGGAGAACTACAAGCATTGTCTGCTTTTTTTTCGTTTAGGGGATTTTTATGAAATGTTTTTCGAGGACGCGGTGATTGCGTCAAAGGAATTGGAAATTACCCTGACGGGAAAAGACTGGGGACAGGAGGAACGCGCGCCGATGTGCGGCGTGCCGTTCCATTCGGCGGACGGGTATATCGCCAGGCTGGTGGAAAAGGGCTACAAGGTGGCCATCTGTGAACAGACGGAGGACCCGAAGGCGGCAAAGGGCATTGTCAGGCGGGAGGTTATTCGCGTTGTAACGCCGGGGACGGTGCTGGATAACGCGATTTTGGACGAAACGAAAAACAATTACATCCTTTCGGTTTTCAGCAGCGGCGGCGGATACGGCATTTCGGTCTGCGATGTGACGACAGGGGAATTCCAGACAACAGAATTTTCCAGCATACAGGCAGCAGCAAAGATACTCGATGAAACGGCGCGCTTTTCTCCGGCGGAGTTGATCTGCAACGAGACTTTTCTGAGCAGCCCGCTTGCAAAGGAAATGCAGGACAGGTTCCATCTTTTCCTGAACGATATAGACAGCAGGATGTTTGATTTTCAGACGGCAAAAGATGTTCTGCAAAAGCATTTCCGTGTAAAATCGTTGGACGGCTATGGGCTGAAAAAGAAAATGCTGGCTGTTTCCGCATCGGGCGCGCTGCTCTGGTATTTGCAGGAGACACAGAAAAATGACCTGAGTCATATTTCCGGACTGAAATATTACACAACGGGCGATTTTATGCTTTTGGACGTTTCCAGCCGGAGAAATCTGGAACTGACGGAAACAATGCGGGAAAAAAATAAAAAAGGCTCCCTTTTAAGCGTGCTGGACAAAACCAAAACAGCGATGGGCGCGCGGCTTCTGCGAAAATGGGTGGAGCAGCCTCTGCTTTCTGTGGAAGAAATTCGGAAACGTCTGGACGGCGTGGAGGAATTGGCAAACGACCTTTTTTTGCGGGAGGAAATCAAGGATATCCTGCGCTCTATGTATGATTTTGAGCGCATTATGGGGCGAGTGGTTTACCAGAATGCCAATGCGAGGGATTTGACTGCTCTGAAAAATTCCATTGAAAATCTGCCCCTGCTGAAAAATGTGCTGGGACGCTGTAAAAGTGCGTATCTCAGGGAATTGCATGAGCAGCTTGACCCGCTGGAAAATATACATATGCTGATTGCACAGGCGATTGTGGAGGACCCGCCGTTTTCTGTGCGGGAAGGCGGAATGATTCGCGAGGGTTATTCCGATGAGCTGGATACCTATGCCAAAGCAAAACGGGACGGTACCTCATGGATCCGTCAGTTGGAGGAGGAAGAACGGGAAAAGACAGGCATCAAAAACCTGAAAGTGCGTTATAACAAGGTTTTTGGGTATTACATTGAAATTACAAAATCGAACCTTGACGGTGCGCCGGAACGTTATATCCGCAAGCAGACGCTGGCGAACTGCGAACGCTTTATTACGCCGGAGCTGAAAGAACTGGAAGAACTGATTCTTGGCGCAGAGGATAAAATTACAACGTTGGAATATGACATGTTCTGCGAGATACGGAACGCTGTTGCCGCGGAGGTAGAGCGGATACAATTCTGTGCGTATATTGTTTCAGTGGCGGACTGTCTTCAGTCGCTGGCGGAAACGGCGCAGACGATGCAGTATGTAAAGCCGCTGGTGGACGATGGGGAGTGTATTTCCGTCAGGGGAGGACGGCACCCTGTTGTAGAGAAAATGATGGAGGGACAGTTTATCCCCAACGATGTTTATTTGGACCAGAAGGAAACAAGGCTTGCAATCATCACCGGTCCGAATATGGCAGGAAAATCTACATATATGCGGCAGACGGCGTTGATTGTGCTGATGGCGCAGATCGGGAGCTTTGTGCCTGCGGAGGAGGCGCATATTGGCATTGTTGACCGCATATTTACGCGCGTGGGTGCGTCCGATGATTTGAGTGCGGGACAGAGTACGTTTATGGTAGAAATGACGGAGGTCGCGAATATCCTGCATAACGCTACGGCGAAAAGCCTGCTGATATTGGACGAAATCGGCAGGGGAACGAGTACGTTCGACGGGCTAAGTATTGCGTGGGCAGTGCTGGAATATATTGCGGACGAAAAACAGATTGGCGCGAAAACGCTTTTTGCAACGCATTATCATGAATTAAGCGAACTGGAGGGCAAGCTGCCAGGCGTGAAGAACTACTGCATTGCGGTGCAGGAGCAGGGAGAGGACATTGTTTTCCTGCGGAAAATACAGCGCGGCGGCGCAGACCACAGCTATGGCGTGCAGGTGGCAAAGCTGGCGGGACTGCCGCTGAAGGTTATCCGGCGCAGCGGGCAGATATTGAAACAGCTCAACGCGGCGGATATTACGAAGAAAGCGAAAAAAATTGCGGCGGAATCGAAGGAAAACGCGGAAGAAACGGCAAAACAGATAGATATGTTTTCCGTGGGCGAAAATCAGATGATAGATGAGATTTCAAAGCTGGACGTTATGACAATGACACCCATTGAGGCTTTGCAAAAGCTGTTTGAATTGCAGAAGAAGGCCAAAGGGATGTGACGATAAAGGGAGGGAGCCATGCAGAAAATACAGTTGCTGGATTCCAAAACCATAAATAAAATTGCGGCGGGGGAGGTTGTAGAATCCCCCAGATCCGTTGTAAAGGAACTGGCGGAAAACGCCATTGACGCCGGAGCCAGTACGGTTACGGTAGAAATACGGGAGGGCGGCGTTTCGCTGATCCGCGTAACGGACAACGGATGCGGCATACCGAAGGAGCAGGTGAAAAATGCGTTTCTGCGCCACGCTACGAGCAAGATGGCACAGATTGAGGATTTGGAAAGCATTTTTACGCTGGGCTTTCGTGGGGAGGCTTTGGCGAGCATCGCCGCCGTGGCGCAGGTGGAAATGGTGACGAAAACCGCCGGCGAAGAAACAGGGACAAAAATCTGCGTCAGCGGCGGGGAAGTGGAAAGTATTGAGGACACAGCCTGTCTGGAAGGGACAAGCATTACGGTACGGAATTTATTTTACAATGTGCCCGCGCGGCGGAAGTTTCTGAAAAAACCCGCAACGGAAAGCGGATATGTTTCCGATTTGGTGAATAAGCTGGCACTGGGCCATCCGGAGGTGTCATTTCGCTATCAGAATAATGGGAGTACGATACTGCATACCGCCGGAAACAATGACCCGAAAGCCGCCGTTTTTTATGTGTATGGAAAGGACGCGGCGAACAGTATGCTCCCGATTGCATACAGGCAGGGGGAATATGCTGTGACGGGGCTGATTGCAAAGCCGCAGTTTTGCAGGGCAAACCGCAGCTATGAAAACCTGTTTATCAATGGCAGGTTTATTCGGAACAATGTTGTTTCTATGGCTGTGGAAGACGCGTATAAAACAAAGCTGCTGATTGGGAAATTTCCGGTGTTTGTGCTGAATTTGGAGGTTTCGCCCGCGTTGGTGGACGTGAACGTGCATCCCGCAAAGCTGGAGGTACGTTTTCGGAACGATGGGGAGGTATACGATTTCTTTTATCAGGCGGTCAGCAGGGCTTTGCAGGATACAACGCTGATTCCACAGGGAAATCTGGAAAAGAAGCCTGCGGGAAAAGCTGAGAAACAGCCGGAGCCTGTGCAGGAAATGCTGACAGAGGAACGACGGACGGAAATGGAAAAAATTCCTGTTCAAAAAGAAGAAAGCCCGTTCGCCGTAGAAGTGGCACCGCCATTCGGCCAGCAGGAGAACAGGCGGGCGGAAAGCAGGACTGCGCCGCCGATCAGCGCGAATGGGTGTGCAAACGGAAAGAGCGTAGACCAGCTTTTGAAACGGACTGCGCCGAACAGCGGCGTATCCCAGACGGCAGAGCCTTATGCGGTGGGGAAGCCGCAGGGAAGACTTACGCCAAGAACGGAAATGCCTGCTGTAGAGATGGAAACAGCGGGAGAGAAACAGCCGTTTTTCAAAGATTACCGAATTGTTGGGCAGGTGTTCCATACCTATTGGATTGTGGAGCAGGGCGACTGTCTGTACCTTATCGACCAGCATGCCGCGCATGAACGGATACTATATGAGGAATTGATGGGACGTTTCCAGCGGGAAAATGTGGTTTCACAACGGCTTTTGACGCCCGTTATGCTGCGGCTGACACCATCCGAAACGGAAACTCTGCGGGAAAATCGCACGCTTTTGGAGAGCTTTGGCTTTGAATTGGAGGATTTCAGCGGGACATTCGCGCTTCGTGCTGTTCCGATGCTTCTGCGAGAGCAGGATGGCGTGGGATTTTTTACAGAAATATTAGACAGGCTGGCGGAGGAAAGGATACGGAATGTATATGATTTGAAGCTGGGAGCCGTAGCAACGATGGCTTGCAAGGCGGCTGTGAAAGGGCATGACGCGATGAGCGCGAAAGAAGCGGAAGCACTGATTGGGCGGCTGCTGGAACTGGAAAATCCGTTTACCTGCCCGCATGGCAGGCCAACAATTGTTGCATTAAAGCAGTATGATTTGGAAAAGATGTTCAAAAGAATTCAGAATTAAAGGGTGAGGCTGATGAAAAGACCCCTTATTGTCATTGGCGGACCGACAGCCTGCGGAAAAACGGGATTTTCCATTGAACTGGCGAAAAAGATCGGCGGGGAGGTCATCTCTGCTGATTCCATGCAGGTTTACCGCTATATGGATATTGGTACAGCGAAGGTGACGCCGGAGGAAATGCAGGGGATACCGCATTACCTGATTGACGAGCTGGAGCCGGACGAGGAATACAACGTAATGATCTTCCAGCAGAAGGCGAAGGCATACATTGAGAGTATCTGCCGGAGAGGGAAAATTCCTATTCTTGTGGGCGGAACAGGGTTTTATATCAACGCCCTGCTTTATGATAATGATTTTACGGAAACGGAAAACGATACGGCTTTTCGGGAGGAGTGCTATGCCCTTGCGCGGGAGAAAGGGCCGGAAACACTTTATGAAAGACTAAAGCAGACCGATCCGGAATATGCGGCGGAAATTCATGCGAACAACGTGAAACGCGTGACGCGCGCGCTGGAATACCATTATTTAACGGGGGAAAAGCTCTCGGCGCATAACGCGGCGCAGAAACGGAAGGAGTCCCCCTATAACGCCGCTGTGTTCCTGTTGACGATGGAACGGGAACGGCTTTACAGAAGAATTGAGGAGCGTGTGGACAGTATGCTTCGGCAGGGACTTGCAGAGGAAGTGCGTGGGCTTCTGGAACGGGGATACCATCCGGAACTGGTTTCGATGCAGGGCATTGGATACAAGGAACTTGTGCCTTACTGCAAGGGGGAATGTACGCTGGATGAGGCTGTGATGCAGCTGAAAACAAACACGCGACGTTTTGCGAAACGCCAGCTGACGTGGTTCCGCAGACAGATTGACGGGCTATGGCTGGATATGGGCAGGGAGAACTCCGACGTAATGGAGCAGGCGTTAAGTTATCTGACAGAACTGGGAGTTTGGAAAGGCGAAGAATAGCATACAACAAATGGTTAGCTGAAAAATAAGGAAGAATGGAAAGGATGTTTTGGAATGAAAAAATCCTTTATGCAGAAAAAGATGACGGCCCTGCTGCTGGCTGCGATAATGGTCTTTATTGCTGCCGGCTGCGGAAAAGAAAAGGAGAAAGACGAGCCTGCCGTATCTGCAGAGGCAGGGGAAACGGCTCTGACGGATGCGGATACGGAAATTCCCGAAAAAGAGCCTGCTCCGGCGTTGGCAGCGGCATTTTTGACAGCAGACGAACAGCCGGAAATTCAGGCTTCGGCAGCTATTTTGATTGAGGAAACAACAGGAACAATACTGTATGATAAAAACAGCAGGGATAAAATGTATCCCGCCAGCATGACGAAAATGCTGACAGCTCTGATAGCAATGGATTACTTTAAGCCGGAGGAATTGATTACGATTGGACAGGAAGTCAATGAAATTCCATGGGATTCCAGTAAGGCGGGGCACAGCGTCGGGGAAACGATAACGATGGAAAACGTAATCCGCGGGCTGATGATTCCTTCCGGAAACGATTCCGCGAACGTTGTTGCTTCGGCTGTGGCAAAACGGGTACAGAACGATCAGAGCCTGAGTTTTGAGCAGTGCGAACAGATTTTTACGGACCTGATGAATAAAAAGGCACAGGAGCTGAATGCGGTCAATTCCCATTTCTCCAATGCGCATGGCTATCATGATGAAAACCATTATACCTGCGCATATGATATGGCATTGTTTTCCAGAGAATATATGAAAAATCCGACACTTGCGGAGATTGCAGGAGAGAAACGTTTTTCCGGTGACGGCGCGGATAATATGTTCGCGGAAAATGACAGTATGCGGACACAGGAATATACCTGGTTCAACCACAACATGCTGATTACAGACGGAGAATATAAGTATGAATATGCAACGGGAATCAAAACCGGCTTTACAGACGAGGCAGGAGATTGCGTGACAGCTTCTGCGAAAAAAGAAGGCGAATCCCTGATTGCCGTAATTTTTGATTCTCAGAGCCCGGGACGATGGAACGATGCGAAGCTGTTGTTTGAATATGGCTTCAACGGATACGTCAGAACGGAATTGAGCCGGAAAGGCGCGCTGATAGAAGAAGCCGCGCTGACAAAGCACGACAAAACTGAGGGCGATACAGTGCCTGTTGTTTATGAGAATACTCTGGCAACATATCTGCCGCCTATGGACGAGGGCGCACTCAGCACATCGGTGAAATACAACGAAACCTATGCGGAAGCTGATGAAGACGGAACGATCCGGCTGAGAGCACCGTTTACGAAGGGAACAGAAATCGGAACGGTCACATTCCAAATCAACGGACAGACGATACACGAAAGCCCTGTTGTGGCGGGACGGGACGTTTCCAAAGGAACGATACTCACTAATATCAAAGCGTTTTTCCAGAATTTTGCGAAGGATATTTTTTCTGTAAAGGGACTGCTGGGTATCCTGCTGATTGCTGCGGTAATTGTGCTGATTGTACTGCTGATTCGGCTGATTCGGGGAAGAAGACGCAGAAGGAACCGCCGAGGCGGATATACATTCAGTTCTTCCGCGCGTAAAAGCATGGGCGGCGGACGCAGAAGAAGATACTGAAAAGAGTGGGAGTAACCGCGATGAAAGAAGAACTTTTATTCCAGTTGGACATGGTTTGGCAGTTGTTTCAATATCACTGTGAGGATTTGAAGGAGACTGAAATAGGCTGGTGCAGGACAGAGGACGGCTTGCAGGTACGGAAAAAAGGGTCTGCATGGATTCCTGACTGGCCGGAAACAGAAGAATACACGATAGGACCCGCAAGCATCGGCTGGACGTTATGGCACATTCTTTACTGGTGGAAAACTGTTTTAAGCACGTCAACGGGCGGCAGGATATTGGACAGGAATGAAGTTTTATGGCCCGAAAGCGGTACAGCGGCAATCAGGGAAATCAGGGACTGCCATGATAAATGGGTTGAATTCCTTTTATCGCTTGAGGAATCGGAATTTCAGTCAGACCGGCTTTGCCGCTGGCCGTTTGAAGGGCGGAGTTTTACGGAGCTTGCACTGTGGCTGAATATGGAATTTATGAAAAATACTGCGGAAATCGGGGCGGCAAGGTTCCTGTATGCAGTATCAGAACAATAACAGAAAACAGGCAGCTGTCGAGAATATTCGACAGCTGCCTGTTTATATCAGCCTTTTTTAGGCGGACGGGGTCCTTCAAACTGATAATAATCTGTTTTGATGCGCCCATTGAACAGCTTTCGTTTTCGGTCGGCTTTCCTGCCGAATAACGCTTCAAAGGTTTCCATTGACGTGATGGCGTAGGTTGACCATGTGGAATCTGTTTTCATGAGCGCGCCCAGAGCGCGGTACATAGCTTCAACCTCTTTCAGTTCGCCGATTCGCTCGCCATAAGGCGGGTTTGTAATCAATACGCCGTATTCTCCCGGTAAGGAGATTTCCTGAACGGGTCTGGCTTCAAACGTAATGCAATCGTCTACACCGGCTTTTTCAGCGTTTTCTTTTGCCAATGCGATGGCAGCGGGGTCGATATCGCTGCCGTAAAGCTCTGGCGTACAATCATAATCAATCGCCTGATAGGCTTCTTTTCTTGCCTGCTTCCAGAGGTCTTTCCCAACGCGTTCCCATTCCTCACTGGCAAAATGACGGTTCAGGCCGGGGGCAATATTTCGTGCCAGCATTGCTGCCTCAATGGGAATTGTACCGGAGCCGCAGAACGGATCAAGCAGTATGCGGTCTTTTCGCCAGTAGCTCAGCTGCACCATTGCGGAGGCGATGGATTCTTTCAGCGGGGCGTCAAGGGCATTGGCGCGGTAGCCCCGCATATGCAGGCCGGAACCGCTGGTATCAATCGCCAGCGTGACAACATCCTTCAATATGCCGACCTGTATGGTATAAGATGCGCCGGTTTCATCGAACCAGTCTGTTCGATAGGTTTGCTTCAGCTTTTCTACAACAGCTTTTTTCACAATCGCCTGACAGTCGGAAACACTGAAAAGGGTGGACTTCACGGACTTGCCTACAACAGTAAACTTTCCGTCTTCCGGAATCCAGTCCGCCCAGGGGAGGGCCTTTGTCTGGTCGAAAAGCTCCGTGAAGGTAACGGCAGTAAAGCTGCCCATTTTCACCCAGACACGCCCCGCACAGCGCAGCCAGAGGTTAGCCTTCACAATATCTGCTTCTGTTCCCGTAAATTCAACACGTCCGTCAAAGGTTTTGATATTTTGGAACCCGAGAGCCTGACATTCCCGCTTGACAACGGCTTCCAGCCCAAAGGTAGTGGTTGCGATCAGTTGTATTGACATAAAATTTCTCCTATCCTTTTTCTTTCAGTATACCAATTTTTTGGGAAAAAGGGAAGGAAGTTCTTTTATTCAGGCAGGATAGAGCAGAAAATTGCTGCTTGTGGGCGGGGACGGAATGTGAATGCATTTCGGTGTGGTTGAAATACTGTGAAAAAAAGGGTATAATGGCAGTAATTTGGGTGAAAGGGAGAGAAAAATGGATTTATTTGAATATAACAGAAGCCTGCGAGGCGGGGCGGACAGCCCGCTGGCAGCCCGAATGCGTCCGGCTTCTTTGGAGGAATTTGTAGGGCAGGAGCATATCGTAGGGCGGGACAAGCTGCTTTACCGCGCGATCAAGAGCGACCGCCTCAGCTCGGTTATTTTTTACGGCCCGCCAGGGACGGGGAAAACGACGCTGGCGAAAATTATCGCGAATACAACAGAAAGCGCGTTCCATCAACTGAACGCCACAACGTCCGGTGTGAAGGATATTAAGGAAACGGTGGAAAACGCGCGGGCGGATCTGGGAATGTACGGCAGAAAGACCATACTTTTTATTGATGAAATACACCGCTTTAATAAAAGTCAGCAGGACGCACTTTTGCCGCATGTTGAGGACGGAACCGTGATTCTTATTGGCGCGACAACGGAAAATCCTTATTATGAGGTGAACAAAGCACTGGTTTCCCGCTCCATTGTATTTGAGCTGCGCCAGTTGGAAGAAAAGGATATTGCTGTGCTTCTGCGCCGCGCTCTTGTGGATGAGGAGAAGGGCATGGGAGTTTACCATGCCGAAATGGACGAGGATGCGCTGCATTTTCTGGCGGATACGGCAAACGGGGACGCACGGACGGCGTTAAACGCGCTGGAGCTTGCTGTTTTAACTACAAATCCGGACAAAGCAGGAAAAATCCGTATATCCCTGCAAACGGCGGAGGACTGCATACAGAGGCGGGCTCTGAATTACGATAAGGGCGGCGACAATCATTATGACACCATATCGGCATTCATTAAAAGCATGCGCGGCTCCGACCCTGACGCGGCTTTGTATTATCTGGCCAAAATGATATATGCAGGAGAAGATCCAAAGTTTATCGCCCGCCGCGTTGTTATCTGTGCATCGGAGGACGTGGGCAATGCAGATCCGCACGCATTGCAGGTGGCAGTCGCGGCAATGGAGGCAGTCAATTTTGTTGGCATGCCGGAGGGCAGAATACCGCTGGCACAGGCTGTAACATACGTTGCCTGCGCACCGAAAAGCAACGCCGCCTATATGGGGATTGATAAGGCCCTGTCTGATGTGCGCAATATACGAATCCGTTCTGTGCCGCCGCATCTGCGCAACGCAAGCCACAGCGGTGCAACGGACCTGGGGCTGGGCGTGGGTTATCTTTATGCGCATGATTTTCCCGGGCACTATGTAAAACAGCAATATCTGCCGGATGAATTGGTTGGGACAGTTTATTATGAGCCGACGGAAAACGGTGTAGAACAGCGTATCCGCGAACGGCTGCGGCGGCTGCGCGGGGATATGGAATAAACGCCCGCAGCTATTTTTTGCAAAAAAATCTGTTTTTTTCTCTTGACATTCAATAGGATTGTGCTAAAATAAAGTTTATTAAATGGAAAACAACAAGGAAGATGAAAAGTACGCAGACGCATCCGCCGCAGAGAGAGAACGTCACCGGCTGAAAGCGTTTTTGGTCAGGATGGCTGCGGAAGTTCCCATCGGAGTTGGTTCCCTGAAAATGGAGTAGGGGAATCCGAGTGATGCACGTTACGCATAAAAGAGCCTGTGTTGGCAGGAATTTGGGTGGTACCGCGGAATATCTTCGTCCCTTTTTGGGAGGAAGATTTTTTTATGCTTTTAGCAGTGCGAAAGCAAAGCTGGAAGGAATGGAACATGCTTGCATGTGGAATTCCTTGCAGAATTGCTTTCATGGGGCGATAGCCCGAATGAGTAAATCCGAAGGATTTACGAATGTCGCGCTGCGGAAAGAGGGCGAGCAGAGGTGTGGTTTGCGTATGCTTGCATACGGAAAACGCGTTCTCGAGGGCTTCATAGGGCAAAAAGCACAAACTGCATTATGGAAGAAGAATAAAAACAGGACAGTAACAGTGTTCCGCAGAATACGGATACACTGCGAAATAAAAATTTATCAAGCAATTCATGCATTACAAAAATAGAGGCGAGAGGAGAAAGAAAAATGAAGGAAAAACTGAAAATGCTTCAGGAAAAAGCATCTGAGGCTTTCCGGGAAGCGAAGGAAATCAAAGATGTAGACGAACTGAAGGTAAAGTATCTTGGGAAAAAGGGCGAACTGACGCGTCTTTTGAAGGATTTAGGCAGGCTTTCCGCAGAGGAACGCCCTGTCATCGGGCAATTTGCGAATGAGGTACGGCAGGACATTGAAACCATGCTGGAGGAAACGAAAAAACGCTTGATGGCGGCTGAAATGGAGCACCGCATGGAAAAGGAAAAAATCGACGTGACAATGCCCGGCAAGGCGCAGCCTGAAGGTCACAAGCACCCGATGAGCATTGTTATTGACGAGCTTTGCGACATCTTCATGGGTATGGGCTACGAGGTGGCGGAGGGCCCCGAGGTAGAAAAGGATTATTACAACTTTGAGGCGTTGAATATTCCGAAAAACCACCCTGCGAGAGATGAGCAGGATACCTTTTACATCAACGGAGAAATCCTCCTGCGGACACAGACCTCCCCGATGCAGGTGCGCACGATGGAAAAGGGCAAGCTGCCTATCCGTATGGTCTGCCCTGGCGCGGTTTACCGTTCCGACGAGGTAGACGCGACGCATTCCCCTGTGTTCCATCAGATGGAGGGGCTGGTAGTGGATAAAAATATCACAATGGGCGACCTGAAGGGCGCGCTGATCACATTTGCGCGGGAGCTGTTCGGGGAGGACGTAAAGGTTAGATTCCGCCCTCATCATTTCCCGTTCACAGAGCCCAGCGCGGAAATGGACGTTAGCTGCTTTGCCTGCGGCGGAGAGGGCTGCCGCGTCTGCAAGGGAGAAGGCTATATTGAGCTTTTGGGCTGCGGCATGGTACACCCGAAGGTACTGAAAATGAGCGGCATTGACCCGGAAGAATACAGCGGCTTTGCCTTCGGTATGGGGCTGGAGCGTGTTGCGATGCAGCGTTACGGCATCACAGACCTGCGTCTGCTGTTTGAAAATGATATGAAATTCCTGAAACAATTCTGATAAATACAACCATAGAGAGGAGAATACATTCATGGACGTACCGATGTCTTGGCTGAAAGAATACGCGCCTGTGACGGCGGGTTTGAAAGATTTTATGGAAGATATGACGATGAGCGGCTCTAAGGTAGAAGGAGCCGTTACAATGGGCGGCGAAATCAAAAACGTTGTGACTGGCCGCATCAACAGGATTGAAAAACATCCCCATGCGGATAAGCTGGTGGTATGCAAAATTGAGGTTGGCGGCGGGAAGGAACTGACGATTGTTACCGGCGCACCGAATGTAAAAGAAGGGGATTATGTGCCTGTCGCGCTGGATAACTCTGTGCTGGCTGACGGGACGGAAATCCATACCAGCGATTTCCGCGGTGTGATTTCCGAAGGCATGATGTGCTCCATTGAGGAGCTTGGCTTTGACCGCCACGATTTCCCAGAAGCACCGGAATATGGTATTTACCTGTTCCCCGAACCTGTGGAACTGGGGCTTGACGTGACGGATGTAATGGATTTGAAAGACGATATTGTGGAATTTGAAATTACATCCAACCGTCCCGACTGTTACAGCATTGTCGGCATTGCAAGGGAAGCGGCGGCAACATACAACATTCCTTTCAAATATCCCGAACTTACCGCAAAAGAAGAAGGCGAAGGACGCGCGGAGGATGTAGTAAGGGTCGACATTGAAAATCCCGTACTCTGCCCCAGATACGTTGCGAAAGTGGTAAAAAATGTAAAAATCGGGCCTTCCCCGAGATGGATGCGCAAGCGTCTGCGTGCGGCTGGTATGCGTCCCATCAACAATATCGTTGATATTACGAACTATGTCATGTTGGAGCTGGGGCATCCCATGCATGCATTCAGCATTGAAACCATTAAAGACAACCATATCATTGTGCGGAATGCAAAAGAAGGAGAAACCATTACGACTTTGGACGGGAATGTGCGCCAGCTTGACCCCTCCATGCTGGTCATCGCGGATACGGAGAAGGCAGTCGGCATTGCGGGCGTAATGGGTGGCGAAAATTCCAAAATTGTGGAGGGCTCCCAGGCGGTACTGTTCGAGTGCGCCTGCTTCGATGGTCCCAATATCCGCATTACGGCGAAAAAGGCAGGGTTGCGTACAGACGCATCCAGCAAATATGAAAAGGGCATTGACCCGAATCTGGCAATCGACGCGGCAAACCGCGCGGCGCATTTGGTAGAGCTTTTGGGTGCGGGCGATGTCGTACCCGGCGTTGTGGACAATTATCCCGGAAAGCGTGCCACATGGGAAATTTCCTATTCCCCGGAATGGATCAACAAATTCCTCGGGACAAATATTCCTGAAAAGGATATGCAGGAATACTTTGAGCGCGTGCAGCTGAAAGTTGATCCTGTGAACCATAAGGTCACAGTGCCGACCTTCCGTCCTGATATTGAAGCACAGGCCGACCTGGCAGAGGAAGTTGCCCGCATGTACGGTTACGATAAAATTACGGAAACACTTGCTTCCGGTACGCCGACAGTCGGCAAAAAAACATATGAACAGAGCATTACCGCTATAGTGAAAAATACTATGGTGGCAGATGGACTTTGCGAAGCAATGACATACAGCTTTGAAAGCCCGAAGGTATTCGACAAAATACTGCTTCCTGCGGACAGCCCTCTGCGGAAAACGGTTACCATCTCGAACCCTCTGGGCGAGGATTTCAGCGTGATGCGTACGGTTTCCTTCAACGGTATCTTAAATTCGCTTTCCACAAACTATAACCGCCGGAATGACAGTGCGGCATTGTTCGAGGTTGCAAGGATTTATATTCCGAAGGCTCTGCCTGTAACGGAACTGCCGGATGAAATCCCGACACTGACAATCGGCATGTATGGCAATATGGATTTCTTCGATTTGAAGGGCATTGCAGAGCACTTGACAGATGTTCTGGGTATAAAGGACAAAACAGAATACGAAACGGAGAAAACACTGCCCTGGATGCATCCCGGACGTACGGCTTCTGTATGGATAAATGGCGAAAATGTTGGCTATCTGGGCGAACTGCATCCGATGGTGGCGAAAAACTACAGCATTGGCACAAGGGTATATCTGGCGGTACTGGATATGCAGAAACTGATCGCGAATGCCAACAGAAACGTTGTATATCAGGCTCTGCCGAAATTCCCTGCAATTACGAGAGATATCGCTATGCTGGTGAAAGAGGATGTTACCGTGAAACAGATTGCGGATGAGATCAAGAAGAATGCAGGCGAATATCTGGAAGAAGCGAAGCTGTTTGACGTATATCAGGGAGAACAGATTGAGGCAGGCTGCAAATCTGTCGCGTACTCCATTTCTTTCCGCAGTGCGGACAGAACGCTTTCGGACAGCGATATAGCTGATCCGATGCAGGCTATCATCAACGGGCTGGCGAACGAATTGGGCGCACAGCTGAGAGATAAATAAGAGGCTGTCTGATACGGCAGGTTCTGGCAGACGGGAAAAAAGCCCGCAGCCGAGGAATACAAAAGAAAAAAGCGCGATAAAAATGGAGTGTCCGAAGGAGTCTTTTTAGAAATCTTCGGACACTCCGCTTTTTGCGTCAGACAGGCTTTGTTTTATGTGAGCATTTCAGTTGCGCTTGATGTAGTCGCACTTCTGGCATTGTGTTAATGTGGTTTCTTTTTCTTCCTTGTGATACGCGCCTGACCACTGGCAGATATTCTGTAAAATTGGCACAACGGAAATGCCTTTTGGGGTCAGCGTATATTCCACGCGCGGCGGGATTTCGTCATATTGTCTGCGTTGTATGATTTCATCGGCAATCAGTTCTTTCAGCGCGGCAGCAAGTACGGCGTCTGTGATATTTACCATTTCTCTGCGGAGCGCGCTGTAGCGCAGAACCTCTTTTTCTGCCAGAACGCATATGATTCTCGATTTCCATTTTCCTCCAAAAATATCCAGCCCGTATTCCAGCGGGCAGCGGATATCTTTTTCCATTTTCGGCTGATACATGATAGTTCCCCCTTTTTGATTTAGGAAAAGTATAGGGCGTTATCTGCGGTTTTGCAAGCTGCTATGAAAATTCATAGTAACTCATAAATTTGCTGATATATTTTCAGGAACCAGCAGGAGTGCTATGATACAGACAGCTTCAAAAAATATATTTTAGGAGGATATCACAATGAAAGTAAAAGCGTATCTGGAGATTACAATGGTTATCAACGAAGCAAACCGCCCCGCAGCGGCAGAGGTATATCATGCGTACCGTCAGCCGTTCCTTGACACGATTGCGGGCGCATGCACAAAAGAGCTGCTGGTGCGTGCAGAGGATGTGCAGGTACTGCATGGTTTCGACAGTGTGGAACATGCACAGGCCTATCTGGAAAGTAAAATGTTTCAGGATGATGTTTTTGTCGGCCTGAAGCCGCTTTGGAGCGCAGAGCCGGAGGTAAGAATCTATACAGCAGCATAAACAGAAAACGGTGAAAGCCTTTTTTATGTGGGCTTTCACCATTTTTTTGCTTACAGATATTCGTATTTTTTGATATAACAGATACCGATGGGGGTAGGACCGGCATGTGTGCCGATTGTGATGCCGATAGGCCAGATTTCCTCTGTCACATCGAAGCCTTCGCTGCGCAGTTCTTCAGCAACTTCTTCCGCGGCAGCCTGACGTTCCCGCTCCGCGCGTATCACGCAAATGCGGTACTTCTCTTTTTCCGCGCCGATTTCTTCCTTTGTCATTTCTATGATATGGCGAAGGGCTTTTTTATGCCCGCGTACCTTACCGGACGGGAACAGTTCGCCATCCGTCATAACGATGATGGGTTTGATATTCAGTATCGTTCCGGCAAGCGCGGAGGCTTTGCCAACTCTCCCGCCCTTTTGCAGGAAATCCAGAGAATCGACTGTAAAATTGATTTTGGAAGTCTGCTTCTGGCAGTCAAGCGTTTCAACCAACTGGTCAAGGGAATAGCCTTCATCCCGCATGCGGCAGGCTTCATAGACCAGAAGCCCCTGTGTACCTGTGACGGAAATGGAATCCATAACTTCGATGCGGGCATCGGGATAGGTTTCCAGAAGTATGTTTCCGGCGTTCATCGCGCTTTGATATGAGCCGCTGAATTTGGAGGTCAGGCAGATGCAGAGAATATCCTTCCCTTCCTTCAAATATGGTTCAAATACATTGATATAATCCTGTATCGGGGGCAGAGAGGTTTTCGGGTAGACTTTGCGCGCCTTTACTTCATCATAGAATGTTTCTGGCGTAAGCTCCAGAATTTCTTTATAATAGGTAACTGTATCAAAGGAAACGAAATAGGGAACGATGCCGATATTTAATGTTTCCAAAAGGCTCATGGGAAGATCACAGGAGCTGTCGGATATAATCTGGTATGGTTTCATGTACTGTCCTCCATGTGTAGTTGTTTTCTTAGCAGGTTTTATTTTAGAGGAAAAGAGCGGGGTTGTCAATGGCGGCATGGGAAAATCAGGATTCTTAAGAGATACTTAACATCTGGAAAAGGCGGTTCGGCTTCAGAAAACAGCTTTTGCCTTTGGGATTGTTTTCTTAAATCAGGCCGTCTTTTGCAGGTTGTGTTTTTGTTTGCTTTTCCGCTCTGACAATGCTATACTGAAAAAATGCGGAAAACTGGAAAGGAGGCGGAAAAATTGGGGAAAATACTGGTGATCGCGGAGAAGCCCTCCGTTGCGCGGGATATTGCGAAGGTGCTGAAAGCGGGGCAGAAGGGCGATGGCTGCCTGATTGGCGGGGAATATGTTGTTTCCTGGGCAATCGGGCATTTGGTGACACTGGCAGAGCCGGAGGATTACGATGAAAAATACAAGAAATGGAACCTTTCCCTTCTGCCGATCCTTCCGGAGGAAATGAAGCTGAAAGCCGTTCCGAAAACGCGCCCCCAACTGAAGATACTGCACAGGCTGATGCACAGCAGTGAGATCGACAGCATCATCTGCGCAACGGACAGCGGGCGGGAAGGAGAACTGATTTTCCGGTATATTTATGATATTGTAAAGTGTAAAAAGCCGTTCCGCCGCCTTTGGATTTCCAGCATGACGGAACAGGCGATACGGGACGGATTTGCGGCATTGAAGGAAGGCAGTGAATACGACCTGTTGTACCATTCGGCAAAATGCCGTTCCGAGGCAGACTGGCTGGTTGGCATGAATGCTACAAGGGCATATACAACGCAGTATGACGCGCTTTTGAGCATTGGGCGGGTGCAGACGCCGACACTGGCAATCATCGTGGAACGGCAGAAGGAAATCGACGCTTTTGTGCCGGAGGATTATTTTGAATTGCAGGCGTATTTCGGGGATTTCTGGGGAACGTGGATAGATAAAGAGGAACATACGCGAATCCCAAAAGAAGAAACGGCAAAGGAAATTGCCGCAAAGGTGCAGGGAAAACCTGCGCTGATTGAAAAGGTGGAAAAAGAAGAAAAGCGCACGCCGCCGCCATTGCTTTATGATTTGACGGAGCTGCAAAGGGACTGCAACCGGAAATTCGGATTTTCCGCCAAAAAGACGCTGGATATTGCGCAGAACCTTTATGAAAAACGCAAAGCGATTACATACCCAAGAACGGACAGCCGCTACCTGAGCGATGACATGAAAGGGAAGGTGCGGTATACGATAGAAAGGCTTTTGGAACTGGAAAAATATTCGGATTTTGCACAGCCGCTTTTGAAGGATGGCGGACCTTCCTTCACGAAACGCATCATTGACAACAGCAAGGTGACAGACCATCATGCCATTATCCCAACAGACGCGAAACTCCGGCCGGATTCCTTTTCGGAGGAAGAACAGAAGGTCTTTTCTTTGGTTGCGGCACGTTTTTTGGCTGTATTTTATCCATATTACCGTTATGAGGTAACAAAAATACTGGTACGAACAGAAGGAGAAGCATTCCTTGCAAAAGGGACAGTCGTGCTGGAAGAAGGCTGGCAAAGGGTGGAAAAGACACTGACGCCGCCATCCTCTGCGCGCGGCAAAAAGAAAGAGGAAGAACAGAAGCTGCCGCCTGTGCAGAAGGGAGAAGAACGCAGGACGGAAAAAACAAAGCTGCTCAAGAAAAAAACAACGCCTCCTTTGCCATATACGGAAAGCACGCTGCTCTCCGCAATGGAAAATGCGGGGCGGTTTGTTGAGGATGAAGCCCTGCGGGAGCAGATGAAGGACAGCGGGCTGGGTACGCCTGCGACACGCGCCGCAATCATTGAACGCCTGCTGACGGTGGGCTATATTGTGCGGAAAGGCAAGACGCTTGTCCCAACGGAAAAAGGACGGAAACTGATTGAAATTGTACCGGACGAAATGCGTTCTCCGCAGACTACCGGAAAATGGGAAAAAGGGCTCTCCTCTATTGCGAAAGGAACAATGAGCGAGGAGCGGTTCATGGAAAGCATACGGCGGTATGTGCGGTTTCTTGTGCAGGACGCGGCGTCCGGCAGGAAGGCAGGCGTTGTATTTCCGGAGGAAGCCCGAAGAGGGAAGGGACGGAAAACCAACAGCTTTGGGAAATGTCCCCTTTGCGGACGGGATGTTTTGGAGAACACAAAAGCATTTTACTGCGCTGGCTGGAAGAGCGGCTGTAAGTTCACGCTTTGGAAGGACAGCCTGAAGCCCTACGGCGTGGAGTTAAGCGGGGCGTTCGTGAAAAAACTGCTGAAAATGGGAAAAACAGAGCGGGTGCTGGTTGCACTGCCGCAGACCGGAGAAAAGGGGACGGCGGTGTTCCTGCTGAATAAAGAAAAGGGCGGTATGCCTGAAATGATGGATTTCGTGCGGGAGGAAATGTAAAACCATAGGTAAGCGGAGGGCATAAAAATGGATAATGAAATTTTGGAACGAGTCAAACAGCTGATTGATGAGATTGCGGAATACTATGATTTGCCGTCAGAGGAAGAAACGGAAGAAATGCGGCGGCTGACGGGCAGGGGTTGGGAGGCGGAGGATTTACAGATGATCTGCTGTGAATACTGGAGCCATAATTCCCTGGAGGAAACCGCTTACATGATGCTCCACGGGGAATATCCTCCAACGCATGAATGTGAACTTGTTTTCTGGCGGTATAAGCCCGGCAGTGTGTTGGAGGATACTGCGGTATATGAAAAATACCGCCTTGGAAAGGGAACGCTGAAAGCCCTGGAGCCTTTGCCTTTGGAGGATATCCTGCAAAAAACAGCGGAACTGTTTCCCAAATGGCAGTTGAATGAAAAGGCCAGCAGAGAGGGGCGAAGCTGGCGTTTTGATTCCCTGGAACAGGCGGAATACTGGACGGATACACACTTTTGGATATTTGAATACGGCAGGGAAACGGAAATTGAACGGGAACATCAAATCCTGCGTTTTTCCTGTCATAATATGAACGAACAGCAGGTTGAAACGATTTTGAAATGTATGGAGAGCTTCCAATGCCCTCTGCACATTGAAGAGGAAAATAATTTTTGAAAGGGAGAACACAATGGGACAGATATACGGCGCGCTGGGAATTTCCCCGGAGGCAGAGAAATTTGGCGAAGAAATACTGAAAGGACTGCGGGAGCGTTTCGCGGAAATTGACGCGGTGGCGGAATACAATCAGGGCAAAGTCATCGGGGCAATGCAGAAGGAGCGGGTCAATGCCGATTGCTTTGCCGGATCTACGGGCTACGGCTATAATGACATGGGGCGGGACACACTGGAAAATGTATACGCTTCCTGTTTCCATACGGAGGCGGCACTGGTGCGCCCGCAGATCACCTGCGGCACGCACGCGCTGACGATCGCGCTTTCCGCGAACCTCCTGCCGGGGGACGAATTATATTCCCCTGCCGGAAAGCCATATGATACGCTGGAAAAAGTCATTGGCATACGGAATGCCGCCCCCTGTTCCCTTGCGGAATACGGTGTAGTTTATAAGCAGACAGACCTTCTTCCTGACGGGACATTTGACTATGCTGCCATCGAAAAGGAAATCAATGAAAAAACGAAGCTGGTGACAATACAGCGTTCCAAAGGCTACCAGATGCGTCCAACGTTTTCTGTGGAGCAGATTGGGGAGCTGATACGGTTTGTAAAGGGCATTAAGCCGGACGTGATTTGTATGGTTGATAACTGCTATGGTGAATTTGTGGAAACAATCGAGCCTTCTGATGTGGGGGCAGATATGATTGTAGGGTCGCTGATTAAAAATCCAGGCGGCGGGCTTGCGCCCATCGGCGGTTACATTTGTGGGAAACAGGAATACATTGACCGCTGCGCTTACCGCCTGAGCGCGCCCGGGCTGGGGCAGGAGGTAGGCGCGAGCCTTGACGTGATGCGCGGATTGTATCAGGGCTTTTTCCTTTCGCCTTCGGTGGTATCCGGCGCGCTGAAAGGGGCGGTTTTTGCGGCGAATATTTATGAAAAGCTGGGGTTCCGCGTCATTCCGGATGGAACAGAACCGCGCTACGATATCATACAGGCGGTCGAGCTGGGCAGCGCGGCGGCAATGGAAGCGTTCTGTCAGGGGATACAGGCGGCTGCCCCTGTGGACAGCTATGTTACGCCTGTGCCCTACGCTATGCCGGGATATTCCTGTGATGTGATTATGGCGGCAGGGGCGTTCATACAGGGCTCATCTATCGAGTTAAGTGCAGACGGGCCAATCAGAGAGCCCTACGCCGTTTATTTTCAGGGCGGACTGACGTGGTATCATGCGAAATTCGGGATACTCATGTCCTTGCAGAAATTGTACGAAGCAGGGCTGGTAAAGCTGTAAAAACTTTAGAACCTGTTTCGTATCTTGAGAAAGCTGACGTTTCAAAAGATACGAAACGGGTTCTTATTGCCCGTTTTTGGAAAACAGGAATTGCAGTTCCTTCCGGGAAAGGCACCCGAGCAGGAACAGGAAAAACAGATAAAGCGCGCCCATTCCCGCAAGAGAAAGCAGGAATAAGGCTTTTGAGGGTACGGAAACCCGTATCAGGTATTTGACAAGCAGTCCCGAAGCCGCGCCCGCAAGCAGGGGCTTTAAAAAGCAGTTGAAAAACGGAGGGACAACGCCTGTTCTGCGGTGCAGACGCAGGAGGGAGGAGCCTACCGTAAAGCAGAGGCTGCAAAACCACCCGAACAGGAACGCACTTACCCCATAAACCGGCATGAAAAACCAGATTGCACCGATGGTGATGAGGGAGGCAGCAAGGTTATTCCAGAACAGGAAAAACTGTTCACCAAGTCCGTTCAGCAGGCCATGCAGGGTAGTCTGCGCGTAAAGGAAGGGGCAGAGGAACGCCAGTGGAAACAGGATTTCCCCCAGCCCTGCGCGGCTGTATACAATATAGCAGATTTCCTGCGGGAACACAGCGAAAAGGGCGGCGGAACCAATCCCGATGATGAATGTGAACAGCATTGTAGCAGAAACGGTACGGCTGACGCGCTGATCCTGTTTGACCGCGCATGCCTCTGAAATTTCCGGCACAAGAGAAACAGAGGCCGCCATCAGGCAGGCCGATGGCAGGAGAATCAGCGGCATTGCCATGCCTGTCAGTTCGCCGTAAGTGCTGAGTGCCTGCGCGGTATCCTGTCCGTAAAGCTGGAGCTGGCGGGGAATCAGGACGTTTTCCAATGCGGAAAGAAGCGACGCCGCAATGCGTGAGGCGGAAAGCGGCACGGCCATTGCCAGAATCATGGACAGCGCGCCGGATGGGCTGATTGTCGGCCGCCGCACCATTTTATGCCCACGCTTGTAATGGACATAATTGGCGATGGTAAAAGCACAGGAAAGCATTTCGCCAAGCAGTATGCCGCAGACGGCGGCACAGCAGGCATACGCCAGACCGAGCGGGACAAAAATACCCGCCAGAAGGAATATCGCGGCAATGCGGACAGCCTGCTCCAGCACCTGTGAAACAGCGGGAACAACTGTTTCCTGCATCCCAAGGAAAAAGCCGCGGAAGCAGGAGCCCGCCGCCATAAAAGGTACGGCAAGCGCGAGCAGACGCAGGGAAAGCGCAGCGCGGGAATCTTTCAGGAAAAGCTGGGCGGTTTCTTCCGCGAAAAAGAACAGCCCGCCGCCGACCAGCAAACTGAGCAAAAGCGACAGCGTGACAGCCTGCTTGACAACTCTGCCGATATTGCCGCTTTGCCCGCGGATATTTTCCTGTGCGGTCAGGCGGGAAATTGTGGTAGTGAATCCGGCGGAGGTAATGCTCCAGGCAAGGGAATAAATCGGCAGTATCAACTGGTAAAGCCCCATGCCTTCTGCGCCGATGGCATTGGACATAAAAACGCGGTATAAAAACCCCATGCATTTTGTGATGAGATTGGCCGCGGTAAGTATCAGTGTTCCGGCTATAATCGTTTTCCGGCTCATATGTATCTTCTCCCTGGTCTTGTTATAAAGAATATATGCAGGAAAAGGCAGGAATAGGCTTATCATTGAAACAGGTTTTGCGGCAAAGAGAGGAGAGACTCTATGAAAAAAGAAACGGCAGGACAGAAAGATTTGTTTGAGGTGCTGGAATTTATGGAGGAATTGGACATTGCATATTGGCTGGACGGCGGCTGGGGTGTGGACGCGCTCATCGGCAGGCAGACGCGGGAGCATCGCGATATAGATATAAATTTTGACAGTCGCCACACAGACAGGCTCCTTGAAGCACTGCTTGCGGCGGGCTATGTGATTGAAACGGACTGGCGGCCGGTGCGGATAGAGCTGCACCACCCTGAACGGGGATACCTTGATATTCACCCGTTCGTTCTGTCGGAGGACGGGACGGCGAGACAGGCGGATTCAGAGGGCGGCTGGTATGAATTTGAGGCGGATTATTTCGGAAGGACGGTGTTTGAGGGCAGGGAAATCCCCTGTATTTCCGCGAAAGGGCAGAAGGTTTTCCATACTGGTTATGAGCTAAGGGAAGTGGACCTGCACGATTTGAAAAATATTGAGGAGCTCTTGAAAAATGAGCGTTGACGCTTGCTGTGCCTGTTAAGAAAAATTGTCAAAATCTTAACGGGAAACCGCACAGATTTTTATTGACAAGTGGAAAAAAAGCTGTTATCTTATAAATACAAAATTACATATTGGTCAGATGAAGCAGAAGGGAGATTCCTTTCCAGCGTGGAAAGGGAACCGATGGAGCAATCCAAAAGAGCCGTTTTTGGAGAAACTTTCAGGTCAGCAGACCTTTTGCGGATGACACTCTGGAAAGCGTCCGCGCAGGAATGGGCGGGCCGCCGTAGAAGTAATGCTTTCAGGTAAAGATACAGGGATATACAAGGCAGACTTGTTTTTTGTTTGCTTTTTGTATATCCCTGTTTTATTTTTGTCAAAAAATCTGCGGAAACGGCATTTTTTCGGAGGAAAACAGAAAAAGGAGGCAGAAAAATGGAAAACAAACAGGAGCTGAAAAAGAATTTGGGAATGTCCACCGCTATGGCGACAGTGGTAGGGTGCGTCATAGGTTCGGGCGTGTTCTTTAAGCCGCAGGCAATGTATACCGCGACAGGCGGCGCGCCGGGGCTGGCAATGCTGGCGTGGCTGATTACAGGCATTGTATGTATCTGTGCTGCAATGACGTTTGCGGAAATCGCGATACTGATTCCCAAAACGGGCGGCATGGTTGCGTATCTGGAAGAAACCTTTGGCAAAAAGGTTGGTTTTCTGGCGGGCTGGATGCAAAGCATTGTTTTTTATCCCGCAATGATTTCTGCACTGGCAGTAGTCTGCGCACAGCAGGCGGCATTGTTCATTGGCGACGGTTATACTGTTCCGGTTGCGATTTTAGTTATTATTTTAATTATGCTTTTGAACAGCCTTGGCTCTGCGGTCGGCGGGGCGGTGCAGGTCGTTTTCACAGTCTGCAAGCTGATTCCGCTGTTCCTGCTGATGGTTTTTGGCTTTATTAAGGGCGGCGGCGCAAACCCTGTCATGAGCCCTATGGTGGCGGACGGGCTGAATCCGGCGGTCGTGCTGGGGCAGCTGATGGTTTCCGTACTGTTTGCATTTGAAGGCTGGACAAATGTAGGCGCGATTGCGGGCGAAATGAAAAACCCGGGAAGAGATCTCCCGATTGCAATTGTAGGCGGCGTTTCCGTCATCATGGCAGTTTATTTTGTTATCAACATTGCGTATCTTTGGGTATTGCCCGCAGATGAAATGATGAACCTTGCCGCGCCCGCTTCAGCGGTAGCGATTGCGATTTTCGGTGATTTCGGCGGCAGACTTATTTCCGTAGGCATTATGATTTCCGTATTCGGGGCATGCAATGGGTTTGTGCTTTCCGGTTCCCGCGTAACATATTCACTGGCTTCCGAAGGTTCTCTGCCCGGCAGCAAAGCTCTGGCAAAGCTGAACAAAGCGCAGGTTCCCACTAATTCCATTTTACTGGTGGGCGGTCTGGGATGCATTTACGCAGTCAGCGGGCAATTTAATATGCTGACAGACCTTGCGGTATTTTCCTGCTGGATTTTCTATACGCTGACGTTTCTTGCGGTAATGAAATACAGAAAGATGCGTCCGGAACTGAACCGCACATACAAGGTCCCCCTGTATCCTGTGATTCCGGCGATTGCCATTATCAGCGGCATTTATGTAATCGTAAACCAGTTGTTCATGGCTGGCAGTACGACAAGGCTGCTTGCGATAGGCAGCATCATCATTACGCTGATTGGGCTGCCGGTTTATGCAATGCAGGAAAAGAAAAAAATACTTGCGTCTGATACAGAAGCATAAAACAGACTCTCTCGCAAAGGCATATCCTGAAAGGTGGTAAAACATACTTTTGGGATATGTCTTTTTTACAAATACACCTTGTGGTTGTCATAGAAGCTCGAGGAACGGAGGGACGCCTGAAAAATGGCATTTTTCCGTTTTTTTGACATTCAGAAATGTATTTCAAAATTATAATATCTATCTAAAAAAGAAAGAAAATAACGAATACAAATTGAACTTACTGCACAAATAAAAGGTGAGTATAAAGAAAGTGTTAGGAAATAAACTGTGAGATAGCACTAATACTCTTGACATTTTGCGCCATTTCCCCGATAATATAGTCATAAGGTATCATAAAAAAGTAGGTTTTTCTGCCTTCTGCGAACGAAAAAGCGGCACCGTCGGCTTTGTTCTGCCGGATAAGGCTGTTTCTTTTGCAAAGGTATGCGGAAAACGGAAGCTTCTGCGGAAAGGATGGTTTTATGTATCTATTGTTGCTTCTGATGTGGTTCATATTTAATGGAAGGGTCACTCTGGAAGTATTTCTTTTCGGCGCAGTTATCTGCGCCTGGCTTTATTGGTTCATTTCAAAGCATATGGGATATAGTTTCAAAAAAGAGCTTACACTTGTCAAAAAGATTCCTCTGTATTTGAAATACGCCGTTGTTCTTCTTTGGGAGATCATTAAGGCAAACCTTGCGGTGATCCGTATTGTGCTTTCGCCGAAGCTGGAGATTGAACCTGTGTTGGTAAAATTTACCACCGATCTCCAGAGTGAAACCTCTCAGGCCGTTCTGGGGAACTCCATCACGCTGACGCCTGGGACATATACGGCAGGGCTGGAGAACGGCGAATTTATTGTGCAGGCTCTGGATAAATCCTTTGCCGAAGGGCTGGACGATTCTGTCTTTGTGAAACAGCTGAGAAAATTGGAGGAGTAAGCTATGAGCGATGCGATGCGTTTTATTTTGGAAGCTGCCATGATCATCCTTGCGGTTGGAATGTGTCTGGCGTTTCTGCGTGCGGTAAAAGGGCCGCGCTTTACGGACAGGATTGTTGCCATCAATATGATCGGCACGATGACGACCGCGGTGATTTGTATTCTTTCCGGTTATCTGGGTGAAACCGCTTTGGTGGATGTTGCCCTTGTTTATACGCTGCTGAGTTTTCTGGCAGTCGTAATTCTCTGCCATGTTGTTACGCTGCACCATAAAGGACGGCAGCTTTACCTGAGCAGGAAAGCAAAGGAGGAAAGAGAATGTCAATAAGAGAGATACTGGCGGCGGTCTGCATTATTCTTGGGATTCTCGTGTTCTGCTGTTCCATTTTGGGCGTATATCGTTTGAAATATGTGCTGAACCGAATGCACGCGGCTGCACTGGGCGATACGCTTGGACTTTTTCTGGTCGTGCTTGGGCTTTTGATACTGGGAAAAGATATGTTCCATATGCTGAAATATGCCCTGGTCGTTATTTTTTTCTGGGTTTCCAGCCCGATCGCAACGCATATGATTGCGAAAGTGGAACTGCTGACAGATAAGGATTATGAGGAAAGGATGCGGGGAAAATGAGTACAATGAGTACGGTGATTCAGGTAATATTGGTATTGTTTCTGATTGCAAGTGCAATCGGGGTTTCGGTAACAGGAAATTTATTCATGGCAGTTATTATCTTTATGGGTTACAGCTCTATTATGGCAATTATATGGCTTTTTCTGGAATCTCCCGACCTTGCGATTACAGAAGCCGCGGTAGGCGCGGGCGTTGACAGCGTACTGTTTTTCCTGACGCTGAAAAAAGTACACGCGCTGAAGGGCACAAGGGAGGGCTGATGGCATTGAGTGAAAAAAAATCCTTCTGGCAGAAGCTGAAGGCATGGATAGACGGGGAGGAAATCCTCATCAATGCAGATAAGTATATCTCGACCAGAGAAAAACCGGAACTGCCGCATTTTGCAAAGCATTTCTCCACGGAGAGTGTTCGTTCCAATAAAAAGCTGTACCGACTTATGAGCGTGTTTGTTTCACTGGTGTTCATTGGTATTATGCTGATTACAGTGACGCATCTGCCGACATTTGGCGAGGCGTCAAACCCTTCCAACAATGAGGTTGCAGAGCGTTATCTGGAAAAGGGCATTGAGGAAACAGGCGCGATCAACTTTGTCGCGGGTATGATTCTGGATTACAGAGCGTTCGATACCTTTGGCGAGTCCAATGTGCTGTTTTTGGCCGTTATCTGTGTGGTAATGCTTTTGAAGCGCGACAGCAAAAATATCAGTGCGGCAGAGGATCAGGAGAATGCCGAGGACGATGTTTTTGACATGGAAGACCTGAAACTGATTCTGAAAAAGGGCAGCAAGACCATTGCGCCACTGGTTATGCTTTACGGAATCTATGTTGTGCTGAACGGCCATCTTTCCCCGGGCGGCGGTTTTTCAGGCGGATCTATCATCGGCGCGGGTCTGATTTTGTATTCCGCGGCAAACGGGCAGAAGAAAATGCAGACCTTTTTCACATTCCGCACGTTTACACTGATTAGCGTAGCCTGCCTGCTGACATACTGTGGCTGCAAAAGCTATTCCTTCTTTACCGGTGCAAACCATGTGGGCTATGAAATTCCCAAGGGCGTTCCGGGAGCAATACTCAGCTCCGGCTTTATCCTGCCGCTGAATATCTGCGTTGGGCTGATCGTAGCATGTACGATGTATGGATTCTATGCATTATTTACCAAAGGAGAAATCTGATTATGAATCATCTTGCGACAAACTTTTATGAGGCAGCGTCAGTAATCCTGTTTGGCATAGGATTTATGAACCTGCTTTTGCAGAATAACCTGATTAAGAAATTTATTGGCCTGAATATCATGGATACTGCCGTTTATCTTTTTCTTGCGGCAAAAGGCTATATTTTTGGCAGAGTTGCGCCGATTTTGACGAATGGCGTTGTGGACGCGGATTACTATATCAACCCTGTCCCTGCGGGGCTTGTGCTGACGGGCATTGTCGTTTCTGTCAGCGTTACAGCATTTTCCCTTGCTCTGGTGCAGAGGCTTTATAAGCATTACGGCACGCTGAACATGGATGAAATCATGAAGCTTTCCAGAGAGGAGGAAGGGGAATAATGGCGCATGTAAACTTTGTACATAATATACCTTTCTTCAGTATCTTTCTGGCAATGTTCTGCGGCATCATCACGCCGTTGGTGAAAAACGGGCGGACTGCCCGCAAAATTCATGGCACGATGGTATTTATTATAATGATACTTTCGGCGATACTGCTGCTAAATGTATCGGAAAATCACGAAACCTTTACCTTTATGATGGGGCATTTCCCTGCACCATGGGGAAATGAACTGCGCGCTGGTCCGCTGGAGGCATTGATGGCACTGACGTTCAGCGTGGTGATGTTCCTGACGGTAATGGGCGGCAGTGAGTTTATTTATAAGGAAATTGTACCGGAAAAACAGAATTTGTATTTTATTATGCTGAATGCCCTGTTTGGGGCAATGCTTGCATTGGTATATACAAATGATATTTTTACGGCATATGTATTTATAGAAATCAACACCATTGCATCCTGTGCGCTGATTATGGCAAAAGGCACGGCACAGGCGATGGTTGGGACAACACATTACCTTGTAATCAGCCTGCTGGGGTCGGGGCTGTTCCTGCTGGGGGTCTGTATCCTTTACAGTATTACGGGGCACCTGCTTATGCCGCAGATGAAAGAGGCTGTTGTGCGACTGATGGCTACAGGGGATTACCATTTTCCTCTGCTTGTTGTGACGGGATTTATGTTTATCGGTATTGCAATCAAAAGCGCGCTGTTCCCGTTTCATTCCATGCTGCCCGGCGCGTACGGCGCGGCTGTGCCGACTTCCAGCGCGATCCTTTCCGGCCTTGTGCTGAAAAGCTATATTATTCTTGGGATTAAGCTGGTATACGGCGTATTCTCTGTCGATGTGATGCATCAGCTGAAAATTGTTGACGTGCTGTTTGTTTTCGGCTTGGCTGGTATGGTAATGGGGTCGCTTTATGCAATGCGGGAAACACGAATGAAACGTATGCTCGCATATTCTTCCGTTGCGCAAATCGGATATATTTACATGGGCATTGGCCTTGGGACAAGAATAGGTATGACAGCGGCATGTTTCCATATTCTGGCGCATGCCATTACAAAAACGATGCTGTTCGTCTGCTGCGGGCAGATGGTAGAGGATTCTGGAAATAAGGAACAGATCTTCCATCTGAAAGGGGCGGGGCTGCGCAATCCCCTTGCCGGAATTGGCTTTACAGTCGGCGCGCTTTCCATGGTCGGCGTGCCTTTGACGGCAGGGTTTATTTCAAAGCTATATTTTGCCTCGGCTTCGGTTTACGCGCCGGGAAAAATGGCGGCGGTTCTGGTTGTGCTTGCAATCAGTATGATACTGAACGCATTATATTTCCTGCCTTCCACCATTGCAATCTGGACACCGGCAAAAACAGAAGATCAGGCAAAGCCTGCCCATATTTCCGTTTCTCCGGCATTTGGTATTGCAGTTGTACTGTTCATTGTCGCCAACATTACATTAGGTATCTGGTACCGCCCGTTCATTCATATCATTGAAATGGGTATTAGCTTGCTGCAATGATGAAACCATGAGAGGATGAGGTGAGGAAAATGAACGGAAATATGATTCTGCTGCTTCCTGTGATACTGCCTCTGATTGCCGGGCTGGTTACCGGCTTTTTGAAGGAGGAAAAGCAGCGTAATCTTTGGGTATTTATTGTAATGGCGGTAGAAACAGGGCTGGTCTGGATGCTGGCTTTTGGGGACTATTCGCTGGAAGTATGGCGGTTTACAGACCGGCTTGCTATTGTATACCATACAGATGGGCTGGCGAAATTCTTTGCCTGCCTGATCAGCACAGTATGGCTTCTGGCAGCGGTATACTCTATGGAATATATGAAACACGAACATAAGCCGGCAAGGTTTTTCATGTTTTACATACTTTCGCTGGGGGCACTGATGAGCTTGTGCTTCTCCGCAAATATGATGACGATGTATTTGTCCTATGAATATATGACAGTTCTGACGCTCCCGCTTGTGATTCATACAGGTACGCCGGAGGCTGTACGCGCGGGTATGAAATATCTTGGTTATTCCATGTTTGGCGCAGGGCTTGGGCTGATGGGCTTCTTCTTCCTGAATACATATTGTGTGACAACAGACTTTATACCGGGCGGAACACTGGATATGTCGTTTATCAACGGCAGAGAGAATATGATGCTTGCCGTATTTTTCCTGATGTCCATAGGCTTCGGCTGTAAGGCGGGCATGTTCCCGCTGCACGCGTGGCTGCCGACAGCGCATCCGGTCGCGCCTTCTCCGGCTTCCGCTGTGCTTTCCGGTATTATTACAAAAGCGGGCGTAATCGCTGTTATCCGTGTAACGTTCTATCTGTTTGGCGCGGATTTTCTGCGGGGAACATGGGCGCAGGCGGCACTGATGACGCTTGCGATTATTACGGTATTTATGGGCTCTATGCTGGCGTACAAGGAAAAGCTGTTGAAAAAACGACTGGCTTATTCTACAGTCAGTCAGGTTTCCTATGTCCTGTTCGGGCTGATGCTGCTTTCGCCTGTGGGTTTCATGGGCGCGCTGCTTCAGGTCCTGTTCCATGCAACAGCAAAGAACATCCTGTTCCTTTCTGCGGGCGCGATTATTTACAAGACAGAAAAAACGTATGTTTATCAGTATAAAGGGCTGGGCAAGGAAATGCCTGTTGTGATGTGGTGCTTTGCCATTGCTTCACTTTCGCTGATCGGTATTCCGCCTGTCAGCGGGTTTGTCAGCAAATGGTATCTTGCTCAGGGCGGCCTTTCTTCTGTATTCGGTACGCTGGGAATCGTTGGCGTGGCTGTGCTGATGGTCAGCGCGCTTTTGACGGCGGGGTACCTTCTGCCAATCGTGATTGACGCATTTTTCCCGGGCAGGGATTTTGATTATGCATCTCTGCGGAAAAAGGAACCCAATTTCCTGATGACTGTGCCGTTGGTGCTGTTTTCCATCGCGGCTGTGGTGTTCGGCGTAATGCCCGGCGGGCTGATGGATATGATTGCCAATATCAGCGGAATGATTTTCTAAGGGAGAGGGAGGAACGATATGAACGCATTTGCGACATTGTTGCCGGTGATCTTTCCGATTATTGCGGGAATCGGACTGCTGCCGGTAAAATTTAAGGACAGGAAGGACCGCGAGAAATGGGTGCTTTCCATTGTTGTGCTGAACGCGCTGTTCGCGCTTTATGCCATTTGGGGAGTCGGCGGGGCATATGTTACGCTGTTCCGCTTCAGCGAGAAGCTCTCTCTGGGTTTCCATATTGACGGGCTTTCCAAGGTATTCGGGACAATGGTTTCCCTGCTTTGGATTATTACAACAGTATACGCCTTTGAATATATGACGCATGAGGGCAAGGAGGATAAATTCTTTGCGTTCTTCATCATGACATTCGGCGTTGTGCTGGGAATCGCGTTTTCAGGGAACTTCCTGACGATGTATCTGTTTTACGAATTTCTGACGTTGGCGACACTGCCGCTCGTGATGCACGCGATGGACAACAAAGCGCGCCATGCCGGAAAAACGTATATCTTATATATGATGTTCGGCGCGTCCCTGGCATTTATTGGATTTGTTTTTATCTACTGCTACGGCAGTACAACGGATTTTGTGACAGGCGGCGTATTGAATCCGGCTTTGGTGGCAGGGCATGAGGAACTGCTGCGCATGGTATTTGTGATGGCGTTTTTCGGCTTTGGCGTAAAAGCGGCGGTATTCCCGTTTTACAGATGGCTGCCGAAAGCGTCTGTCGCGCCTACGCCTGTTACGGCACTGCTGCACGCGGTGGCAGTCGTAAAATCCGGTGTTTTCGCGATCATCCGCCTGACATATTACAGCTTTGGCACGTCCTTCCTGATTGGGACATGGGCGCAGAATGTCATGCTGATTATTGCGGCAATTACGATTGTATTTGGTTCGACAGTCGCACTCCGCACGCCCCATATTAAGCGGCGGTTCGCATATTCAACGGTTTCCAATCTGTCTTATATCATTTTCGGTGTGGCTATCATGACGCCTGCCGGTCTGGCGGCAGGGCTTTTGCATATGGTCTGCCATGCAGTAATCAAAATTACGCTGTTCTTTACAGCGGGCGCGATACTGTATAAGACACACAGAGAATATCTGTATGAAGTAGAAGGGTTTGCGAAATATATGCCCATTACGTTTGCGACAATGGCAGTTACAGGTATCGGGCTGGTTGGTATTCCGCCGTTTGCGGGCTTCAACAGCAAATGGGCATTGGCGACGGCAGCAGTGGAAAGCGGGAACGCAATGACGTATTTCGGCATTGCAGCACTAATTATTTCCGCACTGCTGACTGCACTTTATATTTTCTATATCATAGTGCGGGCATATTTCCCCAGAAAACGGGAATATCCGGCTGGATATTATGACCATGTATCAGACCCGAACGGCTATATGACAGTTCCACTGGTGCTTTTGGCTGTTGTTTCCATTGTGATTGCGCTGTTCCCTGATACGCTGCTGCATATCATGCAGAACGCTGTGCTTGGAATTTTGTAAAAGGAGGAGAGAAAAATGGAAGTACTTCAAAACAGTATGCTGCCGATTTTAGCTTTCTTCCCTATGCTCGGCGCGGTGGTTGGCTACGGTATTGGCCGCAGCAATAAAAAAGCAAGGGATATATGGGCGTGGATACTTGCCGCGCTGACGTTTGCAGGAAGTTTAACATTGATTGGCAAGGAATCGGTTTATTCGCTGCCGGGCTTCTGCGGCTTGGGTATCAGCTTTGCCGCCGATGGATTTGGCGTTGTGCTGGCTGTGCTGACAGGCGCGATCTGGCTTTTGACAACGTTATTTTCCAAAGAATATATGGCGGATGAACGGAACAGGAACCGCTATTACTTTTTCGTGTTCCTGACACTTGGCGCGACAATGGGTATTTTCCTTTCCGCTGATTTGTTTACAACACTGATTTTCTTTGAAATCATGTCCTTCACATCTTTTGTGCTGGTTATCCATGAGGAAAGCGAAATTTCTATCCGCTCCGCGCAGACGTATCTTGCTGTGGCCGTCATCGGCGGTTTGGTGACTCTGATGGGGCTGTTTATGATGTACCATGTGGCGGGAACATTGGATATGAACGAACTTTCTGTGTTTATACAGGCACAGCCGGACAGGAAGCCGCTGTATATGATTGGCTTTTTGATATTGTTTGGCTTTGGTGCAAAGGCGGGGCTGTTTCCGCTTCATATCTGGCTGCCGGGAGCGTATACGGTTGCGCCCGCACCGTCCAGCGCGCTTCTTTCCTGTCTGCTGACGAAAACAGGCGTATTCGGTGTAATTGTGGTAAGCTGCAAACTGTTCCTGCACGATGCGGCATGGGGCGGCATGATACTGATACTGGGATTGATTACAATGGTAATGGGTGCGGTACTGGCGGTATTCTCCGTCAATTTGAAGCGGACGCTGGCGTGCTCCTCAATGTCACAGATTGGCTTTATGATTATTGCAATCGGCATGCAGGGGCTTCTGGGCGAACATAACGCCCTGGCGGCGGCAGGTACGTTCCTGCATTTCATCAACCACTCCCTGCTGAAGCTGGTGCTGTTTCTCTGTGCCGGCGTTGTGTTCATGAACATGAAGGAACTGGATTTGAACAAGGTGCGCGGGTTCGGCAGGGATAAACCTTTGCTGAAAATTATTTTCCTGACAGGGCTGCTCGGGATTGCGGGCGTGCCGCTGTTCAATGGCTATATCAGCAAAACTTTAATACACGAGAGCATTGTGGAATACATTGCCGTGCTTGCGGCGGCGGGACAGTCTACGGCGTTTATGCGGTTTGCAGAGGGTTTGTTTCTGTTCTCTGGCGGATTGACGCTGGCATATATGACGAAGCTGTTCGTCGCGGTATTTTTAGAGGAAAACCCGTATCCTGTAGCAAGGAAGAAAACGGGGCCCTATATGAGCAGATTGACGGCGGCTGTGCTTGTGATTGGTGCGGTTGTGCTTCCTGTGCTGGGGCTCTTGCCGCATGCGACGCAGGACGTTCTGGCGGAAATGGGACGCGGCTTTATGAATGCCCATGCGCCGGAGCATGTGGTGCATTACTTTGCATGGGTTAACCTCAAGGGTGCGGTGATTTCCATTGTTGTTGGTGCAGTGGTATATTTCCTGTTTATCCGAAAAGCATTGATGACAAAGGATGCGAACGGAAATCTTGTTTATGCAGATCGCTGGCCGGAATGGTTCAATATTGAGGATAAAATCTATCGTCCGGTACTGCTGGTCTGTCTGCCGTATATTGGCGGGTTTGCCGCAAGGCTGGCTGGCTCTCTGACAGATGGCTTTATCGCAATACTGCGTATGGTAATTTTCAATGATGATAATGGCAGAGTTGTGCCGCCGGAAGATAAATACTTTTCCGCTTATACCGATGGGGAAACCGACAAAACGGTTTACCGCGAAGGCTTTGCGCGAAGCCTGCTTATGATAGGCATTGGTCTGGCGATTGCTATGATTTATATTTTGAATTGACGTCTGCTGAATCCCTGTGAAGGGCACCTTCATGGGGATTTTTGCGTTCCGAGTTTGACAGGGCGCGGACGGCACGCTACAATAGAACAGGAGAACACATCGGCAAAGGGGAGGAGCGCATGGACTGGAAAAAATTGGCGGCAGCAGCAACAGCGGCATTTCTCTGCGTTGGATGCTCAGAAATGATAGAGCAGGCACAGGAGTATCCACAAGGCAGAGAGGAAGAAAAGCACGAAGCGACAACCTTCGCAATGGACACTATTATGATGTTTACGGTGTACAGCAAGGACGGAGAGGAAATATTGATTGATGCGGAACAGGAAATCCGCAGATTGGAGCATTTGCTTTCCATAACGATGGAGGACAGCGAAATTCATGAGCTGAATCGCAAAGCGGGAGAAAAAGCGGTACATATTTCGGAGGAAACAATGGAACTGCTTTCGCTGGGAAAGAGCATTGGAGAAGAAACAGGCGGATGTTTTAATATCGCGATTTCACCTGTCGTGAAGGCATGGGGTTTTACAGAGGAAGATAAACACGTACCGGTGCAGGAGGAAATTGACAGGCTTCTGCCTTTGGCGAATACAGAAGATATTTTGCTGGACGAGGAAAACGGAACGGCATTCCTGCAAAAGAAGGGTATGGCAGTAGATTTGGGCGGCATTGCAAAGGGCTATGCGGCGGATAAAGCAGCAGAACTGCTGCGTGCCGAAAGCGTCACCTCCGGATATTTTTCTCTGGGCGGGAATCTTATGGGTATTGGACAGAAACCTGACGGCACAGCATGGAAAGCGGCAGTCGGCAACCCTTTAGATGCCAGAGATTATGTAGGTATGCTGGAATTCAGCGATTGCGCAGTTGTGACCTCCGGCGGCTATCAGCGGTACTTTGAGGAAGATGGGAAACGCTACCACCACATCATTGACCCTGCAACAGGCTATCCCGCGGAAAATGAACTGCTTGCGGTTGCTATTGTCTGCGAAAACGCCACGCGGGCGGACGCACTTTCTACGGCTTTGTTCGTGATGGGGTTGGACAATGCGGCTGCTTTCTGGCAGGAGCATGATGATTTTGAAGTCATTTTCATTACGAATGATGAAGTAATTGCCACAGAAGGGCTGCGGGACAGCTTTACCTTTGAAGGGAGGAACAATGATTTTTCATTTCGGATTTTGGAACGCGAGTGAGAAAATTTAGAAAAAATAAAAATAGGGATTGACAAAAACGAGAAAGGGCATTAAAATAAATTCAATTTCCAAAAGAAAAAGACACAGATGGGGAGAGTAACATGCGAACGCCCTCACAGAGAGTTTCCGGATGGTGGGAAGGAAACAGGGATACGCTTGCGAAGATGGCCCCGGAGTTGTATGGCTGAGCCGGAAGGGTTAGGTCATAACGGGAACGCCCGTTACAGCGTCGGAGTATAACCCGTATGGGCGTACTTTCAGAGGTCTGTTCCGCGAGGGACGGATAAAGTTAGGTGGTACCACGAAGCTATGCTTTCGTCCTAATCATATTTAGGACGGGAGCTTTTTTTATGCCGAAAGGAGAAACTGTAATGATAAAGTTAGAGAAGGTGAGTAAAATCTTCCACAGCGGAGGAAAGGAAATTCCCGCAGTACAGGATGTGACGCTGGATATTCAGGAAGGAGAGATTTTTGGCATCATCGGATTTTCGGGCGCGGGGAAATCTACGCTGGTCCGGTGTATTAACCTGCTGGAAAAGCCTACGGCTGGGCGGGTTACCGTAGATGGCGTGGAGCTGACTGGGCTGGATGAAAAGAAGCTGCGGGAGGTTCGCCGAAAAATCGGTATGATATTCCAGCATTTCAACCTGCTGCGCTCCCGTACAGTTTATCAGAATATTGCGTTTCCTCTACGTAAAAGCAGTCTTTCCAAAGCAGAAAAGGATGCAAAAATCAATTCCCTGCTGGAACTGGTCGGGCTGGCGGATAAAAAAGATGCATATCCTTCCCAGCTTTCCGGCGGGCAGAAACAGAGGGTTGCCATTGCCAGGGCTTTGGCAAATGACCCTAAGGTCCTGCTTTGCGATGAAGCAACAAGCGCGCTGGACCCGCAGACAACGAAATCCATACTGAGCCTGCTGAAAAAGGTAAACGAAGAACTTTCCATTACCATCGTGCTGATTACGCATGAAATGGCAGTAGTAAAGGATATTTGCGACAGAGTGGCAATTATGGAGCTGGGGCGCGTCGTGGAGCAGGGGACTACGGAAGAAATATTCGTCCATCCCAAAGAGCACCTGACAAGGGATTTCATCAGTACGGCAAGTAATATGGATAAATTCCTGGAGTTGGTAGAGCAGAACAACGAGCTGACCCGACTTGGTACAGGGGATAAGCTGGTTTTGCTGACCTATTCGGCAAACAACGCCGGAGAGCCGGTTATTTCCTATCTGGCAGAAGCGTTCGGCGTAAAGGCGAATATCATTTATGGGAATATCGACATACTGAAAGGCAAAACCATTGGCAAGCTGGGCGTTGCTCTGAGCGGAGAGCCAGCGCAGATGGAAAAGGCACTTGCTTACATCAAAGAGCGAAAAGTAGAAGTTGAGGTGGTGAAGGAATGAGTTTCTTATATCAAATCGCGCCGAATTTAGAGCCTTTGGGCGGTGAATTACTGAAATGTATTCGGCAGACGTTTCAAATGCTGATGGTTTCCGGCCTGATTGCGTTTTTTCTGGGCGTGCTGCTCGGGGTGCTGCTGACGGTGACGAAAAGCGATGGTATCATGCGTAATGCTGTACTGTATAAGTTTTTAGATAAAGCGATAGACGTAATCCGCTCCATACCGTTTATCATACTGATGGTATTATTGATTCCGCTGAGCCGCGCGCTGGTGGGGACGGGTTCCGGTGTAACAGGCTCTTATGTCGCGCTGATTGCAGGAACGGTACCGTTTTTTGCAAGACAGGTCGAATCGGTATTGGCAGATGTGGACTATGGGCTTGTGGAGGCAAGCGAGGCAATGGGCTTTTCTCCGACAGAGATTATATTCAGCGTTTATCTGAAAGAAAGCATTCCCGGCATTACGCGCGTAACCATGATTACATTTGTCAGCCTGATAGGTATAACGGCAATGGCGGGCGCGATTGGTGCGGGCGGCCTTGGGGATTTTGCTATCCGGTATGGCTACCAGATGGGCTACCGCGATATGATTTGGGTAACGGTCATTATCATACTGGCTATTATCAGCGTGATACAGTTTATCGGGAATGTTATCATCAAACGGACGACACATTAACAGCGGTTTGCACAGCAAAAGATTTTAAGCGGGATACCGTTTGAAATATATGGAAAATGAAAACAGAATATTTGAAGAGAAAGGGAGAATGTATTATGAAAAATTGGAAAAGATGGACAGCGGCAATTGTTGCGGCAATCGCGGCAGGCTCTTTGACAGCATGCGGGAATGCGGCAGACACAAATGAAGGCGGGGATTCTGCAGAAATCGTTACCGTAACGGTAGGCGTTGTCGGGGAGTACAATGCACAGTGGGATACAGTAAACGAACTGCTGGCAAAAGACAGCAATTATCAGGTGGAGCTGGTGAAATTCACGGATTATGCTGCACCGAACAGGGCATTGAACGATGGCGAAATCGACCTGAACGCGTTCCAGCATAAGGCATTTTTGGCAAACGATATCAGCCAGAAAGGCTATGAAATTGTGGATATTGGCGATACCATCATCGCGCCGCTTTCCATTTACAACAACAAGGATAAGATTTCCTCTGTTGAAGAAATCAAGGACGGCGATATTATTGCGATTCCCAGCGACCTGACAAACGGCGGACGCGCGCTGAAGCTGCTGGAAAAGGCTGGAATTCTGGAATGCGACCCCGCAAAGGGCTATGTACCCACAAAGGCCGATATTACGAAATACAATGTAAACATTGAAATCATGGAAGCAGAATCCGCTACACTGGCGAACCTTCTGCCTGACTGCACAGCTGCGATCATCAACGGCGGCAATGCGTATACGGCAGGGCTGAGTGCGGCAGAAGATACTATTTTCACAGAGGACGTGAATCCCGAAACGAATGAAGCAGTTCCTCAACTGATTAACGTCATTGCGGCACGGACAGCCGATCAGGACAACGAGGTTTACAAGAAAATTGTAGACGCTTACCATACGGCAGAAGTGCAGAAAACAATTGAGGATACTTATCAGGGCGCGTTCCTGTGCGCATGGCCGGAAGCCCTCGAAAGCGCGGAGTAATAATAAATAAAGAACGGAGCAGGCTGTGCTGATGGGCGCAGCCTTTTCTGGAAAGGACGGCGGATTATGGCAATCAAAGAATATATCCTGGCGGAAAAGGAGTATTTGGTGAATATGCGGCGGCAGTTCCACGCACACCCTGAGGTCAGTCTGAAAGAATATGAAACCTGTGAAACAATTGAACGGGAATTGGACAGCATGGGCGTCCCGCACAGGCGCGTAGGCGAAACGGGCGTTTACGGATGGATAGACGGCAAAAAGGCGGGCGATGGAAAAATTATCGTACTGCGGGCAGACATTGACGCGCTGGCAATGGATGATTTGAAGGACGTGCCGTATCGTTCGCAGAACAGCGGCGTATGTCACGCCTGCGGGCATGACGCACATACAGCTACGCTGCTTGGCGCGGCAAAAGTATTGAAGCAGAAGGAAAAGGAATTTTCCGGTCAGGTTCGGCTGTTTTTCCAGCAGGCGGAGGAAATCGGTCAGGGCGGGCGGTTGTTTGTGCGGGAAAACCTGCTGGACGGAGCGGTGCGCGTGTTTGGCGCGCATGTTGCCAGCGGATTGGACAGCGGAAAAATTGCCCTGACGAAAGGTCCGCAGAATGCAAGCTGTGATTATTTCAAAATCAAAATTAAGGGCAGGGGCGCGCATGTTTCAATGCCGCATCTGGGCGTTGACGCGGCTTATATCGCCGCACAGGTTCTTGTCGCATTGCAGTCCATTGTCGCAAGGAATACCAACCCGCTGGAAACGGTCGTTGTTGGCGTCGGGGTGCTGCGGGCGGGGACGCAGTACAACATTATCGCGGAAGATGCCGAACTGGAAGGAACAACGCGCTGCTTCCTGCCGGAGGTGCGCAGTTTCACGAATGAACGAATACGGCAGATTGCGGAGCATACGGCAGAAATGTTCGGCGGCACAGCCGAGGTGGAATTTCGGAATTATGCGGCCCCGCTCATCAACGATGGACAGGCTGTGGAGGAAGTAACGCAGGTTGTGGAACGTTTCTGGCCGAAGGAGAATATTGTGCCGGATTTTGAGAAGGCACTGGGGGCGGATGATTTCGCGGATTTTCTGGCAGTGACGAAAGGGATGTATGCCTTTGTGGGGACAAGGAATCCGGAAAATCCCAATACTGCTGTGGCACACCATCATGGACTGTTTGATATTGATGAGGAGGCAATGCTGCTTTCCTGCAATGCGTATGTGGATTACGCGCTTTGGGTGTTGCAGGAAATGGAGTAAAAAAGAGAATCTTTATAAGACAGATACCCATTGGAAAGCAGAATTGCTTTTCAGAGGGTACTGCTTTATAATGGGCAAATAGTAAATTGTCAGGAGGTTTGTTTTATGGCAGATTGGGCATTGCGTGATTGGCTGACGGAAGATGGCTGCGGCTGGTGGGGAAAACAGACGCTTGACTTTGGAGGAAAAGCAGTTGAGGTTGATATATTCGTGCAAGGCGAAGAAATTACCGAAAAGCAAACCGAGGCATTTTCGTGTTTTATGGAAAAATGGACACTGTTGCAGACAGAACTAATCGGAGCACTAATCAGGTACTATAATGAAAAAGAACGTTTTTCTTATGGTCCTGAACAGGAAAAGGAAAAAGAAGAATTCTGGCCGGAGATTGAAACGAAAGAATTGCTTCTTAAGGCAGTTTCACTGGAGACAATCGTTGTTGCAGAGGATTTTCTGATGAATGAAGGCAGACGTATCTATTTGCTTTTTTCAAAGGATTGGGGCGGTAAAGACTTTGATGATAACGGAATTGGTGTTTGCTATATAGACGAGAGGATTGCAGAAATCGGTTATAAGGATATCGCGTTTTGACGTTGTTTTCCACAAGCGTCATACGCATAAAAGGGCAAGGCAAACCGGAATGGTCTGTCTTGCCCTTTGCCATATCATTCCTGCCATTTCATGAATTTTTTTTCCAAAAGGGAAATGCCCTCATACATTGCCGCAGCAAGCACAGCTAAAATGATCACGCTGAGCATAACCCAGTCCAGCTTGAAAATCTGCCCGCCGTAAACAATCAGGAAACCAAGTCCTGACTGCGCGACAAGAAACTCCCCAACGATAACGCCTACGAAGGAAAGCCCGACGTTGATTTTGAGCGCGTTTAATATGCAGGGAATGTTAGCCGGAAAAACCACTTTTGCCAATACCTGTAGTTTTGTGCCGCCGAAAATCTGTATCAGCTTTATTTTTTCGTGGTCAACCTGCAAAAATCCATTCAGCACAGACATTATCGTTACGACAACGGAAGTCAGCAGGGCAACAACAATAATGGAGGTCTGGTTATTGCCAATCCAGACGATAATGATAGGGGCGAGTGCGGTTTTAGGGAGGGAATTCAGCACCACCAGATACGGTTCCGCTACATCGGAAACAAAACGGTTCCACCAGAGCAATACGGCAGTCAGCGTGCCTAAAATTGTCCCCAGAACGAAGCCCGCGACAGTTTCCCAGAGTGTCGTGCCGATGTGTGTCCAAAGTGAGCCGTCCCGCGCCATTTGGATACCGGCGGCGAGCATGCGGCTGGGCTGGCTGAATATGAAAGGGTCTATCCAGCCATAACGCGCGGCCGTTTCCCATAAAAGGAAAAACGCCAAAAGGAGCGTCCATTGAATTATCAGGACGAGTGCTTTCCGCCTTTGTATACGGGAAAGGAATGCCGCCTGCTCCCGGGAAATGACCTGTTGTGATTTTTTACGAAACATGGACGTCCAACTCCTTCCAGATTGCATTGAAATATTCCCGGAATTCGGGAGCTTCCCGCGCTTTCATAGGGCTGTATTCCTCAATGGAAAGCTGTATTGGATATATTTTTTTCAGTCTTGCCGGACGCCCTGAAAGCACGATGACTCTGTCGGAAAGGCTGATTGCCTCCGATATATCATGGCTGACCAATATGGCTGTTTTGCCTTCTTTTCGGATGATGGAACCGATTTCATCGGAAACAGAAAGGCGCGTCTGATAATCCAATGCGGAAAACGGCTCATCCAGCAGAAGGATATCCGGACGCACAGCCAGCGTGCGGATCAGCGCGGCTCTCTGACGCATGCCGCCGGAAAGCTGGTATGGGTAGTGCTCTTTGAAATCACCTAAGCCGTACTGCTCCAGCAGGGTATCAACGTATTCTATGTTTTCTTTTGTCAGTTTTTTTTGTATTTCCAACCCCAAAAGGGCGTTGCTGCGGATGCTCCGCCATTCCAGCAGGTAATCTTTCTGCAGCATGTAGCCGATTTCGCCATCAATCCGGATACTTCCTTCGGAGGGGGAGAGAAGCCCTGCCAGCATGGAAAGAATGGAAGATTTCCCACAGCCGCTGGGACCGACGATACAGATAAATTCACCGGGGAGCACCTCAAGATTCAGATGGGAAACAGCAGGAGTTTCGCCGCTGACGCTGTGATAACGCAGGCTGACATTATCTAGTGAAACGATTGGGCGCATGGGAACGACCTCCTTGACGGTTTATATTCTCATTATATTTCTGCAAGGACAAAAGGTGCATTTCCGGTGCAAAGAAACAGTAGCCAAAAAAAAGAATTTGTGTTATGATTTTTGTACTTTATAACTGGAAATGGAAGGAGAATACAAATGGACTGGAAAAAAACAGCTTTGGTTGTGATTGATATGGAAAACGCTTTTATTGACGAAAGTTCGCCCTTGTGCATCAAACAGGCGGCGGCAACTGTACCAGCATGCGGCAAAGTAATTCGTAAGGCGAGAGAACGGGAAACCCCTGTTTTTTTCGTTAATCGCGTTTACCGAAGGAATGGCAGTGATGTAGAGTTTACGCGATATGAAAGCTGGGAAAAAGGCGGAAGATATCTTGCGCCGGGCAGTACGGGACCGCTTTCGATTGAAGTACCGAAGGAATTTTTGCCGACACCAAAGGATTATACGATCATAAAGCCCCGTTTTTCAGCTTTTTTCCAGACGGAATTGGATCTGGTGCTGCGGCGTTTGGGTGTAAAAACAGTTTTCCTGATTGGAACAACAACACCGAATTGTATCCGAACGACTTGCTATGACGGACTTTCTTTGGATTATAATATAATCGTCATTGAGGATTGCTGTTCTTCCAATACGGAAGAAATTCAACGGATCAATATGGAAGATATGGCGCGCGCCGGAGCTGTGCTGACTGATACGGATGCATTTTGCGCTGACAGATATGAGGCAGAGGATTTTGCAGGGGAGATACAGAGAAGGGTGCAGGAAGATGGAACTGCGCCGGAATAAGGAGAGAGGGTATTAAAAACATACATATTTTTCAATTCTCTGCGATGGAATGCAGCACGAACATACCACGATGAAAATGGGACTTTTGCCGACATGGAAATATTACTGCATAAAAATGCTTCGGAATGTGAAAATGCAGGTGTTTCTTTCCAGAATGGTGTAAGAATGTCTTCGTGGACAGCAGTACTGACAGTGAGAAAATAACATAAATGAAAGACCCGTTTCGTGAGAATCGGGTCTTTCATCAAAAGAGATTACTGCATTGCTTTTTCTGCGAAATCGGTACGAATCAGATCGTCATAAGGCACGCGGGTATCCAACTCGCCGCCGGCCTGCATGATATCCTGAATCAGTTCAAAGCCTTCCTTTGAAAATACGGGATCTTCCTTCCAGGTATCCTGCGCTTTGTAGCGTTCAATGATGGTTGTCAGGGTTTCCAGGTCAGAGTCAGGGAATTGCGGAAGGATGGCTTCGGCAATTTCTGCTGAGGTATGCTCCTTTACCCAAAGCTGCCCCTTGTAGATGGCACGCGTAAACGCTTCGATAACGTCAGGATTTTCCTGCATAAAATCATCGCGTGCCATATAAACAGTGTATGGAACATAGCCGCTGGCTTCACCTAAGGACGCAACGATATATCCGCTGCCGCTTTGCTCCAGCGTTGTGGCAACCGGCTCAAATTCAACAGTATAATCGCCGACGTCACCAGTAAACGCGCCTGCTGTTGAAGAAAAATCAATATTATTGATAATTTCTACGTCTTCCCCGATTTTCAAGTCATTTTCTTTCAGCACATATTCCAGAACAAGCTCCGGCATACCGCCCAGTCTGCCGCCGATGACAGATGCTCCTTTCAAATCCTGCCATTCAAAATCAGGCTCATCTTCCCGCGAAACAAGGAAATTTCCTGCCCGTTGGGTCAGTTGTAAAAATGCTTTTGGATAGTCCTCTTTTCCTTCATTATAGACGTAAAGACCCGCTTCTGTCCCAAGCAGAGCAACATCCGCCGCATTGGAAAGCAGGGCGGTCATGGATTTATCCGCGCCGTTGCCAACTGCAACCGAAACCTCCAGACCTTCTTCCGCAAAAAAGCCTTTCTCCAGCGCGACATATTGTGGTGCGTAAAAAACAGAATGTACGACTTCGTTCAGACGGACAGGCGTCAGACCTTCCTCAGCGGAATCTGTTGTACATCCTGCACACAGACTAAGTGCAAGAATCCCCGCTGTGGCGGTACAAATTACTTTTTTCATGTTTGACCTCCCAAGGAAACTGATATGTTTTCACTATATGCAGAAAAGCGGCAAAAAGTATGTTGTCTGGAAATTTTTTGGCGGGAAGGATATGTTTTTTCTGCTTTTTGGTGTATAATGTTTTACAGCTACAAGCTGTGCAAAGCGGAAACAAAAAACTTTTTATGCTTGCATAAGAAAAAGTTTTTTTGTTATCAGCATTATAGGGCGACAGCACAAATGAGTAAAGCACAGCGCAAATAAGCTATTTGGGAGGTCTTTTATGGCTGAAAAAATAATGATAATTGATGGAAACAGTATCGTAAACCGTGCATTTTATGGTGTACCCCTGCTGACAGATGCGCAGGGACGCTACACCAACGGGGTTTACGGTTTTTTGAATATTCTTTTCAAACTTTTAGATGAGGAGCAGCCGAAATATTGGGCAGTGGCATTTGACCTGCATGCGCCCACATTCCGCCACAAGACATATGCAGAATACAAAGGGACGCGCAAAGGGATGCCGGAGGAACTGCGGGAGCAGATGCCATTATTAAAAGAAGTCCTTCGGGTTATGCATATCCCAATTTTCGAGCAGGAGGGCTATGAGGCAGATGATATTCTGGGGACACTTTCCGCTATGGCAGAGCGGGAAGGGATTCGCCCTGTTATTGTGTCTGGTGACAGGGACCTTTTGCAGATTGCAAGCGAAACGGTAAAGGTGCGCATACCGAAAACTAAAGGCGGACGGACAGAAACAGAGGATTATTATGCCGCTGACGTTATGGAAAAATACGGCGTTACACCATTGGAGTTTATTGATGTAAAAGCGTTGATGGGCGATGCATCTGACAACATCCCGGGCGTACCCGGCATTGGTGAAAAAACAGCTGTAAAAATTATACAGCAGTATCACGACATAGAAACGGCAATTGCACATGCGGCAGAGATTAAGCCAAAAAAAGCGTCAGAAAATCTGACGGAATTTCAAGAGCAGGCAAGGCTCAGCAAATATCTTGCAACTATTATCCGTGATATGCCGCTGGAGTGGGACAGGGAAAAGCTGGAGCGGAAGGATACTTTCAATCCTGCCGCTTACGAAATGATAAAACAACTGGAATTCAAGAGCATGTTCAGCCGTTTTGAGCGAACAAGGGAAACACGGAAGGAAAGCACATCCTGCCGCCATATTTCGGAGAAAGCAGAAGCGGAAGCATTTTTTGCGCGACTGGAACGGAAGGAAACGGGATATATCCTGTTGTATGACGAACAGGAATGTCAGGGGCTGGCGATATACCAACCCCCAATTGGCAGCATTTGGATGGAGACCAGCGATACTTTTCCGCTGGATGAACTCCTGGAAACAGCACGCACATTTTTTGCGGACAGCGCATTTCCAAAAATTGGCCATGATATGAAAAAAGATATAAATCTTTTGCGTTCTATCGGATGTGAGCCGCAGGGACTGATTTTTGATACAGCAATTGCGGCATATCTTTTGAATGCAACAGGAAATTCCTACGAATACGATGATATTTCCCGGGCTTTTTTGAATGAAAGCAATCCCTCCGCCGAGGAAATTATGGGAAAAGGCAGAAAAAAAATTGCATTTAAAACCCTGGAACCTCAACTGCGGGCAAATTTTGCCGCGAAACAGGCGGAGGTTGTTTTCCGAGCGAAAAGCGTTATGGAGGAACAGATGAGACAAAACGGGCAGGATAGCCTTTTTTACGACATCGAAATGCCTCTGCTTTTTGTTCTGGCAGATATGGAACAGGTCGGTATTAAAGTAGACAAACAAGCTCTGCTGGCATACCAGAGCCGCTTGGACGAAAGCATTGAAAGTATTACGAAAGAAATTTATGAGCTTTCCGAGGAGCCGTTTAACCTCAATTCCCCAAAGCAATTAGGTGTTATTCTTTTTGAGAAGCTGGGGCTGCGGGGTGGCAAGAAAACGAAAACAGGCTATTCCACAGCGGCTGACGTACTGGAAAAAATCCGGCACGACCATCCTATAGTCGAAAAAATACTTTATTACAGGCAGCTTGCGAAGCTGAAAAGCACCTATGCCGATGGGCTTCTGGCTGTGATGGATGCTGACACTCATAAGATTTATTCGACTTTCAACCAGACCATTACGGCAACGGGACGTATCAGCTCCACAGAGCCGAACTTACAGAATATTCCCGTCCGGCTGGAACTGGGGCGGGAGCTTCGGAAAGTCTTTATTCCTGAAAGTGAGGAATACTGCTTTCTGGATGCGGACTATTCTCAGATTGAGCTGCGGGTGCTGGCGCATATTTCCGGCGATGAAACGTTAATCAACGCTTTCCGGCAGAACCAGGATATTCACAGGCTGACGGCTTCGCAGGTGTTTCATGTGCCGTTTGACGAGGTTACGCCTCTGCAAAGAAGTAATGCCAAGGCGGTAAATTTCGGCATTGTGTATGGTATCGGTTCATTCAGTCTGAGCCAGGATTTGGGGATTACCAGAAAAGAAGCGGAACAGTATATTGCCGCTTATTTCGCGAAATATCCGAAAATCAAGACATATATGGATAGGACCATTGCCGATGCAACAGAAAACGGCTATGTGTCTACACTTTGGCACAGACGCCGTCCCATGCCGGAATTACAAAGCGGCAATTTTGTCCAGCGTTCGTTTGGAGAACGTGTTGCAATGAATATGCCGATACAGGGCAGCGCGGCGGATATAATTAAAATTGCGATGATAAAGGTACACCATGCTCTGCGGGAGGGCGGTTATCGTTCTCGTTTGATTTTGCAGGTACACGATGAACTGCTGATTGAAACGTATCGGGAGGAAAAAAAGGCTGTTGCGGCAATATTGAAGGAAAATATGGAGCAGGCGGCGGATCTTCTCGCGCCGCTGCTGGTAGACGTACATGAAGGAAACTCATGGTTTGAGGCAAAATAACAGGAGTATTTTATGAAAGTGATTGGATTGACAGGAGGAACGGGCAGCGGGAAAAGCGTTGTCAGTCATCGTCTTGCGGCGGAAGGGTTTGTGATTATTGACGCAGACCGCATCAGCCATGAAATCATAGAACAGGGGAAGTCTGCTTATTCGGAAATCCTCGGCTATTTTGGCAGCGGTATTTTAGACGAAAATGGAGATATTGTCCGGCGTCAGCTGGGAGAAATCGTATTTCGGGATGCGGAAAAACTTGCATTTCTCAATGAATGCACCCATAAATATATCATTGCAGAAATGAAGCGGCAGATAGAGAACGCGCAGGAAAGCGGGACGGCAAAAGCCGCCGTACTGGATGCGCCGCTTTTGCTGGAGGCGGGTCTGGATTCTATCTGTGATGAGGTTTGGGTTGTTTTTGCTGACAGCGAAACGCGTATGAAACGTATTATAGAGCGGGATGGCGTAAGTGCGGAGACAGCAAGGGCGCGTATTGCCAGCCAAAAAAGCTGGGAGGAATACCAGGAAGCTGCTGATAAAATTATCGACAACAGCAGGGATATTGCTTTTGTGGAGGAACAGGTCGGCCTGCTGGTGAAAAATTTAGAACAGGATGCGGAATAAACTATGATTCGATGGTTCAAAAAACTATTATGCAGGCTGCTGGTTATATGTTTTCTGGCTGCCTTTGCGTATTATGTGCTTTTGCCGCGGGTACTGCCGCGGGACTATGCGGAATATGTAGAAAAATATGCCGCGGAATATCAGCTTGAGGAATCCCTCGTTTACGCGGTGATTCTATGCGAAAGCCATTTTGATCAGGAGGCAGTTTCCCCCGCTGGCGCAATGGGGCTGATGCAGGTGACGGAAGAAACAGGGCTCTGGGCTGCCGGACAGGTTGGATTGGAGCAGGAAACGCTGAACCTGAAAGACCCTGAAACAAATATCCGCCTTGGATGCTGGTATTTGAAATGGCTGAACGAAAAATTCAACGGCGTACAGGAAACAGGACTTGCCGCCTATAACGCCGGACATGGCAACGTAGCAAAATGGCTGGCGGACGAGGAAAAAAGCAAAGACGGCATGAAGCTGGACGAAATACCATTTGGAGAAACGAAAAGCTATGTGAAACGAGTGCAGCTTGCGGAGAAACTCTATCGGATCGCATACCGCTTTTGAGGAGGAGCCTATGAAAAAAAAGAAATTGGCGTTGCTGCTTGCCTTATGCATAGGGTTTTGCGGCTGCGGCAAAGAAGGGGGAGAAGAGCAGGGGAACTTTTTTACAGCGTCAGGCGGACCAAATCTGGATGGCACTGTAGAATCACGATTAAGGCTTTCCATGCGCGTTCCGGAAACACTGAACCCGCTGTTGAATCGGGAAGAAACGGTTGACCGTATCTTGAAACTGATTTATCTCCCGCTTCTGGATTTTGATGAGCGAGGGGCGGCAGTTCCGGCTGTTGCGGAAAGCTGGACGCTTTCAGATGATGGGCGTATGCTGACGTTGCAGATCAATAATAATATTTTCTGGCAGAATGGTACAAAACTGACAGCAGAGGATGTTGTCTTTTCCCTGAACATGCTGCGTGCCGCACCGGAGGACGCAGTTTATAAAAGGGTGCTGCAATATGTCAGCGGCTGGCAGAATACCTCGGAAAATACAGTTGAAATCTCATTTTATGAGCCATTCAGCGGAAATATCAGCGCGTTGCGTTTTCCGGTTATTTCTGCCGGATATTATCAGGGGCAGACAGACCCGCAGAGCAGAATCAATATGACGCCTATGGGGAATGGACCTTATGAAATGCTGAGCTATCGGCGTGCATCGGAGCTTTTGCTGAATGTAAACGACAGCTATCATGGCACCGTACCGCAGATTCCCATTATCAGCGTCAGAATTACGGAAGGGGCGCAGACGGATGTCAACGCATTCCAGCAGGGAATTACCGATGTGTTAGTCGCGGATGCAATGGAAACAGGACGTTATGCGGAGGAAGGCGCAGACGGAATCCACACGTTCCCTTCCACAAAATATGATTTTATCGGCTTTAACTTCAATCGAAGCCTGTTTCAGGAAAAGGCTGTCCGGCAGGCTGTGGCATATGCTTTTCCAAAAGAAAGCCTGCTGAACAGCGCGTATTTGCAGTACGGCGAGCTTGCCAATACGCCAGTCAGCCCGAAATCCTGGTTGTACGAGGAGAATGTCGCACCATATAATTATGACCCGACGATGGCGGCAACTGTGCTGAAAAATAATGGCTGGAGTGATGAAAACGGGGACGGGATACTCGAAAAGCCTACTTCCATCGGAACCGTTACACTTCAGGCTACTATACTCGTCAATGAAGAAAACAGCGTCCGCAAACAGATTGCCTCCAAACTGAGGGAGGAATTGCAGGCAATTGGTTTTGTATGCACGCTGGACGTGCAGCCCTATGAGCAGTATCAGGAAAAGCTGACGTCAGGGAGCTTTGACATGGTAGTTGGCGGCTGGCAGTTTTCAGATGTGGTAGATTTGACGCCATTTTTTGCAACGGGAGGCAGCTACAACTATATCGGATATTCCAATGAGGAAATGGACCGCCTTCTGGAAGCGGCGCGGACAGCTGTGGGGGAGGGCATGACCCTCCTGGCATACAGCAGTCTGCAAAAAAAGCTGGCGGAAGAACTGCCGTATATCAGCATAGCCTTTCGGGAGGATGCTGTTTTCACCTCTAAATTTGTAGGCGGGGAGATTTCACCTACTTCATTCAATGTGTTCCGAAATATCGAGCAATGGACGTATCAGCGGAAGGCGGGGGAATAGAATGTCCGAATTCAGAAAAAACCCATTTACAGGAGATTGGACGCTTTACGCGGAAAATCGTCGGAACAGACCCTATGAGTTCCGGCATACAACGCGGACAACGGCAGAAAGCGGGGAACACTGCCCATTTTGCGGCGGAAATGAGGGACAGACAACTGATCCCGTTTATCAGGATGCTGCTGGTGACGCATGGCAGATTCGTGTTTTTCCAAACATGTTTCCCGCTGTATCTGAAAATACTGAGGAACTGCCATATGAAGCATTTTATGAACGGCAGGCAGGTATTGGGCGGCATGAGGTTCTGGTGGATACCCGCGAGCATGGAATGACAATCGACAGATTTTCAAAGGAGCATCTTTCCAATGTTCTGGCGGTTCTTCAGGAAAGATACCAAAGCATACTCGCGGAAAAAATGACTGCTTATGTTCAGATTTTCAAAAACTGCGGGTCCGCAGCGGGCATGAGTATTCGCCATTCCCATTCTCAATTGATTGGGATGCCGTTGATTCCGCAGAGGATACATGCTATGTCGGAAAAAATGCAGAAAGAGGATTGCCTTTTCTGTAAAATACTGCGGCATGAAGCAGAAAATGGAAGCCGCATTGTGCAGGAAAACAAGGATTTCATTGCCTTTGTGCCCTATGCGGCGCGTTTCCCTTATGAGCTCTGGATTGCACCGAAAAAGCACCAGAGCAGTATCGCCGAGCTGACCGCACAGGAAAGGAATAACCTTTCTGCGCTCCTGTTGGAACTGCTACAAAAGGTCATTTTACTGCGGAAAGATGTCGGATATAACATCTGTATTTATAATGCGCCGAAAGACAAACCATTCCACTGGTATATGGAAATTCTGCCTCGAATCGGCGGCTTTGCCGGCTTTGAATACGCGACAAACTGCTATATCAATATGATTCTTCCGGAAGAAGCGGCGAAATATTACCGGAAAGAAACAGAATCAGAGCAGAAACAGGGAAACATTTCAGAAAAGGGACTATAAACGTCCCACATCTGTATCACTTTGAATAAATTTATCCCCGAAATATCAGAATATGCTGTCAAGACTT
>CAJTQX010000001.1:174281-183637 GCA_910578425.1 uncultured Anaerotignum sp.
TCTGAAAAAAAAATATTTGCAGTTTTTTACTTTTTTTTCGGAAATTATGTGCTACAATAGGTAGGACAATAAACGTCCAACAAGTTTTTGAGAGGGGATAATAGTTATGATTAAAGTTGGTATCAATGGGTTTGGCCGTATTGGCAGAGTTGTTTTCAGAGTACTGATGCAGCGGCAGGATCAGTTTGAACTTTGCGGCATTAACCTGAGAAACGCGGAATTGGATTATATGGCGTACCAACTGAGATACGACAGTATTTTCGGCCGCTTTGAAGGCGATATTGAAATCGGAGAAAACTGCCTGATCGTGAATGGTAAAAGGATTCATGTCTTCAGCGAAAGCGATGCTTCTCAGATCAAGTGGTCTGAATGCGGGGCAGAATATATCATTGAATCTACGGGCGCATTTAATACAATGGAAAAAGCAGCTTTACATAAGATTGGCGGTGCAAAAAAAGTTATCCTGACTGCGCCATCCAAGGATGATGTTATGCCTACATTCGTTATGGGTGTAAACCATTTGACCTATCAGCCGGAATATGACATTGTTTCTAATGCATCCTGCACAACAAACTGCCTTGCGCCACTGGTAAAAATTGTACATGATAACTTCGGCATTGAACAGGGGCTGATGAGTACCATTCACTCGGCTACGGCAAAACAAAAAGCAGTTGATGCAAGAGCAGGCCGCGACTGGAGAACAGGCCGCTCCGTATTCAATAACATTATCCCTTCCACAACGGGCGCGGCAAAGGCTGTTGGACGCGTAATTCCTGAACTCAAGGGGAAAATGACGGGTATGTCCTTCCGTGTTCCTACGAACGATGTTTCTGTTGTAGACCTGACAGCAAGATTGAAAAAACCTGCAACCTATGAGGAAATTTGCGCGAAAATCAAAGAAGCGTCCGAAACAACAATGAAAGGCATCGTCGGATATATCAATGATGATGTGGTTTCTTCTGACCTTCTGGGCGATACCCGTACCTGTATTTTCGATGAAAAAGCAGGCATTATTTTGGACGATAACTTTGTAAAACTGATCGCGTGGTATGATAATGAATGGGGTTACAGCAATAAGGTTATTGATCTGGTGGCACATATGTACTCCGTAGATACACAAAAGTAAGTAAAAAAAGTTAGAAGGAGAGCAAAAAGATTCCGGTCTTTCTCTAATTCAACAATAAAAAATGGAACATGGAGGCTTTTATCTGGCGACTTTCCATGTTCCATATTTTTTGAAAATGTTATATTCCGTCATCTACCATACGATAGCCAATACCGACTTCAGTAAAAATGTATTCTGGCGAGCCTGGGTTCTTTTCCAGCTTGCGGCGGATATTCGCCATATTGACCCGAAGAATCTGGTTGTCCTTTACGGCATAAGGACCCCATAACTCCGTAATGATAAAATCATAGGTCAGAACTTGTCCCGCGCTTTTTGCCAGAAGGGAAACAATTTTGAATTCGATCTGTGTCAGATGTACTTCCCGCCCATCAACAGTAACCTGCCGTTTGCTGAAATCAATCCGCAGTCCTTTTGTTGTAAAAATATCGCTTGCAGCGGCCGTTCCAGTGTTTTTCATGCTGTGGCGCAGAGCCGTCCGTATCCTTGCCAATAGCTCGGAAGTACCAAATGGCTTACATATGTAATCATCCGCGCCAAAATCCAGAGCCTCGACCTTATCTGCTTCCTCGCCGCGGGCAGAAACAATGATAACAGGCGTTGCAGACCATTCCCGTATTTTTTTCAGTATCTCCATACCATCCATATCTGGAAGACCTAAATCCAGCAATATCAAATCCGGACAGTGAGAGGGTATCATGGAAAGAGCTTCACTGGCAGTTTTTGCCAGAAGGGGTGCATAGTCATTTGCTTTCAATGTCATTGCGATGAAGTTGCTGATTGCGTCTTCGTCCTCAATAATCATTACTTTTACTTTCGCCGCCATATTTATACTCTCCTTTCATTGGCAGTACGAACGTAAAGCTCGCGCCGCCGCTTTGATTATTTTTCGCAAAAATTGTTCCGTTATGCGCCAATATGATGGATTTGCAGATGGAAAGTCCAATACCGATGCCCCTGCTGGAATCGCTGGAACGAGAATTCCCATCGAATAAATCCGGTATCTGAGAAGGGTCGATACCTTTCCCATGATCGTATATAGTAAAGACTGCGCCGCTTTTCTTTTTTGCCACCCGCAAACCGATGGGGAGGGAGCTTCCTGAATGGCGGATAGCATTTTCCATCAGATTGATCAGGACTTGCTCGATCAAGGTTGCATCCATCGGGACAATCAATAGTTCGTCTGGAACTTTTACATCAATATGCGCATCGGGGAAACGTTTCTGCGTACGGGTAACTGCTTCGGAAACGACTTCTTCCACGATTTCCTCCTGTTTTTTCAGGTTTGTTTCATTTCCGCTGATTTTTGTAACAGAAAGCAGGTTTTCAACCATATGAATCAGCCATTCCGTATCCTGGTAAATATCCCGCAGTAATTTCGTATTGGCGTCTTTGCTTAAGGTGTCTCTGTTTTCGATCAATGTCGCAGTGGAGCCTAATATTCCCGTCAAGGGCGTCCGCAGATCATGGGAAACAGCCCGCAAAAGGTTGCTTCGCATTTTTTCTTTTTCTTTTTCCAGAAGAATATCCTGTGCTTTTTCAATCATTTCCTGACGCTCCAGCCCCAATATGGTTTGGGCGATCATAACGTCAATAGAACTGTACGTATCGTTGAAAAGCATTTTGGAGTCTTCAAAAAGCAACCCGATCACACCATATTTTCGCTCTTTTGTCATAATAGGAACGTATGTCCCTTTGCAGTTCTGTGTCTGGTTGCCCAGATCGGCACCTGTACGATGACCCGAATCGTAAGCGGAAAAAGCTACCTGCCGTTCCAATATGCTGTTGAAAATCTGTTCGTCCGTATCATTAACCAGCCGCATTGCCTGCTTTTGCGGCTTCAGGGGGGAACCGAAGTACAGTACGACACTGCACTGGTTCGCTTCATAAAAATAATCTGTTGCCATTTCTAATATCATATCACGGTCACTTGCGGTCAATATCGCCTTGCTCATTTCATTCAGCGTTTCCGCCAGCTTTTTTCCTGCTGCGGAAAGAACAGCGGCTTTTTTGACCTTGGCGGTCAGCGTGCTGATTAGTATGGAAATCAGCAGAAGAACCGCAAATGTAATCGGATAGCCTGTTATGGTGAAATTCAGAGAATAGTACGGATAGGTGAAAAAGAAATTCACACCGATTACACCGCCAACAGAAGCTGCGATTCCCCAGAAATAGCCGCTTGTGATCACAGAGGTTACGGCTACGCCAAGGATGTACATTCCGAAAATATTATCGTGTATCACCTCCGCGCCGACAAGGCACAGGGCGAAAGAGGTTGCTATCAGGTAGATCAAAAGGGCTTTGAAAAAATCATACAGCACTGCCGAGGGATTGAAGTTACTTGCTTTTAACATTGCTTTGAATATTCGTTTCATGGATTTGCTCCTTATCTTCCGTCAGAAAATTATCAGCATTATTATACAACATTTTTGCCAGAAAGGAAATGCAGAAGGGGCAGCATGATAAATTTTTTTTTGATGAGGGAAATTGTGCTGTTTCATTGCCAATGTCAGGATAGTTTGTTATAATAAGGCGAACGCTGTTTGATGCGGCCATGCAGACAGGAACAGCAAAACATTCTGGCAGAGATAAAGGAGAACTATGCAAATGAAAAAACCATTTGTTTCTTTGGAACAGGCAAAAAAAATCATTGAACAGTATCCTACCCCGTTTTATCTTTACGATGAAAAGGGCATCAGGGAAAACGCCCGCAGAGTAAACGAAGCCTTCTCATGGAACAAAGGCTTTCGGGAATATTTTGCGATAAAAGCAACGCCCACACCGGGCATTATTAAAATATTGAAAGAAGAAGGCTGCGGTTCAGACTGCTCCTCTTTTACCGAGCTTGTTATGGCGAAAGCAGTAGGGCAAAAGGGGCATGATATCATGTTTTCTTCCAACGTAACGCCTGAGGAGGATTTTGTTCTTGCGGCAAAGCTGGGTGCAATTATCAATTTTGATGACATTACCCATATCCCCTTTTTTGAAAAGCTGGCGAAAATTCCTGAAACCGTCTGCTGTCGATATAACCCCGGCGGCGTGTTCCAAATCAGCAATGATATTATGGATCACCCTGAGGACGCAAAATACGGCATGACAAAAACACAGCTTCGGGACGCTTTCCGTATGCTCAAGGAAAAGGGCGCGAAGCATTTCGGTATCCATTCTTTCCTTGCAAGCAGCACAAGCTCGAATGAATACTATCCGATGCTTGCAAAAATACTGTTCCAGCTTGCAGTAGAGCTGAAAAAAGAACTGGATATTCATATTTCGTTTATCAATCTTTCCGGCGGTGTTGGGATTCCATATGAACCCGAAGAAGAGCCCTGCGACATTATGGCAATCGGGGAAGGTGTAAGGAAAGTCTACGAAGAAATTCTGGTACCGGAAGGTATGGATGATGTGGCAATCTATACGGAAATGGGACGCTATATGCTCGCGCCTTATGGCAGCCTTTTGGCGGAGGCAATTCATGAAAAGCATATATATAAGGAATATATTGGTCTGGACGCTTGTGCGGCAAACCTGATGCGTCCAGCGATGTATGGTGCATACCACCATATTACTGTGCTGGGGAAGGAAAATGCTCCCTGTGACCATAAATATGACATTACAGGCGGTCTTTGCGAAAATAATGATAAATTTGCTATCGACCGAATGCTGCCTGAAATTGAAATCGGGGATATTCTTTATATCCATGATACCGGTGCGCACGGGCATGCAATGGGCTATAATTATAATGGCAAACTGCGCTCTGCAGAACTCCTGCTGAAGGAAGATGGCAGCGTGGAACTGCTGCGGCGTGCGGAAACAGAAAAGGATTATTTCGCGGTATTTGATTTTACAGGCCTGTTCTGATAGAAAAGACTGCATTTTGAAAAGAGAAAGCGGTGAAGCTGAAAGGGCTTCGCCGCTTTGGATACTTTTGGGATTCTTTTTTATTTCAGATGCGTATTCATATATTCCTCACGGATGGCCTGCGGAACAAGGCTGCCGCCTGTTGCCCAGGGAATATGGACAGACTGCGCCATTTTCTCATCAAGCCCCATCTTTTTGATATACTGCTTCATTTCCTCGGATTTCATCAGTTGAACAGGACCCCAGAAGGATGCGCACGCGGAGGGCTCTAAGAAAATATCCTCCGAATTCACAATATCACGCATAAAATCATAAATGCGGAAATCCTCCAGAGAAAGCTCGCCTGCCAGCAGATTCATCATGACGCCGCCAACAAATCCGGAGGCACGTCCAACCGCCAGACCATCTGCGTGCGTCTGTCCAGTCAGTCCGAAATCCTGAACGGATACCTCGTTCTGCAAGCCGGACGCCATGCCGACAAGCATACAGGGTGCCTGTGTCGGTTCAATAAAGAAAATATGCACATTGTCACCGAAAAGCTGTTTGAAGCCAAACGCAACGCCGCCGGGCGCGCCGCCTACGCCGCAGGGGATATAGACAAAAAGAGGGTGGTCTGCGTCAACGGTAATCCCTTTTTCCGCAAACTGTTTTACAATGCGCTTTGCAGCTACAGCATAGCCAAGGAACAGGTTGACAGAATTTTCATCGTCTACAAAATAGCTGCTGGGATCTGCATCGGAATTTTTGCGTCCAACCTCAACAGCTTTGCTGTAATCATCATCATACTCAATGACTTCCGCACCTCTTTGGCGAAGGAGGTCTTTTTTCCACTGCTTTGCGTCAGCGGACATATGCACGATAACATGGAATCCCAATGCTGCACTCATGATGCCGATGCTCATGCCGAGGTTGCCTGTAGAGCCAACCTGAATTTTGAATTTGCCAAAAAATTCCTTGAAAGCAGGAGAAGCAAAAATACTGTAATCATCTGTCAGTTTCACCATACCATGCTCCAAAGCCAAATCTTCTGCATGTTTCAGTACTTCATAAATGCCGCCGCGCGCTTTTACGGAACCGGAAATTGCCAGATGGCTGTCCTGTTTCAAAAAGAGGCGTCCGGGAATAGTTGTATGATATTCCTGTTCAAGCTGCTTCTGCATCTTGGGAATCTCTGTCAGAGGAGATTCGATCAGGCCATTTGTTGGTTCTGTTTCAGGGAATACTTTTTTAATAAACGGTGCAAAACGAGCTAGCCGCGCTTCCGCGTCATCAATGTCTGCCATTGTGATATCAATTTTTGCCAATGCATCGGCTGTTTTTTCAAGGTTTTCATTGATCCAGACAACTTCCTTGCCTTCTGAAATCTGTTTCAGCAAATCAGCATTTTTTACTTTGCTCCAAAGCTCCTGATTCATAGTAATTCCTCCTTAAAAATAATTTGAAATATTTTTTTCATCATAACATATTGCTATCTCTTCCGCAAGCCGCATAAAATGACGATATTTGTCTATAAACCTGTGCTTTTTCTTCGGTTTCATGGACATATTACACAAAGAATAAAAATCCTGAAAAACTCTAAAGCAAAAATTCACCGGCAATGAAAAAGGGGAAACAATCCGCCATAATTGACAGGCAGTTTAGAACATTGTATACTGATGCGGTAGGGAAATGGGAGGCGGCACTGACCGTCAAAGGATTTTAAGGAGGATACATAGAGAATGGAAAAAGGAAGACAATTTATTTCTGCGGTTTTAGCCGGAATGATGATTGGTATGGGCGGAACTGTATACCTTTCTCAGTCAAACCCTGTTGTGGGCAGCTTTTTGTTTGCGGTAGGGCTATTTACGGTCGTTGTGTTTCAACTGCATTTGTTTACGGGGAAAATTGGATACCTGCCATTCCAAAACCTGACATATCTGATTGAACTGCTGATCACTTGGCTAGGCAACCTTGTCGGTACATTTATTACGGCAACAATGGTACGGAACAGCCGCATTTATGAAGGCATGGCGGAGCGGGCAGAGCAGATTGCCGCCGTCAAGCTGAATGACGGTTTTTTGAGTATCTTCCTTTTAGCAATATTCTGCGGTATGCTGATGTTCATTGCGGTGGACTGCTTCAAAACGCAGAAAGGTTCGACATTGCAGTTTATTGGCGTTTTTGTGCCGGTTATGGTATTTATACTGAGCGGCTTTGAACACGTGATTGCGAATATGTTTTATTTCAGCCTGTCTGCTGCATGGAACGGGCACTGCCTTGCAAGTGTATTTGTAATGACGCTGGGCAATTCCATTGGCGGCATGCTGATACCGCTTTACTTAAAATATTTCAAGCTGAGATAAACCGAAGGAGATAAAAATGGAACAGGAAAATATACTGCGGCAGATTGCAGAGCCGCTCTTAGAGTGGTATCGCAAAAATGCGCGGGTTTTGCCGTGGCGCAGTGAAAATCCAAATCCATACCATGTGTGGGTATCGGAAGTTATGCTTCAACAGACAAGGGTAGAGGCTGTAAAACCATATTATGAGCGTTTTCTGTCTGCCCTGCCAACGATTCAGGCATTAGCGGAGGCTGATGAGGAACTGCTTCTAAAGCTGTGGGAGGGACTGGGCTATTACAGCCGTGTAAGAAATATGCAGAAAGCCGCACAGCAGATCATGGAGGAGCATAATGGAAAGATTCCGGCAGAATATTCCACACTGCTGAAGCTGAAAGGAATTGGGCCATATACGGCGGGGGCGATCGCATCGATTGCGTTTGCCAGGCCCTGCGCCGCAGTCGATGGGAATGTGCTGCGCGTGATGGCACGTCTGACGACCGATGAAGGAAATATTGCAGAGCCTGCTGTTAGGAAATATTGGGAAAAAGAAATCACAGCGGCACTGCCAAAGGAAAGCCCTGGAGATTATAATCAAGCCCTGATGGAATTGGGCGCGACACTCTGTTTGCCGAACGGTGCGCCGAAGTGCGCACTTTGCCCGCTTCGTGCACATTGTCTGGCATATCGAAAAAACAAGACTATGCTGTTCCCTGTAAAAACGAAAAAGAACCCAAGGATACAGGAAACCCTTTCGGTTTTCTTTCTTGTTTCTGAAAATAAAATTGCGCTGCACAAACGTTTGCCGCAAGGTTTGTTGTCTAATCTTTGGGAACTGCCAAACTGTCCGAATGAAACGCAGACATTTGATTTTTTGCAGGAAATAGGCATCATACGGGCGGAACTGCTCCCGATGCGAAGTCAAAAGCATATTTTTACACATATAGAATGGCATATGAAATGTTATTTTGGAAAGGTTTTTGAGAAACGGCCTTCCAATCTGACCTGGGTGACAAAGGAAGAAGCGGCAGCGGAATTTGCGCTTCCTTCTGCATTTCGAAAAATCTGGCTGGAAGGGCTGAAACAAATGGAGGATTTTTAATGTATTTTATAGATGCAATCAAAGCGTATCTTCCTGCGGATGAAGAGGAACTAGCTGAAAAAGGAGCCATTGCAGCACTTTTGCAGGAAAAGGGCGATGCTGTTCTGTTCCGGGAAAATACGCTGGCGCACATGACGTCAACTGCGATGATATTTAATGAAGAAAAGGATAAGTTATTGATGGTGCATCATAACATTTATGATACATGGGCTTGTGTAGGAGGGCATGCGGACGGCATGGACGACCTTTTTCAAGTTGCGCTGAAAGAGACGGAGGAAGAAACCGGCGTTAGAAATTTGTGTCCCGTTTCGGAACAGATACTTTCTTTGGATATTTTACAGGTTGCAAAACATTATAAAAGAGAGAAATATGTTCCAAATCACCTGCACCTGAACGCGACCTATGGGCTGATTGCATCAGAAAGAGAGTCTCTGCGTGTCAAGGCTGATGAAAATTCAGCAGTAATGTGGGTGCCGATTGCTGAGTTAGACGCATATAGTAAGGAACCGGAATTCGTCAAAGTTTACAGAAAAATCATCAAAAAAGTTATCAAATGATAATAATTATCCATTGTTTTTTTGTTTACGAAAGGATATAATAGAACAGATGATAAAAAACGATGTACCAAACGGGAAGGGCGGTGATGGAATGTCGGAAAAAATAATTGTCAGAGACGCGGCAGCAGCCGACCGGAAAGATTTTCATCGGCTTTGGAAAGCATGTTTTCATGACAGTGATGCTTTTTGCAGATGGTTTTTTGAAAATCGTTTCCTGCCGGAATATTCCGTTTGTCTGGAAACGGAAGGGGAGTTCGCAAGCTGTATGCAGGCGTATCCGTATATCGTCTGGCTGCGTGGCAGGGAAATTCCCGGAGCAATGCTTTGCGGCGTTTCCACTGACCCAATCCATAGAAAAAAAGGATACATGGGAAAAATTTTTTCCTATGAGATGGAAA
>CAJTQX010000001.1:183650-183879 GCA_910578425.1 uncultured Anaerotignum sp.
GGCAAAAAGGTATTCTGGTTGCACCACATACACCGGCCGTTTTGGAAAGCTATTTTTCCTTTGGGCACTTTCCGGTTGCGGATGCCAGTTATTTGGAATGTGAATGCGTACCAAGGTATCCGGTATCTAAAGAAATACACCTGCTTTCCGCAAAGGCTGATTTTGAACAGATATATCCGGTTTATCTCTCATTCGCAAAAAAATACAGCGGCATGATTTTGCGATCAAA
>CAJTQX010000002.1 GCA_910578425.1 uncultured Anaerotignum sp.
GCAGTCTACCTATTCCTCAGCGGATTTCCTGAAACAGCTGGTAAAATGGTATGCCCGCAGAGGGATCTGCGTTGAATGCATTCAGACAGACAATGGCTTTGAATTTACGAATCGTTTTTCCAACAGCAAGCGGGACATTCCGACCCTTTTCGAAAAAACCGCCTCTGAGCTAGGCGTCCAGCACAAGCTGATACGACCTTATACTCCGAGGCATAACGGAAAAGTCGAACGGAGCCATAGGGAAGACCAGAAACGTTTTTATTCTTCCCGCTCGTTTTTTTCCTTGTCCGATTTCGCAAAGCAGCTTGCTGCCCACAATCGTCGTTCCAACAACTTACCGATGAGGCCCCTCGGTTGGCTTTCCCCTGTTGAGTTCCTTGTCCAATATGTTTGACAATCTTACATTTTTCATATCTCTCTTAATATGCGGGGCGTATTGTTGTTACTGCATCATTTCCTCAATAAACGCCGCAAGCTTTTTCGCCTCGCGTTCCATTTTTTCTATATCCTTGCCTTCCAGCATCACGCGCACAAGCGGCTCTGTACCGGAAGTGCGGATCAGCACACGCCCGTCCCTGGAAAATTCCTCCTCCAAAGCATGGATCGCATCGCGCACAGCAGGGATATTCATATAATCGTTTTTCTTCGCGTTATCCACCCGCGCGTTTACCAGAACCTGCGGCATAGTCTCCATCAGCGAAGCCAGTTCCGATGCCTTTTTGCCGCTGCGTTTCATTACAGAAAGCAGCTGTATTGCTGTCAGCACGCCGTCCCCCGTTGTGTTATGGTCCAGAAAAATCACATGGCCGGACTGCTCTCCGCCAAGGTTATAGCCCTCTTCAAGCATTTTTTCCAGCACATACCTGTCGCCAACATTTGCCTGTAATATGGAAATGCCTTCCGCGTCCCCCATCAGGCTAAGCCCAAGGTTAGACATCACAGTACCCACAATGGTATTCTTTTCCAGTACACAGCGTTTTTTCATATCCTGCCCACAGATGGCAAGGATTTTATCCCCATCTATCAGTTCGCCGTTTTCATCGACCGCCAGACAGCGGTCCGCATCTCCGTCAAAGGCAAAGCCAATATCCGCGCCGTTTTCCTTTACAAACGCCTTCAAATCCTCCATATGCGTGGAGCCGCAGTTTTCGTTGATATTTCTGCCGTCCGGCTCATTATGGATGATGCACAGTCCTGCCCCCAAATCCAGCAGGGCGATCGGCGCCGCTTTATACGCCGCTCCATTCGCGCAGTCCAGAGCGACTTTTATACCGTTAAAGCGTTCCCTTGTCGTGCGTGTCAGAAAGGTGATGTAATCGTCCAACGCATCTTCCGCAAAGGATTTTGTGCCAAGCTCCGCCCCTGTCGGGCTGGGCAGGCGTTCCGGATGGTTTACAATCAAATCCTCAATCTCGTCTTCCAGTTCATCGCTCAGCTTATAGCCCTGATTATTGAAAAACTTGATGCCGTTATATTCCACAGGATTATGCGATGCGGAAATCACAACGCCCGCATCCAGGTGATATTTACGCACCAGATACGCCACAGCCGGCGTCGGCACGATGCCCGCCAGCACAGCGTGCGCGCCTACGGAGCAGATGCCCGCCACAAGCGCGCTTTCCAGCATATCCCCGCTGATGCGCGTATCCAGCCCCACCAGAATACGGGGAGCAGTTTTTTTCTCCTTTGTCAGCACATACGCGCCCGCCTTGCCAAGGCGAAACGCCAGTTCTCCCGTCAGTTCCGTATTCGCAACGCCTCTCACGCCGTCCGTACCAAACATTCTTGCCATTCTTTTTCTTCCTCTCTATATAAAACCCTGAGGGGCTCCGCCCTCAATCTTCTGCAAGGGGCACGCCCCTTGACCCATTTTCCGGCCGCGTTTCATGCAGCCGAAGTAAATTATTCTTTATTGCACCACATTACTCTCCTCAGCAGGATCCTCCTGCTCAGGCGGTTCCTCTGCCGCCACTGCGCTTACAGAGATGTTCAGGAGAAAAATCCTGAGGGGCCCCGCTCTCAATCTCCCGCAGGGGGCACGCCCCCAGAGCCGTTTTCCTGCCGCGTTTCATGCAGCCGGAGTAAATTATTCTTTATTGCACCACATTGCTCTCCTCAGCAGGATCCTCCTGCTCAGGCGGTTCCTCTGCCGCCACTGCGCTTACAGAGATATTCGTATAGGCAAGCCCTGCTGTCAGCCCTTCCGGCAGCTCCACATGCACGATTGCCGTATGCGTCCCTTCGGAAAGCCCCACAGCATTCACTGTGCCTTGCAGCGTTTCCGGCTGAAGCGCGTCCAGAGCCTCCTGTTCGCCGGACACAGTCAATGTCGTACTGCCTTCCAGCCGGTATTCCAGCCCGTCCTCCTGACCCAATATTGTGAGCTGTTCCGGCTGAAGGATGATCTCCCTGCTTTCCTGCTGTCCGATTTCTACGACAATACGCACATTTTCCGCTGTGCCCTCTTTTGCCCGTACACCCTCCGGCAGGTAATCCGCCAGTCTGTAATTCCTTGTCAGTGTCAGCGTGCGTCCGGAAATATCAATACTTTCCAGTTGGAGCGCGGTAATCCTTTCCAACTCCTCATCCGTCCCGATCAGCTCCACAGACTGCGGGCTGCTTGTAACCTCGCCAATCTTATGGCCCGCCGCCGGACTGCCTGTAATATCGACCATCACCGGCACCTGCTTCGCGCCATGCATCGTATAGGAAACCGTAACCTCCGCAGTGCTTGTGGTTACGCCGCGCACCGCTTCGCCATTTGCGTCATACGCCGCCACACGCACGCGCAGGGGCTCCGCTTTCTGCGCATCTTCCACGCTTACAAAGGCGCGCACCGCCGCCACGCGCTTCACCAGCGACGCAGGCCCGCTCACCGTAACCTTTTCGCCGCTCATCTGCGGCTCAGAGAGGTAAACGCCTTCCGGCAGTTCTCCGTTTACCACAATATCTACAGACATCTGCCTGGACATCAGCGTTTCCACAACAGCCTCCACAGCCGTTGGTGTTTTGCTGACAATATCATAGCCCGCGCCGCCGCCTGTCATGGCTACCTCAACAGGAATGGAAACCGTATCGCCGTTCACAGCGTTCTCCAGCGCGGAAAGGTCCAGTGAAGCTTTGATCCATTCCGCCGACTGGTTCAGCCGGTCCAGTGCCGTCCGCTGCGCCTTTACCTTTACGGAAATTTTCATGTTCCGCAGTTCTTCCCCGTTGCCGAGCGTAAGCCCGCGTTTGGTAAGCGTATCCATGCCTTCCAGCACAAGCGGCCTGCTGTACCCGCGGGTATCCACAGGCTGCGTAATATTTATGACCATAAACCACATTACGGCGGCAATCGCTACGGAAAGCAGTTTCCAGCCAATGTCTTTCATCAGCAGTTCTTGAAATCTCTTCATTTTTCCTGCCTTCCTTTCCAAATCGACAATTTTGCCCTGCCGCCCTTCTGCGGCTGAGAAAGCATATTCCGAAGCTGTTCCGTTGTCAGATCGCGGTAAAGCACGCCGCCGCGCGCAACGGAGATTGCTCCCGTTTCCTCCGAAACAACAATCACATATGCATCGGAAACCTCACTCGCGCCAATTGCTGCCCTGTGCCGCGTGCCCAGCTCCATGCTGATCTCGTTGCTGTCCGTCAGCGGCAGGAAACAGGTCGCCGCCGCCACGCGGTTGCGCCGGACGATGACAGCCCCGTCATGCAGGGGCGTGTTATGCTCAAAAATGTTTATCAGAAGCTGGCTGGAAATGATCGCGTCAATGGGAATGCCCGTCCGTTCCAGATCCCCCAGGGGTACCTCCTGCTCAATCAGTATCAGCGCGCCCGTTTTGACCGCGCCCATTTTGCCCGCCGCCTTTACGATTTCCTCCACTGTGCGCGCGTTCGCCTTACTGCCCTCTTCTTCCTCGCCCCGTGTGAAATAAGAAAAGAACCGCCCCTTGCCGAGCTGCTCCAGAGCCTTGCGCAGTTCCGGCTGAAATACCACGATCACCGCGATAATGCCTACCGAAATGGTATTGGAAAGTATCCAGATGATAGTGTTCAGCTTCAGAAGCGTTGCCACTGCCGCCAGGGCAAATATCACCAGAACACCCTTGAACAGCACCCATGCGCGGGTTTCTTTAATCCAGAATATAATTTTATAAATAATGTAGGCAACAATCAGTATATCCAGCACATCGGAAATACCGATAGAGGGACGCGCAAATTCCGTCACCCCCAAACGGTCAAATATCCCTTTGAAAATCTCCATAATCCACACCCATTCTTATAAAAATTCCCCTTCTTCTTCCCGCCGTTGCGGAAAAATAAATCTTCTTTCAACAGTATAGCATAAAGTTCCTAAAATTGTTATGAAAAGAATCAGAAAAATATAACTTTAAGAAAATTTTCATATTTGCAGCGCGCGCCGCCCTGCAAATCGAAAAACCGTCCTGTCTATTCAAAGCAGAAGTCCGCGCCAGAAAACGCTGTGCCTGTTTTTTCCTGCCCTTCCCCCAACCCCCGCTTTACCGCTCTGATTATACCATTGGCTCTGCGCCGGTGCAATCCGTTGCTTTGACTTTTTCCAACGGATACTTTATAATAAAATCTCAATATAAAAACTGGACAGAAAAAACAAGGAGGGGATGTTTGCGTGAGCAGAGCAGACGAACTATTTATTGCAAATTGCAGGCAGATTTTAGAACATGGGTTTTCAACGGAGCAGGAAAAGGTGCGCCCCCATTGGGAGGACGGCACGCCGGCGTATACCGTCAAGACCTTTGGCATAGTCAACCGCTACGACCTTTCCAGGGAATTTCCTCTCCTGACCCTGCGCTTTACCAATTGGAAAGCCGCGATTGACGAAATTCTGTGGATATGGCAGAAAAAATCCAACAATATCCACGATTTGAACAGCAAAATATGGGATTCCTGGGCAGATGAAAGCGGTTCCATCGGCAAGGCATACGGCTACCAGCTTGGCGTAAAATACCGCTTTCAGCAGGGGGAGATGGATCAGGTGGACAACGTGCTGTGGCAGTTGAAAAACACGCCCGCGTCCCGCCGCATCATGACGAATATCTATACCTTCGCGGACCTGCCGGAAATGGGGCTGGAGCCCTGCGCGTACAGCATGACCTTCAATGTGACGGGAAACCGCCTGAACGCCATACTGAACCAGCGTTCACAGGACACGCTTACGGCAAACAACTGGAATGTCGTGCAGTATTCCGCCCTGCTGATGATGTTCGCGCAGGCCAGCGGGCTGGTGCCGGGCGAGCTGGTGCATGTTATCAGCGATATGCATATTTACGACAGGCACATTCCCATGGTAAAGGAACTGCTTACGCGTGAGCCGCTTCCCGCGCCGAAGGTACGTCTGAACCCTGATGTCAGGGACTTTTACGCGTTTACGGTTGAGGATTTCATTGTAGAGGATTACCGGCATGGCGGGCCGATTGGGCGCGTGCCTGTGGCAATATAAGGAGGGCCTGCATATGGATATCATCGTTGCGAGGGACGATGCCTGGGGCATCGGGAAGGACGGAGAGCTTCTGCGGCGCATCTCCGCGGACATGAAACGCTTCCGCGCCATGACAACAGGGAACGTACTCATCATCGGGCGGAAAACGCTGGAATCCTTCCCGAACGGCAAACCCCTGCCGGAACGCGTAAACATTGTACTGACCAAAAACATGGAATATCAGGCAGAGGGCGTTGTGCTGTGCCATTCTCCGGAAGAACTGCCGGAGCTTCTGCGCGCATATGAAGGGAAAGATATTTTCGTGGCAGGCGGCGGCAGCATTTACCGCCAGCTTCTGCCGCTCTGCAGACGGGCGTATGTTACGCATATCCACACCGCTTTTCCCGCAGATACCTGTTTCCCCAATCTGGATCAGGACCCTGACTGGCTACTCGTGGAAAAAGGAGAAACGCAGGAGGAAAAAGATATCCGGTTTTCTTTTGACCTCTATGAAAACCGCCGCTTTGCAGGAAAATAGCATTCCCTCCGGCTTTATTTCTTAAACCTTTCTTTCGATTGGGAATTTCCCTTCCCTTTTTGTCGGAAAGGTGGTATACTTGTTCGGAAAGCAAGGACAGCCCCGTATTTGGGGTGAAAATGAGAGGAGAATGAACATGAAAAAGAAATTATATCTGTTTCTGACATGCGCGGCAGTAGCGGCAATGGTGCTGGGCGGCTGCGGCGGCAAGGACAAAAGCAATGACGCATCTGATGTAAACGAACCCGACCAGAAGCAGGAAGAGGAAATTGTTTATACCAGTGAGGACGGACGTCCCCCTCTGGCTGACGACCTGAAAGACCTGTATCAGGGTGCGGCTGAAATTTACACAGAAATCAGCCTTGGTACATTCGACGCTGACGAAAACACCACGCTGGAGAAAAACAGCAACACGTACTATAAGGTAAATGACGAACGTTTTGCTACATATGATGATTTCCAGGCCTATCTGGAACAGTATTTCACAAAGGACTTTGTTTCCTCTGAAATCCTGACGGAGAAAAATATCCAGTTCACAAAAGGCGATGACGGCGCGCTCTATTTCCTTGGCGGCGGCCGCGGCAGCAACATCTTCTACGCCGGTCATGTATTCAAACTGGACAGGCAGACAGACAAAGAAATTGACCTGACCGCTACGGCTTATTATTCTACAGGCGATTCCGCGTATGACGGGGAAATCTTCTATGTCGCGCCTGAAAACGCTGACGATTTTTCTACCACAGATTACCATTTCGTAATGCTGTTGGAAGACGGCGAGTGGAAATTTGACGATTTCGTACTGTTCTACTAAAATAAAGAACGAACCATAGGCGGCTTGACTTAAGAAAACAGATTTTTCTCTTCTGTTGATTTCTTAAGTCAGACGCTGACGGCTGTTGCCTGAGAAAATTTCTTTTAAATAATGAAATCATTCTGAAAAATCCTGATTTTTCAGGCATTTCTTAAAATGAAATTTTCTTATGGCAACGCCCATAAAAGGCGGCTGTTTTTACGGCTGCCCTTTTCTTTTCAGGAGCGGCGGCGAAGTGAGCATTGTGGCCGATGGATAAATGCAGTATAATGAATCCATCAGAGAACTACAGCAAAACACGTGTACGGATATAGCAGAGCTGGCACATTTCCCGTCTATCGCCGTAACAATGGACGATTTGCCATAAAAATTATCCCCCGCAAAACGCAGTTTTGCGGCAAATGGGTCAAGGACTGAAAGCCCTTGCGGGGTCTGGCATTTTTGCCCGCGGCAAAAACAGGCTTCGCTCGCCCCGCGTCAGCAGGGTGCCAGAGGACAGAGCCCCAGTGTTTATTTACAGTAAGGATACAGCCATAAAAATTTTTTCCCCGCAAAACGCAGTTTTGCGGCAGATGGGTCAAGGGCTGAAAGCCCTTGCAGAGTCTGGCATTTTTGTTTTCGGCAAAAACAGGCTTCGCTCGCCCTGCGCCAGCAGGGTACCAGAGGACAGAGCCCCAGTGTTTATTTACAGTAAGGATACAGCCATAAAAATTTTTTCCCCGCAAAACGCAGTTTTGCGGCAGATGGGTCAAGGGCTGAAAGCCCTTGCAGGGTCTGGCATTTTTGCTTTCGGCAAAAACAGGCTTCGCTCGCCCCGCGTCAGCAGGGTACCAGAGGACAGAGCCCCAGTGTTTATTTACAGTAAGGATACAACCATAAAAATTATCCCTCCCGCAAAACGCAGTTTTGCGGCAGATGGGTCAAGGGCTGAAAGCCCTTGCGGGGTCTGGGGCAGAGCCCCAGGATTTTCAGGCCTTAGTTTTATTAGGAGGGCATGGCATGAACGAAACGCACGAACAACTGATAAAAATTGGAACAGGCATACTGGGCGCGTCCCGCAGTGAGCTTACCCTTTCCATGCGCTTCCTCGATATTGCATTGAGCGCGCTGGGCTATGAAATGAATCTTTCCACGCTCCATATCGGCACAGACGGGGTGAAAATACTCTATAACCCGCGCGACCTGATACAGCGTTACCTTTCCGACCGTGTGCTCGTGAATCGTGCATACCTGCATATGCTCCTTCACTGCCTGTTTCGCCACCCCTTCCATACCGGAGAACGCGATCCGGAGCTTTGGGGCCTTGCCTGTGATATCGCTGTGGAATCCATCATTGACCGGCTGGATGCAAAGGCTGTCCGGCTGGTGGTTTCCGATAAACGCGAAGAAACCTATGGCTTACTCCTGCGGGAGCTGAAAACCCTTTCCGCGGAAGGTATCTACCGCGTTTTGGAGCAGAAAAAGCTGCCGCCACAGGAATTTGGCAAGCTGCAAATGGAATACTGGACAGATGACCACGCATTCTGGGAACAAAAGCAGGAGGACGACCAAAACGGCGATAATAAGCAGAATGATACCCAGCAGGAACAGGAACAGCGCGAGGAAGAAAGCAGGCAGGAGCTGGAACAAAAATGGCAGGAAATCGGCGAAAAAACCGAAACCAATCTGGAAACCTTCTCGAAGGATATCGGGGAAGAAATGGGCGCGCTTTTGCAGTGCCTGAAAATTGAGAACCGCGAACGGTATGATTACCGGAGGTTTTTACAGAAATTCACAACGCGGAAAGAAGAAATGCAGATAGACGATGACGCATACGACTATATTTTTTATACCTATGGCCTATCGCTTTATGGGAATATGCCGCTCATTGAAGCATTGGAATATAAGGAAGTCAAAAAGGTGGAAGAACTGGCGATTGCCATAGATACCTCCGAATCCTGCGAAGGGGAAACCATACGGCGGTTTCTGGAGGAAACCTTTGCCATACTGCGTGACGGGGAAAGCTTTTTCCGCAAAATCAACGTACACATCATACAATGCGATGCGGACGTGCAGACAGACAGAAAAATCACCAGCGCGGAAGAGCTGGACGCGCTGATGGAGGAATTTGAGGTCCGCGGCAGCGGCGGGACGGATTTCCGCCCTGTGTTTCGGTATGTGGACAGGCTGATTGAGCAAAAAGCCTTTCAAAACCTCAAGGGGCTGATTTACTTTACGGACGGATACGGCGTATTCCCCCGCAAACGTCCGGCATATGACACCGCATTCGTGTTTTATCATGAGGATTATACGGACTGCAACGTCCCGCCCTGGGCGATGAAGGTCGTTCTGGGGAAGGAAGAATTGGAAGAAAGCTGAAAAACAGGGCTTACAGAGGTTTGGGAACTATGTTCCCAGGCCCTTTCAGAAAGCGGCGTATATCGCGCGGAGTATCTCAAACAGGTACTGCTCCATAAACCGCAGCACCAGCACAAGCGATGCAAGATAACAGCCCAGTGAAATGGTTTTCTGCATTTGATTCTGGCGTTTTGCCGAAGCCAGTGCTTCCAGTACGGACTGTATACATAAAATCACAAGCATCTGCCCTGCCAGCGTCAAAAAAGCCCCCATGCGCCTGCCGCTCCTTCCCGCGTTTATTACCATATTATGAAATTTCCCCTTTTCAAATGCCCGTTTTGCGTCCATAATAGAAAGAGAACATATATAAGAACCTGTTCGGCATTTCTCAGGATATGGAACAGGTTCTGAGAATCATAAAGGAGGTTTGATGTGATGAAGAAAAAATGGCTCTGTCGTTTTCTGGGCTTTTTTGCCGCCTGCGGCGCGGCCCTTGCCGGATTTGCGGGAATACAGCGGCTTTTGCTTTTTCTGGCGCAGAAAAAGGACAGCCCTGTGCCATTTGAGGAGCAGTTCCGCTCCAGTCAGGGCGAAATTGCCTATCGTTCGATGGGTCATGGGCGTCCCCTGCTTTTGGTACACAGCATGATGGTCGGCGCGTCCTCCGCGGAATGGGAGCCTGTGCTGGACGCTCTGGCGGAGCATTACCATGTTTACGCCATAGACCTGCCCGGCTTCGGCCATTCCTTCCGGCCGGAAAAGCCCTGGACAGCATACCAGTACGCAAACCTTCTGCATGAGTTTATACAAGACGCTGTGCGCAGGCCTGTCTGCGCTGTTGCCGCCAATGGCGGGGCGGATTTTGTGCTGACGCTTTCGCTCCTTTTCCCCGGGGATATCCGCCGCATGGCTTTGATTTCCCCTGAGGGCCTTGGGCGCGGCTTTGCCACACCGGAGGATACAAAGCCCCTGCCCTTCCTGCTTTCGCCCATTGCCGGTACGCAGAAATTCCTGACAGATACCGCAAAGGGAAAAACACGCGAACGGCTGGAAAACGTCTTTTTTGCGAAAGAAAAAGTCTCGCCGGATTTGACGGCGCGTTACAGCAGCGCGGCGCGCACAGGTGCGCACGCACAAACGACTTTTGCCGGAATACAGACGCGGTTTTATGCCGCAGATACGCGCAAAGCGTTCCAGAATATACCGTCCTCTGTGCCGTTTCTCCTGATCTGGGGCGAAGGGAACGCGGAGAATCCCATTTCTGTGTTCCATGAGGCGGAAAAAACGCAGGACAGAGGCGCGTTCCTGCTGTTTGAAGAAACCGGCGCGCTGCCGCATTTGGAAAACAGCCAGGGCTTTTTGCAGAATATCATGGACTTTTTGAAATAATACCAGACAAGGAGTGGAAAGAAATGGAATGGAGCAAGATACCGGGGCTTTCTCAGGCGCATATGGAGCAATGGCTCCGCACGATGACCAGCCCTGCGTCCCCGATACCGGCGCATGGCGTAATCCCGAAGCTGAAACCTGCTTTTGTTGCCTGCGGCTTTGAGGAAGGCACGCTGGAAATGGCTTACCCTGTGCTGGACTGGGAATTAAACTCGCAGGGCATACTGCATGGCGGCGTGCTTTCTACCGCGCTGGATACCTCCCTTGGCATGCTCTGCCATTACTATACTTACCCGCATGTGCTGACGACCGTTACCATGCACGCAACATTTTTGAAACCGATACCGCCGGGGGATTCGTTCCATATCCATGCAAAGCTGGTGTCCTTCGGCGGCACGCTGGCAACGGTAACGGGAGAGGTCGTGCTGGAACGGGAAAAAACGCTTGCGGCGGCATGTACCGCAACCTTTAAGGTACTGCATCACAAAGTAAAACAGGCAGCGGAGTAATAAAGGAATGGAGATGGAAAAAATGACAGTTCTGAAAGAAGGCGTTTCTTCTCAGGAGGATATGCAGGCATGGCTTTCACAGCTAAGCGATCCGGAGTTTCCTGTTTCGCGCTCCGGCCTGCTGACACTGCTGAAACCGCAGTTTGTTTCCTGTGATTGGGAGCAGAAAAAAGCTGTTTTTGCGTTTGACGTAAAGGAATGGGAGCTGAATCCGGAGGGCGGGCTGCATGGCGGCATTATCGTTACGGGGTTCGATATTTCCTGTGGGCTGCTTTGCCATTATTTTGCAAAGCAGCATATGGTTTCTACGGTAAACATTACAACGGCGTTCCTGAAGCCGATACGTCCGGATGACAGGGTACTGTATCATATACAGATTACATCTCTCGGGCACACGCTGGTCAGCCTGACTGCGGAAGCGCGGCTGGAACGGGAAAACATACTTGCCGCCACCGCAACGGCAACGTTTATGATACTGCATAAGACATTTTCCGAACCGATTTGAAAAAGATTCCTGAGGGTGTTGCCCTCAAACTCCCACAGGCCCTTTTCAAAGGGCTTGACCCTAAACTTTTTTGGGCAAAACATTCGTTTTGCCAATACGTTAAATCCGTTGGTACGTTATTCATCTCCACTAAATGGTTTTGATAAATCTGAAAATAATCAGGCAAATTGTAAATTTCTTTTCGAAAAACGCAGTTTTCCGCGGTAAAGTTTGGGCTCCAACCCTTTTCAAAGGGTTGGCAGGGGTTTGGGGACAGCGTCCCCAGGGTGGTCTTTGGGAACTTAAAAACATTTAAGGAGAACAGTAATGGATATTAAAAGAGCAAAGGAAGAAATCAGCCGTTCGGTTGTTGCATACCTCGCAAAGGATACATTCGGCGCGTACCGTATCCCCGTTGTGCGTCAGCGGCCCATACTGCTGATGGGCGCGCCGGGCATCGGCAAAACAGCCGTTATGGAGCAGGTCGCAAGGGAATGCGGCGTTGCCCTTGTTTCCTACAGCATCACACACCACACCCGCCAGAGCGCGATCGGCCTGCCGTTTATCAGCCACAGGGAATACGGCGGAAAGGAATACGCCGTAACCGAATACACCATGAGCGAAATCATTGCCTCTGTTTACGATAAAATGGAGGAAACCGGTTTGAAAGAAGGGATTTTGTTCATCGACGAAATCAACTGCGCATCGGAAACGCTTGCGCCCGCAATGCTTCAGTTTTTGCAGTGCAAGACCTTCGGGGCGCATAAAGTACCGGAGGGCTGGCTCATTGCGGCCGCCGGAAACCCGCCGGAATATAACAAAAGCGTTCGTGAGTTTGACGTAGTAACGCTTGACCGCGTGAAAAAAATTGACGTGGAGCCGGATTTCAGCGTCTGGAAGGAATACGCCTATAAACAGGGAATACACGGCGCGATACTCTCCTATCTGGAAATCCGCAAGGACCATTTTTATGCTATGGAAACTACTGTAGACGGGAAACGCTTCGTAACCGCACGCGGCTGGGAGGATCTTTCCACCATACTGCGGGCGTATGAGGAAATGGAGCTGCCTGTAGATGAACAGCTGATTGCGCAGTATGTCCAGCATAAAAAAATTGCGAAAGATTTCGCAAACTATCTGGACTTATACCGCAAATACCGCACAGACTACCGCGTGGATGAAATCCTGATTGGGAATCATACGGAGCAGGCTGTCGCAAAATTGCAGGACGCGCCGTTCGATGAGCGGCTAAGCGTCATGGGGCTTTTGCTGAGCAGGCTGAACGAAGGATTTCAGGCGGCGCATGAAAGCGATTTGATGGTAACGGGACTGCATGAAGCCCTGCTGACGCTGAAAAGCCGTCTTGCAGACAGCAGCAGCTGGGAGGATACCTTTACGAATCTGCTGGAAGAACGGGAAACGGCTTTCACGCGGGACAGGAAAGCGGGCTTTCTGGAAAAGCCGGAGGAGCGTGCAAAGCTGCGTGAATCAGAACTGCTTGCGGAATATTTTGCGGCGGCGAAACGCGAGGGCTGCCGTACCGCAGACGCGGCGTTCGCGCTCTGTAAAGAGGAATTTGCCAGGGCGGCAGAGCAGAGGGAAAGCATAGTTGCAGACGCGGCGGCGGCGTTGGAAAACGCATTTGCATTTTTAGAAAACGCTTTCGGCGCAGGGCAGGAAATGATTATATTCATCACAGAGCTGACAGCCGGATATTACAGCGTGCGGTTCATCAGTGAAAATGGTTCGGAAAAATATTACCGCTACAACGAAGAGCTGCTTTTTGACGAAAAGCAGAAAAGCATATTGCAGGACATTGAGCGCGCAAGGGCAGAACGGTTGTTTTGAAGACCTGAACCCCAAGAGGACGCTGTTCTCACCCCCCTGAGCCCCCTTATGAAATCCCCCTATTATAAAACCCGTCGAAAAACAGCTTTTTCCGACGGGTTTCTTCTTATTTTGTTTTGCCAAGGTAAGCCTCTTTGATTTCCTCGTTTGCCAGCAGCTCCGCGCCGGTGCCCTCCATAGTGATTTTGCCGGTTTCAATCACATACGCCTTATGTGCCACCTTCAACGCCATGTTTGCGTTCTGCTCAATCAGGAGCACTGTAATGCCCTGTTCATTGATGGTCTGGATAATTGTGAAAATATCCTTTACCACAAGCGGCGCAAGCCCCAGAGAAGGCTCATCCATCATGATCAGCTTCGGGCGGCTCATCAGCGCGCGCCCCACCGCCAGCATCTGCTGCTCGCCGCCGGAAAGCGTGCCGGCCATCTGCCACTCGCGTTCTTTCAGACGCGGGAACAGCGAAAACACATACTCCAGGTCGTCTTTCAGGTTATCCTTTCGCAGATACGCGCCAATGCGCAGGTTTTCCATGACCGTCAGGTTCGGGAATACCCGCCGTCCTTCCGGCACAAGCGTAATGCCCTGTGAAACGATAAAATCCGGCGTTTTGCCGACAATCTCCTGTCCCTTGAACTGTATGCTTGCCTGTCTGGGCTTCACCAGCCCCGCAATAGATTTCAGCGTGGTGGATTTCCCCGCGCCGTTCGCGCCGATAAGCGTCACAATCTCGCCCTCCGGCACAATCATATCAATCCCCTTGACCGCCTCAATGCCGCCGTAGGAAACGACAAGATTTTTGATTTCAAGAATATTACTCATCGTCAGCCACCCCCAAATACGCGTCAATTACCTTCTGATTGTTCTGTATTTCATTGGGAGTGCCGCTTGCAATCATTTTTCCGAAGTCAATGACATAAATCCGGTCAGAAATATCCATAACAAGGTTCATATGATGCTCAATCATAAACACCGTCAGATGGAACTGATCGCGGATGCGTTGTATAAATGCCGTCAGCTCGTCCGTCTCCTGCGGATTCAGCCCCGCCGCAGGTTCGTCCAGCAAAAGGAGCGTGGGCTCTGTCGCCAGCGCGCGGGCAATCTCCAGATGCCTCTGCTTGCCGTAGGGCAGGGAGCTGGCAATTTCGTCCTTCACGTCATACAAATCCAATATGCGGAGCAATTCCAGAGAATCCTCCTTCATTTTCTTTTCTTCCTTCCAACTCAGCAGGAAAGTGTCTGCAAAAATGTTCGCCTTCATGCGCATATGCTTTGCAATCAGCACATTTTCCAGCACCGTCAGCTCCTTAAAAAGCCGGATATTCTGGAAGGTGCGGGCAATGCCCATCTTTGTAATCTTATCCGGCGTCGGCTCAAGCGTTTTTTTGTACCTGCCCTTATTCTCCCCCGCATAGAGCTTTTCCATCTTGCCTTTGGGGAAATTGGAAATGATTTGTTTCCCGTGAAACGTTACCGCGCCGTTTGTCGGAGCGTAAACGCCTGTAATCACGTTAAACGCCGTTGTTTTGCCCGCGCCGTTAGGCCCAATGAGGGAAACAATCTCCCCTTCATGCACCTCCAGCGTCAGATTATTCACCGCCACAACGCCGCCAAACTGCATTGTCACATCCTGTACGGAAAGAACTGTTTCGCTCACGCGCTCTCACCTCCCGCAGAAGGCTTTGCGTCCTTCTTTTTATCCAGCCGTTTCAGTATAAAATTCCAGTTAAATTCCTTCGTGCCCATAATGCCGCGCCGGAAGAACAGCACCACCAGCATCAGTATAATAGAGAATACGACCATACGGAAGCCTGTTTTCAAAAACGGCACATGAAACGTACCAATAACCATTTCCTGGTCCAAAAAGCGCAGCCACCATTCCCTCGCCGCAATTACGAGGAAAGCGGAAAGCACACTGCCCGTCATGGAGCCCATACCGCCAATTACAACAATCAGCAGAATATTATACGTCAGAGTGACGTTAAATGTCGTAGATGTAATCGCGCCGAGAAACATTCCCATCAGCGCGCCGCCGATACCGGCGAAAAAGGAACTGATAATAAAGGACATCTGTTTATGCTTTGCAAGGTTGATGCCCATTGCCTCAGCAGCAATTTCGTCCTCGCGGATCGCCTTAAAGGCCCGTCCGTAGGAGGAACGCAGCAGAAGCGCGATAATCAGAATACAGATTCCCGCAATGAGAAACGGGAAATAAAAATTCGGAAATTTCGGTATCATTTTCAGCCCCAGAGAGCCGTTCGTCACGCGGTTCATGGGCGTACTGCCTACAATAATACGCACAATCTCCGCAAAGCCCAGCGTTGCGATAGCAAAATAGTCGCTTTTCAGCCGCAGCACAGGCGCGCCAATGAGTGCCGCCAGCACAGCCGCAACAAGCCCCGCCGCCAGCAGTCCGCCCCAGATAGGGAACTGGATATTTGCCAGCCAGTCTGCCACGCCATAAAGATAATACACGCCGGAACGGCTGCCCACAGGAATCGTAAAAATTGCAAACGTATACGCGCCGACCGCCATAAAGCCCGCCTGTCCCAGAGAAAACAGCCCCGTAAAACCGTTCAGCAGGTTCATCGAAACAGCAACAAGCGCGTAAATCGCGCCGAGCTGCAAAACCGTGCGGAGCATAAACGTTGGCTTTGTATATGTATTCACACAGTACAGCAGAAGGGCAGCGATTACGACAGCAAGCAGCGATAACACGATAGACGCCTGCGTTTTCTTTTTTTCTGTCATATCCCTCACCTACACCTTCTCTGTAATCTTTTCGCCAAACAGTCCCGTCGGGCGGAACAGCAGCACAACAATCAGCAGTATAAATGTAAAAACGTCACTGAATTCAGAATAGCCCGCCGCCTTGATAAACGTTTCGGAAAGGCCGATCAGAAAACCGCCGAGCACCGCGCCGGGAATCGATCCAATGCCGCCGAATACCGCCGCAATAAAGCATTTCAGCCCCGGCAGAGAACCCGCCAGTGGGTAAACAGAGGGGCGCGGCGTAAAATACAGAATAGAGCCGACCGCCGCCAGAAAACAGCCGATGACAAACGTAAAGCTGATAACGCGGTTGATTTTAATGCCCATCAGCTGAGAAGTTTCAAAGTCCTTGGAAACCGCGCGCATCGCCATACCGATTTTGGTATGGTTGATGAGCTGCATCAGCAGCACTACGAAAACGATTGTCAGTATCGGCGTAATAAACGTCACCACAGAGGTGGAAATACTGCCGATGGTAATGGTTTTCGTCAGAAACGCGATGGAAGGGTAGCCCTTCGGCAGCGCGGAAAACAGATATGTCGCAAGGTTTTGCAGCAGGTAAGAAACGCCGATAGCGGAAATCATGATAGACATACGTGGCGCGCTGCGCAGGGGCTTATATGCCGCCTTCTCTATCAGTACGCCAAGCGCGACTGTCGCCGCGAGCACAAGCACGATAGAAACATACCACGGCAGAGCAAAATCCACCATTGCGAAAATCATGAAATATGCCGCCATCATGAAAATATCGCCATGAGCGAAGTTAATCAGCCGCAGGATACCGTAAACCATCGTATAGCCAATCGCGATCAGGGCGTAAATCCCGCCGATGGAAACGCCCGCAAGGCAGTATTGCAAAAACGATGTTGAAGTCATGGAAGGTACCTCCCTGTAAAGGATAAAGACCCTGGGAACGCTGTCCCCAATCCCCTGCAAGCCCTTTGAAAAGGGCCTGACCCCAAACTTTTGCGTCCCATCGCATAAAATGCGACGGAAAAAAAGTAAAAGGGCAAAGCCTCTTGCAGGATTTGGCGTCTATGCACTGCCAGGAAAAGGCGGCGGGCTGAAAACCCGTTTTCCAGCCGTTCGGCTGCAAAATGCTTTGACCCGGTCCCAGGGTCCTAAAATGGGGGCGGGGACAGTAGCCCCCGCGTTTTTTGATTACTCAGCAGACTGTGTTTTCAGGAACTCGAATTTGCCGTCCTTCACCTGCTTGATGTATGCAACGTTTTTCTTCGCGTCGCCGTTTTCATCGAAAGAAATAGATCCTGTTACACCGTCAAACGCAACGTCTACCAATGCATCGCGTATAGAAACGCTTGTCAGCTCGCCTTCTGTGCCGTCCAGTGCCTGCAAAGCGTTGTGCATTGCCATATACGCATCATAGCCCAGTGCGGATACTGCCGCAACGCCGTCTGTACCGCCGTTCAGCGTCAGGTTCTGGGAATCGCTGTTCAGATATTCCTTAAAGCCTGTTACAAATTCCTTCGCGATGGGGTTAGCCTCGTCATTCTCGTCAAAGAATGTGGAGAACGCAACGCCCTCTGCCGCATCGCCCGCAGCCTTGATGATGGATTCGTTTTCCCATGTATCGCTTGCGATGATCTGCGCCGTAATGCCGTTTGCTTTCGCCTGAGGCAGAATCAGTGTAGCCGTAGCGATAGAGGAAGGAATAAATACGCAGTCAGGGTTTGCTGTTTTTACAGATGTCAGAATCGCGTTGAAGTCGGATTCATTCGTCTGATAGGTTTCATCTGCAACAATCGTGCCGCCCATGCCTTCAAACGCCTGCTTGAAGAATGCCGCAAGACCTGTGGAATAGTCGTCGCCGTTCTGGCTGATGAGTGCAGCCGTCTGGTATCCCTGGTCAATCGCGTAGGATGCCATTACCGTACCCTGGAAGGGGTCAAGGAAGCATGTGCGGAAATAGAAATCATTGCCCAGCGTTACCTGAGGGTTTGTGCAGGAGCAGCCGATAGCCGGAACGCCCGCGTCCGCGAATGTCTGGCCCGCTGCAATCGCAACGCCGGAGCCATAAGAACCAATAACGCCCACAACTCCGGAGCTGATAAGGGACTGTGCCGCTGTAACAGCCGCTGTCTTGTCGGACTGGTTATCTACCTCTACCAGCTTAATGTTATAAGTTGTGCCATTGATGTCAACCGTAGGCGCGACCTGATTTGCGTAACGGATGCCCAGAACTTCCTGCATACCGCCGCCGCCGTTTTCGCCTGTTGTAGGCTCAAATACGCCAATGCTGATCGTGTCGCCGGAAATCGCGGTACCAGCCGCTGCCGCGCCGCCTTCGTTGCCTGCTTCTCCCTGCGCGTCATTGCCGCCGCCGCAGGCCGCAAGGGAAAGCGTCATAACAGAGGCCAGAGCCAATGCAAATACTTTCTTCATATCCATAAAACCTCCCAAAAAAAGTCCTTCCGGAACAGCATCCTATCCGGAAAAGCGTTGTCATTGTATAAATTGCGGTGCCTCGCTCAAATGTCCATTCAGAGCAGACAGATGCTTTCCGCCGCTGGTATGAATATACCATAATTTCCCCCGATGTGCAATACGCAGAGCGTCCGTTTTTCGCATTTTAATGCGGAAAAAGCGGATTGTTTGGCGAAAAATACAGTTTTCCGCCCACCGCGGCTTATACGCACGATATCCGGGAATCCCAATAAAAGCAGAGTGCGCTGCTTTGAAATCCTGCCTCACAGCAGCCTGTTATGCCGCAGTACCGCCGCTGTCCTGTTCAAAGTAATCCGATATGCCGCAGTAAATTGCCCATGCCAGCCTATCCTGATATTCCTCGTCATTCAGCAGAGCTTCCTCCTCCCTGTTGGAAAGGAACCCGCATTCCACAATTGCAGCGGGGAGCTCTGTTTTCCGCAGTATGTAATAATCGGCATTTTCCTTTGCCTGCCGGCTGTTTCCGCCGTCCAGCCGTTCCCGCAAACTTTCCTGCAAACACTCCGCCAGCCGTTTCGCCGCCTCGCTGTTTTTATGGTAAAATACCTGCGCGCCTCTGGCCCTTGCGGATGGAAACGCATTCTGATGTATGCTTACCAGAATATCCGCCCCGCTTTCGTTGGCAATCCGTTTGCGCTCCGCCATATCCTCCCGTTTGCCGCCGCCCAGTGCTTCATCGGTATCCCTTGTCAAATATACCGTCGCGCCGGACTGCTCCAGATACCCCTGCAATTTCTCCACAACTGCGAGATTCAGCGTTTTTTCGTCCGCATAGTTCGTGCTGCCGGTTTTGCCCGGGTCCCAGCCCCCATGCCCCGCATCCAGTATTACAATTTTCCGTTCCACAGGCAGCATGGCAGGCTCCGCGTGCCGTTCCGCCGCCGTCCAAAGGCAGAGGCATATCGCGCAGAAGCAGCCCGCGCAGCTCAGCCAATCCCTTTTCGCAAGTAATCCCTTCATGGTTTTCCCGCCTTTTTTATTTTTTCTATATTTATGAAACAAGTGCGGAAACCTTGCCAAAAAACGCCTGTTGCAGTCCGTTTCTGCGCAAACAAAAAGCAGGGGCGGCAATGCAGTCCCTGCATACAAAACGCTGCGGCGCGTCAGCTTTAGCTTTAGCATCGGCTTTAGCGTTAGCATCAGCTTTAGCGTTATCGGCGTTTGACTTAAGAAATCAGTCTGTTATTTTCTTAAGCCAAACCGCCTTTCAGACAGTGTCATCATAAGTCATGTTTACATATTTCCGAGCATAATTGGGGCGGATTTCAGGCAAAATTTTTAACGAAAAAGCCGACAAAATTTGCCGGAAAGGTGTGTGCAGACACTTGTGACGACACTGCCCAGGTCAATTTTCTATTAAAGTTTGGAAAGCGCGTCCTCCGCCTCTCCTTCTTCGTCTTCCTGGAATCTGCTTTCCTGCAATTCGCGCCAGATTTCGTTTACGCTCTCCACGCTGTCGAAGTAAACCTGTGCAATAGAGTTTGTCGGAATCTGCAATTCCTCCGCATAGTGATTGATTTTATCCCATTCTGCACGCTCGTAGCTCAGCACAAGGTCGCAAAGCATACCGCATTTGCCTTCGTGCTTCACCAAAGCCTCTTTAATAACCTCGTTTACGGGAATCTGCTCCATGATTTCCTCCATAGTCGCATCTACCATCAGCTCCATAGCGGAAAGCATGCCCATCAGGTACGCTTCGGATTTTGTAATAGGCATATCCTTTGCATAGTTCATCAGGTCGGAGCAGAACATCGCGCGCATCAGGGAAATCTTGAGCACGTCCTCCGAGCTGCCTTCATTTTCGCTGTTAAAGCTCAGCAGGTACACCCATTTTTTCAGTTGTTCAATACCCAGCACGACAATTGCCTGCTGTACAGAAGCCGTTTTATGCCGCAGTGCAAAGTGTACGGAGTTTACAATGCGCAGCAGTTCGTAAGTCAGGGAAACATCTCTTTCAATGATCTGTTCAATTTCCTCCACATCGGGGATATCGCGCGTCACTGCAATCAAAAGCTGGAAGAAGTTGCTTTGCAGATAATGCACCTTATTTGCCTTCACAACAGACGCTTCCGCGATATACGGTCCTTCAAACATATCGAAATTGAATCTCTTTGCGAACTCATAAAGCTCCTTGGAGTCGATATTTGTCGCAACGCATTTCTTGCCAAAGCCCTTTGCCATGCGCAGCGTGTTGTCCACAGAGTTCGGCTCAACCACTTTTACGTTGATCTTAATATAGTCCGTATATTCCATGAAGCCGAAATACCGCGGCAGGAACTGGAAATCATTAATAGCGATTTTATAGCCTGCCTCTTTATATTTCTGCACCATTTTCTGTGCAAACGGATGCACAATAACGTTGTCTTCAATCTGAATAACCAGCTCATCTGCTTTGAACATTTTCGGCATATTCTTAAACAGAAGGTTGGGCGTAAACGTCATAAAATTGAGCGTGGAACGGTCAATACGATCATTATTCTGCGTCAGAAACGTAGAAATCGTTTCTGCCGCGCTGTAATCGCTGTTTTGATTATACATCTCGTTTTCCACATTAAACACCAGCTCATTGCCCACCAGCTTGTTATCTGCCGTTTTAATGGGCTGTTTTACTACATACTTATGCATAAAAAACACCTCTCCCTAACTTTGGAAACCGCAGCGAGCCGCTTTCCCAATGCTTAATCCTGCTGTTCATAATGCAGCAGATGATCCATAACTGATACCAGGTGCCCGATTTCCGGCTTTGTCAGCTGTTCATCCGCACCAACTTCCTTCCCTTTCAGCTCCATCTCAGGCGTAATCAGGGAGGAGAAGATGATAACAGGTATATTCTTCAGTCGGGAATTGCTCTTTACCAGCTTTGTCAGCCTGTGCCCGTCCATCTCCGGCATCTCAATGTCAGTGATAAGCAGGGCAACCTCCTCGCTAATATCCTCGGCATGCTCGGCAATATTGGAAAGGTAATCCCATGCTTCCTGCCCATTATCAAATTTTTCAATATTCACATAGCCCGCCTTCGCAAGAGCCTCGCGAATGATTTTGGCAAGCAGAATAGAATCCTCCGCCAAAACAATGGGGCTGCTGTTTCTGCTGCGGGGACCGAGTTTTTCGATTTCGGAGATCTGGATAGAAGTTTCCGGCGCAATCTCCGCAACTATTTTCTCAAAATCCAGTATCGTTGCCAGCTCCCCGCCGCATTGTGCAATGCCCGTTGCAATGCCTTCATCGCCGCCGGAAACCGTCTTGTCCGGTTTGGAAATATCCTTCCAGGAAAGGCGGCTGATGCCAACGACCGTATGCACGCGGAATGCGACATGCAGGTTATTGAAATTCGTAATGATAAACAGATCTTTTTCATTTTTTTCGGAACATTCGCCCGTCACATAATACGGCAGGTCAACCACAGTAATCAGCACATCTCTGGGTTTGAAAATCCCTTCCACCGCCGGATGCACATGAGGCATGGGTTTCACCGGTTCCGAACGAATGATTTCCTTTACCTTGGCAACGTTTATGCCGTAAAGAATATCATCAATCGTAAATTGCATGATTTCTATTTCATTGGTTCCCGTTTCAAGCAGAATGCCGTTATTTTCCACCTTTTTTTTCATTCCTGCAAAACCTCCTCATATACACCAGCTTACAAATGAAAAACTTTAAGACCCCGGGGCTTTGCCCCAGACCTCACAAGGGACGCCGTCCCCTGACCCTTCTGCCATCGCATATTCATGCGATGAAAAATACAGGCTTCGGAAAACCTCTCCTTATAGCATTCAGAAAATGTTTTCCGCTAAATTTTACATCTTGGATTCCGGATGGCCAAACGCCTTTACGGTAGCGATGCCCGTCGCCGCGTCAAAGTAGAGCGTGCGCGCGTAGTTCGCGCCGCAGTCCTCCTTTAAAAGGCGAATGCCTTCCCGCCGCAGGGCCTCTTTCACGCTTTTGATATTTCTTTCGCCGATATTGCCCCATTCTGCGTTATTGAATGTTTCAAACATCTTCGCGCCGCCCGCAATCTTGCAGGTCATGCGGGATTTCACCGCGCCGAACGCCGTCATCTTCCGCACAGCCTCGCGCACGCCGCTATCCGCGAATTTATATACATTATTCATGTCAGCTCCCTGCGCGGCAGGCAGCATGATATGTACCATAGCCGCCAGCTTGATCACATTGTCATAAAGACAGATTCCGATGCAGGAGCCCAATGCGTATGTCACTAAGACCCCCGGTGCTCTGCACATCTTCATATCGGCAATGCCGACAACGTACTGCTTATTGTTCAATTTGCAACACCCAGTTTCTTCATAATATATACCAAAGATTCTACGTCGGGAAGCATCAGCAGGCGGCTGTATACTTCCTCATCATCACATTTGAACGTGCCGTTTATCGTCATCAGTTTATCCATAGTATAGCCGTACATCGTCATCGGAACATTCATGATGCCGCCCAGCATATTCATGGAAATAGAGGGCACAGAAAGCTGCATTTTGATTCCGGTCAGGTCAGACATTGCGTTGACATAAGAAGATATGATGATATTGCCAACCTCTGTCATTGCGGAAATATCCAGACTGTCAATCTCCTGAAAATCATTGATTTTCTTTTGCAGCAGCGTTTCCAGAACGATATTGATAAACTCCATATTCTGCAAGAAAAGCATAATGCCGTTGACCTCGCCGCTGATCTCTGTCAAAACGCCCACAACGATTTTCTCCGGACCGCCCAGCTCCTCGATGGCCCTGTCAAAGCCTACCAGCTTTACCTCAGGCAGAGTCATTTCTATTTTCCGTCCCAGCACAGCGGAAAGCGCAGTAGCGGCGTTGCCGGTGCCGATGCTGCCGATCTCCCGCAGGGCGTCATAGCCCATACCGTCCTGTTTTTCGTAATTTTTCATGTCCATTTCCTTTTTCCCCTCCACTTACTGTCTAAGACCGTTTATGGTGGATTCGATCTCATCAGTCGTCTGCACCATTTTCAGCGCGTACTGATACGCCCTCTGGGATTCGATCATTTTAATAAACTCGTCCGCGATATCCACGTTAGAGTTTTCCTTGCAGTATTGGCGGAGCATTCCGTCGCTGCCTTCCATCAGCACCGCCTCGTTGTTCTTCCCCACAGGGCGGTATTCGTTCCCGCCTGCATGGAGCATGCCGTTCTGGTTTCGGAAACAGAAAACGGCAATTGGCAGAATCCCATCTTTATTTTCCTCCGTCACCACGATGGGCTCATTATCCGTGCTCATAACCGCCTTGCCGTCCTGAGAAGTCAGAAAAAACCTGCCGTCTGACTGTAAGGAAAGCCGGAACGAACCGTCTCGGGTATATGTGATTTCTTCTGTCGCGGGGTTCCGCAGGCCAAAGAAGCCGTCGCCCATAATAGCGTAATCATAAGGGGATTCGGATGTTACGAATATCCCCGGGTCAAAATTCGTATTTGTTTTATCCACCCACGCGCCGCTGGATGCGGTCAGCTGTGTGCCTTCCCGCGCAGGCGGGTCAAGCTCATTATAGATCAAATCAGTGAATATTGCATCTTCCGATTTGAAGCCGGTGGTCGAGATATTTGCCAGGTTATTGGAAACAATACTCAGGCGTTTTTTCTGGGCGGCCGCGCCTGCTGCTGCCGCGTAAAAAGCCAAATCCATTCTGTGCTCACGCTCCCTCTTTTCTTTTCTTTTTGGGGCTCTGCCCCAAACCCCGCCAGCTTTCTTTCGAGAAAGCTGGGCAAAGAACTTTATTTCCGGAAAACTGCGTTTTCCGGGGTTTATGTCATGATTCACTGTTGCAATCTTTTTTCCAAAGCAATTCCTGTTTCCCTTGTTTTCCCCTCCCCAGCCGCATGAAATGCGGCTGCAATCCAGGGTCAAGGGGAAGGCTTCCCCTTGCGGGAGTTTGAGGGCAGGGCCCTCAAGGTTTTTCTCTTTTATCATTATACCACAAATCGAAGCGGAGTCGCAGAAAAACTTTTGTTTTTCTGCAATCGCGTTGCTCTGCAAGGCGAAGTGAGAAAAGAATTTTTTTCGCAAGCGGCAAAATTCCTTTCCCTCTCCGCTTTTCTCCGCTTCTTCGCGAACATTATACCACAAAATCCAGTAAAAGGAATCAAATTCTTCCGATGTCCGTTGCCGCCTTTGCAATCATCTGGTCGTACATCTTCAGAATCTGTGCCATGCTCTGCAAATGCCTTTCGCTCTCAATCATTTTTACCATTTCCTTGACCGGCTCCACATTGGAAGCCTCCAGGTATCTCTGCTGTATCGTCGCTTCAATCCCCAGCGGTTCGCCGCCGCCCGTGAAATAGCCGTCCTGCTTCACCAGCTGTGTTGTATCCGCAAACGTCACAATCGCGAATTTATCCACAAAATTCCCCTCGCTGTCAGATACATTCCCCGACTGGTCAACCCGTATCTTCTCCGCATTGAACTGCGTTTCGCTGTCCGGGTAATATACCTGTATCGGGCCGTTTTCGCCCAGCACAAGGTCGCCGTCCTGTGTACAGATATACCCGCGGTCATCAATATTAAAAGAGCCGTTTCTCGTATACCGCACTTCGCCGTTTTCATTCTGCACCTGGAAAAAACCGTCTGATATTATGGCGAAATCCAGCGGGCTGTAACTCGGGCGCAGGTTGCCGATATCAAAATTCGTAACTGTTTCTCTGGGAATCCTTGCCATACTCGTATCTGCCAGCCCTTCAGGGTGCGCCTTGTCCTCGTTGCCCGTCCGGCTCAGGAGAGCCTCGTCAAACGTGGAGGAAAGCAGCGTATCCGCCTTATAGCCGATTGTGCTCACGTTGCTCATGTTGGTACTGATAACGTCCAGCGTCCGTCTTTGTGTCAGCATGCCGGAGGTCAGGTTATAAAATCCTTTTACCATTCGTCTATCAAATCCTTTCCCGCTTTTTCCTGCTCATTTCAGATTTGCCTGCATATAAATCCGCAGCTTCCGCAGTGCGTTGGTATGTATCTGCGAAATTCTGGATTCGCTCAGGTTCATCACCGAAGCGATTTCTTTCATATTCAACTCTTTTCTGTAATGGAGCGAAAGCACCATCTGCTCGTTCGGCCGAAGCGTGCCAATGCCCTGCTTGAGGATTTCCTCCATCTCCTTGTTTTCCAGAAGCTGTTCCGGCGTATCCCCATCGTCGGCAATGTTCTGCACGCCCGCCTGACCGCCCTGCCCGTCAAAAACAGCGTCCAGAGAAATCAGGTTATAGAGATTTGTTTTGCTCAGCAGCTTGCTCTGGTATTTCTCCAAAGAAACCCCTAAATATTCCGCCATTTCCTCATCTGTCGGGAACCGCCCAAGCCGGTTGAACAGCTCGTTTGTCGCATCGTCAATCATGCGGGCGTTTTTGCGCACATTCCGCGGAATCCAGTCCTGCTTGCGCGCCATGTCAATAATCAGCCCCCGCAGCCGTTTGGAAATGTAGGTTTCAAATTTTACATTCATATTCGGGGCGAATTTCTCAATAGAATTCATCAGCACGATAACGCTCTCATTTATTATATCGTCCATTTGCGCAAAACTCGCATATACGCCCTTCATTTGCACGGCAATATTTTTTACGATATAGATATACCGCAGCACAAGCTCCTGCTTAATGCGCTGGTCGCCGGTTTCTTTATATTCCAGGAAAAGTTCTTCATTCGTTTTCCCTTCCATTTGTCCCCTTTCAATCATATCCGCCAGCCCCTTTCCTTACAGGGTAATATTGCCGATTGCCTGAATCTGAATATTGTTTGCGATTTCATTAAAGGACAATACATAAATGTCCGGGTAAAACTGTTCTATCAGGCGGTAGAAATACAGCCGGATTACGTGGCTCGTCAGAATAATAGGCGGCTGCCCCAGTTCCGCAAATTTTTTCACGATTTCCGACATCTGCGTGATAATTTTCTGCATCGCCTCCGGATTCAGGGCAAGATACAAACCGTTTTCGTTTTTGGAAAGGCTCGAAGCAATCAGCTTTTCTACCTCTGCGTCCAGCGTAATTACGCGCATCTGCCCGTCTGTACAGAACCGCCGCGTAATCGTCCGCTTGAGCGCGACACGCACGTTTTCGGTAATGGTATCCAAATCCCTCGTTGTTGATGAGGAATCTATAATGCTTTCCAGTATCGTACCCAAATCCTTGATGGGCACGCCTTCCCGCAGCAGGGAGCTGAGCACCTTCTGGAATCCGCCAAACGTAATGATAGCGGGGAAAGTTTCGTCCACAAGCTCCGGCGTCTGTTTCTTCAGATTTTCCACAAGCTGCGTCACTTCCGCGCGGTTCATCAGTTCGGAAACATGCCGCCGTATCGTTTCGGAAAGATGCGTAACGATAACGGACAGCGGGTCAATAACCGTATAGCCGTAAATTTCGGCAATTTCCTTCTGATCCGGTGTAATCCATTTACTGGGTATGCCATACGCCGGTTCTATGGTTTCAATGCCGTCCACCTCGCCCATCGGGTTCGGCGGTTCCAGCGCGAGGTAGTAGTCCGTCAGAATTTCACCCTTCGCAACTTCCTCGCCCTTGATTTTAATGACATACTGGTTCGTATTCAGCGCGGAGCTGTCCCTCAGCCGCACAGACGGGATAACGAAACCCATTTCCTGCGCGAACTGCCTTCGGAAAATAACAATACGGTTGATCAGCTTGCCCCCGCTGGATTCATCTACCAACGGTATCAGGCTGTAACCGAATTCCATTTCCACAGGCTCCACGTTTAACAATGTATAAATATTGTTGATATCTCGGTAATAATCTTCCTCTGTAATAACAGCCTCCGGTTCTTCCTCCGGCATGCCTCCGCCGCCTGTCAGGTCGTCCGGCACAGGCCCCATCGCCCCTGCCGCGCGCATTTTGCGGGAAGACGTAAGGCCCAGCGCAATCAGTGCCGAAGCCACAATAACCAGCTGGATATGCGGCATTCCCGGCATCAGCGCGATCACAAACAGCAGTATGCCGCCAATCAGGAACGCCTGCGGCTGTGCAAGGAACTGGGACGAAACGTCTGTGTTCAGGCTGCCTTCGGATACGGAACGTGTAACGATCATACCCGTAGATGTGGAAATCAGCAGCGCGGGAATCTGGGAAACCAGACCATCGCCGATGGTAGCAATGGAATACATCTGCAATACCGCTGTAAACTCCATGCCGCCCTGCACAACGCCAATGATCGTACCAGCCACAAAGTTGATTGTGGTGATGATGATAGACATGATAGCGTCGCCTTTTACGATTTTGGTTGCACCATCCATCGCGCCGTAGAAGTCCGCTTCCTTCTGTATTTTATGCCGGCGCATTCTTGCCTGCTCCTCGTTGATCAGGCCGGAACTCAGGTCTGCGTCAATCGCCATCTGTTTACCGGGCATTGCGTCCAGCGTAAACCTTGCTGCAACTTCGGCAACGCGTTCCGCGCCCTTGGTAATAACGATGAACTGTACGAGTACGATAATCAGGAATATGATAACGCCGACTACGACGTTGCCCTGCAAAACAAACGTGCCAATCGCCTGAATGACCTGGCCTGCCTGTCCCTGCTTCGTCAAAATAAGCCGTGTCGACGAAATGTTCAAACCGATACGAAAAAGCGTTGTAATCAAAAGGAGCGAGGGGAATATAGAGAACTCCAGCGGCTCCTTAATATTCATCGTAATCAGCAGAATGATAAGCGAAACAGATATATTCATGATAAAGAATATATCCAATATAAACGGATTTAATGGAATTACCAGTAATAACACAATTACGATTACGAATAATGAAATTGCGTTGCTCAGAATTTTTTTCATGATCGCTTCTCCGCCTGTAAAGATTTCCGAACTGCAAGACCGCGGGGCCCTGCCCCACAGACCGTGGAGGCTCTGCCTCCAACCCTCCGCAAGCCCGGTCAGCACTTTGCTTCGCAAAGTCACGCTGCGTCATGCTTTGCTGCGCAAAGACAAACGCTGCGTGCCCGGATTTCTTTCCGGTGCCTTATGAAAAGGGCTTGACCCTAAACTTTATTGCGGAAAACTACGTTTTCCGAACTCCAAACCTTATCTGTATCCTCAAAACCATCTCCCCATCGCATGGAATGCGATGGAAAACGGGTCAAGGGCTGAAAGCCCTTGCAGGGTGCGGGACGGCGTCCCGCGGTTTTTTTACAATTTCTTGTTGATCCTGTATACATGAACCAGTATCTCCGCCACCGCGCCGTAAAACTCCGGCGGCAGCTGCTGGTTCAGGTCAGTCACTGCATAAATCGCCCTTGCGAGCGGCTTGTTTTCCACAATAAAAATCTCGTTTTCCTCTGCTACACGCACAATCCGCAGAGCCATCTCATCCTGCCCCTTTGCGAGCAGTACAGGTGCTTCATGCTTCTCCGGATCATAGCGCAATGCCACAGCGAAATGCGTCGGGTTCCTGATCACAACGTCTGCATCGGGCACCTGCTGCATCATTCTGGACATCGCCATTTTCCGCTGCAATTCCTTGATTTTCCCCTTTACCTGCGGGTCGCCTTCCAACTGCTTGTATTCTTCCTTGATCTCCTGTTTGGACATCTTCAGCTGTCGTTCGTATTCCCACCGTTGGTAGAAAAAGTCGAATACGGAAATTACGGCGAACGCCATGCCAATCCGCAGAGCCATATCAAATACCGTCTGGAACATATATCCGCATGCCGCCGGAATCTCCAGCGTAAACAGCTTCGGAAGCTCGTTAATCTGTTTTCCGATAAAATCGTATAACAGGTAGAAAAGAATAGAAATTTTTATAATACCCTTCAATACCTCAACAATGCTCCGCACAGAAAAAATCTTCTTAAATCCCTGCAGCGGACTGAGCCGGTTGAATTTCGGTTTGAGGCTATCAAGTACAAAAAGCGGCTTTGTCTGAAACACCGTAGCCGCAATGGATAAAAACACAATACACGCCATCAGCGGCGCGATAATCCTGGCCGCCACAAGGACGGAATCATAGGCCATTTCCCTTATCAAATCCTGGCTCAGCCCCGCTTTATTCTGCATGTATGAAAAATACTTCAGCATGCAGCCTTTCAGCGCGGAATAAGAGGACATAAACGTCAGCTTCAGCACATAAAATCCGCCGATCAGGGTGAAAACGGTAACGATATCTTTGCTCTGCAACACATTACCTTTTTTTCGTTCGTCCCTTCGCCGTTTCGGGGTGGCCTTCTCGGTTCTTTCGCCCGGCACCGTTAAATCCCCCCTTTTTTATCCTCTCATCGAGCCAAGCAGGTCGGACATGCTCTGTACCAGCGTGCTGATCAGGCTGAGCAAAAAGTCCGCCATCGGGAAAAACAGTATCAAAAATATTACAAGCCCGATCAGTATTTTCGCCTGAATGTTGATCACGAAAATATTGATCTGCGGAATTGTCTTCATCAAAATGCCCACGCCGACCTCAACAAAAAGCTGCACCGCCAGCATCGGCATCGCCAGCCGCAGAATCAGCGACATAAACTGTGAAAACATCGCCAGCGCAGTAGCCGCGGCTTCCGGCCCCAATGCAATCGTACCATAAGGCACAATATCCGCAGAGGAAAGGAAAATCCGCAGGAGTGTCAAATGGGCGTCTGTTGTCAAAAAACAGATAATAAATATCATATTCAGCAGATTGGAGGTCATGGATATGGAGGAATTGCTCTGCGCGTCGTAAATCGTAGACATCGAAAGCCCCATCTGGTAGTCGATAACCGCGCCGGCATACAGTATCGCGCTCAGGAAAAAATTGAACACAGCCCCAAGCACATAGCCCGCCGCGAATTCCTTCAAAAGCAGCGCGGCATAGCCGATTGCGTTTCCGTCTGCCTCAATCTCCATCGGGGCAGATACGCTGTAGACCAGCAGCGTCAGCGTGAAAATCATGCCGCTTTTTACGCTGATCGGGATATTCGTCCGCCCGAATATCGGGTTCATCAGAATACACCCCGCCATACGCATCATTATGAAGGAAAACAACATCATATTCATATCCGTATCGAGCATATCCCGTTCTTCCTTCCGCCTTTCGTTGGCATTTCAGCCCTGCCAGGCATTCCAGTTCTACATCCGGCTGAATATTTCAACGGTGTATTCCTGCAATGTTGTCAGCATCCAGGAGCCTGTCAAAAGGAACACCACAACAATCGCCACCAGCTTTGGCACAAATGTCAGCGTCTGTTCGTGTATCTGCGTTGCCGCCTGTAAAATGGAAATCAGGATACCGATTACCATGCTCAAAATCAGCACAGGCGCGCTCAGCTTCACAGCAACCAGTATCGCGCCCCTCAAAATATCCAATGCTTCCGCGTTATTCATATCCTATCCCTCCCTGCATCGCTAATTGAAACCCTCTATCAGCGTCGAGAACAGCAGATCCCAGCCGTTCAGCGTAATAAAAAGCAGCAGCTTAAACGGCAAAGACATCATCGCGGGCGGCAGCATAATCATACCCATCGACATCAGCGTGCTGGATACCACAATATCAATCAGCACAAAGGGGATATAGATAAAGAAGCCCATCAAAAGCGCGCGTTTCAGTTCCGTTGTAATGAACGAAGGGACCACAATCCGCAGAGGCAGGTCCACAGGGTTATCCGGCATTTCTTCAATTTGTGCATATTCCACAAACATCGCCAGCGTGTCATCCTCTGTTTGCCGGAGCATAAATTCCTTCATCGGCACCGAGGCCCGTTGCAGGGCTTCATACTGCGTGATTTCATCATTCCGGTAGGGTACATACGCCACTTCCGTCACCTCGTCTATCACAGGCGACATAATGAACATCGTCAAAAACAGCGCAATCCCAATCAATACAGCGTTCGGCGGCGTTGCCTGTACGCCCATCGCGCTCCTTGTAAAAGAAAGTACAATAATCACCCGCGTAAAGCAGGTCATCATCAGCACGAAAAACGGCAGCAGGGAAATGGCCGTCATCAGGAAGATCATTTCCAGCGTCTGTATGGAATTACCGTTAATATTGATTACAGCATCCTGCATGCAATTACACTCCCAACACTTCTTTTACCGCCCCAGTCCGGCGGGTCATTCCCCGCCGCCCAGCCTGTTTCGGAATATATCCGAAAAACGCGGGGGCTTCTTTTGCTCTTCCTGTTCCTCCAGAGTAATCTGACCTTCCTCCAGCTCCTTTAAGAGCCGTATCCCTTCCTGAGAAACCCCCAGAAGGTAATCCTTTCGCCCCACTCGGATAATCACAACGCTCTTGTCTCTGCCAAGAAACGCCTTTTCGATTATCCTGATATTTTTCGACGTGCCTGTGCCGGGCAGAACGCCTCCGCCCAGCTTTTTGCTGCAAACGTAGCTTAAATACAATATCACCGCAACGGCGAAAATCATCGCGATCAGGTGCAAAACATCGGTAAGAATAGGAATCCCTCTTTTCTGCCGGATATTAGCCCAGAATGCCCTTTACTGCTTTCAGTATTCTGTCCGGTTTGAAGGGTTTTACTATAAAGTCCTTCGCGCCGGATTTGATTGCGTCGATAACCATTGCTTCCTGGCCCATCGCGGAACACATAACAACTGTCGCGTTGGGGTCGCCGCCTTTGATCGCCTTCAGTGCTTCCAGGCCATCCATGTTCGGCATGGTAATATCCATAATTACCAGGTCGGGCTTCAGCTCATTATATTTTTCCACAGCCTGCGCCCCGTCCGCCGCCTCGAAAATATCGTCGGCACTGTAACCGTTTTTCGTCAGCGTGTCCTTTACCATCATTCTCATAAAAGCCGCGTCGTCAACTAATAATATTTTTGCCATTTGCTAAAACCTCACTTTTCGTATCATCTTTTTTCACTGTACCGATGCTTTTATATTGCAAACCTGCCGCAGGGCGTTTCCGTCCCGCGCCAGAATGTTTCTTTATTTATTTTCCTTCGCCAGCGTTTCCAGCCGGAGGTCTGCGTTTTTCACAATTTCCGTAATACGCACGCCGAAACTGTCATCTACTACAACAACATCGCCCCGCGCAATGCACTGCCCGTTTGCGTAAACGTCCACCATCTCGCCCGCCAGCTTATCCAGCACAACGAGCGAACCGCTTGTCATCTCCAGAATATCCTTTACGTTGCGCTTTGTCCGCCCAATCTCGACGGAAACCTCCAGCGGAACGTCCATGATCAGGGAAAGATTTTCCACCTTTTCCCGCTCCAGTTCTTCGGGGTCCTCCTCCATCTGCGGCGGCTGCATCGGCTTCACGTTGAATATCTTCGGATCGCGCGGTTCCTTTTTCTTCGGTTCCTCGCCATAGCCTGGTGGCATCATCCCCGGATACATGCCGTACGGCGGATACATGCCATATGGCGGATACATCCCGTAAGGCGGATACATCATCTGGTTCTGTCCGTCCTGCGCGCCCTGCGGCGGCATGCCGTACATACCCATCGGCGGCATACCGGCCTGCGCTCCCATATCCGGCTGTGCTCCCATCGGAGGCATACCCATCTGCGGCGGCGTCCCCTGCTGCGCTCCCATATTGGGCTGCGCTCCGGCGTTGGCCTGTGCCGTCGGCTGCGGTGCCGGTTCTGCCCCGCCGCCCGCAAGCAGCTTTTCAATTTCTTCCTGACTCAGCGATCCGCCGCCCGAAGGCGCGGGTGCCGGTTCCTGCGGCTGTGCCGGTGCGGAATCTCCGCCGCCTGCAAGCAGCTTTTCAATTTCCTCCTGGCTCAGCGTTCCGCCGCCCGAAGGCGCGGGTGTTGGTGCCGGTTCCGGCGCGGAATCGGGTACTCCGCCGGCCAGCATTTTTTCAATTTCCTCCTGACTCAGCGTTCCGCCGCCCGAAGATTCGGGTGCCGGCGCAGGTGCCGGTTCCGGCTCAGCTGCGGCCGCATCATCGTCAGAGCCAAGCCCGAACGCCGTAAGCAGTCTCTGCGCAAGCGAAATTGACATCAGGTTCATGAACTGGCTTTCGATCGCATCTTCAATCTTCAGCTTGAAGTACGCAACAACCTTTTCTTCCGTACTCCCGAAATATTTCTGCTTGAAAGAAGCCAGGTCGGGAATCTCAAACGCCACAGGCGTGGAGATATTAACGACCTCGCCCAGAAATTCCGAAAGAGCCGTAGAAGACGCGCCCATCATCTGGTTCATAACCTCGCAGACCGCGCTCAGGTTCATTTCGTTCAGTTCAAATTCCTCATCGGGAATCTCCACACCCATCAGGATCTCGCAGATGGTTTTTACATCGCTTCTTTTCAGCAGCATGATGTTGCTGCCGCTCAGACCTGTCACGTATGTGATTTCTACGCCAATTGCCGGCTCTATTTCCGCGAATTGGAATTCCTCATAAGAAACGACCGAAACATTGGGCGTTGTGATATCCGTCCTTTTGCTAAGCATCGTTGAAACGGCCGTTGCAGACGCGCCAAGGCTTATATTGAGGATTTCGCCTATTGCGTCTATCTGTAAAGAATTAAAAATTTTTGAGTCCATTCTTTCCTACTCTCCCCTTTGCGATGAAACTGGAGTATTATCATAAACATCGCTTATTTTTATGGCCATGTTCTTGTTATTCGTCCCCAGATAACCCTTGAAACAGGTTTTGTCTGCCACAGTCAGGTATACCTCGGAATCTTTCGCTTTGTTCAAATTAATCACGTCTCCAACCTGAAGGCTGTAAATGTCACGCAGCAAAAGCTGAGATTTCCCAAGCTCGGCTTTCATTTCCAAAGACGTCTTTTTCAGATGCTCGTAAATAATCTTCGATGTTTCTTCCTTTTCTTCTTCCGACAGGCTGTCTCTGGAGGATTTCCGCTCCATAATCTTAAAAATAGACGATAAAACGCTGTCTGGCAGGCAAATACTGATTTTCCCTTCCAAATTTCCAAGCTGTACGTCCAAAATAACAATCACTACCGATTCATCTCTGCTGATTTCCTGCATCATTGTCGGGTTTGTTTCCACCCGTTCCAGTTCAAAATTCAGCTCTATATAATTGGACCAGCCATCCGCCATAACGCCGATCATATATCCCGCGATTACGTTATAAATCCGCAGTTCGATGTCCGTATAAGTATAAGAAGTTATGCTGTCATCTCCATCGTCGCTGGTGCTGCCCAGCATATGGTCGATCATGCTCAGCATCATTGATGGGTCAACCTTCATGATAACAGGCTCCCCAATACGCCCGTCGCCTACATCAGTCCCAATCAGTGTCACCACATCATTTTCATGCAGGGAGTTCGCAAATTCATAATACCGCTGCTCCTCCACATCAAAGATTTCCACCTGACACCCTGTCCGAAGTATGCTGTTCAGTCTGGAAGATACCACACGGGAATATGTTTCATATACGCTCTTTAACAGCCGCAGCTTATCCCTGGTAAACTTTTTCGGGCTAAAGAAGTCGTATTTTTTATATTTTATTTCTTCCTTTTTTTCGACTGCTGTTTCCTCCGCATCGCCGCCTCCGCCTGCCATAGAGTTCAGCAGCGCGTCAATTTGGGCTTGCGTCAATACTTCAGACATACCCCTTTCGCCTCCTTTCCAAATTTCGCGCTTCCTTTTTTCCTTTGTAACTCCTGTAAAGCTGTTTAGTCAAATTTAATTTCCTGATAATATTGGTCAAGGCTCTTTGCATCGCTGTCCTTCCTTGTGATGAGCAGCTCAACACGCCTGTTCCTTGCACGGCCCTCCCTTGTGTCCACCTCGCTGATGGGGCGGAACTGCCCATAGGAAACCGCCACAAGACACCTCGGGTTCATGATATTTTTGGTCTGTATATAAAGCAGTACCTCCGTTGCGCGGTTAGACGCAAGGAACCTGTCGCTTACAGGCTCGTTATCCCTGTCCGGCGAAGCCTTGGAGGTATGTCCCAGCACGCGCACCTCTTCAATAGACGCGCTTGCCGTTGCCATAGCCTCGCAGATACCGTCCAGTATATGCTGTCCTTCAGGGCGGATACTGTAGCTTTCGCCGTCAAAGAACACATTGTCCCGGAAGGTAATGAACGTATAATCATCGCCCTTGGAAAGCTCGATATCGTTCTGGTAATTGTTCTGCTCTACATATTGTACCAGTTGGCGGTACAGTTCGTCAAACGTTTCCTGTATCTCAGCCGGGTCGTGGCTGCCTTTGACCGGGTCTTCCAGGCTGTCGTTCGGCTCTGTCGTCGTTACGATCTGCGAGGTTTCCACCGCGTTGGGGTTAAAACTTTTTACAATAATTTTCCATTTTTCTTCACTGATACTCGACATAGAGTACAGCAGAACGAAGAAACACAAAAGCAGCGTAACCATATCGCCGTATGTATCCATCCAGTTCGCGCCGCCTGGAGCTTTTTTTTGCCGTTTTGCCATTTTTCACACATCCTGTTCCTAGCGGTTAAAAAATCCAAAACTGAAAACCAAAGACCTTGAGGACTCAGTCCCCAACACCCCTGCAAGGGGCGCGCCCCTTGACCCTTCCGCCGCAAAACTGCGTTTTGCGAAAAACCCCAATCCTTCCATTCCAGCCGCATGGAAATGCGGCTGGCAATAAAGTTTAGGGTCAAGCCCTTTTCTAAAGGGCTTGCGGAGGTTTGGAGGCAGGGCCTCCAAAGGTCTTAAGGGGCGTGGGGCTTTGCCCCGCGGTCTTTTCCTTAATCCCTGTCAGCCATTGCTTTCTCTCTTTCGCTCTGTTCAAGGAAAGAAATCAGCTTCTCCTCCATAAATTTCGGCGTTTCGCCGGACTGTATGGAAAGCACGCCCGCAATGATAATTTCCTTGCAGAGGTATTCCTCATCGCTTCGTACCTTCAGCTTCATTGCAATGGGCCCGAAAATAAGGTTTGCCAGAATACAGCCGTAGAATGTCGTAATCAACGCCGTACCCATGTCCTTACCAATCGTACTGGAGCCGCCCGCATCCATGCTCATGTTCTTCAGCATGTTTACCAGACCGACCAGTGTACCAATCATACCAAAAGCGGGAGCCATTGCGGAAGCCTTTTCATAAATGCCCACAGCGTCCTCATGCCTTGCCGCCAGCTTATCCAGATCGTTTTCCAGCATGGTCTTTACCTTTTCCGGGTCAGTCGCGTCAACAATCAGCATGATACTCTGCTTGAAAAACGGATCCTCCTGCTGGTTTGCCTTTTCTTCCAGTGCCAGAAGGCCGTTCTTTCTCGCAATCTGAGAAAATTCCACCAGCGTATTGATGTATTCAACCGGCTCATAGCGGTTGCCTGAAACAACGATTTTCAAGTGCTTCGGCATTTTTTTCAGCGTACTGATCGGATAGCTGGCAAATACGCTGGCAAATACGCCGCCGATTACAATGAATATACTGGCCGGATCCACGAAGTTCATGATGGCCCCGATATTGATGCCGATAGGGTCTGTACTGAAAACCATGGCGAATATAATCAAAGCAAAACCTGCCAGTATACCTGCAACAGTTGATATATCCTTCATAATTTATTCCTCTTCCCTGTCTTATGCTTTTCTTGCTGTCTTTGTATTGTTCAGTATCTTTTTTCTAAAAAAGTTTATGTAAAACGCCGTGCCCAGAGAGCCGCCTTCCGCGGCCCTGCTCACAGGCAGCCGACATTCGTTTTCTTTCGGAAAGCCTGTCGCGCCCCCAACTCCCTTTCCGGAAGGCGCGTGTCAATCCTGAACAATCTGTATCCTTTTGTTAAGGTCAGTGATTTTCGCGTTGAATTCTATAATCTTTTCAATGATCTCGTCCAAATCCTCCTGAACAATATAAAAGTCCTTGTTCATCAGAACGATTTTCGTTTCCGGAATTTTTTCAATACTTTCAATCTGGTTGCAGTTCACCACAAAAATTTCATTGTTCAGTTTTGTCAGCTTAATCATAGTCCTTTTCCTCTCTCCGATATTCTCAAGAATGATTTAATGACGGCGGCCGGGCCACGCCGGCCGCCTGAGAGCTTACTGATATTTATTACCGTTTCATGCTAATCAGTTCCTGAAGCACTTCATCAGAAACTGTTATCATTTTAGAGTTTGCCTGCAAACCTCTTTCCGCAATAATCATGCTTGTGATTTCCTGCGCAAGGTCTGTCTTGGACATTTCCAAACCATTCGTAACCAAATTGCCTGTGCTGCCATCGCCGGGAACATAGCCGCCGCAGATACCTGTGTTTTTCCTGATCTGGTAGTAGGAATCGCCGATTTTTTCCAGAGCTTCCTGGTTGGGTACGTTGCAGAGCGCGACCTGGCCGAAAGAGTAAATCGTATCGCCAGATGTACCGGTGATTACGCCATTGCCGTCAATGGAAATACCCTCGAGGATCAGCCTCGGCGTATCCTCGTGAATTTCGTTCGTGTTATTAGTACCAGGAGTACCAGGTGTCGTAGTACCGCCGCCGCCTGTTTCCACGCTCAGCGCGGGAACACGCAGGGGAACCAGCACGCCTGTTTGAGCCTCAAATTTTGTCGTACCGGTTGCAGGGTGATTGATACCGTCCTTCTGATAGAAGCCATATACCACATTTCTGTTTTCATCTACCACGTAGCCATCGCCGTCAATGAAGAATCTGCCAACCCTTGTCAGTTGTAATGCAGAAAGACCATCGGTATCCACTTTGTCGCCGTCCGCCTTTGATTCCGCCGAACCCGGAGCAATGTTGACAATACCGCTGCCATCGTCTGCACCAAGGTTCTTCGGGCCAACCATGAAAAAGCCGGTGCCGCTGATCATACAGTCCAGACCGCGCCCCGTAGGCTCATAGACGCCCTGCTGGAAGTCCAGCGTAATGCCGGCAAGCTGCGCGCCGTAACCAACCTGGCTGGGGTTCTGGCCGCCGTATACATTGTTACCGCCGCCGGAATTATAAGTATTCTGGTAAATGGATTCCTTAAACGATGTCATCCCCGGCTTGAAGCCGTAAGTATTTACGTTAGCGATATTGTTACTGACAACGTCCAGCCTGTTCTGGTGTACCCTAAGGCCGCCCACTGCTGCAAACATTGATCTGATCATAAATTGTTCACTCTCCCTTTCAAGTATGCCGTATCATAAGGAGCATAGCTTCAGATGCTCCGGAAGCCTCCCAAAACGGGTCCAGCTTATAATATTACGGCGCTGTCAATATTCGTAAAAATGTTGTCCTTCATTTCTTCGCCATTCATGGCAGTTACCACCATGTTGTTTGTAACATTTACAATAAAAGCCGCGTCATGCCCAATCATAACCACATCCCGCGCGCCGCGCAGCCTTGCCTTGCCTGCCGCCGCGTTCAGGTCTGCCATCAGCTCCTCCGTCAGGGAAATACCTCTCTGTTCTATGCGCTCCTTGGAGTGCTTGGAAAACTGGAGCCCGTCGGCCTTTTGAATTTCCTGCTGCAACATGGCGTCAAAACCGCCGCCAGCCCGTTTTGCAGCAATGTTTTGGAGTTTCTGCCCATTCTGGACATTATATACGCTGTTATTTCTGATAGAGTTCGTCACTGGGCTCACCTCGTTATTTCCCTTTCGTGCCGCTGTGCGTTATGCCTGTTCGCCGCCACCTTCTGTTGTCGGTGGATTCTCATTGCCGCCTTCTGTTGTCGGTGGATTCTGCTCTTCGCCGCCTGTTACTGGCGGATTCTGCTCTCCGTCGCCTGTTACTGGCGGATTCTGCTCTCCGTCGCCTGTTACTGGCGGTTTCTGTTCTTCGTCACCGCCTGTTACCGGTGGTTTCTGTTCTTCGTCACCGCCTGTCACTGGTGGTTTCTCCTCATCAGGTTCTTCCGGTTCTGGTTTCTCTTCCGGCTTCGTTGTTTCCGCTGGCTTGCCCAGACCCATAATCTGCGTCAGGGAATATGTCTTGCCGTTTACAACGATTGTCGGTGTCCCGCCGTAAAGGTTAACGCCCTCCACAACGCCTGTGATGGTCTCTATCTTGCCAGTCGAAGAATCCGCAAGCGTAACCTCTTTCCCCATCATAGAGCTGGCATAAGATGTCATAGACATTGTCATCATGTCCTGTATCGCGTTTATCATGGACATCTGCACCATCTGGTTCATCATTTCGGATGTATTGCTTTCGGGATTCAATACGTCCTGATACTGCATTTCCGCCGCCATCAGCGCGTAGAAATCGTCCATATCCAGTGTAGTATTGTCCTTGTAATTCAATGGTTTTTGTGCAATCTCATTTTTTTCGTTTTTCCACACAGGTGTCGTCTGTGCTATGCTGCCTTCATACTTCTTGTTTACTGCATCCATCTGTCATTCCTCCTTTTCCGGATATTTTTGTTTCTTTATTCCGCCTCCACAAGGCCAAGCCTCAACTGCTGGATAAAATCCACAGAATCCGCGCTTTCCTTGCCGCCCTGTTTGCGGTTCGTGTTCTGCTGCGCGTCATTTTCCTTACCGTTCTGCTTTTCCTGCTCGTGGTATGGCGTTTCGCTTTCCTGTTCCACATGTACGTTTACTTCGCTGCCTGTGCGCTCCTCAATCATTTCTTTCAGACGGCTGCTTGTAGAAGAAAGCAGATCCATAGCCTTCTGATTGTCGCACGTCATTGCGATGTGTATTTTGCCTTCTTCGAATACCATTTTGATTTTTACCTTGCCCAGTTCTTCAGGGTTCAACTGCATCTCAAACTCCCTGTTGCCCTGTGCTGCCCGCACCATTATGGTATCCGCCATTTCCTGCGCCGCCTTGGGTTCTGCCAGTTTGACGGATTCGCCGACCTTAAAGTTCAGCATATCATCATCCTGCACGCCCTTTGGTGCCGCCGTATGCGCGCTTACGTCCTGCGCAGACGCGTTTTCTTCCTTCGCAGTCCCCTTTGCCGCATCTGTTTCGACTTTCGCGCCTGTCTTTTCAGCCGCGCCGTCCTGCTTCGTTTCCTCTGTCCCCTGTACCTTTACTTCCTTTACTGTTTCTGTCTGCTGGTTTTTCCCAGCGTCAGGCGTTTCCACAGTTTTGACAGTTTCGCCGCCTTCTTCCGCGCCCTTCTGGTTCTGTCCGAAAAGCCCGGATTCATCTTTGGTCAATGTGGCCTGCGAATCCTTCTGCTGTGTGCCGGCCTCCGCCGCGCCTTTCACAACCTCGCCCACGCTTTCTGTTTCGGTAATCTTGCCCGAAATTTCGGCAGGGGTTTCCTCCGCCCAGTTCAGCGATGCGCGTTCCTGCTCGGGAAGGACTACGAACTGCGCCGCAACCTCAAGCACAATTCCGCTTTCTTCCACATTTTCCTCTTTCGGAACTTCTGCGCCATTCTCCGCAGCTGGAGGATTCTCCTTGCTCGGTGCCTCCGGCTTCGCGGCCGCATCGGTGTTCTGTGTGTTCTGCTGTGTGTTTTGTGCGTTTTTGTCAAGCATGGTCTTAAATTCGCTGTCATTGTTCTTTTTCGGTTTAGCCATGTTTATCTTGCTTGCAACCGAAAGAATGTCAGCACCGCCCGATAACGCATTTTTGCCTGCTACCACATCGTCCACCTCCTTAAAATAATATTTTTATCATTAACATTTTATAAAAATGGAATGACCCTCTAAAAATAATTAACTGCATATTCCCATTTTATCGAAACAGAAGTTTCCTTCCTCAGTCCTTAATCTGTTTTACCATATTCAGGCAATTCTTTCAATGCCTTCCATGCATTTCAGGCAGAAATTTTATATGACAACATTTGTCAGACGCCGCGTGCCGCAGCCCTGCTGTTGGAAACAAATTCTTCAATAAACATTTCGTTCTCCTTGCTGGCTTCCCTGCGGTATTCCTCCATAGTGATTTCTTTCAGCTTTTCAATGGAAAGGGATTCCTTCTTAGCCTCAAGTATTTCTTCCTTTTTCTGTTCCTCTTCCTTCCGGATACGTTCCAGAACAGTATATTCCCGCCGTATGATATGGTTCTGGCGGTTCAGGTAATTCTGGTAATTGACAGCCTCGACAGGAATGATCCCGCTCAGCTTTTTTGCGTTAAACTCCGCCGCGCAGGCGTCCCGTTCCTGTTCCAGTCCGGCTATTTTATCTTCCTGTGCCCGTATCCGCCGCAGTATGCCTGCGTGTTCGTTCCGCAGCATTTCCAGTCTGTCATTCTTGTATTTCAATACAGGCTCCAGCTTAAATGAAAACTTTTTCAAAATTTTTTCCTCCCTTTATGCTCCTCCCCTTCAGGCTGGTGCCGTTCAGGAAAGGATATGCTCCAAGGAATGCATCACTTCATCATAATCAAAGCTTTCGTTAATTCCCTGCTTCAGGAAACCATTCACAAGGTCTATTTTGGAAATCGCGTAATCTACGCTGGGGTTCGTTCCAGCCTTATACGCGCCAATGGAAATCAGATCAGAATTTTTTTCATAAACGCTCAGAATATCCCGCAGCTTTGACGCCAGCGCGCGGTGCTCCTTGCTGACAATGGCGTTCATAAGTCTGGAAATGCTTGCGTTTACGTCTATGGCAGGGAAATGGTTTGAATTTGCCAGTTTCCTCGTCAGCACGATATGCCCGTCCAAAATACCGCGGACCGTATCGGCGATTGGTTCATTTGTATCATCGCCCTCCACCAGAACCGTATAAATTCCGGTGATAGAGCCTTCCTCGAAATTGCCGCTGCGCTCCAGCAGCTTAGGCAGCTCGGCGTATATAGAAGGCGTATAGCCTCTTGCTATGGGAGGCTCGCCAACGGCAAGCCCGATCTCCCTCTGCGCCATGGAAAAACGCGTCAGGGAGTCCATCATCAGCAGGACGTCCTTGCCCTGCCCTTTGAAATACTCCGCAATCGCCGTTGCGACAACGGGGCATTTCGACCGAAGCATTGCGGACTGGTCGCTGGTGGCAACCACCAATATGGAACGCGCAAGCCCCGCTTCGCCCAAATCGTTGCGGACAAACTCCAAAACCTCTCGTCCACGCTCGCCCACAAGTGCGATTACGTTGATATCGGCTTTCACATTTTTTGCAATCATGCCGAGCAGCGTACTTTTGCCAACGCCGCTGCCGGCAAATATTCCGACCCTCTGCCCCTTGCCGATGGAGAGCGTGCCGTCTATGGCTTTAATGCCAAAGTCCATGCGCTCGCTGATCGGCGGGCGGGAAAGGGGATTGATGTACGGGTTCTCTATGGAAAAGAACTGGTCCGGCTTAAAACCGGAAAGTCCGTCTATGGGCCTGCCCAGCGCGTCAATGATTCTTCCCTTCAGGAAATCTCCCACAGGTATTCTCAGCTGCTGTCTGGTATTGCGGACAAAGTTTCCTGCCGCAAGCCCCGTCATGTTGTCGTAGGGCATGAGCAGGATTCTGTCATTCTTAAAGCCAACGACTTCCGCCAGTGCCTGCCCGCGGGCATTCTCACTGTAAATATGGCAGATATCGCCAATAGCGGCTTTTCCGCCGGAAGCCTCTATCGTCATTCCTACGATATTCTCTATTTTGCCGATGTGACTGATGGTTTCGGCGTTGTAAATCATATCCGGCATATTCCTGAACATTAAAGGACCTCCGCTAAACCTTAAGACCTTGGGGACTCTGTCCCCAACCCCCCTGTGAACCCTTTGAAAAGGGTTCAATCCTAAACTTTAATGGGCAAAACTGAGTTTTGCCGGTATTCTATATAAAATTTTTCGTCCCAATCCCTCTTGCGTCGCCGCGGAAGGGTTTGGGAAACGAAGCGTTTCCCAAATTTAATCCGCAGGGCGGGCTTTGCCCGTCCGAGGAAAAGAGCGAGTTTCAATGTTTGCGACCGCAAACCGCCGGAACGAGTCTCTTTATACCGCCAGTCCCTCAAAAAAGGCTTGAAGGCGAGGCCTGAGCCTTTTTTGAAGCCGAAAGGCCTCACATCCCGCTGTTATTCAGTATTTCCTTGATATTTTCCACCTGTGTGGACGCGCTTGCGTCAATGATTTCGTCCGGAAGTTCGATAATGACCGTTCCGGGCTTTTCATTTTCCATCGCGACAACTTTCAGGTTGGGGGAAAGGCGGGAGATGGCTTTGAGGATATCCAGATCTCCCTGCACCATCAGGTCCGCATCTGTGCGGGCAATGTAAATCTTTGCCCACTCCCTTGTTTTCAGCCGTTCCGTTGCCGTCACAATCATTCGCTCAATGACGCTCCCGCTGGATTTCAGGCTGACCTGTATCACCTTTTCGCCAATGGCAACGGCGATATTTTTCAAATCATGTTTATATTTCTGGAGCATTTCCTCTTTCATCCGGCTGACCTCGTCCACCGTTTCGCGGATTTCCTCCAGATAAACCCTGCATTGTGTGTCCATAGTTTCCCTGACGTCCGTCATGCTTTTGGCATGGCCCTCGTCATACCCTTTTTCATAGCCTGCCTCATAGCCGCTGTCATACGCCTGGCTTTTCAGCCGCTCGGCCTCCTCTCTTGCGCGGGCAAGCATTGCTTCTGCCTCCTCCCGTGCCTGAGAAAGAATTTCCTCCGCATGGATGCGGGCAAGCGCGTCGCCCATGCCCATGCTTTCCGGTTCCTCCTGCGGTTCTTCTGGCTCTTCCGGAAGGATTTCTTCCGGCTCCTCCGGTTCTTCCAGCGCAGCTTCTTCCAGTTCCTCCGTGATGGGCTCCTCCGGCTCAGGCACAATTTCCTCCTCCGGCTGCGTTTTTTTCGCTTCCTCCAGATATTCGTTGAAACTGTACTTCTCCACTTGCTTTTTATGGTAGAACTTCAGAAGATTAGGCAATAATATCACCCTTTCCGCCCTTCATGATAACGACTTCGCCGCGGTCTTCAAGGGTTCTGATAATCTGTACAATCCTCTGCTGTGCTTCTTCAACATCCTGCAGCCTTACGTTGACTGTAATCTCAAGGTCAGACTTGATATTTTCAGCCATACGCGAGGATACGTTTGCGAAGATAACATTCGCAACCTCTGCCGTAGTGCCTTTGAGCGCAAGCACAAGGTCTTTCTGGTCGCAGTCGCGCAGGAAACGCTGGATAGAACGCGCGTCCATAGTGAGGATATCCTCGAACACGAACATTTTCTTGCGGATCTCGGCGGAGAGTTCTTCGTCCTCTCTGTTGAGGCCCTCGAAAATGGATTTCTCGTTGCTTCTGTCCATGTTGTTCATTACTTCCGCGATATAATCTACGCCGCCCACGTGTGTAAAGTCCGTCGTAAGTATCGTGGAAAATTTTTTCTGCATTTCCGCCTCCACCAGCTTGATGGCTTCGGGGGACGCGCTGTCCATTTTTGCAATGTTTGTAACAACACGCAGCTTCATTTCATCCGGCAGCATAACGATAACGTCTGCCGCCTGCGTAGGCTCCACATAGGAGAGCACCAGCGCGATGGTCTGCGGGCGTTCATGCTGCAGTATCGAAAAGAGGTTTTTGCTGTTTGTCTTGCTGAGGAAGGCAAACGGCATAACTTTCAGCGACTTGGATACCTTCTGGAGCAGCGTATTCGCCGTTTCCTCGCCAAAGGCCTTCTCCAGAACCGTTCTTGCGTATTCGATGCCGCCGTCCGTCACAACCTTCTGTGTCAGACACTCTTTATAAAATTCATCCAGTACGGTTTCCGTTGTTTCCGCCTCGATATGCCCAAGGCGGGCGATCTCGACGGTGAGCCGCTCGAGATCCTCCTGTCCCAAGTGCTTGTATAGCTTTGACGCCTTATCTACGCCAAGCGAAACGATAACGGCTGCCGCCTTCTGTTCCTGTGATAATTTATCTGCTTCAGCCATCTGATTCGCCTCCTCTGAGCCAACGCTTCAAAAGCTGTGCTGCAATTTCGGGGTTTTCCTCCGAAAATTCGCGTATCTTGTTCTTCAGTTCCAAACTGCGCTCGTTCTGCAGGTTGAGCAGATCGTCCGTCATGCCGCTGGTATCCGTATCGGCCGCCGGAACAGCTCCCAGTGCCGCCTGGCTGTATTCTTCCATTGCCGCTGCCGCAGCCGCCTCTGCTGCCGCCGCCGCTTCGGCTTCTTCCTCCAGCCTGCGTTTTTTCCTCCTGCGCCGTACAAGCAATACGATTACCAGTATCAACAGCAGCAGGACTGCCGCTGCGATCGCCGCAAGGATAAGCAGCTGTGTCTGTGTAAACGTCGAGAAGATGCCCGCAGGACTTACCGGTTCTTCCACAGGTTCTGTATAGAACGGCGCGTTCAGCACTTCGACCCTTTCATTCTGTAATGTCGGGTCTATGCCAGCCGCCCTTGCGACAAGGGAAATCAGTTCTTCCCTGTCCAGACTGCCCAGCGTATTGCCGTCAATGATAACAGCTACGCTCAGGTCGCGCAGATCGCCCGCCGTAATCTCCGTCTGTTCCTTCAGTTGGTCGACAAGGTAATTGATGTCGCCATCCGCGCCGACAAAGCTCTCCGTACCATCGGATGTAATACGGGTATATATCGGTATATCAGAATTTGTTTCTGTCCCGGGCACGCCGCCCTCAACCGGATTTTCGCGGTTGATCTCCCAGCCCGCCTGCTCTCTGGAAATAACGCCTGTGTTGCGTTCCGGATCTTCCGCGGAATAGTTGATAAGTTCGCGCAGCTTTTTGTTAATATCAATATCGGCCTTTACGGATACTTCGTAATGCCCTTCGCCGTAAATCGGCAGCAGCACGTTGGAAACAGACTGCCTGATGCGGTTCTCCATATCCCGCTCGAGCGAATTTTTCAGCTTGCTCGCCAGTGTCTGCGCCTCGGTTTCATCTTCTCCGCTCACTTCCAGTCCGTTGCAGAGTACAACAACATTTTCAAATGTTACATCAGGAATGCTCTTGGACACCAGCTGCTGTATCGCCTTGACTGTCTTGGCAGGAATTGTTTCCCCGTCCTTCGTCAGAACGGTAACGGACGCGGTGGCATCCGTCTTATCCTCATTGTTCAGTACATAGCGGTTATCCTCGCCCAGTGCGATAATGACCTTCGCATCTTTGATATTGGGGAAAAGCGAAATTGTCGCGCCAATTTTATTCTGCAAATCCACAAGCTCATAGTGCGCTTTCTCCGATTCCGTCGTCGTCAGGCTGACCTTCTCCGAATATGCGCTGTATGTAAACCCGCTTTTGGGATACCCCTCATAAACAAGCTGGGCTTTCAAAAGCTCCTCCTGCGCCGCCGGAACGAGTATCGTTCCATCGTTCTGATATTTATAATCTACCGCATCCTCCTGGAGCTTTCCCATGATTTCGCTGGCTTCTTCATTCGACAGCCCGCTGAACAGCACCTCATAGGGCCTTGTATTCAGCCAGACAGCCAAACCGACGGAAACCAGAATCACAAGGACAAGCGCGCCGATAATCAGCTTTTTCGTCCTGCTGCTCAGAGCGGAGGCCTTTTCTTTTACATTCTGCCAGATATTTAATAGACGCTCTTTCACGTTCCATCCCTCTTACTCTCTTGTAGTCTTGCGCTCCCGCGCCGCAGGCCCCCCGCCGACAAAAAAACCTCCGCCGGACGTCTGCAAAAATAAGAAATTAAATGTTCATTCTCATCAGCTCATTATAGGTATCCAAAGCTCTGTTGCGCAGTGTGACCAAAAAATCCACGGAGGTTTGCGCCTTTGTGGATGCGATCGTCAGCGCGTGGGGATCTTCCAGCTGACCGGTTGCAAAAAGGTATTCCTTTTCGGAATAGTCCTGATCTGTCCGCCGCACTTCGTCCACCGCGTTTAGGAAAATATCGCGGAATACGCTGCCGCCGTCCACTTTCGGCACTACAGGATTAAAAAATGTATTTTTATTTTTCTCAACCGCACTCAGGGCGGTCATAGGTTCAATGAACATCTGAAACCCCTCCATATTATTCTCAAAATTATATCACTCGTTTTCCGAATCATCGAAAAAACAGTCGGTCCGGTTTGTACTTTGCGCTTTTTTCTGTACCAGTCTTATCAGATTCGCCGGATTGCTCCGCGCTTCTGCGCTCCCGCAATCCTCGCCCCCGTTCGCAGCTCAGGCTGACCGCCTTCCCTGCTCACGTGTTCGCCCGTCCAATGTCCGTATGCCCTCCCGCTTTCCCGCGTCGGTCATCCGTCCGCTGTTCGGGGCCGCAGGTCTTTCAAAATAAGCCGGATTGCTCCGCGCTTCCGCGCTCCCGCAATCCTCGCCCCCGTTCGCAGCTCAGGCTGAGCGCCTTCCCTGCTCACGTGTTCGCCCGTCCAATGTCCGTATGCCCTCCCGCTTTCCTGCGTCGGTCATCCGTCCGCTGTACGGGGCTTATTTCCCGATCTCCAAAGCCCTTCCAGCCATTGTCTTAAAAATATTGAAGGCTGTAAGAGATGCATCATACGCGCGGCTTGCCGCCATACTGTCTATCGTTTCTTTCAGGATATCTACATTGGGACGCTCCACATAGCCATCCGCGTTTGCATCGGGATGTGTCGGGTCATAAACCATTTCAAACGGTCTCTCGTCTTCCACGATTTCCGCCACCTTCACGCCGCCGCCATACAGATACTGCTGTTTATTTTTTTCCCGCAGCAGATACTTATGAAAGCTCGCATTCTGGTTCGTTGGTTCAAATACCACCATTTTCCGGCGGTAAGGACCGCCGCCTTCCGTTCTGGTTGTATCCGCGTTTGTTATATTTTCGGAAGCAACGTCCATGCGCAGCCACTGAGCCGTCATGCCGGACGCGCAGATATCCATGCCATTCAAAAAACCCATCTTCCATTCCTCCTTAAATCAATGCCGGTATTCAGACGGGACGTTACTGCCCTTTGATTGCCGTGCGGAGGCGCATATAATCATCGCTGATCGCCCTCGTTGCATATTCATACTGGATACCGCTCTTTGCAAGCTCCGTCTGCTCCGCGACAAGGTCTACATTACTGTTGTCCATTTTATTGACCTCATCATACGTTGTATGCACACGGGGAGAAACCTCCGATATGCGCTGCCTGATTCTGCGCGCATTCGGTTCACGCAGCTGCCCGATATGCTGGCGCATTTCTTCCTCGAATGTAACGTAACTGCTTTTGAAATTCGGCGTTTCGCTGTTTGTAACATTGTTCGCTGAGACTATCTGCTTCTTCCAGAGATAGTCAATGGATTTTTCCATCAGGAACATGGAATTGCTTGAAAAGATACTCATCGTCCTGCCCCCTGCCTTTCTGTATCATATGCTGTCCTATTCATAATGTGTGCGCAGATTACGGTCAACCTGCAAGCAGACATATTCCGACACCCTATTTCCAGCGTATATGTAAAATACTATACGATTTTTTGCAAATTGTCAACAAAAATGAGAGTTTCTGCCGTATTTTAATCATTCTCAAATTCTTTTGTCGAACGCGCTTTATTTTCCTCTTTTCCCCTTCAGAAAACACAAGATATGCTATTTTATACTTCTTTATTCATGCATATTGTGCATAAGATTCTGCACTTTACGGACAGATTTTACGGAATGTATCAAATTTTGCGCAATTTTCTGGTAAAAATTGCATTTTTCCATATTTTCATTTGTGTTTCTGTTTCTATTTGTCAAAACCTCTAGCTTTTTTGGACAGCTTATGGTAATATAATATTTAAGCTGTTCCACGCAGGCGGACACAGCAGCGCGGGACGCACCGCATCCCTGAACCTGGCCAAAAAATTTTTCAGAAACACTAATAATTATACTTTTCTGGTCGATATAATCAGGGATTAGTTTCACCGGGCGGGGGTGGTCTGTCCTTTTCCGCCTCATACACAAATATATGTCACAACTTAATGTTAAAAGACCTAAGGGGGAACGCAATTATGTTTAGAAAAATGAAACTCAAGAAAAAGCTGATTATTTCGTTCTTTCTGATTGCGGCGATTACGAGTATCTCCAGTGTTCTCGGCGCAGTCATAGCGAAAGACATCACAACGAAGTATTCCGCGGCAATGGAAAACTACGGCTTCGCGCAGGGCGACATTGGCATGGCCCTGGTGAATATTTCAGAAGCAAACACAGCTTTGAGCAATGCGGCTGCCCTGCTTGATGCAAACTCCAGACAGGAACAGATTTCCGCATACAACGAATGCATGAAAACTGTGGATACCTACATACCCGCTATTCAGGCAAGCCTTTCCACAGACGAAGGCAAGGCAATGTTCAGCAATACCGATACAAAATTCAAAGCGTATACGGCACAGGCACAGACCATCATCAACAAAATCAACGCAATCACCACCGAAGAGGAACGCAACGCGCTGATGTATGAGATTGAAAACAGCCTGCTCCCCGCTTATCAGGATTTTTCCGCATCGGCACAGGACCTTATGACGCTCAAGGATTCCCAGGGGAACGCGCTTAACGCAAGCCTTTCCAGAAGCATGATGATCAGCCTTGTAATCATTGTTGCTTTGATCATTGTCGGCATTCTGCTTTCTATCTTCCTTGGCACAGGCATTGCGAACAGCATCGCAGTTCCCATTAAGGAATGTGTGGAACGTCTGAATCTGTTCAAACAGGGCGATGTGCATTCCCCCTGCCCTACAGTAAAGAGTGAGGACGAAGTGCGCGACCTTGTGAATACGACGGAATCTATTCTCCTTCACCTGAGAAACGTTTTTGATGACCAGTCCGTTATCTTTGGCGAGATGGCAAAGGGCAACTTTGACGTCAAATCCTCTGTCCGCCATCTTTATGTCGGCGACCTTGCTCCTCTGCTGGAATCCATGAAGGGCATGAAGGACAACATCAGCAACGCGATGCTTCAGATTCATGAAAGCTCCGATCAGGTAGCAAGCGGTTCCGATCAGGTAGCGACAGGCTCCCAGGCACTGAGCCAGGGCGCGACAGAACAGGCAAGCTCCGTAGAAGAACTTGCGGCAACCATCAATGAAATCTCTACAAGGGTCAACGAAAACGCGAAGAGCGCGAACGACGCTATGGAGCGCGCGCGTTCCGTAGGCAGCGATCTGGAAAACAGCAATCAGCAGATGAGCGCGCTGATCGAAGCTATGGGCGATATTACTTCCAGCTCCAATGAAATCGGCAAAATTATCAAGACGATTGAAGATATTGCATTCCAGACCAATATTCTTGCACTGAACGCGGCTGTTGAGGCAGCGCGTGCCGGCACGGCAGGCAAGGGCTTTGCTGTTGTAGCTGATGAAGTACGCAACCTTGCGGCTAAGAGCGCGGAGGCTTCCAAGAATACGGCCGCGCTGATTGAAACATCTATCCGCGCGGTAGAAAACGGCGCATCCATCGCTTCCGCTACGGCAGAATCCCTTCGGGTTTCCGTTGCGGGCGCAGGGGAAATTGTTACGCTGGTTGAAAAAATCAATGATGCTTCTTCCGAGCAGGCAAGCTCCATTGCACAGGTTTCCATCGGTATTGACCAGATTTCCTCTGTTGTACAGACGAACTCCGCAACGGCTGAGCAGAGTGCAGCCGCCAGCGAGGAGCTTTCCGGTCAGTCCAACATCCTCAAGAACCTGGTTGCAAAATTCAAACTCAGCTCCAATGTTTCCTCCGGTTCTTACTCCGCTCCGGCTCCCAGCTATTCCGAGCCTGCGGTAAGCACTGCGCCTGAGGCAAGCTATGACGATTATGACTACAACGATTTCAATTCTTCGACTGTATCCTACGGCGATAAGTATTGATATCTTTACAACAAAAAACGAACATGCAAAAACCGGAGAGGAAACTCTCCGGTTTTTCTTTAACAGGGGCAGGATTTTGACTGGCGGAATGTTTCATGCCGCGCGCTGGCGTATCTCCCCTTGTGTATCTCTGACCTCATTTTCTTTTTTCGGTTCCTCCGGCGGAACGAGAAGGGAAGCCTGAATCCCGCAGAAGATATATAACGCCCCGAATGCTAACGCAGCGGCACCCTGAACAGAGGGCAACGCATACCCTGCCTGTTCCCAGAAAAATGCGGCTGCAACGCTTAAAATGAGGGAAATACCAGAAACCCTTGCATATTGTTTTCTTTCTTTATTCATAACCATTCCTCCTTGCCTGAAATGCGAATTTAACGTGAACCGGATATTGCCAGCATGCTGTGTTGTACGTCAGGTATGCGCGCTGCGCTGCTGTGTACCTTCAGGCTTTTCGCCCTGCTTTTGTTTACAGGCTCAGTATAGAACAGTTTTTATATAAAGTAAATCTATAAGTCATAATAGCTATATTAAGCAAAACTTAATACAGCGGCGGCACAGTTATCCGGCTCGTTTCCGCTCCATTTCCTCAATCAATGCAACGATTCTGCCGTTTGTGGTTATAGATGTGCTTTCGATGTATTCGTCCGCGTCCTTTGCCGCCGTATCCGCCGCCCGCCGGAGCTGACGGAGCTTTTCCTGCTCTGTGCCGTCTGTACGCAGCCCGATGATTGCCGTATGCCCTTCCACAACAACCGCGCTGCCCAGTATGCCGTCCATCTGGCCTAAACGTTTCTTGATTGCCGCCGCCCGTTCCTCCTGCGTTTTATCTCCCATCATATCGTCATATTTCACAAAATGCAGCTGTGAAAGGTTGTTTTCCGTTGCCTCCGCACGACAGCCCGCACAAAAAAGCGCGACTGCCGCCAAAAGAAAAAATATACCGCTCCTTTTTTTCATTTTCCCGCCTCCTTTTTTTCTAGTATCCCGATCCGCCGGATTTTTTATTGCAGTAAGTTCTGGCTGTTTTGTTTGTTTTCGGTTATACTGGATAAAAATAAAAGCTGCAAAAATATGAAAGCTATGACAGAAGGAGGATTTCAGGTGGAAGAAGGAAAGAGATATACACGCGTTTCCGTGAAGGATATTACAGCCGCGCCGCAGAACGGTTTTTATATTACCTCGGCGGATACAAAGGCATACGCCGCTTTTATCGGGGTGTTATTCGCGTTGTTTTCCGCTCTGCTGCTGTTTGGCAGGCGCGGCGGAAAGCAGTCATAACGATGAATGGTACAATATGGAGAAATTCCGGACGGAAATTATCGGCGGCACTGTATGCTCCATAGAAGTAAGCCCCTGGAATGACCTGCGGGTCACTTTAGACAACGGCTGTACGATTGAATGCCTGATTGCAAACGCATACCCGCATATGGGCGTTGCCATAAAAAAATTTCTTTTTTGAAATGTCTGAAAAATCAAGATTTTTCAGTGGGAATCCCTTTTCAGAAGAAATTTTCTCTGGCAACTGCCGTCAGCGTTTGACTTAAGAAATCAATCGAAAAGGGAAATCTGTTTTCTTAAGTCAAGCCGCCTTTATGGAGAGGAAGCTGAGCAATGGGTATTGTTTGCATGCACAAAAGACCTCAGCGGGGCTTTTTTGGCTGTATTTAACAAAAGGGTGGATTTCCACGAAGGAGGCACACCCAATCCTGACGGGTAAGGCAAGAAACCGCCTTGCTATTTCCCGCGCTTTTCGCTATAATGGGTAACGGATAAAGAGTTTATACGCTTGGAAAGGAAGAAACGATATGAAGCTAGGTATTGTGGGTCTGCCCAATGTGGGCAAAAGCACCCTGTTTAATTCTATGACGCTGGGAAAGGCTGAAGCCGCTAACTATCCCTTCTGCACCATCGACCCGAATGTGGGCGTTGTTCCCGTACCGGACGAACGGCTTGCAAAACTGACGGAAATGTATGATTCCGCAAAGACAACACCCGCAGTCATTGAATTTGTGGACATTGCGGGGCTTGTACGCGGGGCAAGCAAAGGCGAGGGTTTGGGAAATAAATTCCTCTCTCACATCCGCGAGGTGGACGCGATTGTCCATGTTGTACGCTGCTTCGAGGATACCAACGTTGTCCATGTGGACGGCTCTATCGACCCGATTCGGGATATCGAAACGATCAATCTGGAACTGGTATTTTCTGATTTGGAAATTCTGGAACGGCGCATTGCCAAAACAGGCAAAATGGCAAAGGCAGACAAATCTCTCCAGCATGAAATGGATATCCTGCAAAAAATAAAAGAGACCCTGGAGCAGGGCAAGCCTGCGCGCGCCGTAGAGCATGACACGCCGGAGGACGCCGCTTTTGCGGAAACGCTGACGCTGCTGACCTCCAAACCTGTGCTTTATGCCGCAAATGTCGCAGAAGATGATTTGGCGGATGACGGTGCATCCAATGCATTTGTGGGGCGCGTGCGGGATTACGCGAAGGCAGAGGGCAGCGAGGTGTTTGTGCTCTGCGCAAAAATCGAGGAGGAAATTTCCGATTTGGACGATGCCGACAAGCGCGAATTTCTTGCCGAGCTGGGCGTGGAAACAAGCGGGCTGGACAGGCTCATTGCCGCAAGCTATAAGCTGCTGGGGCTTATCAGCTATCTGACGGCAGGGCCGCAGGAATCCCGCGCCTGGACGATTGTAAACGGCACAAAAGCACCACAGGCGGCGGGGAAGATTCACAGCGATTTTGAACGCGGGTTTATCCGCGCGGAGGTCGTAGCGTATGATGACCTGATGCGTCTTGGCTCGTATAACGCCGCGAAGGAACAGGGGCTTGTCCGCTCCGAGGGCAAGGAGTATGTCGTAAAAGACGGGGACGTTGTGCTGTTTAGGTTCAATGTGTAACGGCGCGGCGGGGCAGGCATGGAACAGGTGAAAAATATGGATAAACGCATCGAAAAGCAGATAGCATTTGCTTTGGAAATCGACAAAGTGAAAAATATATTCCGGCAGACACATCTGTCCAATGGCGGCAGAAACGAAAACGACGCCGAGCATTCCTGGCACATGGCAATTATGGCGTACCTGTTCCGGGAATACGCGAACGAGCCCATAGACATTGCAAAGGTGATGCTGATGTGCCTGATTCATGATATTGTCGAAATTGACGCGGGGGATACCTACGCCTATGATACGGAGGGCCTGAAAACGCAGAAGGCAAGAGAGGACGCCGCTAAAGAACGTATTTTTTCCATACTGCCTGATGAACAGAAAGCAGAGCTGACTGCGTTATTTGACGAATTTGAAGCATACGAAACGGCGGAGGCAAAATTCGCGCGCGCTATGGACAACTTTCAGCCGCTGCTTTTAAACAACAGCAACAACGGCGGCGACTGGCTGGCGCACAACGTTACGGCGGAACAGGTTTACGGCAGGCAGGCAAAAACAAAGCTGGGGTCTGAAAAGCTGTTCGAGGTAACGGAGCAAATCATACAGAAACATATCGAGAAAGGCAGCCTGAAATATTAGGCAGCGTCGTCACAAGTGTCTGTACACACCTTTCCGGCAAATTTTGTCGGCTTTTTCGTTAAAAATTCTTGCCGTACCGTCAGTACGCTTGCGAATTTTTGCGTGAAATCCGCCCAAATTATGCTCGAAAATACATATACATGACTTATAACGACACTGCCTGGACGGGCTGCCCTTTCCCAAGTCTGCGCATATTTTATCTACGGAAAGGCTTTGAGCACCCAAAGGAGAGATTTACCATGAATACAGATTTAACGGAAGGCAGTAGCCGCAGAGTGCTCTGGGCCTTTTCTATTCCCATGCTGCTGAGCGTTGTGTTCCAGCAGCTTTACAACATCGTTGACAGCGTAATCGCAGGGCGTTTCATCGGGGAGGACGCGCTGGCGGCTGTCGGCGCGTCTTATCCCATTACGATGATCTACATGGCGGTGGCGGTCGGAAGCAGCATCGGCTGCGCGGTTGTAGTTTCTACGCTTTTCGGCAGCAGACACTACGGCAGACTGAAAACAGCCGTCTGCACGATATTCTTCGCCTGCGCAGGCTGCAGCCTGCTTATCACAGCACTGGGGCTCTGGCAGGGCGACGCAATGCTCCGGCTCATACTCACGCCGGAAAACATTTTCCGCGACGCCTCCCTCTATCTGCGCATCTATACGCTGGGGTTTGTATTCCTGTTCCTGTACAACGTCTGCACGGGGATATTTACCTCCCTCGGCGATTCCCGCACGCCGTTATATTTCCTTATCGGTTCCTCGCTGGGGAATATCGCGCTGGATATTTTTTTCGTCATCGCGCTGAAAAAAGGCGTTGCGGGCGTAGCATGGGCAACGCTTCTGGCGCAGGGCGCGGCGTCCCTGCTCGCGCTGCTTTCCCTGCTGCACCGTCTGGCACAGTTGAAAACCACAGAGCCCTACCGTATTTTTTCCCTGCATACGCTCGGGCGCGTGGCCGTTGTGGCAATTCCCAGCATATTGCAGCACTGCTTTGTTTCTGTCGGCAATCTGTTCATACAGTCGCTGGTAAACAGCTTCGGCTCGGCTGTCATTGCCGGATATTCCGCGGCAATCAAGCTGAATACATTTTCCGTCACATGCATGACAACGCTCTCCAACGGGCTTTCTTCCTTTACCGCCCAGAATTTAGGCGCGGGAAAAAAGGAACGTGTACAGGAAGGCTTTCGGGCGGGGGTACTGCTCGGGGCAATCGTCTGCGTGCCATTTATACTGCTGTATTTCTTTTTCAGCAGCTTTTCCGCCGGACTGTTCCTGAAAGCAGGGGAAAGCCCCGCCGCACTTCAGGCCGGCGCGGCGTTTCTGCGTACTGTCGCGCCGTTTTATATCATCGTGATGGTAAAGGTCATGTGCGACGGCGTACTGCGGGGCGGCAGCGCGATGCTGTATTTTATGACGACAACGTTTACAGACCTGCTTCTGCGCGTCCTGCTGGCATTCCTGTTCGCAAAGGGGATGCGCATGGGCGCGGCTGGAATATGGCTTTCCTGGCCGTTTGGCTGGACGCTTTCCACACTGCTCTCCTACGCCTTTTACCGCCATAAGCCGTGGGAAAAGCATACCTCAGAAAATCCTTCTCAGGAGGGATAAACAAAACAAGCCGCCTGCACCAAAAAACGCGGGCGGCAATGCCTTTATCCTTCCAAAAAATTTAGAGTCTGTCCCGAAATAAAACGCACACAGATTACGCCGCCAGATTTTATGCCAGACAAGGCGGTTTTTCGCAGGGGGGCTGTCCGCCCTGCAAGAAAAAGCAACGAAGCATGGCGCAAAAGCTGCAAGCAGGATGTGTATGGATTATTTCGGACTCTTATTCCTTTACTTCCATTCCGGCAATCCGTACCATCTCTAAGATAGAGGCTCTGGATACCTTTTTTCCCTTATAGTCTATCAAATCTTCCATACTGCCGGTAAAAATATCCGCCGGTTCATATTTTTTCAATATGATCATATTGTCCTCCACAAAGATCTCCAGAGAATCCTTGATTTCAATTCCCATATTACGGCGGAGCTCAATCGGCAGCACTACTCTGCCCAACTCATCTACTTTTCTGACTATTCCTGTTGATTTCATATCCGCGTCCTCCTGAATGGCAGTCACTCCTATTTTTCAGCTTCGTAGTACCTTAATCATAAATCTTAACGAAATTTTAGCATAAAGCGGCAAAAATAGCAATATAAACCTTCCAGACGGACGTTTTTCCGGAAAAAACCGCGGAAACACAACATGAACAGGCGCGGGCAGACATAGACTGGATGGAAAGGGGGGACGGCAATGCTAAATGGAATTTGGGGATTTTTTGTAATCGGCGGAATCATAACAGGCGCGTTTCTGGGACGCATGGACCTCGTGACGCGGGCAGTCATCACCGGCGGGAAAAGCGCGCTGGAACTGGCGTTTACGATGGCAGGGGTTGTGGCGGTCTGGTCGGGCATACTGAAAATCGCAGAGCGCGGCGGCATGATTGACAGCCTTGCGGAAAAGCTCACGCCGCTGATGGATTTCCTGTTTCCCTCTGTGCCGAGGGGACACCGCGCCCGACAGTACATAGCGGCAAATTTCGCCGCAAATTTTCTGGGTCTGGGCTGGGCGGCGACACCCGCCGGACTGATGGCGATGAAGGAACTGCAAAAGCTGAACCGCGACAAGGGACGCGCAACGGGGGCAATGTGCATGTTCCTGACGGTAAACATGTCCTCCCTGCAACTTGTGACGGTGAACATTCTGGCGTACCGTTCGGAATACGGCTCTGCCGCGCCCGCGGAAATTGTAGGCGTTGGCATTGCCGCTACGCTCGTAACAACGCTTGTAGGCGTTGCGGCAGCGAAATTACTGGAAGGGAGGGCCTGAAATGCAATTTCTGCTGACTCTTTCGGATTTTATCATACCGGTAACGGTACTGTTTATCGTGGTATTCGGCTGTCTGAAAAAAGTAGACATATATGAAACGTTTCTGGAAGGCGCGAAAGAGGGCTTGCAGACGGTGATTGACATACTGCCGACACTGATCGGGCTGATTATGGCAGTGGAAGTTGTGCGGGCTGGCGGGCTTCTGGAAATCATGACGGATATTCTGCGTCCGGCGGCGGAAAAAATCGGGTTTCCGGCGGAGCTCGCGCCGCTGAGTCTTGTGCGGCTGGTTTCCTCCTCCGCGGCAACGGGGCTTTTGACGGATATTTTCGCGAACTTCGGTCCGGATTCGTTTCTGGGGCGTACCGCATCGGTTATGATGAGCTGTACGGAAACGGTGTTTTATACCATGAGCCTGTATTTTCTTTCTGTCGGTGTACGCAAAACACGGTATACACTGCCCTGCGCGCTGTTGGCGAATATTGTCGGTGTTTTTGCAGCGGTTTGGCTGGTCGCGGCCGTTTTCGGAAATTAGTTTGAAAATTTCCGCGGGATACGGTATAATGAAAATCGTGGGGCACTGCCCCGCACCCTGAAAGGGCTTTCCGCCCCTGATCCGCTTTCCGCAAAGCTGCGTTTTGCGGCGAGTTTCATTTATCAGCGATTTCAGCCGCATAAATATACGGCAGGTTGTAAATCTTGAGAGCAAACCCTTTGAAACGGGAGAAGGAAAAACATATGAAGAATTGGATTGCGGCATTGGCATGTCTGCTCCTGCTTTCCGCCTGCGGCGCGGAAGAACAGGAGCAGGCTTTCAGCCTGACCGCTGAGGAACAAAAAGCCTGCGCCGAACAAATCGACGCCGTAATGGAAGAATTTTACTGGAGCTACGACAGGGACAGTCTGTCCTTTGGCCCGGGCGTTGTGCCGGAAATTTCGGCAGCCAGCGAACGGTTTTTTTCTGCGTCTGCGGACTGCGAATATTTTCTGAAAAACCGCGCGGGCGAACAGGGCATACTTGCCGAGGCGGAGCTCCTGCATTATAACGGCGACCCTGCCGGTACGCTGGAATGTTATTTTTTCGGCGGCAATCTGACCGGCGTGCTTTACCGCGGCGGGTATGACAATGCATATTACAGCTTGCAGGAGCGTAACCCCTTCCTTGCGGACGGCGGATTCCGTTCCTACGAAAAATGGGAAGGCATGGCGCAGGATTTCCGCGAAAGCAGCGGTATATTCTCCCCGGAAGGCATTCTTTCCAGCGGGAAGGACGGAAACGGAAACACGCTCGCGGTCTGCATTGAAAACGGGCGCGCTATGGTCTACCGCTTCGCCAACGGCACACTGGGCCGTTACCGGAACTTTGCCTACAACCGCTCTCTGGAGGCAACCTCCGCCGCTTTCCTGAACGGGGAGGATGCAAGGCTTGCCGTACTGATTTCCAGCATAGAGGAAACAGGACAGGGCGAAAGCGAACGCTCATTCACGCGTTCGGAAAAAATTATGTTATACGATGAAAACCTCTACGCCGCCGGAGAAATTCCGCTGGAAAGCGAATTATGTACGGCTATCGGCGCAGAGGATAACAGGATTTATCTGTTTAACGACCAGAGCATGGAAATCTATGAGCTGCTGGACGGACTCTGGCAGCGTACGGAACGCATACGCCTCCGCCATTTCGTAACGCAGTTCCATGTAACGGATCTGGATGGGGACGGCACAAAAGAATACCTGATGACCGACGGCATGGACCTTTATCTGTACCACAGGCTGGACAGCGGGTTCCGCCTGCTTTGGAGCACACATCTGGGCGTTGAAAATTTTTATGGTCCGCTTGCCAGCGGCGATCTGAACAGGGACGGCGTAAAGGAGGTCTATGCCTGTGATGTGACAGGCACAACCATACGCTATCTGCTGACGGAAAAAGGGCTTCAGACGTCGAATGAGGATATCGCATACGGAGAATGTTTCTACCCGCTGGATTTCAACGGGGACGGGCTGGAAGATTACTGGTTTGTAGAGGACAATATCAACCGTCGGGGCAGGTTATACCTGGCGGAAGGAAGATAGAAAGGCAGAAAAGTATGGAGGAATCGGAGCGTTTCATGAGAGAAGCCCTGCTTGAGGCGGAAAAGGCTCTTGCGGCAGGCGAAGTACCGATAGGCGCGGTAATGGTACGGGACGGAGAGATGATTGCACGGGGGCACAATCTGCGGAACACCGCAAAAAATCCCCTGCGGCACGCGGAAATTGACGTAATCAACGAGGCGGCGGGGATCGTGGGAGACTGGCGGCTGGAAGACTGTACACTGTATGTCACAGTAGAGCCCTGCCCGATGTGCGCAGGGGCAATTGTGCAGGCGCGCATCCCAAAGGTAGTATTTGGCACGCGCAACAGCAAAGCGGGATGCTCCGGCTCTGTGCTGGACGTACTGCATGAGCCGAAGCTGAATCATCAGGTAGAAACAGAGGAAGGGATATTGCAGGAGGAATGCGCGGAAATCATGAGGAGGTTTTTCCGGAGGTTTCGGAAGAATGCTCCCAGTGCATAATAAAATATATTATTTACAGCTTGTGCGGGTACTGCCAGCCCTGCAGTTTTGTTTCAACAGATTTGGCGCAGTTTTGCCTGTCCCGCCTTTGTAAGAACGATATTTTTTTATTCCGATGCGGCAGACCGGCCCCACTCTTCCATCAGACGCCGGACAATCTTATGGTTCAGACAGATTTTACAACGGCGCAGCTTCGGCGTAATCCGGCGGTAACCATAGCGGCCTTTGTTTTCGTGGTATATAGCCGTAATCTCTGCTTTTTGGATTTCGTATTTGTCCGGACTGTCCATTTGTTTCAGATTGCCCGAAACCGCTGTGCCCCACCGGCAAATTCAGTCAGGTATTTGCTCCCCGTTTTGGATGCGGTCATGGCTGTTGATTTTGAATCTTTGCGCCGTTTCGCTATAGCTTTGCTTCTCTTTCTGCATTATTTCGTCTCGGTTTTTTCAGTTCAATAAAAAAGCCTTGCGTTTTCCGCAAAACTCCCCCTGCTGCAAACAAAAAATATGCCCATATCTACGGCTGTACCGTAAACACAGACATATAAAAGTCATTGCGGAGACAGGATTTGAACCTGCGACCTCCGGGTTATGAGCCCGACGAGCTACCGGACTGCTCTACTCCGCGTTAATAAAAAAAGTGGGCGGAGAAGGATTCGAACCTTCGAAGCTATCGCAACAGATTTACAGTCTGCCCCCTTTGGCCGCTCGGGAATCCACCCACGAAGTAAGCCGATGATCGGACTCGAACCGATAACCTGCTGATTACAAGTCAGCTGCTCTGCCAATTGAGCCACATCGGCACGCTTTCCTCCGTAAAATTACAAAAGCTATTATAGCACTCCTTTTGATACAAGTCAAGTATTTTTCGTCAAAGTTCTCAGGAAAACGAAAATTACCTGAAAATCTGCATATCTCAGTTCCTTTTTATTTGCCTTCTGCGGAAAAATTCCCTCTCCCGCTTCCAATTATGTTATAATATCTCCAAACAAAGGAGGCTGGAACATATGAGCATATTATTTTTGGAATACCCAAAATGCACAACCTGCAAAAAAGCAAAAGCATGGCTGGAAACGTTCGGCGTGGCATTTGCGGACAGGCATATCGTGGAACAAAACCCTTCCGCGGCAGAGCTTGAGGAATGGTGGAAAAAAAGCGGACTGCCGCTGAAAAAATTTTTCAACACAAGCGGGCTGCTGTATAAGGAACAGGGCTTAAAAAACAAGCTCCCTTTCATGGACGAACAGGCCCAACTGGAACTGCTGGCTACAAACGGCATGCTGGTGAAACGCCCGCTTGTTATCGGGGAGAATTTTGTGCTGGTCGGCTTTAAAGAAAGCGAATGGGCGGAAACCCTGAAGCCATAACCCCGCTTTCCCAGTGAAAATCAGCGGCCGGAGTATTGACAGCGGCTGAAAAACGGGGTATACTATTCAAACATATTGAACTGTCATCAAATTTCCGTGCTAGCCGGGGCGGTAGCGGTGTCCTGTACCCACAATCCGCTAAAGTGGGGGTGATGCCCGCTCTCGACGGGGCGTTTTATGGTCTGCCCTCCGGAAGTGGTGTTGAAGTTCGGGTCTTACGCAACAGGAGCCTGTGAACCGTGTCAGGGCCGGAAGGCAGCAGCACTAAGCAGCCCCCTTCTGTGTGCGCTGAGGCAGCCCGGGCGGAGCCGCAGAAGGAGGTAACGCATGGGGCAAACCGGCAACAGCGGGCGCGCGGATTCCTATAACACTTGCTGTATTTCCCCATTATGATAATGGGGATTTTTTCATAAACAGAAGTTCCTGCTGCGCATCTGCGCGGCAGCAATCCCGGGTCAAGGGAGCGGGTGCTCCCTTGCGGGAGTTTGAGGGCAGAGCCCTCAAGGTCTTACAGGGTTTGGGGCAACGCCCCAGGGTTTCCACCGCTCTTTTCATTCCAAAGGAGGCATGTTATGGCTTACACAGCATTATACAGAAAATTCCGCCCGCAGACGTTCAGCAGCGTCATCGGGCAGGAGCACATCGTGCGGACACTGAAAAACCAGATGAAAACGGGCCGCGCCTCCCATGCCTATCTGTTCTGCGGCACGCGCGGCACAGGCAAAACCTCCACAGCCAAAATATTCGCCCGCGCAATCAACTGCACCAATCTGACCGCAGAGGGCGAGCCCTGCAACGAATGCGCCGTATGCCGGGATATTCTGGCGGGCAGGAGCGTCAACGTCATTGAAATTGACGCCGCCTCCAACAACAGCGTTGAAAATATCCGCGAAATCCGCGAGGAAGTCAAATATCCGCCCACACAGGGCAAATTCAAAGTCTATATCATCGACGAGGTGCATATGCTCTCCAACAGCGCATTCAACGCTCTGCTGAAAACGCTGGAGGAACCGCCTGAATACGTCATATTTATTCTGGCAACAACAGACCCTCAGAAAGTCCCCGCGACCATACTCTCCCGTTGCCAGCGGTTTGATTTCCGCCGCATCACAACGGAAGAAATCACCCGCACCCTGCTGGGTTATCTGGAAGAAGAAGGACACCGCGCACAGGAGGACGCTGTGCGCTATGTCGCGCGGCTGGGCGACGGCTCCATGCGCGACTCCCTCAGTATACTCGATCAGTGTCTTGCCTTTTTCGGCGGGGAAGAAGTCACGTTGGAAAAAGTGCTTGAGGTTGTCGGCGCGGTCGACCGCACAGTCCTGTTTGAAATGGCGGAAGCCCTCTCCCGGCGCGATGCAAAAAAAGCAATGACGCTCGTGGAAGAAATGCTGTTATCCGGGCGTGATGTCAAGCAGTTCGCGGCGGAATTTCTGGAGCATATCCGCAACCTGCTGGTCGTTTCCACACTTGCCCAGCCCGGCAATGTGCTGGATTTATCCATGGAGGAGGAAGAACAGCTGAAACAGACGGCAGGACTTTTTTCGCCGGACGAGCTGATTGCCCTGATGGAACGCTTTTCCGCTTTGCAAGGCGAACTGCGTTATGCCGCCAACGAGCGCGTCCTTCTGGAAGTGGAACTGATGAAGCTCTGCGCCCCCTGGACGGAACGCGATGTGACCACGCTCGCGGCAAGGCTTGGGGAACTGGAACGGAAAATTGCGGCCGGAATCGTCCCCGCCGCTCCCGCAAATACCGCACCCTCCGCCCCCGCGAAGCCTGCTCCGCCCAAACGCAAGCCGCCCGCACTGCCGGAGGATATGCAGAAAATACAGAAGGAATGGCCGCTTTTGTGCAGTGAAATTTCCTACGCGCCTTTGCAGGGAAAGCTGCGGGATACGGAGATACAGTTTAAGGAGGACGGCGCGCTTTATATTGCCTGCCCGTCCGCTTTTGTAGCCGATGTATTGGAAAAGGGCAAGGAGGAGATTTCTGCCATGCTGGAAAAAACGGCAGGGAAAACCTTCGATATCCGCATGATTACAAAGGAAGAATATGAGCAGTGGCGGGAAAAAACCTACGGCAAACAGGAAAACGCCAATACTGACGATGACCTCGAATTTGCCAGCCTTACCGCCAACCTGCCGCCGGATGTGGAAATTTATGATGACTGAATTATCTGTTGCTTTCTGAAATACCATTTCCATAACGAAATATCCCCTCATGCATGGCATGAGGGGATATTTCGTTATGGAACTTTATCTCTTTATTCACTTCTCCGAAACAAACCTGTATATCTTTGCTTTATAAAACGCAGTGCCGACCACAAGGAAAATCGCCATACCCGCAGCCCCCTGCACCAGGTTCTCCGGAACAGACGTTGCCGCTACGGCAAAACTGCTTTTCAGTATGCCGCCGCCGATAAAATACCCGAATACCATCCAAATAATACCAACCGCGCACCCTGACATATTCCGCAGCGTAAAAAACTTTTCCCGCTTCCCGGAAAAATCAGAAATCAGCCCGATCAACAGCCCCATACCGCCTTTTATAATCAGCGTAAACGGCGCCCAGTGCGCATAGCCGCTCAGAAGGTCCGCCAGCGCAGAGCCAACGCCCCCTGCCGCCATGCCGTACTTCCAGCCAAAAAATACACTTGTCAGCAGTATCATGCTGTCCCCTAAGTGAATATAGCCCTGCGTTGCTGAAACGGGTATCTGAAACACCATCGTACAGACCGTCACCAGCGCGGTCAGCAGGCCCTGTATGCATAATTCCTTTGTCGTCATTTTCATTGCTTCATTCCTCCTTTGTTCGCTGTAATCTGTTACCAGCGTATCATATCACAAAGGAGATTTCCAGCCGCCGCACCATTGCAGTTAAAATTGTATTAGTACAATTCTGTCGAAAGTAGCTCCACAAGGCATTTTTCCACACACTCCCGCTCAAAAGACGCCATCACTCTGCAATCCTCCCTGTCCAGCAGGCGGTAATGCCCCGAAAGAATATTCTGCTGAATACGGAACCCGCCTTCCCGCGTCACCTCCCGCCACCAAACTTTGCCGCCCATCGTTTTAGGGTAACGCGGCACAGCATCGGCAAAGGCAAGCGCGGCCACCAAATCCGCCATCTCTCCGCCAAATTCCTCCTGTAATATCCCGCTCGCGCCACAGACCGCCGCAAACGCCGCCGCGCCTGTCCAGCCCAGCGTGCGCCGCCCTTTTTCAATATCCACAAGCGTCTTTTTTGAAATACCCAGCACCGCCGCCATTTTTTCCTGTGTAAAGCCATATTCCTTACGGACAGGCTTGAGCAGGCTGTCCATTCTTTCCGCAAATTCTTTTTTCGTCATATGTTTTCCCCCTATCCAATCGGCGGCAGGTACATCATATACGGCGCGGTCAGTATCGCCATGCCCAGCGCGAGCCTGTGCTTCTGCCGCCTCTCCAGCGCAAGCCCTTTCAGCACAAATTTCCTCTGGAATACATAAATCAGCACGCCTGCCAGCACCACGCCTGCCGTAACGAACAGGAACAGTTTCCAATCCTTCCAGGGGGCAATGCTGTAAATATTTACAGGGTTCAGCAATATATCCGCATAAGACATTACAAACGATGCGATAAAATCCGCCAGAAAGCCAAACCCCCACGTTTTCGCGATCATATCCGTATAAAGCCGCTTTTTGTCCGGCAGCTTCAGCAGAAAATACAGCAGGAACAGCATCAGCGTATCTACAATAAAATTCAGCGGAAACAAAATGATAATCAGCACCGGCAAAATCACTATGCCAAAATAAATCATACACATCGGAAAAATCAGATTGTAAGCCAGAACATCTTTTTTCACATGCGCCCTCCTTTTTTGTGTAAGATTACACTTTTTATTTTGTGTAATTTTACACGATTTCTTTTTGCCTGTCAACGTCTTTCCGGAAAACAGGTCATATTGTATACATTATGTCAAACCGTAATGATTCCACAAACAGACATTCTTTTGTGGAAAAAGTGGACAAATCCGCAAAGTTTTCCACAGCAGAAAGCCGTAAAACCTAAGTTATACACAAAGTTATACACATTATCCACAGAAATCCCGAAGGAAAAATAGTGGAAAAACGGGACAGATGCACTTTTTTCCCGCTTTTTGAAAAGGCTGGAAATCTGACATTTTTCAATACCCGCCCCACAGCGGAATCGCAATAAAAATAATTCCGTAAACCAAAATGAAACATCCGTCCGCCAAAACCAAAAAAATATTCGTAACAGAGAGTTTTTTTTCAAAAGAAAGAGGATTTCCAAAAAATTTGGCGAATAGGAGAATGTAAAAGGGAATGCTATTACTAAAAATCAATCCGGTTCTGCCGGTGCGATAGAGATACGTTCTGCCTGCGGGAAGGAAGCAGACAGAAAAGAAGGGAGTTGTTTTTATGCGTTACAACATTATCGGAAAAAATATTGATGTATGGGACAAAACAAAAGACATTGTAGAACGGAAATTGGACAGAATTGCCAAGCTGTTTCCGGAGGAAACAACAGCTACCATCACGCTGAGCCTGGAAAAGCTGGTTTCCACAGTAGAAGTAACGATTCCCCTGAACAGGCGGCTGGTACGCGCAGAGGTGCAGGATGGGGATATGACCGCCGCAATCGACAAAGCAGTAGATATTCTGGAAAGCCAGGTTGTCCGCTATAAGAAGCGTATGCGCACAAAAATACGCCAGAACAGCGAGAACTATATGGCAGAGTATGATGCGATTCTTGTGCCGGAAGCAGATCTGGACGAAGAACCGCTGTACAAAATCGAGAAAATCAAACACTTCGAGGTAAAACCTATGGATGCGGAAGAGGCAGTCATGGAAATGGAACTGGTCGGACATACCTTCTTTGTATTCCGCAATGGCGAAACAGACGAAGTGAATGTTGTATACAAACGCAAAGACGGCTCCTATGGTCTGATCGAGCCTGAATATTGATTCTTGCGCCGCCCCCATGCAGGGGACGAGCCTGAAACAGAGAAGGGGCAAAGCCTGTAAATCCGGGCTTTGCCCCTTTTTCTTTAGACCAAATTTTCTCAGGCACTGCCGTTGGCGTCTGACATCAGAAGCCATTTAAAAAGTACAAAATCGTTTCTTAAATTAAGCCGCCTTATATCGAATCTTTTAGCATTGAGGAAAAGCACTTCCGCAAAACGCGGTTTTGCGGCAAACGGGTCAAGGGGCGCGGAAGCTCTCAGGAACCGCAAGCGGCGGCTTTGCCGGTTTGCACAGCAAACTTCCAGGGAGCTTCGTTTTGCACCGACCGGAGCAGAAACGAAAGCCCTTACGAGATCTGGCATTTTTGCCTGCGGCAAAAACGGGCTTCGCTCGCCCCGCGTCAGCAGGGTGCCAGGGGGCAGAAATCCAAGGTCTTCTTTAGCGGTTCACCATCAGCTTTTTCAGCGCGCTGTTCAAATCCTCCAGCGTCAGGCGGTACATGTCGAAATCCTTGTGTATGATGTCATATGTCTTTGCCCACCAGCCGCCCCAATACGGCCGCTCGGACGGGTTCAGCCATACGATATGCGGATATTTCTCCCTGAATCGGTTCAGCCATTCTATGCCGGGCACATCGTCACGCGCACCATAGGAATAGTAGCTGCTGTTCAGCAGTTCAGAAGGCTCCATTTGCGCATCGCCCACGATGATGACCTTGTATTCGCTGCTGATATTGCGCAATATCCACTCCGTCTGCACCGCGGACGCCGGGCACATCCGGGGGTCTTTGAACACCTTGGAATAAATGCAGTTATGGAAATAAAATACCTGCAAATCCTTGAAGTGGTTGGATTTGCTGACTGCCTGGAACAGCGCGCTGCACATCCTGCTGTAATAGTCCATCGACCCGCCGCTGTCCATCATCAGCAGTATCTTCACGGTGTTCTTGCGCGGGCGTTCATAAACAACCCTGAGATTTCCGGCGTTATCACAGGTTTCGCGTATTGTGCCGTCAATGTCAAATTCTGTGCGGGCTTCATCCGCTTTCGCGGAAAACTGCCGCAGCCGCCGGAATGCCATCTGGAACTGCCGGATATCGAGCGTATTGTCGTCCCGGAAATCGCGGAACTTCCGCTCCCCAGCGACCTGGAACGCCCGCCGCTGGCCGCCTTCGCCGCCAACTCGTATCCCACGCGGGCTGAACCCGCTGTTGCCGAATACGGAAACGCCGCCTGTACCGACCCAATAGCTGCCGCCGTTATGCTCTTCTTTCTGCTCCTGCAAACGCTCCAGAAACATGCGCTGGATTTCTTCCTGAGAAAGCCATTCATTCTGCATGGCGCGCTCCATGTCAAAGTTCTCGCCGGGCTTCTCTTTGGGATTTTCCAACCAGTCGAGAAGTTCCTGCGGAAGCTCATCCGTCAGCTCCATATCCTTGAAAAATTCCAGAAAGGCCCCATCGAATTTATCAAAATCCGCCTCACTCTTGACAAGTACGCTCCGGCAGAGGTAATAAAACCCCGTAAAGGAGGAGCCATGCAGCCCCTTATCCAATGCCTCGATCAGCGACATCCATTCATTCAGCGAAACTTTCAGCCCGCGTGCGCGCAGAAGGTAAAAAAACGAAGTAAACATAGTCTATCACCCGCTTATTTCAAGTATCGTTTCATGGTATCAATGTCCTCGTTCTTTTTCAGCAGAACGCCCACAAACGGGACGGCTTTCTTGATTTTATCCGGCTCCACGCCGCCCAGCTCCAGTGCGTGTATCCAGTCGATAACCTCGGAAGTGCTGGGCTTTTTCTGAATATTGTAAAGCCCGCGTATCCAGTAGAAGGTTTCCAGCACCTGCCGGAGCAGATGCTCCTCCACCTGGGCGAAATGCACCTTGATGATTTCGCGCATCTGCCTTTCATCGGGAAATTCAATATAATGGAAAATACAGCGGCGCAGGAATGCATCCGGCAGTTCTTTTTCCGCGTTGGAGGTTACAATGACAATGGGACGCTGTTTTGCCTTTACGGTTTCTTTCGTTTCAGGAATATAAAATTCCATTTTGTCCAGTTCCCAAAGCAGGTCGTTGGGGAATTCCAGATCCGCCTTGTCGATTTCGTCAATCAGCAGAATCACCTGTTCCTCGCTGGAAAACGCTTCGCCCAGCTTGCCCAGCTTTACATATTTCGCAATGTCGTCTACGCCTTCGTTGCCGAACTGGCTGTCATACAGACGCTGTACAACGTCATAAACATAAAGCCCGTCCTGCGCTTTTGTGGTGGATTTAATGTTCCAGATGATGAGCTTTTTGCCCAGAGCCTGAGAAATCGCCTCCGCAAGCATGGTTTTGCCTGTGCCCGGCTCGCCCTTTATGAGAAGGGGTTTTTGCAGGGCAATGGCGATATTGACAGAACGCATCAGTTCATCGCTGGCTACATAATCCTTACTGCCTTGGAATGTCATATTCATTGTATTTCCGCCTTTCCTGTAGATTTCCTGTAGTGCAAATAGACTATCCTTATTTTATGGGCAGAACGGGAGGTTGTCAATAAAAAATGTGCAGGCTAAGGAACATTAGTTTTATCGGAGAATATCAGATTAGATTGGATTTTATGAGGTAAATTATATTATTTTTCTTTGATAACAGGTAAATATGGCATGCTATCTTGAAAGATGGCCGTGAAATCCTCTCATAATTTGATTTGCGGATAAGGTTTTATTTCGATCCATAATTTAATTAAAAATTATTTATATTTTATTGACAAATGCTGAAAAATTTGATATTTTACTGAATATAATAAATGTGATAATAGAAAATTTCGTCAAAATATGGGGGAAACTATGAAAATAAAAAGTAATCTGGACGAAATGCTGTATGACCGCATTATTGAACAGCTTATCAGCGGCAGATATGCCGCAGGGCAAAAACTGACGCTGGACGAACTGGCACAAACATTTGAAGTCAGCCGTACGCCTGTTGTTCAGGCTGTAAAACGCTTGTCCGGTGATGGTGTGCTCCAGGTTTATAGCAATGGGCGCATCTATGTGCCGGATTTTGATCCTGAAACAATTCGGCAGATTTGTGAAACACGCCGCCTGATTGAAGGCTATGCGCTGGAGAGATTTATGTCTGGTCAGGGCATGAAAGAGGAAAGTATTCTGCCGCAACTCCGGTTGTATGCGGAGCAGTGTGAACGTTTTTGGGTAGAAGAAAATCGTGTTGCATTTGCTACCGCGGATCGGAAGCTGCATCGGACTCTGGTGCAGGCATCCGGGAACAGTGTATTGCTGGAGCTTTACACACGGGGACAGGGACGTTTTACAGTTGCGAATTATATGTCGCGCCCCTTGAGCAGGCGGGATTTCCAAGGCACGCTGGCTGACCATACCGCTTTGCTCCAGGCAATTTCAGAGCGGGATATGGAACGCGCGATAGGATTGCTGCATAACCATATCGACCGGGCGTTTCTTGCTGTTTCCAAGGAGCCGTAACCTGTTTTTTTACCCCCAAAAATTTAATTAAATATTAAATATTAAAAATATGAAATTAAAAATAATTTATGAATGGAGTGGAAATCATGAAGCAAATCACCTGCAACACCTTCCTGGATTTTCAGTATCTCAGCGCCCCCGCTGTTTCCCCTGATGGCAGATACACGGCTTATATCAGGCAACTGCCTGATCTGGAGTCGAATACATATCCTGCCAGCTTATGGCTGTATTGCCATGCGGACGGGCAGGACAAGGAACTGCTCCCATTGGAAACCGCAAGGATTTTCACATGGCTGGACGCCGAAAACATTCTTTTTTCCAAAAAGGAGAAAGGGGATGGCTCCCAAGATGCAACAACCTCTTACTGCAAGGTATCCGTCCACGGCGGCGAAGCGGAAGTACTGTTCACGGTGCCCGTCAAAGGCGGGGCCGCATATCCCTTGGGGGACGGCAGGTTTGTGTTAACAGCAGCATGGGACTGCCGCCAGCCATCTCTGGAAGGACTGTCCGCCTCTGAAGCGGAAACCGCTATGAAGGCTTACCGGGAACAGCCGTTTGAACTTTTAGAAGAAGTGCCTGCATGGGGGAATGGGCTGGGGTTCACCAGCGGCACCCGCAACAGGCTGTGCGTATATGACCCTGCGGATGGTACGCTGGAATATTTGACAGAACCGCCATTCAAGGTTGCGGATTTCTCGGCCAAAGATGGGAAAGTGCTTTATATCGGCAACCGTTTCGAGGATGTGCAGACGCTCCGGAACGCGGTTTACGTCTGGGATGCGGGAACCGGGGAAACGCGGTGCCTGCTGGCGCAGGACAAATACATCGTGAAGCTGTTTGCGATTTGGAAAGACAAGGCCGTTTTATGCCTTACGGACGGGCAGGCATATGGAAACGGCCAGAATGGGGATTTTTACTGCATCGACTTTGCGGGCGGGGAACCTGCCCTGCTGACAAAGCATGACCATCACTGCGTAGGGAGCACTGTCGGGACAGACTGCAAGCTCGGCCTCGGCGCGGCGTCATGTGTCATGGATGATACGCTCTATTATATCTCGACCGTGGATACGGGCAGCCGCATCGAAGCCCTCGACCTTGGGACAGGGGCTGCCGTGCCCGTCACATCCGGCGGGAGTGTGGAATTTATAAGCGCGGCCGCAGGAAAGCTGGTTGCCACGGCATTCCGGGAAAACCGTCTGGGTGAGCTGTATGATTTCACGGATGGGGAACCTGTCCCTATGACGCACGCGAACGATGCCGTCCTGGGCGAATATGCCATTGCCGCCCCGGAGTATATGGAAGTACAAACAGGCGGGGATTTGCCTATCCAGGGCTGGGTAATGAAGCCGGCAGGCTATGTGCCCGGGCAAAAGTACCCTGCCATACTGTCCATCCATGGCGGCCCGCGCCTGAGCTATGGTGATATATTTTTCCATGAAATGCAGACGCTGAGCGCGGCGGGATATTTTGTGATATTCTGCAACCCGCGCGGGAGCGAGGGGCGCGGCAATGCCTTTGCGGATATCCGCGGCAGGTTCGGCACGATCGATTATGAGGATATCATGGGCTTCCTGGACGCCGCGTTGGAAAAATACCCCGATATCGACCCGGAGCGGCTGGGCGTAGGCGGCGGGTCTTACGGCGGCTTTATGACAAACTGGATCATTGGCCACACAGGCAGGTTCAAGGCTGCCTGTTCACAGCGTTCCATCTGCGACTGGACTGGCATGGAGGGCACCACTGATATCGGCTACTATTTCGTAAAAGGGCAGATCGGGGCCTCCCACAGGGAAGACCACGAGAAACTGTGGGAAAAATCCCCCGTCCGCTATCTTGATCAATGCAAAACACCTACATTGGTGCTCCACAGCGATCAGGATTACCGCTGCTGGACAATGCAGGCTTATGAACTGTTCGCGGCGCTGCAAATGAACCGGGTGCCCAGCCGCCTGTGCATGTTCAGCGGGGAGAACCATGAACTTTCCCGTTCCGGCCGCCCGAGGCAGAAGCTGCGCCGGTTGGAGGAAATAACAGCCTGGTATGATAAATATCTGAAAGGATAAGGAGGACAGAAGCATGGAAAAAATCAAGTTAGAAGATTTATATCAATACCATTTCCTTTCCGAAGTGCGCGTTTCCCCGAAAGGCGGCAGCGTTGCCTTTGTGGAGAGAATGGCAGATGAGGAAAAAAACGGTTACCATGCCCGCATATGGATCATGGAGGCCGCCACGCGCAAGCTGAGCCCGCTTGAGGGCAACGGGGACGAAGCCGCATTTTGCTGGCTGGATGAGGAAACCATACTGTTCCCCCGCGCCGGCGAAAAGGCCGGTACCACAGATTTTTACCGCAGGGGCGTCCAAAGCGGAGAAGCGGAAAAGGCGTTTACCATTCCGCTGGCAGTAAAGCAGTTCCATGCTTTGCCGGATGGGAAATGGCTTGTCCTGACCAGGAGGGAGATGGAGCCTGAAACAGAAGAACGACCCGGCCATGCCCAGAACGGCAAGGACGTTTATGTATTCGACGAACTCCCCTTCTGGGGGGATGGCATCGGCTTCATCAGCGGCACTCGGATGAGCGGCTTTCTTTTCGACCCTGCTGATGGTTCCGTGCGGCAGATCACATCCAAAACCTTCGATATGGAAGGGGCACAGGTATCCCCTGATGGAAATAAAATCCTTTATTGGGGCGTGGCATTTACAGGCATCCGCCCTGACTGGAAACAGTTGATGGAATATGACATTGCTACCGGTGAAACGCGTTCCCTGCTGCCGGATGGTCTGCTGCGGCTGACGCCCCAGGTCGGATATTGGGGCAGCGAAATCTTTGTAGAAGCAACTGCGCCGCATGAAAGCGTGTTTCACAGCCCTGATTTATATTTGATAAACCCTGCCACATGCGAGCGTCGGGTTTTCTGCAGCCCTGACGGCTTCCTTGCGACCTCCGGAATTGGCGATATGTCCTTAGGTGCTGGCCGCACATGGGCAGCGGCAGGAGAAAAGCTCTATACCTTCCGCCTGAATCATGGCGACACGGAGCTGCTGTGTTTTGATAAAAATGGAGATTTCCACGCGGTTGCGTCCTTTGAAGGGATTGCGGCGTTTGATATTTCCGATGCGGACGCTTATCTGGTCGCGTTCCGGGAGCATCGCCCCCAGGAGCTGTACCGCCAGCCGCTTGACAGCAGCACGGCTGAACGGCTGACCACATTCCATGACGGGTTCCTTGCCAGCCATCAGGTATCCCGTCCGGAGCACATCACGTTCTGCAGCCGTACAGGTGAGGAAATAGACGGCTGGGTTATCAAGCCGCCTGACTATGTGCCGGGGAAAAAATACCCGGGCATTCTGAATATCCACGGCGGCCCGAAGGCGGCATACAGTGCGCAGTATTACCATGAAATGCAGCTTTTGGCGGCACCCGGGCGTTTTGTGTTCTATACAAATCCCCACGGCAGCGATGGCAGGGGGCAGGATTATTTCAACATGGTCGGCAAATGGGGGACAATTGATTATCAGGATTTCATGGATTTCACCGATGAGGTGCTCCGGTGTTACCCTGATATCGACCCGGAATGCCTTGGCGTTTGCGGGGGGTCCTACGGCGGGTATATGACAAATTGGATCATCGGGCATACACAGAGGTTCAAAGCGGCCTGCGCGATGCGATGCATCTCCAATTTCGTATCCTCGGTATTGACCTGCGACAAGGGGTATCTGTTCCTGTCCGAGCATATGAAGGGAGCCACGCCTTGGAAGGACGCGGATTTCCTTTGGGAGAAATCTCCGTTGAAATATGTGGGAAATGTCACAACGCCTACCCTGTTCATCCATTCTGACACGGATTACCGCTGCCGCATGGATGAATCCCTGCAAATGTTTACCAGTCTGAAACAGCAGGGAGTGCATTCAAAGGTACTGCTGATACATAATGAATGCCACGAACTGAACCGCTCCGGGAAGCCCCACAGTCGGCTGGCGCGGCTCCAGGCACTCTGCGGTTGGTTTTCCCAGTATTTGACGCCCCGGTAAGGCAAAAGCCTGTTTTGCGTGATATCAAAAGAAAAGGAGGAAATACTTATGTTAGATATGTTGTTATGGTTTGCCGTTGTCCTGATCCTGTTCAGCATTGGCGATTTGGTAGCGAAGGTTACAAAAGCAAAGCTGTCCTCAGTGTTTGTTACGTTGATGTTGTTCTTGGTGCTGTTTGTAGCGGGTGTTCTGCCGCCTGATATCATTGAAAAAGCAGGCCTGAGTGCCGCCGCGTCATGGAGTGTGCCCATACTGCTGTTTTCAATGGGCTCCATGCTGAACCTGAGGCAGTTCATAGATGAATGGCGTACCGTAGTCACCTGCTGGCTGGGGATCGTCGCGGTCATCATTGGTGTAAGCTGCACAATTCCGTTCATCGGGAAGGATATGGCTTTATGCGCAATCCCTGTCATCAACGGTGCCCTGCCGGCTACGCAGATCATGACGCAGGCAGCTACGGAGGCAGGGCTGCCCCTTGCAGCGGCTTTGGCAGCAATCGTGTTCGCGGTTCAAAAATTTGTCGGCACGCCTATCGCTTCCAATGCCAGCCTGAAATACGCGCGCAGCCTGATCGCTGATTACCGCGAGGGAAAGGTTTCTAAGGATGTGCCGGAAACAGCCAGGAAAACACCGGAAAAACAGAAGAAGGCAACATTTGCAGAAAAATACGATGCGTATTACAGCAATAATGTCTGCATTCTGTTGGCAGTGCTGGGAGGGCTTTTGGCTGTAAAGCTGGGTGCTATCACAAAAATCAACTATGCTATTTTAGGTCTGGTATTGGGTGTTATCTTTACCCAGCTTGGACTTTTGCCCCAGAATCTGCTGAAAAAGGCACAGACCAGCGGATTTATCAACATGGTAGTCTTTGCCGCTATCATTCCTGCGCTGGCTAAGATTTCCGTTGGTGACCTTATCAGCCTCATCGTGCCGCTGGTGGTTGTGTTTGCAGTCGCAATCATTTCTATTTTCATCATGATGAAGATATTGCCTGCATGGAAGATTTTAGGGGATAAATCCATGGCTTTTGGCGTAGGCTTCTGACAGATGCTGGGTTTCCCTTCCACATATCTGATTTCAGTAGAGGTCTGCAATGCAGTAGCGGAAAACGAGGAAGAAAAAGCCTTCCTTATGAGCCGTATCATGCCGCGTCTGGTCGTAGGCGGCATGGCCGCGATGGTATCCATTTTGGTCGCGGGCGTTATGGCAGGGCTGTTGTAAATAGATGTGGTGGAAGGCATGGAAGAAAAAACATGCCTTCCCCTTTTGCGTTGGAAAAGCGGCCTTAGACCACAGACAGGGCAGCCTGTGGAAACCACCAGATAACGTCGCCGCGATTGTGAGACAGCAAAAACAATATAGCATATATGGACAGCAGTTAGGAAAATCTTTCCCCTAAATCATGGATAAACAGCCCGCTGCGCAGTTTTGGCTCGAACCAGGTCGATTTCGGCGGCATTGTCCTGCCCTCATCGGCCACGCGCATCAGTTCCGCCATGGACGTTGGGAACATGGAAAACGCCAATGCCATTTCGCCGCTGTCTACACGCCGTTCCAGTTCTCCCAGCCCGCGTATGCCGCCGACAAAATCAATCCGCTTGTCCGTGCGCGGGTCGCCAATGCCAAGAATGGGTTCCAGCAGCTCTTTCTGCAACAGGGAAACATCCAGCCCCAGCACAGGGTCATCCGATAAAATATGTGCCTTTGCGGTCAGCTTGTACCATTTTCCCACAAGATACAGCCCGAATTGATGTGCCGCCTCCGGCCGGTATGGCCCTTCTCCCGCAAACAGCTCCACGTCAAACGCTGTACTGATTTTCGTCAGAAATTCTTCGGGCGTATTCCCGTTCAAATCCTTTACCACACGATTGTAATCGAAAATAGCCAGCTCTTCCGCCGGAAACAGTACGGAAAGATAATAGTTAAATTCCTCCTCGCCTGTATACGCCGGATTTTCCTCCCGCCGTTTCAGCGCGACTTTTACGGCGGAGGCGTTGCGGTGGTGTCCGTCAGCGATGTAGAGATTTGCCACTTCCCGGAAATACTGTACCAGCAGACCGATTTCCGTATCGCTGTCGATAACCCAGACGGTATGGCCAATGCCGTCCTCGGAAACGAAATCGTACACAGGCGCGGCAGAAGCAGTCCATCCGTCAATGACCGCCCTGATGTCCGCGTTTTCCGGATAGGCAAGGAAAATGGGGCCGGTGTTTGCGTTCAGCGTGTCCACATGGCGGATACGGTCGGCTTCTTTATCGGCGCGGGTCAGTTCGTGTTTTTTGATTGTACCGTCCAGATATTCGTCCACAGATGTGCAGGCAACAAGCCCTGTCTGGCTTCTGCCGTCCATTGTCAGGCGATAGATATAGAGGTTGGGCAGAAGGTCCTGCTGAAAAATGCCATCGGAAATCATGCGTTCCAGATTTTCGCGTGCTCTGGCATATACTGCGCTGCTGTAAGGGTCTGTGCCGGGCGGAAGGTCGATTTCCGCTTTATCAATGTGCAGGAAAGAACAGGGCTTGTCTGCCGCCATTTCCCGCGCTTCCTCGCTGTTCATTACATCGTACGGCAGAGCCGCAACGTCCCTGGCATATGCCGCCGCGGGGCGGATTGCCATAAAGGGTCTGATTGTCGCCATAAAATCCTCCTTTTTAAGACCTTGAGGGCTTCGCCCTCAATCTCCCACAAGGGGGCACCCGCCCCCTTGACCCGGGGTTGCCAGCCGCATTCCATGCGTCTGGAAAATTTCTTCCGCAAAACGCTGTTATGCGGAAATAAAAGTTTTTGGTTCCGCTTTTTCCAAAAGGCGGACGGGTTTGGGCATAGCCCAAGGTCTGCTATTTCAAAATACGTACTTTTTAAGACCTTGAGGGCTTTGCCCTCAATCTCCCACAAGCGGGCACCCGCCCCCTTGACTCGGGGTTGCCAGCCGTATTTCATGCGTCTGGAAAAGTTCTTCCGCAAAACACAGTTATGCGGCGATAAAAGTTTTTGGTTCCGCTTTTTTCAAAAAGCGAGCGGGTTTGGGCAGAGCCCAGGGTCCATTATTTCAAAATACGTACCTTTTAAGACCTTGAGGGCTTTGCCCTCAATCTCCCACAAGCGGGCACCCACCCCCTTAACCCGGGGCTGCCAGCCGTATTTCATGCGTCTGGAAAATCTCTTCCGCAAAACACAGTTATGCGGAAATAAAAGTTTTTGGCTCCGTTTTTTTCAAAAAGCGGACGGGTTAGAGCAGAGCCCAGGGTCCATTATTTCAAAATACGTACCTTTATCACAGTGTTGATGGCGTAAAGGTCGTTAACTAAATCCTGTTCGTTTTCCGGCAGGTCGTCACATACGATGATGTTGTACGCCAGGTCGCCTTTGGAGTTGTTCACTAGCTTGTCGATATTGACGTGGTATTTTGTCAGCACCGCGCCCAGCTGTCCGATCATATTCACGATATTCCTGTGAGATACAGCGATGCGCGGCTTGCCATTATACGGGACAACGCAGTTCGGGAAATTTACGGAATTTTTGATATTCCCATAGGTCAGATATTCGCGTATTTCCTGCGCCGCCATTATGGCGCAGTTTTCCTCGGATTCCGGTGTGGACGCGCCCAAATGCGGCGTAACAATGATGTTCCATGCATCGCCCAGCAGATCCTCCGAAGGGAAGTCTACGATATACCGCGCGATAATGCCGTCCGCAATCGCTTTTTTCAGCGCGTCATTATCCACCAGTCCGCCGCGGGCGAAATTCAGCAGGCGCGCGCCTGGCTTTGTCACAGAAAACAGCTTTTCATCATAGGTATGCCGCGTTTTTTCATTCAGCGGAATATGCAGGGTGATATAGTCGCTTTTGGAAACAACGTCCTCCATAGAATCCTCGCGTTCAACCGCCGGGGAAAGGTGCCAGGCGGATTCCAGCGAAAGGAAGGGATCATAGCCAATGACGTTCATGCCTAAATCCAGCGCGGCGTTTGCGACCAGCACGCCAATCGCGCCCAGGCCGATTACGCCCAGCGTTTTGCCGGAAATTTCCGGCCCTGTGTATTTCTTCTTGCCAGATTCAACGGCTTTTTCAACGTTCTCTCCGCTGTCCTTCAGGGACTGTACCCAGTTCGAGCCTGCAACAATGCGGCGGGAGGATACGAGCAGCCCCGCAAGCACCAGCTCTTTTACGGCGTTCGCGTTCGCGCCCGGCGTATTGAACACAGGTACGCCCAGCTCAGTACAGCGGTCAATGGGAATGTTATTCGTACCTGCACCGGCGCGGGCAACGGCTAAAAGCCCGGGGTTCAGTTCCATATTGTGCATGTCGAAGCTGCGCAGGATAATGCCGTCCGGGTTTTCGGCGGCGTCGTTAATTGTGAAATTTTTTTCCGGCAGGTTTGCCAGTCCCAGCGGGGAAATATTGTTCAGCGTGCGTATGGTATACATTTTTATTCTCCTTTTCAAACCCTGGAGGCTCTGCCTCCAAACCTCCGCAAGCCCTTTGAAAAGGGCCTGACCCTAAACTTTATTGCGGAAAACTTTGTTTTCCGAATGAAAAAGATTTGGATGTTCCGTAGAAACGGATTTTGCGGAAAGCCTGATGTCAGCGATTCCAGCCGCATGGATATGCGGCTGGCAGAAGGGTCAAGGGACAACGTCCCTTGCAGGGGTTGGAACGGCGTCCCAGGGTCTTTTTTAACCGTTCTCTTTTTCAAATTGTTCCATGAATGCAACGAGCTTTTCCACGCCCTCGACAGGCATGGCATTGTACATGCTCGCACGCATGCCGCCTACGGTACGGTGGCCTTTCAGGTTTACAAACCCCTGCGCTTCGGCTTCTTTGATAAACTTCGCGTTCAGTTCTTCCGTTGGCAGTATAAACGGCGCGTTCATCAGCGAACGGTCTTTTTTGACGACGGTTCCATGAAACAGGCTGGACGCGTCCAGGAAATCATACAGTATTCCGGCCTTTTTCTCGTTTCTTTTTTGTATTGCCGCAACGCCGCCCTGACGCTTCACCCAGTCAAAGACCAGCCCTACGAAATATATGCCATAGGTCGGCGGGGTATTATACAGGGAATTGTTGTCCGCGTGTACACTGTATTTCAGCATGGTCGGGGTGAAATCCATTTCGTTGCCCAGCAGGTCATCGCGGATGATTACAACGGTTACGCCGGCAGGTCCGAGGTTTTTCTGCGCCCCTGCATAAAGCAGGCCGAATTTCGTAATGTCGATTTCCTGTGAAAGAATTGACGAAGACATATCCCCCACCAGCGGCACATTGCCCACATCGGGCAGTTCTGTCCAGCGTGTGCCGTATATGGTGTTGTTCAGCGTAATGTAAAAATAATCTGCGTCGGGTGTAAATTTGCTTTTGTCCAGCGCGGGGATACGGTCAAATGTCGTATCCGCTGAGGATGCAGCGATGTTTACAGTCCCGTAGCGTTTTGCCTCCTCCGCAGCCTTTTTTGCCCATTGCCCTGTGACGACATAATCCGCCTTGTTGCTTTTGTTCATCAGGTTCAGCGGAACCATAGCGAACTGTGTGGAGCCGCCGCCCTGCAAAAACAGTATTTTATAGTTTTCCGGAATATGCATCAGCTCCTTGAGGTCGGCCTTTGCCTGCTCCAGAATATTTTCAAACATTTTAGATCGGTGGCTCATCTCCATTACGGACATTCCGCAGGAAGGGTAACAGACAAGCTCGCGCTGCGCCCGCTCCAGCACCTCCAGCGGCAGCATGGACGGCCCCGCCGAAAAATTATACACTCTTTTTTCCATAAAATAAGCCTCCTGTCAAAAATGATGTGACGGGGATGATATCCCTGAAATGATTACGATTTTCCTGCTTTGGAACTGATACCAACAGCGAGCAGGCAGCATACCAATATTGCCACAATCCGTATCATCGGACTGTCCTTGAGGACATTAATCAATACAATAGCCAATACAACCAATGCTGCTGCAAGTATCCGATACAGTATACTCTGATTCATGATGGATTCCCCCTGTCAAAATAAATGTTCCAAAAAACAAATGCCTGTAGCGGGAGAGTTCCGACTTTACACTGCCTGAAATGAAAGAGGAAACTTTCCCAACTTGAAAACGATAAAAAAATTATAACACTTTGGACAGAACCGTCAACCGTAAACGCGCTTTTTTTATATCCTTCCGGCATCTTCGGCGGAACATGCAAAAATTGACATAAATGTAACAAGCTAACTGGTAAAAATGACAGACATATGTCTTTTGTGAGAAGACAATAAGACTGTTTGTCTATAGATACATTTCCATGCTGTGCGTTGTGTGAGTTTTTTTGTCGAGCCGGTGTTTTTTTTGTTGTACTGTTTTTTCCTATGGCGGAAAAAGCTGTGATATGATGAAGAAAAACAAAAAAACAGTTACGTTTTCATCGTTTTATCATGCTTCTGCCGAGCGGGCAGGAGGAACAGCGCGGAACACGCGCCATACAGCAAAGGAGGAACCTGATTTATGGAAGTCTTAAAATTTCCGGAGAAACGTCCCAAAAAAGATAAGGCAGTTTATCAGCTGCCTATTGATAAAATCCGTCCCAACCCATATCAGCCCAGAAAATATTTCAATCGCGCCTCTTTGGAGGAGCTTTCCGCCAGTATTCTGTCCTACGGCGTATTGCAGCCCATCACTGTACGGAAGATGAGCGGCGGATATTATGAACTTGTGGCGGGCGAACGCCGCCTGCGCGCCTCTGAACTGGCAGGATTGACAACAATCCCCGCGATACTCCTGCAAGTCAGCGACAGCGACAGTGCCGCGCTTGCTTTTATTGAAAATATCCAGCGGCAGAACCTCAGCTTTCTGGAAGAAGCCGAGGGCTACCGCAGCATGATGGAGGATTATGGGCTGACGCAGGAGGAACTTGCGGTGAAGCTCTCCAAAAGCCAGTCCTCCATTGCGAACAAGCTGCGCGTACTGAAGCTGGAGGAGCCTGTCAAACGAATGCTTCTGGAATACCATTTTACAGAACGCCACGCCCGCGCCCTGCTGAAGCTGCCCGATGAGGAAAGCCGCCTGATGATGCTGCAAAGAATGGTGCGGGAGGAAATGAACGTCAAGCGGACGGAGGAAGCCATACAGGAAACGTTGGAGGAAATGCGCCGCCTCAGCGTACAGCGCGCGGAGCAGCGGGAAAAACGGTACGTTCGTTCTTCGGATTTCCGCCTGTTTACAAATACGATTAAGCAGTCCGTAGAGGTAATCCGCCGTTCCGGCATGGACGTGCTTTATGAGGACAGGCAGGAGGAGGACTGCTGTGAAATCGTTATCCGCATACGGAAAACGGCGGGAGAAACAGCGTAAAGGATTGACATACAGATAGTAACGCCCTATAATGGTTTCAAAAGAGCCGCCGGAATATGGCGGCGGGGAGGGAAATACATATGGAAGAGCGGCCGGTGCTGATACTGGCGGATTATGGAAAGGTGGAGCTGACGCTGCGGGAGCTGATGGAGCGGCGCGGCGTTTCGCGCAATCAGCTTGCGAAGCTGATTAACGTGCGTTTTGAGGTGGTTAATAAGTGGTTTGGCGGGCAGGTGGAGAAGATGGATCTGGACGTCCTTGCCAGAATCTGCTACGCACTGGATTGCCGCGTGGAGGAGGTATTGACGTACCGCTCCGGCGGAAAGGAGTAACACAAAGGGCGGGGAAGGCTTCAAAACCTTTCCCGCCCTTGAAATTGTCAGTTTTCGTGCAGTTCCTCCCATGCGGCATAAAGCGTTTCCAGCTTTTCTTCCAGAGCGGTTTTCTGCTCAAAAATCTCCTGCGCTCTGGTGTAATCCGAGCTTGCGGCTGCCATATCCGCATCTGCCCTGGCGATTGCCGCCTCGGTTTCTTCAATTTCCGTTTCGATTCGCGCAATTTTATTTGCCAGCTTCCGTTCTGCGGCCTGCTGCTCCTTTTGCCGGAGCCAGTCATTTTTGGTGTCGCTCGCGGGCTGCGCCGCGGCCTTCAGGGGCTGTGCGGCCGGAGGATTTTCCTTCAGTTTTTCGGCTGCATTGCGTTCGCGTTCCGCTTTCTTTTCCAGATAATAGTCATAATTCCCGGCATATTGCACAACACCCTCCCGCGTCAGCTCCAATATCTTTTCGGCTGTGCGGTTGATAAAATAACGGTCATGCGAAATGTAGAAAACAGTGCCCTCATAGCAGTTGATTGCGTCCTCCAAAACCTCCTTGGAAAACATGTCCAGATGGTTGGTAGGCTCGTCCAGCATGAGCAGGTTTGCTTTGGAAAGCATGATTTTTGCTAGGGAAACGCGCCCCTTTTCGCCGCCGCTCAATGCGGAAATGGGCTTGAATACGTCATCATTCGTAAATACAAACGCTGCCAGCACGTTCCGAATCTGCCCTGCCGTCAGGGTTGGGTAGGTATCGGCAATTTCATCGAATATGTTCTTGCCCTCGTCCAGCTTCTGCTGTTCCTGGTCGTAATAGCCGACATGGACGTTTGTGCCGAAGCGTATCAGCCCGCTGTCGGAGGAAACCTCTTTCAGGAGCATTTTGAACAGCGTCGATTTCCCCACGCCGTTTGGCCCTATGACAGCCACCTTGTCCCCACGCCTGATATCAAAAAATACATTCTGAAAAACCTTATGTCCGTTGTAGGTTTTGGAAAGATTTTCGGCATGCAGCACATCGCTTCCGCTGATAATCTGCGGTGTGAGCGTCAGGCGCATCTGGTCGGGCAGGGCTTCGGGACGGTCGAGCCGTTCCATTTTATCCAATGCTTTTTCGCGGCTCTCCGCGCGTTTGATAAATTTTTCGCGGTTGTAGGCGCGCAGCGTGCGAATGACCTCTTCCTGCCGCTTGATTTCCTTCTGCTGCAAATCATAGGCTTTCTGCTGGCTTTCCCGCAGAATTTCTTTCTGCTGGCTGTAAAAAGTATAATTGCCGTTAAAAACGGTTGATTTTTTATTTTCAATTTCAACGACCTTTGTAACGATTCTGTCCAGAAAATAGCGGTCATGCGATATAATCAGCACCGCGCCGGAATAGGAGCGCAGAAAATCCTCCAGCCATTCGATAGAAGCAATGTCGAGATGGTTGGTCGGTTCGTCCAGAAGCAGCAGGTCCGGTCTGGAAAGCAGGAGCCTGCCCAGCCAAACCCTTGTTTTCTGCCCGCCGGAAAGCTGGTTCATGGGGCGGTTCCAATCCTTTTCGGAAAAGCCCAGCCCTTTCAGCACGCCCCGCAGGCGGCTTTGATAGCCATATCCGTCATTTTGCTCAAAAAAAAGCTGTAAGGCGGCGTATTCTGCCATCTTGTCCGACAATTCCTGCCCTTCATACTGCCCCATTTCGTTTTCCATTTCACGAAGTTTTGATTCCGTTTCCATTATTTTCCTGAAAACCGATAGCATTTCTTCATAAATTGTGCGGTCGCTTTCTATTTTTTGGTTCTGCGCCAGATAGCCCACAGATACGTCTTTTTTCAGGAAAAGCTCCCCGCCGTCAGGGGCTGTCTCTCCGGTCAGTATACGGAAGAGCGTTGTTTTGCCTGCGCCGTTGACCCCGACAACCGCGGCTTTCTCACGTTCTTCCAGATGAAAGGTGATTTTTTCCAAAATCACATCTATTCCGTAGCTTTTCTGAAGCTGTCTTGCTGCTAATATCATTTTGAAACCCTCCGTTTGGCTTGTCCTCTGCCTTTATCATAACAGAAAAATGGTGTGAAAGAAAGAGTTATTGTTGACAATAAAATAACGTGCGTGCTATACTGAAAATAAGTTCAGTATGAGAGGATTTGGATAATATGGACAGCGAAAAAAGGATTTCCCCTGCAGTAATCAATAGATTGCCCAGATATTACCGCTATTTGGGCGACCTGCTGGAAAGCGACATCACGCGCATCTCCTCAAAGGAGCTCAGCGCGAAGATGAACATAACCGCGTCCCAAATCCGTCAGGATCTCAACAATTTCGGCGGCTTTGGCCAGCAGGGCTACGGCTATAATGTGGAATATCTTTATAATGAAATCAAAAAGATACTCGGTTTGGACAGATTATATAATATGATCGTTGTAGGCGGCGGGAATATCGGGCAGGCTTTGGTGAATTATACCAACTTTGAAAAAAGAGGGTTTGTGATCAAGGCGGTGTTCGATGTTAATCCGCGCCTTGTCGGCATGACGATCCGCGGCGTGGAGGTCTATGATGTGGACCAGATGGAGGAATATGTCCGCACACATCCCGTAGATGTGGCAATACTGACTCTGCCGCGTTCGCAGGCGGTGAAAGTCGCAAATTCGCTGGCAAAATGGGGTGTAAAGGGCATGTGGAACTTCAGCCATGTGGATTTGCAGGTGCCGGACGATGTTCTTGTGGAAAATGTACACCTGACTGACAGCCTGATGACACTTTTGTACAAAATCAATGAAATGTATAACGAGGATAATGACCTGCACCATCTGGTGAACGGGCTGCCGGTCAAGCCTCTGAGCGACAGCGGGGAAGAGGAGTAAAAACCGCGGGGCTCTGCCCCACTTCCCCGCAAGGGGCGCGCCCCCTGACCCGCTTGCCGCAAAACTGCGTTTCGCGGGGGATTTATCTTCGCTTTCATGAAAAAAAGCGTAAAATGCCTGCGTATAAATTTGTTCCCAACCGCGCAGACGCGCGGTTGAAAACGGGTCAGGGGACGGAGTCCCTTGCGGAGGTTTGGGGACGGAGTCCCCAAGGTCTTTAGGGCGTACAGGAGGATTTTGGAATGGATTGGATCGCGTTTTTTTCCTATGTAGTGGTTTCCAGCGTCACGCCGGGACCGAATAACCTGATGTGTATGGCGAACGGCACAAAATTTGGTTTTCGCCGGAGCATTAAGTTCTGCTTTGGCGTGGCAACGGGTTTTGTGCTGGTACTGCTCTGCGCCATCGCCTGCAATATTTTTATCTACCATTACATACCATCTATCATCCGCGTTATGACGCCCCTTGGCGCGGCTTATATCCTCTGGCTGGCATGGGCAGTCTGGCGTGATAAACCGAAGGAGAAGAAGAAAAGCCGTTTCCAGTTGGATACGACTTCGTTCTGGGTCGGTGTTATTTTGCAGTTCGCGAATCCGAAGGGTCTGCTGTTTGGCATGACGCTGATTACTAACTTCGTGTTTCCGTATGACCAGTCGTGGCAGATGTGCGCCATCGTGCTGGTTATCAACTGGTTTACGGTTATCTTCTCAAATATCCTCTGGCTGCTGTTCGGCTCTATATTCCAGCGGTTCTTTGAGCAGTACAAAAAGGGCTTGAATGCAGTAATGGCACTGCTGCTTGTGTATTGTGCGGTATCGCTGTTCCTTTGAGTTTTTGAAATCAAAAAGGGTCTGGAAAATCTTTCCAGGCCCTTTTCTAAACCGAAAACAACGATTTTATCAGGCTATGTTTTCTTAGGCAGTGTCGTCATAATTCAAGTCGTATTACAGTTCAAATGTTTTTTTCCTTTTTCCGCCAAAATGCTTATGCTGGTAATCCATCAGGAAGCTGGCGGTTTCTGTCTTTCTGCGTTTTTGAGCCGCCGCCAGCACCTCCGGCAGGTTTTCCGCCGTAAAGAGGCCCCAGTCCGCAAACAGCCGTATTTTCTCCGGCTCGTTCCTCTCCAGGAAATATTCCGCTGCCCAGAGCAGGTGCCCGCGAATATAGTCCAGGTAGCTTTCCCTTTGCCTTTCTCCCAGCTTGTAGGGATATTCCAGCCGGCTTGCCGCCAGCAGGAGTACGGTTGCCGCCGCGTCCTCCCGCCTTGTCAGGTAAAATATTTCGTCATACCGCCGAAAATCAATCTCCGAATTGCCAACGCACTGCCGGAAAATATGCCCTGTGCCGTAGTTCACCTGATGGAACTGCCGCGCAGGCGTATCCTCAATATATTCATACTGGAAATCCGGCAGTATCAGGCGGGCGCGTTCCGTATTTCCGTCTGTTTGCGGAAAATCTATTGTCAGCCAAAGCTCGTGGTTCAATACGGAAATCAGGTCGGAAATATGACGGCACTGCCCGAACGCGATTTCCCGCAGCCTGTCGCAGTTGAGGAAAAGCCCCGTATTCAGTTCCGCCGCCGCCAGCGGGATATTGATTTTTTCCATACTGCGGCAGTTATAAAAGGCGTATGCCCCGATTTTCCGCACGCCCTCCGGCAGTTCCAGCCCTGCCAGCGCGCGGCAGTTATAAAAAGCGTAGCCGCCGATTTCTTCCAGCCCGGCCGGAAGGGAAAGCCGCTTTAATGCCGCGCAGCCGTCCAGTGCGTGTTCCGGCAAAATGGAAAGCCCTTCCGGCAGGTGAAGATGCTCCAGCGCGGAACAGCCCGCAAAGGCATATGCCCCGATACGCCGCACTGTATCCGGCAGGAACAGCCGCTTCAGGGGCTGTCCTTCTTCTGCTGGCTCCGCCCCTTCCGCGGAAAAGGACAGCAGGGCAGGGCGTTCCTCTGTGTCTGCCTCCGGCGGTTCTGCCTGCATGGCAAACGCCCGCTCTGCAACAGCAGTTACAGGAACGCCCGCAATGCATTCAGGAATGCGGATTTCTGCCGCCCGCCCATGTAAACGCAGGATTTCCGCACCTTCCTCTGTCAGTCGGTATTCGATTGTGATGGGTATGGGTTCTGTGCCCCGCATAATAATTCCTCCAAAAAACGCCAATAGCTGCTGCGTGGGAAAATTTCTTCCAAAGTGGAAACAGCCCTGAAAAATCCTTTTGATTCCGGCATTTCCAAAAATGAAATTTTCTTATGGCAACGTCCATATATGCGTTTTCGTCATATTGTCAGTTCAATCTGGCAGCCCTCTATTCCGGCAATACAGCTTTCATAATATCCGTCCCCTGTTGTTCTGGGACCGCTGAGGACTTTATAACCGTCCGCCCGCAGACGTTCCGTCAGTGCGTCCACACGCTCCGCACTGCCCAGCCGGAAAGCTATGTGAATCAAGCCCTTCCGGAAGTTTTCCGTATCTGCGGCAAGCCCGGGCCTGTTCATAATTTCCAGCCTCGCCCCGCTGCCGAATGTCAGGAAATAGGAGCGAAACCCTGTATTCGGGTTATGGTAAAGAGTGTTGGGTTCTGCTTCAAAATATTTCACAAAAAATGCCTTTGCACCTTCCAAATCATCCACATACATTGCGATATGTTCAATCTCCATAATGGCACCTCATAGTTTTTCTGTTTGTCGGGGAAGTCCTCCTATAAATTAGCAAACAGCTCCGTCTGTTTTTTCAGTTCTTCAACAATTTCTTTATTTGTGTCCATACGATTTGCAATGTCCGTCATATTTCCGACCATGCTCCGCGTGCTGCCTGCCACGCCTGAAATGCCTGCCGCACCTTCGTCCAACGCTTTTGTGATGCTTTCGATGGAGGCGGCAATTTCGTTCATAGAGCTTCGCAGACGTTCCGCGCGCCGGTTAAAGTCGTCCATAGAGGCCTCGATATACGCCGCGTCTTCATGATACTGCCGCCCTGTGGAAACAAATTCCCGAAATTCTGTCAATATGGACTGGTTCAGGTAATCCACAAGTTCCTGCGCGCTGCCTGAAAGATTATATACTGCATCGGTCACATTTTTATTGATTTCCTGAATATGTCCGGCGGTTTCCCCGCAGGAATCTGCCAGATGGCGGATTTCATGCGCCACAACGGCAAAGCCGGTTCCGGCCTCCCCCGCGCGCGCCGCCTCAATAGAAGCGTTTACTGCAATCAGGTTCGTATTCGCGGCAATCTCCAGTATTGCCTTTGCCAGTATGCTGACCTGATCGACACTGCGGCTGTTTTCAATCGCGCTGTCCAGTACGGCAAGCATATCTGTCACTTTCGCGCTGATGGTTTCCATATTTGTGCGCGCGGACTGCTCCATGTTGTCTGCACGTTCTTTCATTGACATGGAATATTCCGTAATAGCGGCACATTCTTCCGCCATGGTATGCACATCGCTTTTCATATCCGCCGCATTGCTGTTGATGGAGGACGCGCTTCCTGCTACCTGCCGTATCGCGCCGGAAAGCCGTTCCGCCAATGCCGATAAATCCTTTGCGTTTCTGCTTGATATGCGGGTGCGCTGGCGTACCTCGCCTACTACCACGTCAACACGTTCTGAGCTGTCCTGAAGCGTTGCCATTACACTTTTCATCGGCTTTACCACATATTCCATAATCATTCGGATTGCCGCCAGCGCGAGCAGTACGCACGCCGCCATAGACGCGATGCTGATGACCAGCGAAACGATATAGACCGTAAGCAGCCGCTGGCGCGCGCTTTCTGTCCGCGCGGTAATGGAATCGTATAATTCGCTGATATTGCTTTCAATCGCGCTGCCATAAGCGGCAACGTCCCCATTTGCAAGGGCGTATGCTGTGTCTGTTTTGCTGTCCGCGCTTGCGCAGACAAGGAAAACCAGCGCGTGCTTAAAGGATTCATAGTTGCCCAGCAGGCTTTGGTATACTTCGGCTTCTTCCTCATCGACATACCCGCTGTACGCTTCCAGAAATGTTTCGAGATTTTCCTCTTCCTCCTTTATTTCCCGTACAACGTCAATCATCGTGCTATAGTCCGTTGCAACGATATGGGACAGTGCCATTTTATGGATATTCATTGTGGAGCGGCGGATTTCCGCAAGCTGCGTTTTTCCGACCATGTAATTATCCACAATGTTTGACGCGTTGGAATTTACATTATGTATGCTGAATACCGCCAAAGCGTTGGAAACCAATGCCACCGCCCCCAGCAGGATAATCGGCAGTATCAGCCGCTGCTGGATACTGAATTTTCCCTTCATGCCTATCCTCCCCTGTTTTGTAAAGCCTGATGCCTATCTTGCCGTTACGTCTTCCACAAGTTTGTCGAGCTGTTTTTGCAGGTCTTCGCCCGTAGCGTTTCCGGCAGCCATGTTTAAGGCAAAAGCCGTTACGGGATCCCAGAATTTCCCGCCGACTCTTTGCAGTTGTGAAAATTCCGACTGTTCCAGAAGGGCGGCAATCGCGGGCGATTGCTGCACCTCGGCGGAAGCGGCGGCGTTGATATTGGAAGGCCCCTGTCCGCGCATCTCAAAGCGAAGCTTTTGGTTCTGCTCATTGGTAATCCACTCCGCAAGCCTGCACGCCCAGTCATAATGCTGAGAATAGGCGTTTACGCCAATCAGCTTGCAGCCGGAGAATGACGCCATCTGTATCTGCTGTCCGGCACAGGTAAACGTCGGCAGCTTTGCCGCGCCCATATCCGCCCCCCAGGCTTCTTCGATGGCAACGGCGTTCCACACGCCGCTGACCCCTGCAAGAACCGAACCATTCTGCACGCCTGCCAGAAATTCTTCATCTGTTCTGTTGGAAAAAGCGGGCCTGCGGGCGATTGCCAGCATAGCCTGCGCCACGTCCACCCCGCGGACAGCTCCGTCCTGCCGGTTCCATGTGCAGTGGTTTGTGATGCCGTCTTCATTCAGGCCAATCTCCATGCCTGTATTCCCGAAAAATGCATACACATACCACGCAGACGACCAGTCCATCGCGAATCTGCCGCCGTTTGCCGCGGCCGCGTCCAATATGCCGTCCAGCGTCTGAATATCTTCCTCGCTGAAATAACGCCTGTTGTAGTAAAGGAAATAGCCGTTGTCCGCCGTCAGAGGGTAAGCGTAGAGCGTATTCCGCACGGTTGCAGCGTCTACTGCGGCGGAAAGATTCGCCTGCTTAATGCTCTCGGCGTTTTCCACAGGGTCGAGCGCGCCTGCCGCTGCCAGCGCGCTTACCTGGTCGTCCGCAAATGTGAACACATCTGCGCCTGCCTCCAGGCCGCCCAGAAGCACGTCCTTGCAGCCGGATTCTCCCTGCACTTCAAATGTAATCTGGAAATCCGCCTGCCCCTGATATTCCTGCTCAAATGTACGTATGGTTTCCCGCAGAAGTGCTTCGTCTTCTGCCGCGCCCCAAAGCGTCAGCGCGACGGTTTCCGGTATGCCCGCAGAATCCCCGTTTTTATCGTTCCCACAGCCCGCCGTCGTCATGCATGCCGCCGCCAGCAGAAGGGCCGCAATCCTTCCCTTCATCATATGCCGCCTTTCTGTCTCCCTGTCGGGAAACGCTGAAATACCGCGCCTTCCGCTGGTTTTTCAGAAGGTGCTTTTTGAGAGAATTATAGCATTTCTGGAAGTAATTGGCAATCATGTTTTCCTGCGTTTCAGGGCTTTTGGACATAAAAAAGCCGCCCATAAGGCGGCCTGAAGAACTTTGGGCACGGCTGTGCATTACCCTCTGTAAGGCTGTTTTTTCCGGGGAGCAGCACCATATTCCTCCAGAGAACGGATGCGTCCGACACTGTCCCACTCGATCAGATAAAGCCCATCTAAAGCGCGCGTAGTGATGCCATCGGCGGATTCTGCTTCCATGTGCCACTTTGCGACGGTTTTATCGTTCTGATGAATAAATTCCGAAACCTTCCACAAAGCCATGCTGTTGTTTTTGTGCCAGTCTACAAACCAGCGGCGGATTTCCTCCCGCCCGTTGTATTTGTTGCCCCAACATTCGGTATAAACAACGTCCTCCGTAAAAATTGCGTCCATAGGCATGGTATCGTTGCCCAGCCACATATCTGTCCAGATTTTGATGGTTTCCTCTCTTTGCCGCATAAAACCGCACCTCCTGCATATAACTGCCTGTCACATACTTTTTCATCTTCTTTCATTCTAACACAAACGGCAGGCAGGCACAAGCCGCAGGGAAGAATTTGCGGGCGTCTTTGGAAAGCCTGTCAGCCCTTCTGTGTCACGAAAGCGCGCAGAAACTGATATTTGGAATCAAACGAGCCTGCAAGCAGTATTTTATCCGCGCCTACGCCGTATTCCCGCGTCAGCTTGCCAAACAGCCTGTCGCTTTCCAGAAAGCCGCCCTCCAGAAAACAGAAGCATGCCGCGAACGCGCCTTCCCCAATTCTGTGAAATTCTGATTCCTGCAAAGAAACAATGCGGCTTTCCGAATCGGGATTCAGCTTCTGCACAAGCTCCGCAAGCTCAAAATCCAGATGCAGGAAGCCCTGCGCGGAATAATAGATTGCAGTGATAAAATCCGCAAGGTCATTTTCCGTCTGGAATGCAAGCGTATACGGCGCGGGGCGCGGGGTATCGCCTGTCACACAGGAAAACCACGGAGCCTGCGGCGCGAGAAAGGACGGAGCGTATACACGTTTTTCCAGCGGCTCCGCGGTATTGACGGCGAAAACCAGCGTATTTCCTGTAGAAATTTTGCGCAGGGGCAGCCCTCTTTTTTTCAGCGCGGCGGTAAGGGTTTCCCCCGCGCCGAACAGGCGTATTCCATCGGCATGAAAGCCAAGCATACTATCAATCTCCTTTGTTGTAAAATGTTTTCCTTCGTTTATTTTACCACAGCGGCGCATATTTCAACAAGCCTGAAAGCATTCTTTCCGTCTTCTTAAAAATCTCTTTTGACAGCCTGCGGGTTTCATTGTATGATTGGGAAAAAGAAAAACATTTGAGATGGAGGAGGGACAGCCATGAAATATGGATTTATCGGCGCGGGCAATATGGCAAGCGCAATCATTAAAGGCATGACGCGGGGTACGGAAAGCCGTTTTGACGGGAAGGACGTCAGCATTACCAGCCGGACGGTGGTTTCTGCCGAGGAACTTGCGAAGGCATGCGGCGCGAACGCGTGCCGGACGGGCGCGGAGGTCGTTGCGGCAAGCGATGTACTGGTGCTTGCGGTTAAGCCGCAGATGCTTGCAGAGGTCGTACCCGCACTTGCGGAAGCGATAGAGGTAAAGGCGGAGCGTCCGCTGGTGGTTTCCATTGCGGCGGGGAAAACGCTGGAATATCTCGAAGGGCTGCTGCCCACAAATACGCCCATTGTGCGTGTGATGCCGAATATCAATGCAAAAATCGGCGCGTCTACATCGGGGCTCTGCGCAAACGCGCTTGTTTCGGAGGAACAGAAGCAGGTTGTCAGGGAGATGTTTCTCACTATCGGCACAGTTGCGGAAATTGAGGAAAAGCAGTTTGGAATATTCAGCGTAATCGGCGGCGCGTCGGTGGCGTTTGCGTACATGTATATGGACGCGCTGGCAAGGGCCGCGCTGAAAGCGGGTATGCCCAAAAAGCAGGCGTTGCAGATTACGGCGGAAACCGTGCTGGGCAGCGCGCGCATGGTGCTGGAAAGCGGGGAAGCCCCCTGGCCGCTGGTTGATCAGGTCTGTTCGCCGGGCGGCACGACGATAGAGGGCGTGACCATGCTTCAGGCGGAAGGGTTTGAATCCGCCCTGACAAAGGCGTTCGATGCTGTGCTGGAAAAAGACGCAAGGCTTGGGAAACAGATGTAAAAAGGAGGATTTCATTATGAAAATGTCTGTGCTGTATTATTCAAAATCAGGAAATACGAAAAAAATGGCGGAAGTGATTGCGGAGGGGATGCAGTCGCTGGAAGGCGTGGAAGCGAAAGCATTCGCTTTAGATGGGATTGACGATAATTGGGTCAGGGAAAGCAAATGCGTCGTCATAGGCACGCCCATTTATATGGCAAGCGTATGCGGGGAAGTGAAAACATGGCTGGAAGGCCCTGCCCTGAAATACGCGCTTGCCGGCAAAATAGGCGGCGCGTTCGCAACGGCGGATTATGTCCATGGCGGCGGAGAGCTTGGTATTCGTACCATACTGGACCATATGATGGTATTTGGAATGCTCACCTATTCCGGCGGGGGCTCCTGCGGAAAGCCCGTTATCCATCTGGGCCCCGTTGCGTTAAGCGGCGCACTGGATTCATACAGGGATACCTTCCATACTTATGGCCGCCGCATGGCTGAAAAAACATTGGAAATTTTCGGATAACACACAAAAGAAAACCCTGCACCGTAAGCAGTCTGCAAGCGATGCAGGGTTATATTTTTATGCTTTCCTCAGGGCATTATTGCCCCTGCAGGTAAAATCCCAGTTCCCTTATCTGGGGAAGTTGATCTGTGCCTGTGCAGCAGCCAGTCTTGCGATAGGCACGCGGTAAGGCGAGCAGGAAACGTAGTCCAGCCCGATCTGGTGGCAGAATTCTACGGAAGAAGGATCGCCGCCGTGTTCGCCGCAGATACCCAGATGGATATTGGGGCGTACAGGTTTTGCCTTCTCAACAGCCCATTTCATCAGCATGCCAACGCCGGTTCTGTCCAGTCTTGCCGTCGGGTCGCATTCGTAAATGTTCTTGTCGATATAGTCTGCCAGAATCTTGCCCGCGTCATCACGGGACAGGCCGTATGTCATCTGTGTCAGGTCGTTTGTACCGAAGGAGAAGAATTCAGCTTCTGTTGCGATTTCGTCAGCCGTCAGAGCAGCTCTCGGAATCTCAATCATGGTACCAACCAGATAATCCAGCTTCGCGCCTTTTTCCGCGAATACCTTTTCTACTGTTTCTACAACGATATTCTTTACGAATTTCAGTTCTTTGATTTCGCCGATCAGAGGAATCATGATTTCAGGCACGATATTGATGTTTTCTTCCTTGGAAACCTCAACAGCCGCTTCCATGATAGCCCTTGTCTGCATCTCTGCGATTTCGGGATAGCTTACCGCCAGACGGCAGCCTCTGTGGCCCATCATCGGGTTCAGTTCATGCAGGCCTCTTGCTTTAATCTTAAGTTCCTCAACCGTCTTGCCCGTTTCTTTTGCCAGCACTTCAAACTCTTCGTCTGTGTTGGGCATGAACTCATGCAGAGGCGGGTCAAGCAGACGGATGGTAACGGGACGTTCGCCCATCGCTTTGTAGATGCCTTTGAAGTCCTCTTTCTGGAAAGGCTCAATGCCTGCAAGCGCGGCCTTTCTTTCTTCAACAGTATCAGAAAGGATCATCTTTCTGAACTTCATGATTCTGTCGCCTTCAAAGAACATATGCTCTGTTCTGGTAAGGCCGATGCCTTCCGCGCCGAAGTCGATAGCGGTCTGCGCATCGTGCGGCGTGTCAGCGTTTGTGCGGACCTTCATCACGCGCTTTGCGTCAGCCCATTCCATGAATTTCTCAAAGTTGCCTGTGATTTCAGGTTCAACCGTAGGAATATCCTCGCCGTAGATGTTGCCGGTGGAGCCGTCCAGGGAAATGAAGTCGCCTTCCTTGAATGTCTGGCCGCCCAGCATAAACGTCTTGGCCTCTTCGTTCATTTTGATTTCCTCACAGCCGGATACACAGCATGTGCCCATGCCGCGCGCAACAACTGCCGCGTGGGAGGTCATGCCGCCGCGTACAGTCAGGATACCTTCTGCCGCAACCATGCCTTCGATATCCTCAGGAGAGGTTTCCAGACGTACAAGGATCACGCGCTCGCCTGTTTCCGCAACATTCTTAGCATCTTCAGCCGTAAAGCATATCTTGCCGGCAGCCGCGCCGGGGGAAGCGGGCAGGCCCTTGCCGATGGGCTTCGCTGCTTTCAGTGCTTTCTGGTCAAAAGCGGGGTGCAGCAGCTGGTCAAGCTGTTTGGGTTCTACGCGCATCAGAGCCTCGTCTGTCGTAATCAGGCCCTCGTCCACCATTTCCACAGCGATCCGCAGAGCAGCGTTTGCTGTTCTCTTGCCGTTTCTGGTCTGAAGGAAATACAGCTTGCCTTCCTCAATGGTAAATTCCATATCCTGCATATCTTTGTAGTGGTTTTCCAGCTTGTTTGCGATTTCCATAAACTGGTCGTAAACTGCGGGCATATCCTCCTGCAGCTTTGCGATGGGCTTCGGTGTGCGCACGCCGGCTACAACGTCCTCGCCCTGTGCGTTTACCAGATATTCACCCAGCATAGCCTTTTCGCCTGTTGCAGCGTTTCTTGTGAATGCAACGCCTGTGCCGGAGGTATCGCCCATGTTGCCGAATACCATCATCTGAACGTTAACCGCCGTACCCCAGCTGTAGGGGATATCGTTCATTCTTCTGTAAACGAATGCACGGGGGTTATCCCAGCTGCGGAATACAGCCATAGCAGCCTCGAAAAGCTGTTCCTTGGGATCCTGCGGGAATTCCTTGCCCTGATCGTCCAGATAGATCTGCTTGAACAGCGCGGTTACTTCCTTCAGGTCGTCCGCGGAAAGGTCTGTGTCGTATTTCGCGCCGACTTTTTCCTTGTATTCGTCCAGCCTTCTTTCAAATTTGGACTTGGAAACGCCGATAACAACGTCTGCGAACATCATAATGAATCTTCTGTAGGAGTCATACGCAAATCTGGGATTCCCCGTCTTCTTCGCAAGACCCTCAACGGAAACGTCATTCAGACCCAGGTTCAGAACGGTATCCATCATGCCGGGCATAGATGCTCTCGCACCGGAACGTACGGAAACCAGCAGGGGATTTTCGGGGTCGCCCAGCTTCTTGCCGGCAATCTCCTCCAGCTTTGCCAGAGCCGTATCAATCTGTGCGATCATTTCGTCTGTCAGCTTCTTGCCGCCTTCGTTATATTCCGTGCAGGCTTCTGTACTGATGGTGAAGCCCTGCGGAATAGGCAGACCCAGGATTGTCATTTCAGCAAGGTTCGCGCCCTTGCCGCCCAGCAGATTACGCATGGACGCGTTGCCCTCGCTGAACATATAAACATATTTCTTGCTCATACACATTACCTCCTATATCCTTTGGATGTAAATTGATTAGGATTTCCGCGGCCCGCATTCGCGAAACCGCTGCTGTCCCACATAAGAACGACGCAGTTCAGTCCTCCGCTGCGTTTTTCAAATGTCCTTCCTTTCAAAAGTATACCACTTTTTCAAATAAATCACAATATTTCTTCTGTTCTCCCGTTGCTTTCTACATCTGCGCAGGTTGCCTTTTCTTCATTTTGCTCATTCCGCAATAGAAAACGTCTTCCCAGCAGGAAAAAATTATTCCTTTTTGCTAAAAATCACATGCATCTGTTTTTTGTGGGTCGGCATATTGCCATGCGGGGCATATTTCGTCCATTTGTTTTTTGTATGCAAATCCCCTTACTTTTACATAGTAACGTAAATTTCACATTGGCGCAAGGACGTCTTTTCGCTTCTTTTGGGAAAAATATGCGGATTTTCATAGTTCAGCGGCAGGAAAATAAATTTCTCACCAAAAAGCGTATTTTGGCGCATGAAAAAGGGCGGCTCCCAGCCGCCCCGAACGTGTCAAAAATATTATGCAGACAGCAAGCCCAATTGTTTTTTACAGGTATTTTCGGAAGAATTCTGCCATTTTGTCAAAAGGGATGACGTCCATATTGTCATATAAATCGGTATGAACTGCATCGGGAATCAGCAAAAGCTCTTTGTTGTCGCCATTCAGCATTGCATAAGCATCCTTGCTGAAATAGCAGGAGTGCGCCTTTTCCCCATGCACCAGAAGGACCGCGCTGCGTATTTCGTCCGCGTACTGCAAAATCGGCATATTCAGGAACGAAAGCGCGGAGGTCACGTTCCAGCCGCCGTTGGAATTAAGGGAGCGCGCATGATAGCCGCGGCTCGTTTTATAATAATCGTGGTAATCTTTGAAATAGAACGGCGCGTCCTCCGGCATGGGATCTGCCACGCCGCCCGCCAGCGCGTATGTCCCATTTTTGTAGTCGGCAGTCCTCTGCGCGTTCATTGCTTTTTTCTTTTCATACCGCGCGTCTGCGTTGTCCTCCGAATCAAAGTAGCCCTTTGCGGTCACACGTGTCATATCGTACATCGTGGACGCGACTGTCGCCTTTATGCGGGCGTCAATTGCGGCGGCGTTCAGGGCCATGCCGCCCCAGCCGCAGATGCCGATTATGCCGATTTTTTCCGCGTCAGCATTTTCCTGTACAGATAAGAAATCAACTGCCGCCTGAAAATCCTCCGTGTTGATGTCCGGTGAAGCCACATACCGCGGCTGGCCGCCGCTCTCACCCGTAAAGGACGGGTCAAACGCCAGAGTCAGGAACCCATATTCTGCCATTGTCTGCGCGTAGAGTCCTGCCGCCTGTTCCTTCACTGCCCCAAAAGGTCCGCTGACTGCCAGTGCGGGCAGTTTCCCTGTCGTATCCTTAGGTATATATAAATCTGCCGCAAGCGTGATGCCATAGCGGTTGTGGAATGTAACCTTGCTGTGGCTGACGCTGCCGCTTTTGGGAAATGTTTTGTCCCATTCTGCTGTCAAAATAAGATTCTCTGTCATTTTCTTTCCCTCCTGTCTTTACTGTATTGCGTTCCCCATGTCATATGCTTTTTTCAGCGCGGGGTGCCCTTCCATTTCGCCTGTGCCGGTCACGCCGCCCGCGAATACCGTGCCTCTCAGACGCGCCCTTTCATAGCAGGCAATCCAGCCTGCCAGCCCCTGTATTGCCCGGCTGTCTGTGTCATTTTCGTTTTCCGCCGCAGAGGAAAGAAAATAAACATCGCGGAACGCATAGTCTGATTCGTAAAGGGAATTTGCCCTGTCAATCATGGTTTTCATCTGCCCGCTCATTTCGTAGTAATAAATCGGCGTCGCCCAGACAATGACCTCCGCGCCTTTCATTTTTTCCGTAATTACGGGAGCATCATCCTGTATGACACAGCTCCCTTTTCCCAGACATGCCAGACAGCCCCGGCAGAAGGAAATCTGTTTTTCCCGAAGGGAAATTTTTTCTACATCATTTCCGGCAGCCTTTGCGCCCTCCGCGAATGCATCCGCCAATGCTTCGGAATTGCTCCGTTCCCTTAAGCTTGCGCTGAGGATTAAAACTTTTTTTGCCATAGTTGTTGCCTCCTTTATGGATTGACGTTGTTAATTTCCTGTGATATGATGCATTATAATACTTAAACTTAACTTTAGGTCAAGGATAAAATTTTCTTTTTTTGCAACTATCAGGAGGGAACGGAATGCCGGCAAAATTAGTGCAAAAATTTTTCGATTGCAACGAGAAGGATATTTCTGAAGGAAAGTACAGCGCGTGGGAGCTGATAGAGCCATTCTGGTATATGGTCAATATTTATGACAGCCTGGAAGTGTACCACAGGGAAGCCGAGCCGCTTTCCGACGCGCAGAGAAAGCTGCTGGCTTTATTCTGGTATGACGCGGAGGTCTGCAACGGCGGACACAGCCAGTTTTTCTTTAATTCTACGGGAATCGTCTGGAAAGATGCAATCGAAGGCATGCGGCTGGTCGGGGCCGCTACATATGCGGAAAATTTCCAGAAAGCAGTCGATCTGTTTGGCGGGAGCGTACCGTTTGACCGCGGCGAGCGGATTGCCGCCCTGGAAAAATTGAGTGAGGATGAAAATTTCGATGATTTCCACCAGATAGATATGTTCTATTATGGCGATGCGAATGACATTTGCAAACGCATGGACGATTATGTGAAACTGCATCCTGACGAGTTTGCAGTAAATGGCGAATATCCAACCATGCAGTTTTGAATGAGAATTTCGGGAAAGGAGCGACAGGCGATGTATACCATAGGGCAGGTATCGGAGATGTTTCATCTGCCGGTTTCCACACTGCGTTATTACGATAAGGAAGGGCTGTTTCCGGGGCTGGAACGCGTTTCCGGTATCCGGAAATTCGGGGAAAGGGAGCTGGAAACGCTCCGCGTGATAGAGTGCCTGAAAAAATCAGGGCTGGAAATCAGAGATATCAAACAGTTTATAGAATGGTGCTCTCAGGGGGCGGAAACCTATGCGCAGAGAAGGAGCCTTTTTCTGAAACGGAAAGCGGCAGTGGAGCAGGAGATGGAACAGCTTGCAAAAACGCTGGATATGCTCCGCTATAAATGCTGGTATTATGAGCAGGCAATCCGGGACGGGGGCGAGGAGAGGATTCAGGAAATGCTGCCGGATAAACTGCCGGAGGGGATACAGAAGATGTATGACCATGCGCATGAATGATGCATGCTTTTGGATAAATCAAAAGGCGGCGCACAGTAAACCGATGCGCCGCCTTTTCAATTTGTTTGAAGCAATTCGATATATATGCAGATTGTTTCTTCTATTTTCCTCCAATTTTTGTTGAGCTCGGAATAAAGGCCTGTTTCTCCCTTTCCAATCATATTGCGGAGCGACCACAGCAATTCTGAAGCCAAAAGCTTTTCATCGCAAACAGCGATGCGTTCTTCCCTTAAAATTTGAGGATAACGAACTTCTTTTTTTACGCTTTTGGAGAAAAAGAACTCAATTAAATCAGGCGGGATATTATTCCTTCGGTTTTCGCCGAGAAGTTCTCTGGCTATGCGGATTTCAAGACCGCAAAGTTCAGGATAACCAAACCAGAAATATTCATATACAAAATCTATGCCATGAGTATGTTCGCATATTTCCAGAGCAAACTCTTTCTGTCCATAAATATAAAGCCAATACGCAAAAGAGCACAATTTATCTGCATCTGACAGACTTTTGAAAGAGCATTTCTGCATAAGCTGCCTGCCAGGGACTATGATTGACTGATAAACTTTCTGAGGGACTTTCCGATCATACTGCGCTAAAACCTTTGCAATGGCAGGCTTTAGATTCTCATGAAAGAAAGTGATTTCCTGTTGTAATGTATTCATTCTGAATTTTTCCATGTTCCGATAAAGCGGCTATACTTAAAATAACATATAAACACGCTTTTTTCCTTTCTATTTCCCATGGAACAGCTTCTTTGTCTGGTACTGCGGTTCACAGGTCAAATTCACACCCAGCTTCTGGAACACATTTTCATCTACGGAGGAAAGTATTACCGTAGAATGCACCTCACAGCATTTCAGCTTTTCCAACTGCCGCAGTGCAAGGTCAGCCTGCGGGTCTGTCGCGGCGCAGATGCAGAGCGCGATGAGTACCTCGTCCGTATGCAGGCGGGGGTTATGGTTCCCCAGATGCCCGACCTTCAGTTTTTGTATCGGCTCGATGATCGTTGGCGAAATCAGCTTTACGCCCTTGCCGATGCCCGCCAGCGTTTTCAGCGCGTTTAACAGCATTGCGGAGGACGCGCCCAAAAGCGCGCTGGTTTTCCCCGTCACGATTGTGCCGTCCGGCAGCTCAATTGCTGCGGCAGGCTCTCCCGTTGCTTCGCCGCGTTCATTTGCCGCCTGCGCTACGGGCCTGTCCGCAGTTCCTGTTCCTGCCTGCTTCATCAAAAGCTCCAGCTTGTAAATGACGTCGTCCGTCAGATTGCCCTTGCGCCTGTCACAGAGTGCCTTGTAGTAGCGGCGCACGATTTCCGCCCTTGCCGCATCGCACACTGCCTCATCGTCAAAAATGGATTTCCCGACCATATTTACGCCCATATCCGTAGGGGATTTATAGGGCGAACTGCCGTAAATCTGTTCAAACATGGCGTTCAGCACAGGGAACACCTCCACGTCCCTGTTATAGTTTACGGTCGTTTCGCCGTAAGCCTCCAAATGAAACGGGTCGATCATGTTTACATCGTTCAAATCGGCAGTTGCCGCCTCATATGCCAGATTGACAGGGTGGCGCAGGGGCAGGTTCCAGATGGGGAAGGTTTCAAATTTCGCATATCCTGCTTTTGCGCCCCGCTTATGCTCATGATAAAGCTGGGAAAGGCAGGTTGCCATTTTGCCGCTGCCCGGCCCCGGGGCGGTGATGACGACAAGCGAACGCTGTGTTTCGATATAATCGTTTTTGCCGTAGCCCTCGTCGCTGACAATCAGGGGGATATTTCCGGGGTAGCCCTCAATGGGGTAATGCTTATAGACCTTTATGCCAAGCGTTTCCAGCTTCTTTTCATAAACAATCGCGCTCTGCTGTCCGCGGAACTGCGTCAGCACAACGCTCCCCACATATAACCCGTAGCCGCGGAACGCGTCAATCAGCCGCAGCACGTCCATGTCATAGGTAATGCCCAAATCGCCGCGCACTTTATTTTTTTCAATATCCCCTGCATTGATGACAATGACGATTTCCGCGTCCTCTTTCAGTTGTTTGAGCATATTGATTTTGCTGTCCGGCTTGTAGCCCGGCAGCACCCTTGCCGCATGGTAATCATCGAACAACTTGCCGCCAAATTCCAGATACAGCTTTCCGCCGAATTGGGCGATCCTTTCTTTGATTCTTTCCGACTGCATTACAAGGTATTTTTCGTTTTCAAATCCTAAACGTACCATAAGCTTACCTCTCCCCGAATCCATTCCTTTCGTGTGACTGACTGTTTTATAATTCCGCTTTTTCCGGCAGGGTGATTCCTCCGGAAATACGCATTACAGGATTTATTATACTATGCTTTGTCCTTATTTACAAACAAAAAAAGACCGTAATATAAAAACCTCCGGAAACCTTGAATGTTACAGGTTTCCAGAGGGAGAATTTCAGCCTTTCAGCATTGCAATGCCCTTTTGGATGCGCCGCAGTGTTTCCTCTTTGCCCAGGATATCCGCAAGCTCAATTGCGCCGCCGGGGGAAGTCGGTTCGCCGGAGAGAGCAGTGCGTACCGGCCACAGCAGCTGGCCGTTTTTGATTTCCATTTCTCCGGCCAATGCAATCAGTGCGTCGTGTATCGTTGTCTCGTTCCAGTCTGCCAGCCCTTCCAGCACAGGAACAGCCGCTTCCAGTGACGCCAGCGCGATTTCATCATTTGTTTTCATTTTCTTATGCGTATATAATTCCGTACCGTATTCCGGCAGTTCCCTGAAAAAGCCGACCATAGCGGGAATGTCGTTCCAGGTTTCCAGACGCTTCTGCAAAAGCGCGGCAATCTTGCGCAGATCAATGTCCATACCTTCCAGCGCGGCCGCAAGCTTTGGCTCTGCCAGCGTGAAGAATTTTTCAAAATCCATTGCCTTCATATATTCGCCGTTCATCCACGTCAGCTTTTTGATGTCAAATATGGACGGGGACTTGCTTAATCCGGAAATATCGAATGCTTCTTCCAGCTCCTTCAGAGAGAAAATTTCTGTGTTGTCGGAGGGGCTCCACCCCAGCAGGGCGATATAATTCACAATGGCCTCCACAAGATAGCCTTCGTTCACCAGATCCTCAAAGGACTTGTCCCCGTGACGCTTGGAAAGCTTGTGATGCGCGTCCCGCATAACTGCCGGAAGATGCACATAAACAGGGGCTTCCCAGCCGAACGCCTGGTAGAGCAGGTTGTATTTCGGCGTGGAGGAGAGGTATTCGCTGCCGCGCACAACATGAGTAATGTCCATCAGATGATCGTCCACAACGTTTGCGAAATTATATGTCGGGAAACCGTCCGCTTTCATCAGAATCTGGTCGTCCAGCTCGGCGTTTTCTACGGTAATGTCCCCATAAACAACGTCATGGAATGATGTTGTCCCGCTGTCGGGCATTTTCTGACGGATTACGAAAGGCTCGCCCGCGTCCAGCTTTGCCTGCACCTCTTCCGCCGAAAGCCCCAGGCAGTGCCTGTCATATTTCGCAAAAGCCGCGCCCTCGGCATTGCTTTCCTTCAGGCTTTCCAGCCGTTCCTTTGTGCAGAAACAGTAGTAGGCTTCGCCTTTTTCAACCAGTTCCTTTGCGTAATCCATATACATGCCCATGCGTTCGCTCTGAACATACGGACCGTATTCTCCGCCAATATCGGGACCTTCATCGTGCTTCAGGCCTGTCATTTCCAGCGTTTTATAAATCACGTCTGTCGCGCCTTCCACAAGCCGCTCCTGGTCGGTATCCTCAATACGCAGTATGAATTTCCCGCCCTTTGATTTTGCAATGAGGTATTCATACAGAGCCGTCCGCAGGTTGCCGATGTGCATATAGCCTGTGGGGCTGGGCGCAAATCTCGTTCTGATACATTTGTCCATAGTCGTTCTCCTTTTCCAATTTCCGTGTTGGTTTCCTCATACCATCTTAAACGCAAACGCCTGCTGTGTAAAGAAAAATTTGCGACGCCGTTCAGTGTCCCGCCGTTTCAAAAACATATTTTTCGGGGTTTTCGGAAAGACGGCCCCTGCACGCAGCGACGCGGATATGGCCGCCTTCCTTCGGCAGTTCCAGCACACCCTCCAGCCAGACGCCTTTGAAGCTGCCCATTATGAGAATAGAAATCCATATTCGCGAGCCGTTTTCCAGCCCTGCCGCCAGGAGTCTTTCGCGGTCTGCCGAAAAGGAAAGCCGCCCCAGTCCTTCCCGTTGTTCCAGTTTGGCAAGTACGCCGGAGTTGTCGTTTTCCTCACCATCTTCTTCTGTTTCGGGAGTTTCCCGCCAGATATTTTCATTCCCATGATAAGGAATGAGCCATACCAGTCCGCCGCTTTTGATGCATTTGTCTGTCCGTTTTCCGGCAATATACCACGGGGCGAAGCGGAGCAGCAAGCGGCGCGCAAGAAAAGCCGCCGCGCCGCAGGGCAGGAGGACGCCGCCCAAAACCGCCGCTGTTTCCGGTCTGTGAAAACAGAGGGCGACAAGGCCGATTCCACCGAAAACCATGCCCAAAGCGGCGGCAAATACGCAGAAATTTTTCACCTGTTTCATGATTTATTTCCTCCAAATCTTAAGAATTTCTTTTGTTGCACCCCTTCCGGCTTTATGTTATCATGTTTGATAAACCATTTGGCAGAATGCTGTTTATAATAAGGAAGGACTGACGTTTTATGCTCGACAGGGATACTATCCGTAAAATACAAAAGCTTATCGTTTTTACCCTGCTGATACTTGTGGGGCTGTGGCGGTTCGATGTTGTGGTGCGCGCCGCCCGTTTCATTCTGCATATCCTTTCGCCGTTCCTGCTTGGCGGGGCGATTGCTTTTATTCTGAATGTTCCCATGTGCCGCATTCAAAAACGCCTGTTTGGGCACGCCGCACATGGCGGCAAGGCGGAGCGCGCTGCCGCCCCTGTCAGTCTGTTGGTTACGATTTTGGCCGTAACAGGTATACTGGGGCTGGTGATCGTAGTCGTCCTGCCGGAGCTGGCAAGCACAGTTACCGCCCTGAGCCTGAAAATTCCGGAAATGTTTGAGAGGCTGGAAACGCATTTCATTGAAAACCCGGAGATTTTCAGCTGGTTCGAGGAACTCCAACTGAACTGGGACGAAATCCTTGCGCAGATTGTAGATTTCTTCTACGTTGGCGTAAACACAATGTTCGGTTCTACCATCAGCGCGGCAAAAGGCATTGTCAGCGCGGTTACGACGTTTTTTATCGCCTTTGTTTTTGCCTGTTATATTCTCCTGCAAAAGGAAACGCTGGGCAGGCAGATGCGCAAGCTGTTTTTTGCCTATCTGAAAAAAGAACGCGCGGAATCTGTTCTGCGCGTCTGCGGGCTGACTTCCCGCACGTTTGCGAATTTTCTGACAGGGCAGTGCCTGGAGGCCGTCATTCTCGGTGTGATGTTCTTTGTCTCCATGACGATACTGCGGTTTCCCTATGCCCTGCTTGTGGGCGTGCTGGTTGCGTTTACCGCGCTGATTCCCATTTTTGGGGCGTTCATTGGCTGTGCAGTGGGCGTGTTCCTGATTTTGACGGTCAACCCTGTGCAGGCGGCAGGATTTATCGCGCTGTTCCTTGTCCTTCAGCAGGTAGAGGGCAATCTCATTTACCCGCATGTTGTTGGCGGGTCGGTTGGCCTGCCGTCCATATGGGTGCTTGCGGCGGTTTCGCTTGGCGGCAGCCTGATGGGGATTGTGGGAATGCTTGTGTTTATCCCCATCGTTTCCGTACTTTACACGCTTCTGCGTGAGAATGTGCACGCGCGTCTGGAGGAAAAAGACCTGCATATCGAGTAATTTCTCGGGCTTCGCCCAAACCCATTCGCTTTCTTGAAAGAAAGCGGGCAAAGAACTTTATTGCCAGCCGCACTGATGTGCGGCTGGATTCTTTAGCCGGAAAGCCTTCCCCGCAAAACACAGTTTTGCTGCAAGTGGGTCACGGGGGGTCAAAAGCCCCCTTCAATGGCCGGGAGCATCCGGAAGCCCTTGCGTTTTGGCTGCAATAATAGCGGCTCCGCCGCTGCTGCCCTTTCGTGCTTTTTTGAACGGGCATAATGCCTTGCCATATCGGTGTTAACATCGCTCTCATCCAGAAACACCAGCTTTTTTATGTCGTTTTCCAGCATATGTTTTTTCCAGACTTCTCTTTTCTTCCTGACATCGGGGACGCTCCTGTTCCGAAGCGTGGTGAGACTTCTTTTTATAAACATAGCCGAGTTTCAGGACAGCTTTTCGGACGCTCTCATCGACCACCTCGTGCTTCTATCATAAACCATATGTCCAGCAGGTACAATATTATATTGAATTGCTATCAAACGAAAAATATTTATTGTTTTCAACGCCAAATTCCAATTTTTCGGATTACTGTTGCAGAAAACAATTTTCTGATATACTATTATGGATATTCGGATTCATGAAAGGAAAGGATGGAGAACAATGGCGCGGATTTACAGGAGCATAGAAGAAATGATAGGGAGGACGCCCCTTTTGCAGCTTGGCAATTACGGGAAAAAGCATGGGCTGGAGGCGAATATACTGGCAAAGGTGGAGGCGATGAACCCGGGCGGCAGCGCGAAAGACAGAGTTGCGAAGCGCATGGTGGAGGATGCGGAACAGGCGGGCATTCTCAAAGAGGGTGCAACTATCATAGAACCGACCAGCGGCAATACGGGCATTGGGCTGGCGGTGATGGCGGCAGCAAGAGGGTATCGGGCAATGATCGTCATGCCGGATACGATGAGCATGGAACGCCGCCTGCTGATGACGGCATTCGGCGCGGAGCTTGTGCTGACGGAAGGGCAGAAGGGCATGGCTGGAGCAATTGAAAAGGCGGAGGAATTGGCAAAGGAAATCCCGAATTCCTTTATTCCCGGACAGTTTGATAACCCTTCCAATCCAGCGGCGCATTATGACAGCACCGGCCCGGAAATATATGAGGATACAGACGGGAATGTGGATATCTTTGTAGCGGGAATCGGTACAGGCGGTACAATTACAGGCGTGGGGCGATATTTGAAGGAGAAAAATCCCGCTGTTAAAATTGTGGGCGTGGAGCCCGCTTCCTCCCCTCTGCTGACAAAGGGTACGGCTGGACCGCACGGCTTGCAGGGTATCGGCGCGAATTTTGTGCCGTCCATATTGGACCGCTCAGTCATAGACGAAATCATGACCGTAACGGACGAGGAGGCTTATGAAGCGGGGCGCGAGCTGGCGCGGACAGAAGGGCTTCTGGCCGGAATTTCCGCGGGAGCGGCTGCGTTTGCAGCGGCGGAGCTGGCAAAACGTCCGGAAAACGCGGGGAAAAACATTGTAGTGCTTCTTCCGGATACAGGGGACAGGTATTTGTCTACGGAGATGTTTCAGAAGTGATAACGCGGGAACAGCGGACGTTAGTGCAGGTTTTTGCCGCGCTTACCATGCTGATTGACCATATCGGATTGATTTTCTTCCCGAATCAGATTTGGCTGCGGGCAGTTGGGCGGCTTTCGTTTCCACTGTTTGCATTCGGCGTTGCGGAGGGCGTGGCGCGTACGCGCAGTTTTCCGCGGTATCTCGGGCGTATTCTGCTTGCGGCTTTGGTTTCTCAGCCGGTCTATTGGCTGGCGTTTGGACGGGCGGACGGAAACCCGCTGTTTATGCTGGCATGGGGCGCGCTGACCGTCTGGTGCTGGCGGCAGGAAACGGCGGCGGGGCGGACTGCCGCAGGGTTCCTGCTTTTTGCGGCGTTTTGGGGCAGGATGTCCTACGGCTGGTATGGCGTATGGACAGTATTTCTGTTCTCCATTTACCATCAGCGGCGCGCTGTCTGTTTTTATGGACAGGCGGCGATAACGCTTCTGTATTGTATTAAGGCGCGCAGCACGCTGCAAATGCTGTCCTTGTTTGCTTTTGGGATATTGGGCAGCGGGCGCGGGATACGGCAAAGCCTCCCGCGTTACGCGCTTTATGTATTCTATCCTCTGCACCTGCTTGTGCTTTGGGGGATACGGGCGATGATATCGCAGGCGGGATATGGATTTATGGTATGAAAAAAAGGCTCTGGGGAAAGGCGGCCTGATCTAAGAAGCAAAAAAGAAACAATATGTTTTCTAAAAGCAGGCCGCCTTTATGGGCGTTGCCATAAGAAAATTTCATTTTAAGAAATGCCCGAAAAATCAAGATTTTTCAGAATGATTTCTTTATTCAGAAGAAATTTTCTCAGGCAACTGCCGTCAGCGTTTGACTTAAGAAATCAACAGAAGAGAAAAATCTGTTTTCTTAAGTCAGGCCGCCTTTGGCGGGGATATTTCTTTTCAGAATCTGTTCAGCATCTTGGGGAATATTGAATTTACCTGAATTTCACTGGCAGACAAAGGGAATTTTTCACAGGAATACTGGTAGTATTTCAAGAAAAATTACCAAAGACTGTCAGTAAAAGGCCAGGGAAATCAACATTTCAAAAAATGCTGAGCAGATTTTTATTATTATTCTACGCCACGCCCGTATTTTTTTCAAGAACGCACAATAAGGATAAAACGCCGCTTTTTGCCTATACTAATGCTGGAGAGGAGGTTTTTTCATGAAAAAATTTGCAACCGGCTTACTGATCGGCGGCGCAATGACGATGGCAGGCGTAGGCTATCTCATGCAGGACAGACGCGCCTGCCGCAAAATCGTAAAAAACGGCAAAAGAATGGCAGTCAAAGCGGAGGAAGCCATAGACGACATCATTGACGACATGATGAGCTGATTTCGATGCAGAGAAAGAGCGGATACCTTCCGGTATCCGCCTTTTCTTTTTGTACTTTTCCATCTTTTCAGGTCACCTTCGCCTGACAGGGGCATACACGCTTTTTCAGCCAAATTTCAAGCATTTTCTGTGTGAACCAGGCCACTCCCGACGTACCTGCGGGCGGCTGCCTTAAAACTGCCTCAAATTGCGTGCTGGTAAAGTTCACCAGACGCTTTCGGCCATACCCTTGTCAGGCGAAGGTATAGAGGGGGGATATTATGTCGTCATGGATATTGGTCATTTCCTTTCGACACATTTATCATATCATTTCTTTTTGAAGGATTTTTGTACAAATCCTGTCATATTTCTTAAGAATTGCCGACAAAATTCTGAACAATGGAAATCTGCCGTATATTCAGCCCGCTCCTGATTTTTTCCTTAAAATAGTTTTAATGTAAAAATAATTGACAGGAAAATAGTTTTATATTAAAATCATTTCATGTTGTTTTACCCGCGCGGGGGCGGACGTTTGACAGCATTTTTCCGCATTCCGCCAGGCATGCCGCCGACCCGCGCATTTTGCAAAGAAAGGAGATACCCATGCGGCAAATCACAAGCAGGGAAATCGCGCTCTGCGTTGTCACGATGTCCAGCAACTTCCTGCGCTGGCACAAAACGTACATAGAAAATTCCTGCAATATCAAAGCGGAACTGATGGCTTATAAACTTACCATGAGCCAGCTCCATCTTTTGTTTTTCCTCCATATGAATCCGGAGATACGGACGCTGTCCGCGCTTTCATCCGAGCTTTTTACCAGCAAGGGCAGCCTTTCGCTGATGCTTTCCAAGCTGGAGAGGAATGGTTATCTGCGCAAAAACGCGCCTGCAAAGGAGGATGACGGCAGGAAGGTCTATCTTTCGCTGACAGAACGCGCAGAGGAGGTCTTGAAAGTAATCGAGAAAAGATTCATGGAAAGCACTTCTGCGATTTTCGATCAGATGGACGATAAGGCAAAAAACAGGTTTTATGACAAACTGATGGAATTACAGCAAATATTCGCAACAGGAGGTATCAAATTATGAAAAAGCAAGCAATCGGGCTGTTTGCTCTCTGCGCCGTGCTATTCGCCGGCTGCGGGCAGGAGGAAATCCCGGAGGAAAAGACGCTGCGCACCGTTGAAACGGAAACAGCAGGCAAAACCGCCATCGCAAGCGGGTTTTCCTATTCCGGCAAGGCCGCGCCTTCCAGGGAGGTTTCCGTTGTGCCGACCGTACCGGGAAAGGTCGTCAATTTCAACTATGACGTGGGCGATACCGTACGGGAGGGCGCAGTGCTTTTCTCTGTGGACTCCGCGGACCTGCAAAACAACCTTCGCAGCCTCGAAGCAAATTACCATGTTGCAGAGCTGAATCTGAACAACGCGAAGAATACATATGACAACAACAGGATATTGTTTGACGAAGAAATCATTTCACAGGCTGAGTTTGACCAGATAAAGCTGGGCTATGAAACGGCGGAGGCAAACCTCACCGCAACGCAGATACAGATTGACAATCTGAAGAAAAATATTTCCGACTGCACCGTTACCTCCCCCATGTCGGGCGTGGTTGCCCAGCGCGGCGTGGAGCGGGGCGGCTTCGCTTCTCAGGCGGCCCCTGCATATACTGTGATGGATTTATCCACCATTAAAGTCGAAGTCGGCGTTTCCGAGCAGGTCGTCAATACCATTGCCATCGGGGACGAGGTCGCGGTTAAAATGACAGCCGTTTCCGCCGAACCGCTGACAGGCAGGGTTTCCACCATCAGCCCCTCCGCAGGGCAGACCGGCACATATACCGTCAAAATCGAGCTGAATAATCAGGACGGCGCGATAAAGGCAGGTATGCTGGCAGAAGTCAGCTTTACGATGGAGCAGTCCGAAGAGGCTTTTGTCCTGCCGCGCAACGCTGTACTGACAAAGGACGGCGAAACCTACGTCTATATTCTGGAAGGGAACACCGTCAAAAAAACGCCAGTTGAAACAGGCATTGAAACGGGCGAAACCATTGAAATCACAAGCGGGCTTTCCGAAGGCATGGAAGTTGTGACAAAAGGACAGACCTATATTTCTGATGGCGAGGAAGTCAACGCCGCAGGCGCGGCGCAGGCAAACGCGGAGCCGGAAAGCCCTGAAAATGCGGAGGCTCCTGAAAACGCGGAAGATACGGAAGGAAAGGAGGAATAAACCATGTTCTCCAAACTTTGTATCAAGCGTCCTGTGACAACGGTTATGGTAACGCTGATGGTATTCATCGCGGGCATTGTTTCCTATATGAATCTGGATCAGGCACTGATGCCAAATGTTGACCTGCCGATCGCGGTCGTTATGACAACCTATGTCGGCGCGGGGCCGGAGGAAATTGAAAACCTTGTCTGCGAGCCTTTGGAGGAGGCATTAAGCTCCGTTTCCAATATGGATACGGTCATGTCTATTTCCTCCACAAACGTAGGCATGATTATCTTGCAGTTTGTAGACGGGACGGACATTGACCTTGCGTCCGTAGATATTCGGGAGGTACTCGACCAGACGAAGTCACGCCTGCCGGATAATGCGGACGAACCTGTGCTGCTGAAAATGGACATCAACGCCATCCCTATTTATCTGGGCGTTACAGCGGAAAATCTTGACCTGAACGCGCTGAACGATTTGCTGGAGGACAGCGTGGTCAACCGACTGGAACGACTGGAAGGCGTGGCCTCCGTTGGGCTTTCCGGCGGCATTGAAAAAGAAATCCGCGTGACCGTAGACCCCGGCAAGCTGGCGGGCTATGGAATCAGTACAGGCACGCTCTCTCAGGTGCTTGCGGCGGAAAACATGAACCTGCCCTCCGGCTCACTCTCTCAGGGCAGCACGACGGTGCAGGTGCGCACCATTGGCGAATTTACCTCTCTGGAGGAAATTCGTGACCTGCCGCTGACAACAGGAACAGGCGCGGTGATCCACCTCAGCGACGTGGCAAAAGTGGAAGAAATGGAGGTTGACCGCAGTTCCTTCACCATCATCAACGGGCAGAACGGTATTCTGGTTTCCGTAGATAAGCAGTCCACAGCGAATCTTGTAAAAGTCAGCGAACGGCTGCAAAGGGAAATCGGCAGGCTGCAAAGGGATTTCCCGGAGTTGGAGATCAACATGCTGACGGACACCTCCGAATATATCCAGCTTTCGCTTTCCAACGTAACGCAGACAGCCCTGCTGAGTGCGGTCATTGCGTTTTTCGTGCTCCTGCTGTTCCTGCGCAACGCCATCACATCGCTGATTATCGCGGTATCTATCCCGACGTCCATTATGGCGACATTCGCCCTGATGTACCTGACAGGGATCAACATGAACATGATTTCCATGGGCGGCGTAGCGATTGGTATTGGTATGCTGGTAGATAACTCCGTTGTTGTTCTGGACAGCATATATCAGCATTTTGAACGGGGATACAGCGCGGCGGAATCCGCCGAAGTCGGCACAAAAGAGGTTACCATGGCAGTCGTTGCGTCTACGCTGACAACAGTTGCCGTATTCGTGCCCATCGCCCTGACAGGCGGCACAACGGGCGCAATGATGAAGAACCTTTCCTTTACAATTGTTTACGCATTGGCGTCCTCTCTGGTGGTTTCCATCACGTTTGTGCCAATGGCGTGCGCCCTCCTGCTTTCCCGCCAGGGGCGCGCATGGAAAAATAAGCTGTTCCTTGCCCTGCTGGATAAATGGGACAGCGGGCTGGATAAGCTGAACAGAAGCTATGAAAAGGCTCTGCGCTGGGCATTGAAGCACAGGAAACGCACCGTACTGATTGTCCTGCTGGTATTTATCGGCAGTTTTTTCACCATTCCTATTACGGGCATGGACTTTATGGCAGGTATGGATCAGGGAACGGCGAATATCACCGTAGAGCTGCCCAACGGCACAGAGCTGGACGAAACCGAGGAAATGGTCGGGGAAGTGCTTTACCGGCTGGAAGGCATACCGGAAATCGAAATGTACTACGCCAATGTCGGCGCGGGCATGATGAGCACCGGAACATCTTCCGCTACCGTTACAATCAACCTTGTCCCCTCCGATGAGCGCAGCCGCTCCACAGATGAGGTCTGCGAGGAAATCAAAGGGCTTTTGAGCGATATAGCAGGGGCAGATATTACAGTCGCTTCCTCCAATTCCGCGATGGGCTCTATGGCCTCTGCGGACGTAACGCTGAACGTATACGGCTATGATTCCGCAACGCTTCTGGACGTAGAGCAGGACCTGATCGCACTGCTTTCCAATGTGAACGGCATTACGGACGTAGAAGGCTCTACGGGCGAAACCGTACCGGAGGCGAAGGTAACGATTGACAGGAGCAAAGCCTCCCTTTACGGCATCACAACGGCCTCCATTGCGGGCGCGCTGAATACTGCCATCACCGGCAGTACGGCGACGCAGTATAAGGTAGGCGGCACAGAAATCGACGTTGTCCTGCGCTACGATACCGATGAACTGAACTACCTGACAGATCTGAGCAATCTGACAATACCATCGGCATACGGCTCCCAGGTTTCTCTTTCGGACGTGGCAACCGTTACTATGGGCGAAAGCGCGACTTCCATTTACCGCGAAAACCAGAGGAACTACATCACGCTGAACGCCAGCGCGAAGGACCTCAGCGGCAGCGAAGCGCAGAAGCTCGTGCAGAATGCCCTCGCGGCGTATTCCTTCCCGGAAGGCTGTACCTATGAGTTTTCCGGCATGATGGAAATGATGAATGAATCATTCAGCAGCCTGTATACCGCGCTTGTCGTGGCTATCCTGCTGGTTTATATGATTATGGCGTCACAGTTTGAATCCCTGCGGTATCCCGCAATCGTTATGTTCTCCATGCCTCTGGCGATCACAGGCGGCATACTGGGCCTGTTCCTCACAGGCAATACCATCACCATGCCGGCGTTCATGGGCTTTATCATGCTGGTCGGCATGGTTGTAAACAACGGCATCGTCATGGTGGATTACACCAACCAGCTCATGAACCGCGGGCTGAACTGCATGGACGCGCTGACGACAGCAGGGCCGCGCCGTCTGCGCCCGATATTGATGACGACGCTTACCACAGTTCTCGGTATGCTTCCAATGGCGCTTTCCACAAGCGAAGGCAGCGAGATGATGCATGGGCTTGCCATCAGCGTTATTTTCGGCCTGTCGCTTTCCACGCTGGTTACGCTGATATTCATTCCGGTACTGTATATGTGGATGAACGAGCGGAAACGCAGAAGAAACGCAAAAAAAATGGCTAAGCAGATTGCAGGAAATACGAAGCCGTCGGGAATCGGCGCATAAAGAAGGTGCGGAAATGGCAGTAGAAAACGAATTAGGCACTTTGCCGGTAAAAAAGCTGCTGGCAAAGCTGGCTATGCCGGCAATCGCGGCACAGGTAGTAAATTTACTGTATAACGTGGTCGACCGAATCTATATCGGACATATTCCGGAAACAGGCAGGCTTTCCCTGACAGGACTTGGGGTCTGTATGCCGCTCATCATGCTGATTGCAGCATTTGCCGCGCTTGCGGGCATGGGCGGCGCGCCAAGGGCCTCTATCCTGCTGGGCCGCGGGGATAAGGAGGAGGCGGAGCGCGTATTGGGCAACTGCGCTTCGCTCCTGCTTCTGATTTCTGTTATGCTGACGGTCGTATTCCTTTTTTTCGCGGAACCGTTCCTTTTGACATTCGGCGCAAGTGAAAATACCATCAGCTATGCAATGGATTACATGCGTATCTATACCTTCGGCACAGTATTCGTACAGATGACGCTGGGGCTGAATGCTTTTATTACGGCGGAAGGCTTCGCAAAAACCAGCATGAAAACCATACTCATCGGCGCAGTCAGCAATATCATACTTGACCCTGTGTTTATATTCCTGTTCGGCATGGGCGTAAAGGGCGCGGCTCTGGCGACTGTCATATCGCAGGCCCTTTCAGCGGCATGGGTGCTTTCCTTCCTGGCAGGCAGGCAGACCATACTGCGGCTGCGTCCGGCGAATATGCGGCTCCGCGCGAAAACGATACTGCCCTGTATCCTGCTGGGGCTCAGCCCGTTCGTCATGCAGTCAACGGAAAGCGTGCTGAATGTCTGCTTCAATTCCTCCCTGCTGAAATACGGCGGGGATACGGCCGTAGGCGCGATGACGATACTCGGCAGCCTGATGCAGTTTTCCATGCTCCCGCTTTCCGGACTTTCTCAGGGCGCGCAGCCCATTACTGGGTATAACTTTGGCGCGGGCAATGCGGAGCGCGTGCGCGAATCCTTCAAAATGCTCCTGAAATGCTGTTTGGGGTATTCCGCCCTGCTGTGGGCAGTCGTCATGCTCTTTCCCAGACAGACGGCAATGCTGTTTGCCGGAGATGCGGCTTTTCTGGATTATACGGCATGGGCGCTGCGTATCTATATGGCCGCGGAGCTGCTCATGGGTATACAGATTGCCTGCCAGCAGACCTTTATCGCCATCGGCAACGCAAAAACCTCGCTGTTTTTGGCGGTTTACCGGAAAATACTGCTGCTGATACCGCTGATTTATATTCTGCCGCGTTTCATGGAGCAGAAAGATATGGCAGTATTCCTGGCGGAGCCCGTTGCGGATACCATCGCGGTAACGACAACGGCGATACTCTTTGTATGGCAGTTCCGAAAAGCGATGCAGAAGCTGGAACATCCCCAAAAAGCATAATGCCGGATAGTCGGTATATGGAATAAAAATGGGTGGAAATAAATGCTGAAATGTTCTGTTTTCGGATTGGGCCGGTGCCAAAATAACGGGATTCATTGACGCACTGAACAAATATCTAATATGGTAGAATACCAGAAGAATAAAAATATCACTGGAAAATATAGGCCCTCGGGGGTGCTGGCAGAACTTTGGTCCGGCTTTATGACTGGTTCAAAAATTTGTCTGCACCCCAAGGGCCTCAATCCTGTCCTGTAAATACATGTCTGTTACGCCATTAAACTCTGATTCACTGATTTGATTCTTTTACTGCATTCCCTTTTGTTCCGAGGCGGTCAGCCTCGTCACAGCATATTTCACAAACCGCCGCACTGCCGGGGAGGCCTGCTCCAGCGAAGGCAGGGCGATGCCCAGCGTAAGGCTCTGCGGAGGGTCAAGCGGCAGCTTCGCGACATTAAACTGCCATCTTTGGGTAACGAGGTCGTTCATGATCGTCATGCCCATGCCCTGCTCGATCATTGCCGTTGTCACAAAGTTTTCCATTGTAGAATAGGCGATTTTAGGCGAAAGGTTATATTTCCGGAATATCGTAAGCACATCCGCATCTTTCCCGACAGCAGGCATGATGAAATTCTCATACTGGCATTGCTCTAACGGGTAAGCCTCCTTGCCGGCAAAGGGATGGTCCGGCGGCAGGAGCGCGACAAACGGGTCCTCCGCAAGAGGAATCCATTCGTAGGGCATTGGTTCGCGGCAGCTATAAAAAACCATGTCAACACTGCGGCTGTTCAGACTTGCCTCCAAATCCTGACGGATTCCCTCCGTCATCAGAACATCAATATGGGGATATGCCTCATGAAAGCCCTTGATAACGGAAGGAAGCCACTGGGTCGCAATGCTGGGATACGCGCCAATGACGATTTTACCCGTTGCAAGGCCGTTGATTTCCGCGGCAAGCTGGGAAAGCCTGTCCTCCTGATGCAGAAGGTCGCGGATTACGACAAGTATTTTTTCCCCATCGGCAGTCGGGCGCACGCCTTTTTTATCCCGCGTCAGCAGAGGAAAGCCGAATTCCTTTTCCAGCGCGTTTACAAGCTGGCAGACGCCCGCGGGTGTGTAATTCATTTTTTCGGCAGCTCTGGAAAAACTGCCCATTTCGACCGACGCCGCAAACGCCCGATATCTTGCGTTTTCCATACCCGCCGCGCTCCTTTCTCCGTACCTTCGCCTGACAGGGGAATACACGCTTTGTCTGGCGAAAGTATCTGTTTTTGTTATCATAGCAGAAAGCCCGCCCCTTTTCAACTGCCGCAGCATAAGAACCTGTTCAGCATTTGTAGAGTTACAATACATATTGGACAACAAGGAAAGAAAAAGCTAGAAGGATGAGGCCAAATCGGTTAAAGTTGAGTTACCACACCTAACACAACCGAGAGGAGGCCGCATCCTTCATGAGCAAAAGTATAACACAAGACATGCTGTACAGGCAATCCCTGATGAAATTTGCTGAGAAATATGGTGCAAGCCGGGCCAGCCGCAAGTACAACAAAAGCCGGTCATATATCTACTTCTGGCAGAAACGCTGGGATGGGAGCGTAGAGTCCCTGGCCTGTCGTTCCAGACGCCCTCACAGCCATCCAAATCAGCATACGGAAGCAGAACTAAAATTGATCTGCGATATGCGCCGCCGCA
>CAJTQX010000003.1 GCA_910578425.1 uncultured Anaerotignum sp.
ATATCACATAGTCCGCGCCCCGCAAGCGTCCTTTCTCGTCGCGCTCCCTTGACCGGACGATATACCCGGCGCGTTCAAGCTCCTTAATGGCTTCGCGGATAGCGTCTATCTTCTCCCGGTTGATAAGGGATAAGCCTTTCAAGGTGTAGTCCCAATCTTCGGGGAGTGACAGCATTTGCGACAACAGCCCCTTTGCCTTTAAGGAAAGCTCCTTGTTGCGTAGGTGGTGGTTGCTCATTACGGTGTAGCCCTTGTTCCGTTCCACTCTGAAAACTGCCATAGTTCATAACTCCTTTGCTTTGGATTTGTTACGCAGTAGAAGCGCGGTTTCGGGGGATAAGGTATAAATCCCTTGCCGCGCCAGATACGCGCCCGGAAAACCGCTTGTAGCAAGGCTTTTTCTGCCCCTACTGCGTAACAAGGGCATGAAAAAAGCGGCGTTCCTGTTCTCCCATGTAGAGAGTAAGAAACGCCGCTTCTGCGGGTCGTTATTCTTTTTCGTCTGCGATTATGTCCTGCATGACTTCCCCAAAGTCTGCCGTAAAGGAAAAAATGAAGTATTCCAAAACGGCGGGGTCTGCGTCCATAGGCTCGGCTTCCCCGGAAAAGGGCAAGCCCATAAGCCCGTAAAGCATTTTGATGATTTTGAACAGCTTCCCCCGGTCGGCGGGGGTGTTCATGGTAACAAGAATGTCCGTCAAGCGGTTTATGGTTTCCATGTCGCCGCCTGTCGTTACCCATACCATTTCCGCGAATGGCTGCGTGATTGCCCCGGCTACAAGGTTTATCTTATCCTTGTCGATTTCGCCGGACGGGAGTATAATGCCCTTGTCTAAAAGCTCGTTTTTCATGTCGTCCTCCTGTTCATGCGCCTAAATTTTTGACGCTATTTTGCCGCCCTTGCTCCAAAAGCGGGCTTGTAAAGAGATACGGCGTGGTATAAGCAGAAACGGCAAAATCCTTGAAAATCAAGGGTTTCTGCCGCTTCCTATAAAGACTTGTGAGAAGTTATAAGACGATTTCCGTCTATATAATCAATAAAAAATCTAAAAAAAATTTCAAAAAAATTATTGAAACACCTTATTTAATTCCATAGATAGTAAAGGGAGAATTTTCCCCACCCCTGTACCTTGAAAATTTAATATCCGGTATCCAAGGACATCTTTTCTAATGGCCGTAAAAAGGCAAGCACGGCAGATGCAGCCGCCATGATGACTATACAACAGTTGGAGCGATAAACTGCGATTTGCAAGCCTTATCTGGTTCATAAGGAAATTGCGATGAAAACATTTTGAAAAGGGACTATGGCACGATTCCCCGCGTAAAGGGGCATACTGCGTACATGGCAAAGCCTGTCGGCGGTATGATAGCGTTTTGAACCAAAACGGCCTTGGATATTCCCGTTGTGCCAGGGGGGAGCAGCAGGCGGTTCCTGACCGCTGAGAATATGGCACATTTTCTGTATTCAGAATGGTCTGTACATTCAAGCTATTCTAAAATTTTAACTTATACATCAGGGCAGAATTGCTCTGAATGGAACTGAAAATTCTGTCAAAAGGAATTTTTTTTAGTTTTCGCGAGAAAATCCCCTTGATTTCGTTCTATGGCAATTACAAACGCATTGTGCTATACTCAAAGTGCAGATGCGTTTGGGAAGGAGGCAAATGATATGAGCAATAGGGACGCATCTGAGGAAAAGAGGACGTATACCGTTTCAGAGGTGGCAAAAATACTGGATATTGGCAAATCTTCAGCATATAACCTTGTGAAATGCAATGCGTTCCGGACGATCAGAATTGGTAAGACAATAAGGATACCAAAGGCATCGTTTGATGAATGGCTTGTTTCTCTTGAAAAACAGAAGGGGGAATAAGACATGGCAACGATCGTAAAAAGAGGGAACAGCAAATCCCGCAGCGTTGTATACTACTATGAAGATAAGGAAACAAAAGAAATGAAATAAAAATGGGAAACCTATCCCAGCTATGAGGAAGCAAAAAAAGGAAAGTAGAAATAGAGAGTTCGCAGGCGCAGGGGACTTTTGTTGTCCCGGATGACCAAACTGTAAGTGAATTTTTGGATTTATATGCTATGCTATACGGAACAGTAAAATGGGGCTTTAGTGCTTATGATTCAAATCTTGCGATGGCCAGAAATTATGTCAATCCTATTATCGGAGAGATGCCCATACAAAATATAAACCCGTTAGATGTTGAACTGTTTTATCGCGAACTTAGAAAAACCCGCCCTGTCAGCGTGAATAACAGAAAGCCAAAAACAGAATGCCTTCCGTCGGCAACAATCAACAAGATACATATTCTGCTGGGATGTGCTTTCAGCAAAGCGGTAGATTGGCAAATTATCAGCAGAAACCATTTTTTATATGCGAATGTGCCGGAATACAAATCTCAGCAGCGAGATTTATGGACAATGGAAACAATCAAAAAGGCACTTGACTGTTGCCGAGATCCCCAATTATATTTGGCAATGAACATTTCCATTGCTTGTTCTGCCAGACTGGGAGAAATTTCAGGTTGCACGTGGAATGATGTGTTTATTTCAGAGGATGATATTGCCTGCGGCAATGCTCATATTGTATTTCATAAACAGCTGCAGAGAGCCAACAGGAATGCTCTGGCGGAAATCGAGAAAAGGATGAAGACCGTAAGATGAATGCGCAGAAGTTTGAGCGGGCGTTTTACGCAAAACCTGATTTGCGCGAAGTGAAAGTGGAGCAAAATCGCACGGATGATGAAGTTTTGGCTGATTTGATTCAGGAAATTAAAGAAAAACCGGATTTGCATAAAATGCTTATAAAATTACTGGCAGATTAAGAGCAAAATAACGCTCCCATTTGCCGAAAAATATCATATTAGCAAAATATTAGCAAATCGCGTTTTTGGAAATGGACATGTGGAAAAATTTCTTCTCCTGATCCGTCAGGGGAAGGCGATTCCGAATAGCAAAATGATGCCGGATACGGAAAGAAGATGTGTGCAGAACAGAGCTTTTCCGGATAGAGGGTATGAAAAAAGCCCGATTTTCTGCGGAAAACCGGACTTCTGTCAAAGTGGAGATAACGAGACTCGAACTCGTGACCTATGCGTTGCGAACGCATCGCTCTCCCAACTGAGCTATACCCCCAAACAGATTTCACAATGGAAGCAACGGGGCTCGAACCCGTGACCTCTCGCGTGTGAGGCGAACGCTCGTCCCAGCTGAGCTATGCTTCCGAAAGGTATTATAGCACAATCGAAATGAGAGGACAAGCGAAAAATGAAAAAAATATCAAGTTTTTCCAGTTTTTATGTGTGGGGATGTCCTCTGGATTCCTGATACGCATTGGCATATGACTGATATTTTATATTCTTAAAAACTATGGAAAACTATTTGATATAGATATTTGATATTTGCTTTCTGTGGATTTATAATTTATGGAAACCGATAGACAGGAGATGAGAACGATGCGGAATTTCAAACAATTTGGCGCAGCGATACTGACGCTTTTGCTGGCGTTCGCTTTGGCGGTTTTGGCGTTTGGAGCGGACAAGGACGCAGCCTTTTCTGATGTAGATGCAGGGGCATGGTATGCGGAGGCAGTACAATACTGCGAGGAAAAGGAACTGATGAGCGGCGTTTCCGCCTCCCGCTTTGCGCCGGAGGGAACGCTCACGCGCGCTCAGTTGGTAACGGTGCTTTACCGCATGGAGGGCAGCCCTGCCGTAACAGGGGATGACGATTTTTCTGATACGGACAGTGGAAAATGGTACAGCTCTGCGGTGATCTGGGCGGCGCGGCAGGGACTGGTCAGTGGATACGGCAACGGGCTTTTTGGTGTGGATGACCCTGTTACACAGGAACAGATGGCATTGATTTTCCAACGATATACCGATGTGGCTGTGACGAAGGGGATTCCAGATTTCAGCGGGACTTCGGCCCCGGCAACCCGCGCACAGGCGGCAGCAGCCCTGATGGCGTGCGGGCAAGCCGGAGAACAGCCGGAAACACTGGCTCAGGCAGAGGAAAGACGTGTTTTGGTAGCGTATTTTTCCAACACCGGCAATACGGAGGGCATAGCGGAGCATTTACAGACGGTTTTAGGCGCGGAGCTTTACTGCATAACACCGGAAACGGCGTATACTGCTGCGGATTTGGATTACACGAACGATTCCAGCCGCGCGAACCGCGAACAGGCGGATGCCGCTGTGCGCCCCGCAATTTCGGGTTCTGTGGAAGATATGGAGCAGTATGATGCTGTATTTTTGGGCTATCCCATCTGGCATGGACAGGCACCGAGAATCATCAGCACATTTTTGGAAAGCTATGATTTCAGCGGCAAAACGATTGTGCCATTTTGTACCTCCGGCAGCAGCCCTATCGGCTCCAGCGCGGAAAATCTCCATTCCCTTGCGCCGGATGCGGACTGGCTGGAGGGCAGGCGTTTTTCGGGCAGTGCGTCCCGCGGAGCAGTGGAAGACTGGGTAAGCGAGCTGAATCTGCCGAACATGACAGAGAACGGACGGAAAGGGGGAACGGCAATGCTGAGCATTTCCGTAAATGGGAGAACGCTTACGGCCTCTCTGGCGGATAATTCTTCAGCGCGTGCATTTCAGGAGCTGCTTGCGGAAGGTCCGCTGACGATTCCAATGAGCGATTATGCCAACATGGAAAAGGTCGGCGCGCTGGGGAAGAACCTCCCTGCCAACGATGAACAGATTCATACACAGGCGGGAGATATCATATTGTATCAGGGAAACCGGATTACGGTTTACTATGACACCAATTCATGGAATTTGACCCGTCTGGGCAAAATCAACGGAATTGCCGCACAGGAGCTGAAAGACATACTGGGCGGCGGAGATGTGGAAATGACATTTTCCCTCGCGTAACAGAGGGAAACAGCAGTCAGAACGGAGGGAAAGAGTATGGTAAAACAGACGGCAGGGCGCGACAGCTTAGGGGCATTTGCCCCGAAGTTCGCGGCATTAAATGATGATGTGCTTTTTGGGGAGGTATGGTCGCGGGAAGGGCAGCTTTCCCTGAAAATGCGGTCCATCCTGACCGTTTCTGCACTGGTGAGCAAGGGACTTTTGGACAGCTCGTTTCAGTTCCATGTGGCGAACGCGAAGAAAAACGGTGTGACGAAGGGCGAAATGGCGGAAATATTGACACACCTGGCGTTTTATGCCGGGTGGCCAAATGCCTGGGCCGCGTTCCGTATCGCGGCGGAGGTTTATCGGGACGACGATGGGGCGGACGGCGGACTGTTCGGCATAGGCGCGCCGAATGACGCGTTTGCGCAGTATTTTGTGGGAAAAAGCTATTTGAAGCCGTTGACTGACCCGAAAGAGACTGTGTTTATGGCAAACGTGACATTTGAGCCGGGCTGCCGGAACAACTGGCATATCCACCACGCGAAGCAGGGCGGCGGGCAGATTCTGCTCTGTACAGGCGGCAGGGGCTGGTATCAGGAGCAGGGGAAGGCCGCAAGGGAGCTTTTCCCCGGCGATACCGTAACGATTCCTGTTGGAGTGAAGCATTGGCATGGCGCGGCAAAGGACAGCTGGTTTTCGCATGTGGCAGTGGAGTGTCCCGGAGAGGGGACGGCAAACGAATGGTGCGAGCCTGTAAGCGCGGAGGAGTATGACACGCTTCCATAAGCAGAGGATCGGGAAACGATTCATTTTGAAAAGACAGATGGGGGAATGGAAAAATGGAGAAAACAAAAACGTCAAAAACACTGGTGGCATTTTTCAGCGCGAGCGGTACAACGGCAAAGCTGGCGGAAAGGCTTGCGGCGGCCATTGGCGCGGATTTACATGAAATAAAACCGGAAACGCCATATACAGGCGCGGATTTGGACTGGACAAACAGAAACAGCAGGAGCAGTATAGAGATGAATGACAAGGCGTTTCGCCCCGCCATTGCGAACAGTGTGGAGCACATAGAACAGTACAGCAGGGTTTTTCTTGCGTTTCCGATCTGGTGGTACACTGCTCCGACTATTATATATACGTTTTTGGAGCAGTATGATTTCAGCGGAGTGACGCTCATTCCGATTGCGACATCGGGCGGGAGCGGCATGGGCAGCACCGGAAAGGATTTGGCAAAGATCTGCCCCGACGCGCTCTGGAAGGATGGACGGGTGTTTTCCGCGAATACAGACGAGGGCAGTCTGCGGGACTGGGCGGAGCAGTACCGCTGAAAGATATTGTGCGGATAAATACATTTGAATCACTGCGAAAGGCGGGCGGATCGTTCCGCCCTTCTTTTTTTGTGCGGCAGGAGATTTCGGGCATGGAAAAGAACAGAGGAAATCCTCAAGATAAAACTAGCTTTTGCCGGCGGGATATGATATCATTTCCTTGAACTGTATTGGCTGTATGCCAGAAGGAGGATTGCGATGAAGGCGGAAATTTTAGCGGTGGGCACAGAGCTGCTGCTGGGGGATATTCTGAACACGAACGCGCAGTTTTTGGCACAGGAGCTGGCTGCGCTGGGCATTGAGGTATACTATCAGACGGTTGTGGGGGATAACCCGAAGCGTTTGGAGGATACCATTTTCCATGCGTTTTCGCGCGCCGACCTTATCATCACGACCGGCGGCCTTGGACCTACGGAAGACGACCTGACGAAGGAAACGGCGGCAAAATATTTCGGCGAGAAGCTCGTGCTGGATGAAAAAGCGTTGGCACAGATAGAAAAATTTTTCAGGCGCATCGGGCGCGAAATGACGGAAAACAACGTAAAGCAGGCAATGGTGCCGGAGAAAAACAGCGTTGTGCTGTATAACGAAAACGGTACCGCGCCGGGCATTATTATAGAAAAGAACGGGAAAATGATCGTGATGCTGCCGGGACCGCCGAAAGAAACCGTACCGATGTTTTTGAATCAGGTGAAGCCCTATCTTGCGAAAAAGCAGGAAATGACGTTTGTTTCGCGCATTCTGCGGGTTGCGGGTGTGGGCGAGAGCGCGATGGAAACGGCGGTCAAGGATTTGATTGACGCGCAGACCAACCCGACCATTGCCCCATATGCCAAAGATGGGGAATCCATACTGCGAATTACGGCGCGGGCAAAAGATGAGGCGGAAGCCAACCGCCTGATCGACCCTGTTGCGGCTGCTCTGCGGGAACGGCTGGGATACGCTGTTTATGCGGAGGGCGAGACGGATATGGAAACAGTTACGGCGGAGCTTCTGCTGGAAAAAAACAGGACGCTTGCTGTGGCGGAGTCCTGTACGGGCGGCATGATTGCGTCTTCCCTGATAGAATATGCGGGCATTTCAAAAGTGCTGCTGGAGGGCTGTGTGACATATTCCAACGAGGCAAAAATGCGGCGGCTGGGCGTGAAGGCGGAAACGCTGGAAAAATACGGCGCGGTCAGTCCGGAAACAGCGGCGGAGATGGCGGAAGGCATTGCGCGGACAAGCGGCGCGGCAATCGGGCTGGCGACAACAGGCATAGCGGGGCCGGACGGCGGCACGCCGGAGAAGCCTGTCGGGCTGGTGTATGTTGCCCTGCATGCTGACGGAAAAACAAAGGTGAAGGAACTGCGTTTTGCAGGGAAACGGAATAAAATACGCGAACGTGCGGCATATGCCGCGCTGGACTGGCTGAGAAGGACGCTGCAATATGAAGACTAAGGGCGACTGGATGCTCCTGCTGGCGGCGGCAATCGGCGGCGGGGGCTTTATCAGCCTGAAATACCTGCTGGACTGGGGTTATTCTCCGTATCACATCATATTTGGACGGTTCCTTGTGGCGGTCTGCTGCATGGCTCTGGTATACTTCCGGCAGCTGCCGAAAATTACAAAACGGGAATGGAAAACAGGCGGCGTGCTGGGGGCGATGCTTGCGGCAATGTTCCTGCTGCTGACGATGGGACTGCAATATACTACGCCGTCGGTCAACGCGTTTCTGTCGAATATTCCGGCAGTTATCGTGCCGTTCCTCTGCTGGGGCATTTTTCGCAAAAAACCCAGCCGGAACTGCTTTATTGCGGCAGGCATGACGGGCATGGGCGTAGCGATGCTTTCGCTGACGGCGGATTTCCGGATAGATTTGGGCGCGGCGTTATCGCTGGGTGCGGCGGTAGCGTTTTCTCTGCAAATGGCGTTTCTGGGAAACCTGACGGAGGACTGCGATGCGATCCATATCGCTTTGGCGGAGAATATAGCGGTATTGGCGATTGCGGCGGCCGTTGTTTTGCTGGCCGGACAGGCAATGCCGCCGTTGACGCTGCCCGCCGCGGGGAATTTCATATTCCTGGGGGCGTTCTGTACGGCGTTGTATTTTGTGTTGCAGTCTGTTGGGCAGAGGATTACGCCGCCGAGCAAAGCGGCGGTCATCATTACATCGGAATCCATATTCGCGGCAATCATATCGGCACTGGTTTATGGGGAACGGCTTTCAGCGCGCGGGCTCTGCGGGTGCGCGCTGATATTTCTGGCGATACTGCTGGCGGAACGGAAATGAGAAAAAAGATATGGAGGGGCTCTGCCCCCTCCACCCCCGCAAGGGCATTCTGCCCTTGACCCTTTTGCAGCCGCATTTCATGCGGCTGGGGGAAACTGTATATGATTTGGTACTTAACAAAGTTGAGGTAATGGAATTTATACAAAAGGTTTAATATCCGCAAAACGAAGTTTTGCGTAATAAAGTTTGGGGTCAAGACCTTTTCAAAGGGCTTGTAGGGTGTGGGACAAAGTCCCACGATTTTCAGAAAAACATAAATAAGTAAAAGAAAGGCGGCGGTACCATGGCGGGGAAATCCGGCAAATCACAAAAATTTGAACCGAAATTTGAAGATAAGGAAAAGGCACTGGAAGCGGCATTAGGCTATATCGAAAAACAGTACGGCAAGGGCGCGGTTATGAAAATGGGCGACCAGAACGCGAAAATGAACGTGGAGGTTATCCCGACCGGCTCTTTGAGCCTGGATATCGCGCTGGGCGTAGGCGGTGTGCCAAAGGGCAGGATCATCGAAATCTATGGGCCGGAATCCTCCGGCAAGACAACAGTCGCGCTGCATATCGTTGCGGAGGTGCAGAAACGCAAGGGCATTGCGGGCTATATTGACGCGGAGCATGCGATGGACCCTACATATGCCAAAGCACTGGGCGTGGATATTGATAATCTGTATATTTCGCAGCCGGACGACGGCGAACAGGCATTGGAAATTGCGGAAACGATGGTCCGCAGCGGTGCGATTGACATTGTTGTGGTAGACTCTGTAGCGGCACTGGTGCCGCGCGCGGAGATTGAGGGCGAAATGGGCGATTCCCATATGGGTTTGCAGGCAAGGCTGATGAGTCAGGCTTTGCGGAAGCTGACGGGCATCGTGAAAAAATCCAACTGCACCGTTATTTTTATCAACCAGCTGCGCGAAAAAATCGGCGTGTCATTCGGCAATCCGGAAACGACAACAGGCGGGCGGGCACTGAAATTTTATGCCTCTGTGCGTATTGACATCCGCAAGGGTGACCCGCTGAAAACGGGGACGGATATTATCGGCAGCCGTGCGAAACTGAAGGTTGCAAAGAATAAAGTTGCGCCGCCCTTCAAGACGGCAGAGTTTGATATTGTGTACGGACAGGGAATTTCTATGGAAGGCGATATTCTGGATCTGGCGGTGGAAGTGGATATTGTGAACAAGAGCGGCTCATGGTATGCATACAAGGAAACGCGCATAGGGCAGGGGCGTGAAAACGCAAAGCAGTTCCTGCGGGATAACCCTGAGATTTGCAAGGAGATAGATAACGCGGTGCGGGAGCACTATGGGCTGCCTTCGCCGGACGCAAAACCTGCTGAGGGAGCGGCGGAAGGCGCGGAAAAAGCGGAAGACGCGGAAGCGGCGAAGGAAACAGAAGGAACGGCGAAAAAAGGAAAGGCGAAGGGCAAAAAGGCCGCGGAAAAAGCAGAGCCTGCACCGGAGGAACCGGAAGAAAAAGCCGAGTCGGAAGAGGAGCCTGCTGAGGAACCGGAAGGACTGGAGGACGACGATGCCGATGAGGACGAACCGGTTATTCTGGAAACAGAAATTGATTTCTAAATTTTGGGGACAGGATTATTCTGCTTCGCACTCCTGCGCAAATGGTGTTGATTCTTTTTCCCTTTTATGGTATCATAAAGCAGATTGAGGTACTTTATCAAACAGAATATATGTCAGGAGGGAAAGAATATGACAAGAATCAAAACGATTGCGACAAGGAATCTGAACCAGAGCGTACAGCATGGCGGCTGCGGCGAATGCCAGACATCCTGCCAGTCTGCATGCAAAACATCCTGCGGCGTGGCAAACCAGCCCTGCGAAAATAAACAGGCATAAGTCAAGCGGAAACAGAAGGGCTTGCGCATGTTCCATGCGGAGGCTCTTTTCTTATGATAAAAAGATAAAGGAGAATGGTACTATGGTGCATCAATATCAACTGAACGGGTATTCCATCGTGCTGGATACATGCAGCGGCTCGATTCATTGTGTAGACGATGTGGCGTATGATGTGATTGCCATGTATGAAAGCCATACGGCGGAGGAAATTACTGCCGCTATGCTGGAAAAATACGGCGGCAGGGAAGATGTAAACGAGGCGGAAATTCGGGAATGTATTGCCGACGTTGCCGCGCTGAAAGAGGCGGGGCAGCTTTTTACGCCGGATACCTTCGCACCGCTTGCGGCGGATTTCAAGAACAAAAGCAATGTGATAAAAGCTCTCTGTCTGCATGTCGCGCACACCTGCAATCTGAACTGCTCCTACTGCTTCGCCAGTCAGGGGGAATATCAGGGGAAGCGCGCGCTGATGTCCTTTGAGGTTGGGAAACAGGCGATTGACTTCCTGATTGCCCATTCCGGCAGCCGCAGAAATTTGGAGGTTGACTTTTTCGGCGGGGAGCCGCTGATGAACTGGGAGGTTGTGAAGCAGATCGTTGCCTACGCAAGGGAACAGGAAAAGATTCATAACAAAAATTTCCGGTTTACGCTGACAACGAACGGCATTCTGATTGACGATGAAGTGATAGAGTTTTCCAACCGCGAGATGGATAATGTTGTGCTGAGTCTGGACGGGCGGAAGGAAGTACACGACCATCTGCGGAAAGATTATGCAGGGGCGGGGAGCTATGACCGGATTGTGCCGAAATTCCAGAAACTTGCGGCGGCGCGTGGAGATAAAAGCTATTACATTCGCGGTACATATACCCACAACAATACGGATTTTACAAACGATATTTTCCACATGGCAGACCTGGGCTTTACAGAGCTGAGTATGGAGCCTGTGGTCTGCGCGCCGGATGACCCTTACGCGCTGACGGAGGCGGATTTGCCCGTATTGTATGAGCAGTACGAAATACTGGCAAAGGAAATGCTGAAACGCAAGCGGGAAGGACGTCCGTTCACGTTTTACCACTATATGCTTGATCTGACGAACGGACCCTGTGTATACAAGCGCATTTCCGGCTGCGGCTCCGGTACGGAATATATGGCGGTAACGCCCTGGGGGGAGCTGTTCCCCTGCCACCAGTTTGTGGGAGATGAAGCGTACAGCCTTGGGAACATCTGGGACGGTGTGAAAAATGAGGCGGTGCAGGAGGAATTTCGTTCCTGCAATGCCTACGCCAGAGAGGAGTGTAAGGACTGCTGGGCGAAATTGTACTGCTCCGGTGGGTGCGCTGCGAATGCTTATCATGCTTCGGGCAGCATTCGGGGCGTATATGAATATGGCTGCGAGCTGTTCAGAAAACGCATGGAATGTGCCATCATGCTGAAAATTGCAGAAAGCGAGGAAGGGCTTTGAGCAGGATAAGCACGCCAATCTGCGATTTTGTGCGGGCATACGGAAAAAGGGATTTCGCAAGGCTGCATATGCCGGGGCATAAGGGCATGGCCTTTTTGGGCTGTGAAGCATTGGATATTACGGAAATTGCGGGGGCGGATGAGCTTTACCAGCCGGACGGCGTGATTGCGGAGAGTGAAGAAAACGCGCGGCGGTTGTTCGGAGCAGGGAAAACGGTTTACGGAACGGAAGGATCTTCGCAGTGCATTCGGGCCATGCTGTTCCTTGCATTGCAGTCGGCAAAGGCAAAAAAAACGGGCGGACGCCCTGTTGTTCTGGCTGGACGGAACGCGCACAAAGCCTTTCATTATGCCTGCGCGCTGCTGGATTTAGATGTGGAATGGCTTATGCCGGAGCGGGAAAGCCTGCTCTGTACCTGCCCTATTACACCGGAGCAGGTGGAAAAAAGGCTTGCGGGGCTGACGGAAAAACCGATTGCAGTTTATATTACCGCGCCGGATTATCTGGGTTATCGTCCGGAAATCCGCAGACTGGCGGAGGCTTGCAGGGCGGCCGACGTGCCGCTTTTGGCAGACAACGCACATGGCGCGTACCTGAAATTTTTGAATCCCTCGGAACATCCCATTGACCTCGGCGCGGCAATGACCTGTGATTCCGCGCATAAGACTCTGCCTGTGCTGACAGGCGGGGCATATTTGCAGCTTTCGGCGGAATGGGCGGAACGGCTGGGCGGCGAAGCAAAAAAAGCTATGGAGCTTTTCGGTTCGACCAGCCCGTCTTATTTGATTTTGCAGTCGCTGGATTTTTTCAACCGCCATGCGGCGGAGGGATATCCGCAGAAATTGGCGGAAACTGTAAAAACGCTGGAACATTTGCGGGAAACATTGCGTCAAAGGGGTTGGGAAGTTTTGGAAAGCGACCCTCTGCGCCTGACGTTTCTGGCGGCAGAAATGGGATATACTGGACGCGAAATTGCAAAACGGCTGCGGAACGGCGGCGTGGAATGTGAATTTGCAGATGGGGAGGCTGTTGTGCTGATGGCGACGCCCGAAAACCGTCCGGAGGATTTCCGGCGGGTTTTGGACGCGCTGGATGGGATAGAGCCGCGCGCTGCATTGTTTTCGCTGCACGTGCCTGCCGCCCTGCCGGAACGGAAAATGACAATACGCCAGGCAGTTTTTGCCGAACGGGAAGAAATTCTCTGCGATGCGGCTGTGGGGCGGGTTTGCGCAATGCCATGCGTTTCCTGCCCGCCTGCTGTGCCGATAGTCGCGGGCGGCGAGGTGATTACAGAGGAAATGCTTCCATTGTTCCGCGCGTATGGCGTGGAGCGGGTGGATGTGGTAAAATTTTGAAATTATTTCGGAATTATTACAAATTTATTAAGAATGGGGCGAAAAAGGGAAATATTTAGGATTTTGTGGTATCATAGTTGGGTATGAATTTGCTTAGGGAAATTTCACCGGACGTACAAAGTGCGGCTGGGAATAAAGTTTAGGGTCAGGCCCTTTCTAAAGGGCTTGCGGGGGTTGGGGCAGAGCCCCAATGCCCTGGCTTTCAGAAAAAGGAGAGGTGGACATGAAAGGAAATGGAATGAAGCGCGCGGCAGGTGCGGTTCTGGCGGCGGTAATGCTGCTTTCGCCGCTGGGCACAACAGTATTTGGCGCGCAGACATATTACGAGCAGAAAACGGCAAAAACGGTTACGCGCGGTGTGACATACGAACAGAACAGCCGTATGACGGACGTGGGGATACAGAATATCCACGTCCTGACGGTCGATTTGACGGAAAGTACGCTGGAATTCCGCGAGGTGGAAAGCACCAACGGCCTTGGCCTGAAAGAGACTGTAAAAAAACTGCTGACGGATAACGGCGCGCTGGCAGGCGTGAATTCTGATTTCTTCGGCCTGAGCGGCACACATTCCGCGGCGTTTGGCCCGATTGTGCGCAATGGCGATGTGATTTCCGCCGGAACCTCGCTGAACCATGACGAGGAGCAGTACGCGGCGTTTTTCCAGAATGAGGACGGCAATCCGTTTTTTGACTATTTCAAAATGACGGCGGTTTTTGCAAACAACCAAACCAGTTTTGAATTAGCTTCTATCAATAAGGTGACTTCTATGGTCTACCCGATTTATTTCGACCGCCAGGCAGGCGCGAATACGGCGGAAATCGACCAGAGGTTTCCTGAACTGGTGAAATTTGTTGTGGAGGATGACGAAATCACATACATTTCCCAGAAGGGAGAGCTGACGGAGGTGCCGGAAGAGGGGTACCTGATTGTGATGAGCGGGGATTACCGGGATAATACGGCGAATATGTTCCAGGTGGGCGACTATGTGGAGCTGCGCATCACTTCCTCTGTGGATTTGGACTATATTGAAACGGCATTCGGCGGCGGCGGCAAGCTGCTGGTAAACGGGCAGGAGGCTCCAGCGACAAAAATTGTTGCGGCGGGCAGACAGCCCAGAACAGCGTTTGGCGTTTCGCAGGACGGACAGACAGCTATTTTCATGGTTGTGGACGGCAGAGGCGACAGCGTTGGCGCGACCCATGCGGAAACAGCCGCGCTGATGCGCGAATACGGCGGCTATAACGCAATGCATCTGGACGGCGGCGGTTCCTCAACAATGGTGGTGCAGACTGTCGAGGATGCGGAGCCTGTGGTGAAGAATGAAGTTTCCGAAGGCTCGGAGCGTAAGGTTATCAACGCGGTAGGCATTTTCCAGAACGCGGAACGGGGCGAAGCGGAACGTATCGCCATCACGCCCGCGCTGAACAGAACGCTCCCCGGCAAGCCGGTGGATTATGTGGTTTATGGTCTGGATGAATATGACAACAGGATAGAAATTCCGGCGGCGGAGGTGACGATGCAGGCAGTTGGCGTAGAGGGCGCATGGAGCGGCTACACATTTACACCTTCCGCAAGCGGGACGTATGAAGTGACAGCGGAATACAACGGCATGACGGCGGCCCTGCCCGGAATGGTCTGCGGGAGAACGGCACGCCTGAAGCCTTCCAATGCGGATATCAAGCTGGACGGCGTTGGCGGGACGGCGAAAATTGCCATGACCGCGCTGGATGATGATGGATTCAGCTATTGGGTATCCACAAGTACGGAATACACTGTTGCGGATGAAAGCATCGGCACGATGGCGGAAAATGTGTTTACGGCGAAAAACAATGGTTCTACCTATATTAAATGTGAAAAGGACGGTGCAACAGCGTATATCTCCGTAACGGTCGGCGATGGCGGAAAGGCGCAGAAGCCTGCGGATACCGTCCCCGCGGATATCCTGAACAAGCCCTTTGAATATGCGAACGATGGGGCGTACTATTTGAATATTGCCGGAAAAGTCGCGTATACAGGCAGTGAAACGATAGAGGAGAGCACATATAATAACGCGCGGAGCAGGGCGAAGGGCGTGATTGACGCAAAAGCGGAGGTTGCGGTTTACGGCGGGAAAAATGACATCCAGTCCGCAACGAAGCTGGACAGCCTGAGCTGGACGGGCGCGTACCGTTTCCTGAACCGCGGCGGCGTAAGCCTTGCGATGGTTACGGCGGCAAAGGGCGGCATTACGGCGACAGACCCCAGCCAATGGGCAAGGCTGACACAGGATATTGAAGCTGCCGGAAATGATACGATCATCATTGTGACGGATAAAACGCCTTCTGAATATTCCTCCGCGGCGGAAACGAATTATTTGCGGGCGATATTGGGGAAATACGCAGTGCAGGGCAAAAAGGTGTTTGTAGTGTCCTGTTATAATCAGGGCTATTGGAGTTCTGTCAAGGACGGCGTGCGCTATCTGAACCTCCCGAACCTCTGGAAGGCCGATGGTACGGTAAACGAGGATTTCCGTATGCTGCGGTTCCGGGTGAATGGTGCTGATGTGGCGTATGATGTGGTGAAAGTGAACCAGTAAACGTCTGAGAATATAGGCGGTTTTGCGGTGTGTGCATGGTGGGGGATGAATATGTGGATTCTTTTTGGTGTGCTGGCGATTATAACGGCGTTTATGAACGTATCATGGACGGCGGAGGGGAAAGAAAGCAAACGGCTGATGTTTGCCAGCCTGTCGTTTACGGCTTTGACGCTGTGCAGCTTTTACCAGGGCGACGCCAACTGGGTGCTGAACAGGGACTGGGCTGCATTGGAAGATGTGACGCCGTTTGTGGCCAGACGCTTATGGGTATGCACGATTGCTTCGATTGCAATCAACAGCGTGTCCCTGCTTATAAAGCATGAGAAATGAATCCCGGGTTTTGCAATACAGGAGTGTTTTCTGTAAGGACTGAAAATAAATACCAAAAATTGCGCAGTTTTCTTGTAAAAATGGGAAGAATAAGGTAGTATAGGATGGGTAGGGAGAAGGATTCCCTGCCCATTTCAGCGTGTCAAAAAAGGCTCAGGCTACGCCTTCAAGCCTTTTTTGAGGGACTTGCGGTATAAAGGGACTCATTCCAGCGGCTTTCTGAAAAATCGCAGAAAGCCTTGAAACTCGCCCTTTTCCTCGTGCGGAACCGCAAGCGGCGGCTTTCAGCCGGTTTGCGGAGCAAACTTCCGCAGGCAAAGCCCGCCCTGCGGATTCCAGTCAGGAAACGCTTCGTTTCCCGAACCTTTCCGCGGCGAGAAAGAAGGTTTTTTGACAGTCTGGGATGGGGAGGGTATAGAATAAAAAGATTTAGGAGCGGACTATGGCGCGAAAAGGCAACCAGGCGGTCAAGACCGTCAGTTTTATGATGATGATTACCCTGCTGGGGAAACTGCTTGGAATGGTGCGGGAGCAGTTTTTGGCGGCGAAATATGCAACGGGCGCGGAGGGCGCGGCTTTTATGGCGGCGAGCCAGGTTCCGCGGCTGTTTTTTGACGCGATATTTGCATCGGCAATTTCCGCCAGCTTTATCCCCATATTTGTGGAATATCTGGAAAAGCGGGGACGGAAAGAGGCATTCGCGCTGGCAAACCGCTTTATCACGCTGATTTCCACAGTGACGGTCTGCCTGATGCTTCTGGGAATGCTGTTTGCCGAGCCGATTACGCGGCTGTTCGTCCCGGGGTATGAGGCGGAAACCATCGCGCTCTGCGTACCGCTTCTGCGGATGCTGTTCCCGACGATGCTGTTTACGGCAATCGCGTTTTCGTTTGTCGGGATATTGCAGTCGCTGGATGAGTTTAATATTCCGGCGGCACTGAGTGTGGTTTCCAACATAATCATTATCCTGTATTATATCTTTTTCAATGACAGGCTGGGCGTTTACGGGCTGACCGCCGCATTCCTGCTGGGCTGGGCGATGCAGGCGTTTATGCAGCTGCCCTCCCTCTGGAAAAAGGACTATCATTTCCGGCCGGATTTCCGTTTTCGGGACGATGGCCTGCGGCGCATTGGGAAGCTGATGCTGCCGGTCATGGTAAGCACCTGGATACAGCCCATCAATTTTGTAATAAACAGCCGTTTTGCCTCCCTGCTGCCGAACGGCGAGCAGAGCGGCACAGCGTTGCAGTATGCCAATATGCTGTATACTATCATTGTCGGGGTGTTCGTGCTGGCAATCGCAAATATTATTTTCCCGCAGCTTTCCCGCATGACAGGCGAGGAGGGAAAAGAGGAGTTTGGCAAGACTGTAAAGGTGACGCTGCGCTCCATGATGTTTCTGCTGATACCGATGATGGCGGGGCTGATGGTGCTTGCGGAGCCTGTCGTAAGGCTGATTTACCAGCGGGGGCAGTTCCGGGCGGAGGACACACTGCTGACGTCAACCGCGTTATTCTTCTTTTCTGTCGGCATGGCGGGCTACGGCGTGCAGACAATACTGAGCCGTGCCTTTTACGCCAATCAGGACGGAAAAATGCCTTTCCTTTCCGGAATAGTTTCCATCGGTGTGAACTGGATATTATGCAGTATCCTGCTGGAGCCGATGGGGCTGGGCGGGCTGGCTCTGGCAGCCGCGCTTTCCACAACGGCTGCTGCGGCTGTGCTGTTCGTGCCGGCGGTGCGGAAATATCCGGGAATTCTGGACGGGAGCCTTGTGAGCCAGCTGACAAAAATGCTTGCGGCGGCAATGGGCATGGCGGCCCTTGTGCTGGGCAGCTACCGCTTTTTTGCGGCAAGGCTGGGCGGCAGGCTGCTGATGCAGGTGTTTTCGCTGGGCGTTGCGGTCTGTATCGGCGTTGCGGTGTATATGACGCTGGCGTGGATACTGCGCATTGAGGAAGGGCGCATAGTCTTTGAAACGCTGGGACGCCTCATGGGGCGCGGCGCGGAGGCGGAGGCGTCTGCGGACGGAAAAAGCAGAGGACGGAGAGAATATCCAATGATCGAAAAAATATCCTGGGCAATCGAGGACAGCTTTTGTTTTCGGGTGCTGGCGAAAATCATAAACGGGCTGATTTCCATATGGACGGGCAGCCTGATATACAGGTGCTATGCCGCCATTGGGCGCGCAGTCGGCAGGGCATTCGCGGGTAGCGCGATACTGGGCTTTTTCCGCCGGAACTGGGACAATGCCCTGCGCGTGCGGGACGGGCATCTGCCGCGGTTCTGGCGGCGGCTTTCCGGCTGGAGCGGCAGGGCAGTGCGCCTGCGGACGAATACTGTGGCGGATGCTTTGCGGGAAAGCGCGCTTTTGGGGCTTTTCGGGCGGAATTTTATGGTACTCTGCCTTTGCGTAATTGTGCTGAGTATTCCGATATTGCCAACGATACTGCTGGCGGCGGAATGCATGGGGACGTTCCTGCTCTATCTTGTGAATATTTTTATGGGACGGATACGTGCGCAGCGGACAAGCATGGTCTGCGTTCTGCTGGGGTGCTTCGGCGTTGCTGTGCTTTATGGCGGGCTGACAAGCTATGCCTTCCCGCAGGCGTTGCAGGCGATGGCAATACTGCTGACGCTTCTGGCGGTCTGCTTTGTGGCAAAAGATGTGATTGATACCGAAGAAAAGCTGGATTTCGTGCTGTTCATGCTGATTGGCATGGGTACGCTTATCGCGCTTTACGCGGTTTATCAGTATGTCGTTGGTGTGGAAATGGACGAGGCCTGGGTGGACGCGGAAAGCTTCAATATCGCGACACGTGCCTATGCAACGTTCAACAACCCGAACGTGCTGGGCGAATACCTCATCATTGTGGCGTCATTGGCGGCGGGTATGCTCTGGAAGGTGCGGAACTGGCTGGGGAAACTGTTTTATGCCGGCTGCTTCGCGGTGCTCTGTCTGGGGCTTCTGGCGACAAATTCCCGCGGGGCGATGCTGGGACTGCTGTTTTCGGCAGGGCTGTTCGTGCTGCTGGCGGAACGGCGGCTGCTGCCTGTGGGGATTGCAGGGCTTATCGCGATGCCGTTCGTGCTGCCGGCAAGCCTTTGGAGCAGGCTGGCAAGCTCGCTGACAATGAGCGATTCCTCCTCCCTTTACCGCCTTTCCATTTACAAGGCTTCTGGGGAGATCATACAGCATTACTGGACAACGGGCATCGGCATTGGCGCGTTTCCGCAGATTTACCCGCTGTTCTCCTTTGAGGCGGCAAACGCTTACCATGCGCATAACCTGTTTTTGGAGGAATTTATAGAACTGGGCATCATCGGCTTTATACTGCTTTTGCTCCTTCTGGTGTTCTTTTTCCAGCGGCTTTATTCCGCGATGGGGAAAACGCCCCGCCGTTTCAGGTTCCTGCTGGGGGCGATGTTCGGCGGCTTTGCGGGGCTTTTATTGCAGGGCATGACAGACCACCTTTGGTTTGACTATCGTATCGTTCTGCTGTTCTGGTGCTTCATCGGCATCAGTATGGCGGCTGTGAGAGTGGGGGAAAACGAATGGCGCAGGGAAAAAAGATAATAGTATTTCATATACTGACTGACCGGAATATCGGCGGCGCGGGACGGTGGCTTTTGAATTATCTGAAGCATTATGACAGGGAACGGTTCGAGGTTTCTGTCGTGCTTCCGGCGGACAGCCTGCTCTGCGGGGCAGTGCGGGGGCTGGATGTGCCGGTGCTTGCCATAGCGGAGATGGAAGATAAATCCTATGACCCGAAGGCAATGAAGCCGCTTGCGGCGTTATTTCGGAAAGAGAAGCCGGATATTGTACACACGCACGCCAGCATGACGGCAAGAATGGCGGCGAAGCGCGCGGGCGTGCCGAAAATATTCTGCACGAAGCACTGCATGGAGAGCGCGCCGGGGGCATTCCCGAAGCGGCTTGTCCGGCGGGCAGTCAACCGGAGGTTCGGCGATAAGATCATCGCGGTGAGCAAGGAGGTGCGCCGCAGCATGATTGCGGGCGGGACAAGCCCGAAACAGGTCGTAACAGTACCGAACGGCATTGAAGATATCCCGATGCTGACTGCGACGAAAAAGGCGGAAACGCTGGCGGCTTTCGGCGGGAAGCCCGGAGAATATGCCATTGGCATTGCGGCAAGGCTGGAGGAAGTCAAGGACCATAGCACGCTCCTGCGGGCGGCAGAAAAAATACTGAAACAGCGGCAGGACGTGCGGTTTTATATCATTGGCGCGGGCAGCCTGCGGGCGGAACTGGAGAGACAGGCAGAAACGCTCGGCATTGCAGAGCATGTGGCCTTTACCGGGTTTTTGCAGGACGTGGAACGCATGGAGGCCGCGCTGGATATTGCCGTAATCACCTCCAAACAGGAGGCGTTGTGCCTTTCTATCATAGAATCCATGTGGGCGGGCGTGCCTGCTGTGGGGACGGACAGCGGCGGCGTTTCCGAGGTAATCCGGCATGGGGAAACGGGGTATCTCGTCCCTGTGGGGGACAGCGGCGCGCTGGCGGAACGCCTTCTGGAACTGCTGGCGGACGATGCGAAGCGGCGGGAGATGGGCGCGGCGGCGCGGGAATATGTACGAAAGCATTTTGCGGCGGATAAGATGACGAAACGGATTGAAAAACTCTACACGGAGGAACAAACATGAGCGAGAGAAAAAGAAAAAAGCTGTTCGGCGTTTTCAATATTGTGGATATCCTGCTGATTTTGATTGTGCTTTTGGGTGCGGTCATCGGCTGGAAGCTGCTTGCCGGAAAGAGACAGACGGAACAGGCGGCGGGAAAGGTCTATTCCTATGTTGTGATGGGGCCGGAGGTGCTGGATGAAACGGCAGAATTTCCCGTTGTGGGCGGCAATGCTTACAACAGTTCTACTTCCGTTTATCTGGGAACTGTGGAGGATTTCCGCACAGAGCCTTACACAGAAATTGTTTATGACGAGCAGGAAGAGGCGTTCCGCAAAGTCCCTGTGGAGGGTTACAGTACGATTTATCTGACGATTGCAGGGCAGGGTACGGAAACGGAACGGGATATTACTGTGGAAGGCACAACGGTGAAGGTCGGCATGGAGCTGAATGTGAAGGGCAAGGGATATGCATTCAAGGGCATTGTTGTAGAAGTAAGGGACGGTGAGTGATATGGCGAAACGGAAACCAAACATTGTGGATGTGCTGATGATACTGGTGCTGGCTGCCGTCTGCGTGCTCGCCATTTATAAATTTGGCTTTGTCAACAGCAGAGAATCTGCCGGAGTCGAAGCCGAGGCGTCAAAACGGGAATATACGGCGTTTATTGACGAGGTGCGCATGGCTACGGCGGAGGCTCTGCATAAAGGCGATCTGATTTTTGACGACAAGACGGGTATCTGCATTGGGGAGATCAAGGACGTTTCCTATGCGCCGATGATGAAAGGCGTGATCGCGGCGGACGGTTCTGTCAAACAGGCGGAATATCCCGATTATTACGGCGTGACGCTGACCATAGAAGGCTCCATTATTGAAAAAGACGAGGGATATTTTGTGGACGGTGTTGTGGAGCTGAAAGCAAATTCGGAAATGAATACTTTTACAAAATACGCGATGCCCGTAATCAAGGTAACAAGCATCGCCGACTGACAGGTGGGAGAGCATGAAATATAAAATACTGATGACGCTGATGGGCTTGGAAATCGGCGGGGCGGAAACACATGTTGTGGAGCTTTCCAAGGAACTGAAAAAACAGGGGTATGACATTATTGTTGCCTCTAATGGCGGGGTCTATGAAAAAGAACTGGCGGCGGCGGGCATCCGGCATTACCATGTGCCGATGAACCAACGGAATATTTTCAAAATGCTCCGCTCCTATTTCCTGCTGAAACGGATTGTGAAGAAGGAAAAGGTGGATATCGTTCATTCCCATGCAAGGATACCGGGGTTCATTTGCGGGCTGCTGAAACGGAGGATGAAAAACGCGTTTACGTTCGTGACCTCCGCGCACTGGGTTTTTTATACCGGTATGGGCTTGAAATATCTGACGAACTGGGGACAGAAGGTTGTCGCGGTCAGCGAGGATATCCGGCAGTACCTGATGGATAACTACAGGGTGCGGAGCGAGGATATTTTTGTAACCATAAACGGCATTGATACGGATAAATTTTCGCCGAAAACAGATGGGAGCCGGATTCGCAGGGAATTTGGATTGAAGGAGGGCGAACCGACACTTGTTTACGTCAGCCGCATGGACGAGAGCCGCGCGCTCGTCGCGGGGCAGCTCATCGCGCTTACGCCGAGGCTTGCGGAGGAAATACCGGGGCTGCGTATGCTGATTGTGGGCGGCGGCGATGTATATGAAGAAATGCTGGAAAAAAGCCGCACTGCCAACGAAAAAATCGGACGGGAATGTGTGACTATGACAGGCGGACGGACGGATATCAACGAATTTGTCGCGGTGGCTGACGTGTTCGTGGGCGTGAGCCGTTCCGCGCTGGAGGCTATGGCGGCAGAGAAAACTGTTGTGGTTGCCGGAAACGAAGGCTATATTGGTATTTTTACACCGGATAAGCTGGAAATGGCGCAGGAAAATAATTTCTGCTGCCGGGGCTGCGAGATGTCCAGCGAAGAACTGCTGTTCCGCGATGTAGTGTATGCATTTCACAAAATGACGCCGGAGGAACGGCGGCAGGCGGGGAAATACGGCAGGGAGGTCATTTTTGAATATTATTCCGTCAGCAAAATGGCGGCGGACTGCGTAAAGGCGTATGACGCGGCCTGGCGGGAAAGCCACGCGCCGCAGTACAACGTGGTGATGAGCGGCTATTACGGTTTCAATAACACAGGCGACGAGGCGATTATGCTTTCCATGCATAAAAACATACAGGGACTGGGCGAAAATGTCCATATTACGGTGCTTTCCAACAAGCCGGAAGATACAAAGGAGAAATACGGCATCGAGGCCGTATATCGCTTTGGCGCGCGGGAAGTTCTGCGGGCTATCCGCAAATGTGACGTACTGCTTTCGGGCGGAGGCTCGCTTTTGCAGGACAGCACAAGCACGCGTTCGCTGATGTATTACCTTTCTATTACCGTAGCGGCAAAGCTGATGCGCAAAAAGGTCATGCTCTATGCCAACGGAATCGGTCCTGTTTCCGGCAGGCGCAACCGCAGGCTGGTGAAGCAGGTAGTCAACAGGGCGGACCTGATTACACTGCGGGAAGAAAACTCCTATGAGGAACTGCTTTCCATGGGCGTTAATCCGAAAAAGTGCTTTGTAACGGCTGATCCGGTGTTTACTATGGACGGCATCGCGCCGGAGCAGGCAAGAGGACTTCTGGCGGCGGAGGGCGTGCCGATGGATCAGCCGATGGTGGTGGTTTCTGTGCGCAACTGGAAGGGAATGAGCCAGTTTATCGGCAGGTTTGCCAGACTCTGCGATACGGTGGTGGAAAAATATGACAGGACGATCGTTTTCCTGTCCATGCAGACGCCGAATGATGTTGAGGTCAGTGAAAAAGTCTGCCGGAAGATGGCACAGCCCGCGTATATTCTGCGCGGAAGCTATTCGCCGTATGAAGTTATGGGCATCATCAGCCTTGCGGACTTTATACTGAGTATGCGCCTGCATACGCTGATTTTTGCGGCAAGGCAGAAAGTGCCGCTGATCGGGTTTGTTTATGACCCGAAAATTGAGTATTATCTGGAAAAACTGGATATGCCGAGCGGCGGGAGCCTGAAGGACTTTGATATGGAGCAGACGCTTGCGTTGGTGGAAAATGTGGTTTCGCATAAGGCGGAATATGTTGCCGTGCTGGAGGAAAAAGAGGCTCTGCTGGAAAAAATGGCGCACCGGAACGAGAAATATCTGGAACGGCTGCTGAAAAAGAAGAAATGAAAGAGGGCGATGGAATGGGACGGAAACAGACGCGTATTCTTGACGTGGCGTTTGACGTGGTGACGATGGAGGAGGCTGCCGAAAAGGCAAAGGGTTTCCTGCGGGCGGAAGGGCAGCATTACATCTGCACGCCGAACCCGGAAATCGTGATGGAAGCAAGGACGGACGGAGAACTTCGGGAGATATTGAAAAAAGCGGATATGGTCGTGCCGGATGGGATTGGCGTGGTCTGGGCGTCGAAATACAGCGAAAGACGCCTGCCGGAACGCGTCGCGGGCTACGACCTGATACAGAGGCTGATGCGGGATCTGGCGGGTACGGAGGAAACCTTTTATTTCTTCGGCGGCGCGCCGGGCGTTGCTGCTGCTGCGGCGCGGAAGATGCGGAAGGAGCACCCGGGGCTGAAAATCGTTGGGGTGCATAACGGCTATTTTGATGAAAAGGAAGAAAAAAAGATATTGGAGGACATAAAAAAGCATTCCCCGTCCATACTGTTAGTAGGACTGGGCGCGCCGAAGCAGGAAAAATGGATTGCGGAGCATATGCGGCAGACAGGCGCGAAGCTCTGCATCGGCGTTGGCGGGTGCTTTGACGTGATGTCAGGCAATGTGAAGCGTGCGCCGAAGGTGTTCCGCAGGCTGGGGCTGGAATGGTTTTACCGGCTCATTACGCAGCCAACGCGCTGGCGGCGGATGCTGCGTCTGCCGGTTTTCGCGCTGACAGTCCTGAAGGAGAGAAAATAAAGACTAGATACTTTGCCGCAGGTTATGAGAACATCAGACGGCATTTTCCCTTCGGGGAGGTACTTTTGAAGCAAAAGTACCCAAAACGCGGGGGATTTCCGAATATCCCCCGCACCCCCTCAACGGCCGAGGGATAAATTATCCCTCGGACTCCCCTCAGGAAACGAAGCCTTTTCTGCGAAAAGTCTTGTTTCCTGAGATAGCGTGGCAGGGTTCCGGCATGTTTCCACTGCAATGCGTTTCTGCTTTTGACTGCATGGAATATGCCAGGGGAAACAGAGCGAAAAAGAAATCCTGAGTGAAACATTCCGCCGCATGGATATGCGGCGGCAATAAAGTTTGGGGTCAAGCCCTTTTCTAAAGGGCTTGCAGGGGGATTGGGGACAGAGTCCCCAGGGTCTTTTTTCCTTCATTCTGCTTTAAGGGCGTGAGGACATGGAAAAACTCTATAAACGCGACTGGCTCTGCCTTCTGGTCGGCACAGCGTTAATGGCAATTGCTACGGAAGGCTTTTTTGAGCACGCAAGGCTGGTTGTTGGCGGGATTACGGGTATCGGCATTATGCTGGACGATTGGACAAAACGCGAATTTGCCCTGCATATCCCGCTCTGGCTGACTAATTTTTTGCTGAACCTTCCGCTGTTCCTCTATGCGTGGTGCAGAAAAGGGCGGAAGTTCATGGGCAAGAGCATACTGACGGGAGTTCTGTTTTCTGTCATGCTGTTTTTGGAAGAGCTTTTCCCGATCACAACGTCTGACCCGCTGCTGGCGGCAGTATTCGGCGGTACGGCAATGGGCGTTGGGCTGGGGCTTGTGCTGGCGGCAGGCGCGACGACGGGCGGTGTGGATTTGGCGGCAACGCTTCTGCACCTGCATTTTCGGCAGTTTTCCGTTTCCAAGCTGATATTCGTTCTGGACGCGGCGATTATACTGCTGGGAATGGCAATGTTTGGCATAGAAAGCTCACTGTATGCAGTTTTGGCGGTATTTGTGACGGAAAAATGGATTGTCTGGGCAACGGAAGGGGTAAACTTCGCACAGGCGGCGTGGATCATTTCCGATAAAAGCGAGGAAATCGCCAGAGCACTTCTTTCTGAGCTGGGGCGCGGCGTGACAGCGTTCCCCGCAAAGGGTAAATACACCGGTACGGAGCGCGATGTGCTCTTTTGTGTCTTTTCTCAAAAAGAAATTCATTTCGTAAAAAGTATTATCGTGAATATTGACCGAAACGCCTTTTTCCTGCTGACGGATATACGGGAAGTTTTGGGCGAAGGTTTCGCGGAAAAGTAAAAATGACGGAACACTGCGGCGGATAAAAATGCTGTTTTCGTGGCTTTTTGAGGAAATCAAGCGTCAGTTTTCATAAAAATAAAATTCTTTTTTATGAAAGAATTGATAGAAAAGAGATTTTGTAGGCTTTTTTTACAATTTCTCTTTCTTTTTTTGTGATTTTGTTATAAAATAGGTTTAGGCTATTTTTTATGTTCCGGCACATGGGGATTTTAGGCAATTTTACAGTGCGCGGGACAAAATGAGGAGAAAACTTTTTTAGAGGTGAGGACGATGATTTCCAATCAGATTTTGCAGAGTACAATCGACGGGCTGAAAAATATCACGCGCAAGGAACTGAGCGTTGTGGAAAAGGAAGGAAAGGTGATTGCCACCACAGAGGAAAACATGATTGGACGCCAGATTGAAGCGGTGGAAAATTTTATCACCTCTCCCGCGGAAAGCCAGCTGATTTTAGGCTATCAATATTTCAAGATTTACGACAACGGCGTGCCGGAGTATGTGATACAGGTCAAGGGCGAGGACGAAGCCAGCTATCAGATCGGCAAGGTGGCGGCGTTCCAGATCCAGAGCCTTCTGGTGGCATATAAGGAGCGGTATGACAAGGATAACTTTATCAAGAACCTCCTGCTGGACAACCTGCTTCTGGTGGATATTTACAGCCGCGCGAAAAAGCTGCATATTGAAAATAATGTACACCGCATTGTATACCTGATTGAAACAAATATTGACAAGGAAATGAATGTAGTGGAAATTGTACGCGGCATTTTCCCGGCAAAAACAAAGGATTTTGTGACGGCGGTGGACGAACACAGCATCATACTGGTGAAGGAGCTGCGCGAAAAAGAGCCTCTGGACGAAATCGACCGCATTGCGCGGGTGATAGAAGAAACGCTGAACGCGGAAACCAGCAGCCGCGTGTATATTTCCAGCGGTACCATCGTGAGCGACTTGAAGGATGTTTCGCGCTCTTATAAAGAGGCGAAAATGGCTCTGGAGGTCGGAAAGATTTTTGAAACGGAAAAATTTATTGTCAATTATGAAAAGCTGGGCATCGGCCGGTTGATTTATCAGCTGCCCCTGCCGCTTTGCCGTATGTTCATTAAGGAAGTGCTGCATGGGCTGACAATGGACGATTTCGATGATGAAACGCTGGCAACGGTCAATAAATTTTTCGAGAATAACCTGAATGTTTCCGAAACCAGCCGCCAGCTGTATATTCATAGAAACACGCTCGTTTACCGGCTGGATAAGCTCCAGAAAATGACAGGGCTTGACCTGCGTAATTTCGATGACGCAATTATATTCAAGATTACGCTGATGGTCAGCAAGTACATGATGTATATGGATAAAATGGCATATTAAAAACTCTCGGAACAGGGTTTCTAATGACAATTTAATTTGTCAATGTTTTCTAAAGGCGGGAATTAGGCTTGTTCCTGCCTTTTTTTTATGCTATAATTTAGGATATGCTGTCCGAAAAGGACGAATTGCGTGTTTTTATAAAGGAAAAACTTTGGGAAATAGCCCTTATCCTGTTTTCTGCGAACGGCGTTGGCGGCAGAAAATATGGGAATGTTGTTCCAACCGCATGAAATGCGGTTGGAAATAAAGTTCTTTGTCCAACTTTCTCGAAAGAAAGCTGGCAGGGTGCGGGACGGAGTCCCGCGGTTTTAAGTCTTATAAAGTTGAGCAAGAAAGGCAGATGCGTTTATGATTCATCTCAATAACGTAACAAAAACATACCCGAATGGCTCGCGCGGTGTGGAGGATATCAGCCTGCATATCCAAAAAGGCGAGTTTGTGTTTATCGTCGGCTCCAGCGGCTCGGGCAAATCGACACTGATTAAGCTGCTCCTGAAGGAGCTTGACCCGACATCCGGCGATATTATCATCAACCGTGTGAAAACAAATGAATTGAGCCGGAACCAGATTCCCTACCTGCGCCGCAACCTCGGCGTTGTGTTTCAGGATTTCCGTCTGCTCCCCAATAAAACGGTATACGAAAATGTGGCGTTTGCGATGCGCGTGATCGAAGCCCCCAGCCGTATTATCCGCAGAAATGTGCCCGCTGTGCTGGCATTGGTCGGGCTGGGCAAAAAAGGCCGCAGCTATCCGAACCAGCTTTCCGGCGGCGAACAGCAGAGGACCGCTCTGGCGCGGGCTATCGTCAATAACCCGCCGATACTCATTTGTGACGAGCCTACCGGCAACCTTGACCCGGAAACCGCCTGGGGCATTATGCAGCTTTTGGACGATATCAACAAACGGGGGACGACCATTGTTATGGCAACGCACGCCCGCGATATTGTGGACGATATGCAGAAACGCGTTGTGACGCTCCAGCACGGTCATATTGTGAGAGATATTAAAAAAGGTGGTTATAGCGATGAGGCCTAGTACAATCAGATATTTTGTGAGAGAGGGGTTCAGCGGGCTGCGCAAAAACCTGCTGATGACGATGGCCTCTATGGTCGCCGTCGCAGCCTGCATTTCCATTCTGTCGTTTTCCTATTGCGTGGGTTCCAACTTGCAGTATATGCTGGACCAGATGGAGGATTCTATTGGGATTTCCGTTTTCCTGAACGGGGAACTGACGGGCGAAGAAATTGAGAAGATGAAAAATCAAATCGGCAAGGTGGAGCATGTGGAGAACGTGGAATACATTTCCCCGGGGGACGCGCTCGATAATCTCAAAAAAGAATGGGGCGCGGACGAGGATATTTTTGTAGGGCTGGATGAAACGAACAATCCGCTTTCCCATTCCTTCCAGATTTCGCTGGACAGCATTGAAAGTCAGTCCAGCGTGCTGGATTCTCTGGAACGGATTGAGGGAATTGACAAAATCCGTCACGGGCAGACGGAAACAGAGGTATTGATGAAGGCGAATAACGTGTTCCGCATCGCCAGCGTGCTGGTCATGCTGGTGCTGGGCATGATATCTGTTATGATTATCATGAATACAATCCGTATTTCTGTTGTAAACCGGAGGGTGGAAATCAACATCATGAAATACGTTGGCGCGACGGACTGGTTCATCCGCTGGCCGTTCATCATTGAAGGAATTATTATCGGGCTTGTGGGGGCGTTCGTGCCGGTGATGCTGGGTATGCCCATATATGCGCGGGTCATCAGCGCGATTTATAACTATATTCCGGTTATCAAGTTTATACAGTTCCGCCTGACGGGGAGCGTGTTCACATTCCTGATGCCGGTGGCGTTGGTATTCGGCGTCGCGCTCGGTGTGGTCGGCAGTGTGACTTCTATCCGTAAGCATCTGCGTGTATAAGAACAGATTCCAGGTAGTGTTGCCATGAGTCATGTATATGTATTTTCGAGCATAATTTTGTTGGAAAGGCATATGCAGACACTTGTGACGACACTGCCTGAAGTATTTTGGGGAACTATTCGGGGAAAGGAGGGTGTGCCCTCCCCTCCGGATAGTTCTTTCTTGTTACAGTACTTTTGCCTGACAGGGGTATGGCCGAAAGCGTCTGTTTTGCGTTTCTGCTGTGCTGCTCCCGCTTGCTGTGACAACTGGCATGGCGCGCTCAGAAGCCTTGCATAAACGCAAAAGCGTGCATCCCCTTGTCAGGCGAAGGTACTCCTTATCAAAAGAAGCCAAAGACGCCAGCTTTTGCATGGAAAGGCAGAGAAGGACATAGGATAAAGAAAAGTCTGTTGAAAGAATGAGGCGATGGAATTGGGAAAAAAGGATTTTTGGAAAGGTTTTGGAACTGCTGCCGCGCTGACGGCGGCGGTCTGCATTGCATGGAAACCGGCATGCAGGGTGATACCCTGGGAGAGCCTGCCGTTTGGTTTGGAAATGCCCCGCTCGGCGAAAATCAGCATGGTAGAGGATTATCTGGAACGCTACTATGTGGAGGATGTAGAAAAAGAAAAGATTGACGATATGCTTTATACGGGCATGATGGCAGGCGTGGGCGACCAGTATACATATTATATGACGGCGGACAGCCTGAACCGCTATATGGACGACAGCAACGGCCGGTTTGGCGGGATTGGAATTGAAGTCTCCCTGACACGCGATGGGGAAACGGTCGTCAGCCGCGTCAATGAGGGCGGTCCGGCGGAACGGGCAGGCATTTTATCGGGGGATATTATCATAGGCGTAGACGGGGAGGATATGCGCGGCAGAACGCGGGAGGATATTGTCATACGCACACGCGGCGATATCGGAAAGCCGGTAAAGCTGAAGGTTTACCGGGAAAGCGATAATTCCACGCCGGAGTTTGAACTGGTGCGGGAAGAAATTGTTGTAAGAAGCGTTGAGAGCAGAATGCTGGAGGACGGTATGGGCTATATCCTTATTACAGGGTTTAAGGAAAATACCTATGAGCAGTTCATGACGGCAATGGAGACACTCAGGGAGCAGGGCATGCGCGCGCTTGTGCTGGATTTACGGTACAATCCCGGCGGGTCAGTCAATACGGTTTACCAGATTGGGGAAGAACTTCTGCCAGAGGGAACGATGGTCTACACAGTGGATAACAGGGAAAAAAGGCGGGACTATCTTTGTGATGGGGAATATGCTGACCTGCCGATGGTGGTGCTGGTGAATGGCAACAGTGCGAGCGCGTCGGAGATACTTGCGGGGGCGATAAAAGACCGCGGCGTTGGCACGCTGATTGGTACGCAGACATTCGGCAAGGGTCTGGTGCAGCGGCTGTTCTTCCTGCCGGACGGATCCGGCCTGCATATCACGATACAGAAATATTATACGCCGAATGGCACGTCCATTCATGGCGTGGGCATTACGCCGGATGAGGTGGTAGAGCTGCCGGAGGAATACGCGGAGGTATGGGAGGTGGCCGCCATTCCCGAGGCGGAGGATACCCAGCTGAAACGGGCGAAAGAGATACTGCAACAAGAGATGAGGTGACAGCTTTGGAGGTACAAAAGATAAGGATTGGCTCCATTCCCGCAATATTATGGGGAAAGGACAGCGACAGGATTGCGGTCGCTGTGCATGGGAGCCATTCCTCAAAAATAGACGACTGCATTTGGGTTTTTGCAGAAGAAGCGGCAAAACGGGGCTGGCAGACGCTGAGCTTTGACCTGCCGCGGCATGGCGAGCGTGTGTATGAAACAGAGCCCTGCATGGCAGATGCGTGCGTGGAGGAGCTGCGCGCGGTGATGGCATTTGTGCGTCAGCGTGCAAAAACGGTTTCAGTATTCGGGTGCAGCATGGGCGCGTATTTCAGCCTGCTTGCCTGTGCGGAGGAAAAGCTGGAAAAGGTGTTTTTCCTTTCCCCTGTGACGGATATGGAGCGAATCATTCAGAATATCATGCGCGCCTGCAATATTTCCGAGGAGGAACTTCGGGAGCGGCAGGTCGTGGAAAATCCGATTGAAACGCTCTACTGGGACTATTATGTTTATGTGAAGGAGCACGCTGTGGAAAAATGGACTCATAAGACGGAAATCCTTCGCGGGGAAACAGATACGCTGTGTGAAAGAGATGTAATAAAGACGTTTGCGGCACGCTTCGGCTGTGGGCTGGAAGAACAGCAGGGCGGAGAGCATTGGTTCCATACGGAAAGCCAGCTTGCGTATTTCAGGGAATGGCTGGGACGCGTCTGGGAGTAAAAGAAAAGAAAACAAAATCAAAACAGCAGGACTTTTGGATATACCATGCCTGCTGTTTTTGTTTTCCGCAGTATGCTGTTTAATGGTAATACACTTCCTGCAGGCAAAGGCCGTGGCCTGGGGCAGTAAAGCCCGCCGCTTCTCTGCTTTTTGCCTGTAGGACTGCGGGCATATCCTCCGGCTGCCGCTTGCCTTCGCCGACTTCGATCAATGTGCCGGTCAGGATACGAACCATTTGGTATAAAAAGCCGTTCCCGGTAAAATGGATTTCTGTTTTTTTGCCGTCATGCAGGAATCGGATTGCATCAATCCGGCGGACGGTCGTTTTTTTCATGCGTTTGTTGGCGCAGAAGGTTTTGAAATCCTGTTCTCCAAGAAACGCCTTTGCCGCTTTCTCCATCTTTTCCCAGTCCAGCGGCTTTTTGCACCAAAAGGCGTACTTCCGCAGGAAAACAGGCGGCTGTTCGCTGTTCCAGATGGTATAGACATATGTTTTGGCTTTGGCGTTCAGGCGGCTGTGGAACCGCGGCGGAACTTCTGCAATGGAAAGACCTGCAATATCCTCCGGCAGGCGGCTGTTGAGCGTGGAAAGCAGTTTTTCCGGCGTTTCCTGCCAGTCAATATGAAAATTGATTACCTGCCCTGTGGCGTGCGTGCCCGCGTCTGTTCTGCCAGAGCCGAAAACCTCCGTTTCCGTTCCCGCGATTTCAGAAACAACGCGCTCCAGACGCGCCTGTATAGTGTTTTCTGTGTTCCCCTGCTTTTGCCAGCCGTTGTAACGGCCGCCATCGTAAGCCAGAATGACTTTATAATTTTTCATGAATGCATTCCCCTTACTGTTGCAGCGCGTTTAATATGCGCGGCACAAACTGCTTTTTGCGCGAAACCATGCCCGGCAGATAAATCCAGTGCTCCTTTGCGGGGCCGAACGCGTTTTCAACAACCTCTTTCGCGCCTTCTCCGGCAAACACCAGCTCGGAGGATTCTGTCAGGATATTTGTCAGCAGGAAGAAATAAATATCCTTGCCGCCGCTTGCGGTGCTTTCCATGAATGCCGCGATTTTGGGGCGAAGCTGCTGCAATTCTTCTTTATCCATAGAAGAAATCTGTCCCACGCCAAAATTTATGCCGCTTCCGTTGAATTTCTTGAAATCCTGATAGAAAATTTCTTCCGGCGTTTTATCGGAAAGGCTGCTGCCCGCGCGGAACATTTTTTCCGCATGGTCCTCTATCTCGATTCCGGCAATTTTCGCCAGTGCTTCCGCCGCCTTTTTATCCTTTTCTGTGCAGGTGGGGGAACGGAACATCAGCGTATCCGAAAGGATGGCGGAGCAGAGCAGGCCGGCGATCTTCGGTTCGATTTCTACGCCGTTTTCCAGATACAGTCCGTAAACGATGGTTGCGGTGCAGCCGACAGGCTGGTTGCGGAAATAAACGGGCAGTGTGGTTTCCAGCGTACCAAGGCGGTGATGGTCAATGATTTCCAGAATCTCCGCTTCTTCAATGCCGTCCACAGCCTGCGATTTTTCATTGTGGTCAACCATGATGATTTTCTTGTTATCCATCTCCAAAAGGGAGCGGCGGGAAAGCATGCCGTAATACCGCCCTTCCGTATCCAGCACAGGAAAATCCCTGTGGCGTATTTTTGCCAGCGCGCTGCGGATATCGCTGATGAAATCTTCCTGATTGAATGTAATGAGGTTTTCCTTCCGCATGAAATAGCCGACAGGCGTGCTCTGGCTGATAAGCCTTGCCGCCATGTATGTATCATGCGGTGTGCTGATAATTTTGCAGTTATTTTCCCGCGCCAGCTTTTGTATGGTTTTGGAAATTGGCGCGCCCATGCAGACAACAATGCAGCCCGCGTTCATTTCGATGCCGCAGAGCTGGTTTTCAAAGCGGTTGCCCGTCAGAAGGATATCGCCTTCCTCTACAAAGTTTTCCAGAAGATCGGGATTTGCCGCGCCGATGAGAATTTTCCCCTTTGTAATTTCTTCGTCCGGATCGCCAATGATCATTTCTGCATCCAGTGTGTCCAGTATGTTTGCGTATTTTGTGCGGGACATTCCCAGTATCCTTGTTTCGTAAATGTCCATATTTGCTGTGGCAATGTCCTTGACGGAAATAATGCCCTGCAAACGTCCATCCTCCTGCACAACGGGCATTGTAGCCTCGTTCAGATCACGCATGGTGTTCCAGGCGTTTTTCAGAGAAATATCGCGCGTCAGCACAGGTGTGCGTTTGATTGTCACGTCCTTAACCTGTGTCCCGACATGGCTGATAAACTCCGGCGCGTCCACACCGAAGAAATCCAGCACATATTTTGTTTCGTTATTGATTTCGCCCGCGCGCTTTGGCAGGAAGGATGCTTCTTCCGTTTTGTTTTTCAAATCTGCATAGGCTATTGCGGAGCAGATGGAATCTGTATCCGGATTTTTATGTCCAATGACAAAGACCTGTTTTTCTTTCAGCATATATCCTCTCTCCTTTATGGGTGATGCCAAAAGCGTCTGGATTTAGGCAGCCTTTGGTATTCTTTATAATAATATATCGTCCGTTTTCTTGCAAGTATACCGTTTCCTTTTCGTTTCGTCAACTTGCTGCCGGTAATTTAAGTAAAATCCGTCATTTTTGCCTGACGAAAAACGCCTAAAAGTGTCTGAATTATCAAAATAAAGCACAAAACAAGTATAATCAGTATGACGATATGGTCTGTATGATACGGATACATAAATGAAGGCGGACGTTAAACTGCACAAACATATAAAACAAAAGGAGGAATTTTCATGCAGGGCTTTACAGAAAAAATCAATGCGTTTATCGACAGCAAAAAAGAGGAATTTTTTGCGGCTTACAGGGACATCATCAATCTGGAAAGCTACCACAGCGACCTTGACGCTTTGGCAAAGCTGGCAGAACGGCTTAAGGCGGAATTTGAAGCGGAAGGTTTTCAATGCAGGCTGATCCCCGTCGGGCCGAACAACGGCGCGGTGCTCAGCGGTATTCTGGGGGCAGACCGCCCGGGAAAACCGATTCTGTTCAGCGGGCATATGGATACCGTACATCCTACGGGGAAATTTGGTGAAAACCCCTTCCGTATGGAGGATGGCAGGGTTTACGGTCCCGGCGTATTGGATATGAAAGGCGGTATCGTCATTTCGTTGTTTGTCGTGAAGGCTTTGAACGCGCTTGGTTTCGATTCGCACCCCATCAAAATCCTTTACTGCGGCGATGAGGAAATTCTTCACCAGAACGGAGCGAAAACGTCAGAGGTGCTGATGGAAGAAGCGAAGGGCTGCCTTTGTGCGTTCAATATGGAAACAGGGCTTTTGGACAACAGCATCTGCGTTGCAAGGAACGGCAAGACAGAGGTTACAGTTTCTGTGGAAGGGGTATCCGCGCACGCCGGCAATGATTTTGCTTCTGGCCGAAACGCCATTGTGGAAATGATGAAAAAACTGGATATTATCCAGACGTTTACGGATTTGGAGCACAAAATGACCGTCAATATTGGCACAATACATGGCGGCACAGCTTCCGGTTCCGTTCCTGCGCACTGCGAAGCGAAGATAGACCTGCGCGCTTCCCGCGTGGCGGATATGGAAATGCTGAAAAAGAAAATCAAGGAAGTGCTTGCAAAGACATTCATCGAAGGGACGACAACAATGTTCAGCTATACGCAGGAAATGCTGCCGTTTGAAACTACGGAGGATACCATGAAGCTGTATCAGTTTGTGCATGATACCGCGCTGAAATATGGCTTCGGCGAGATGCCCTGCATCAGGCTGGGCGGGTCTTCTGACGCGTCTTATCTGACGATTGCGGGTATCCCTACCGTCTGCTCCTGCGGCGTGCGCGGGCAGTGGAACCATACTGACAAGGAATATGCTCTTGCAGACAGTATGCTGGAGCGTGCGAAGCTCTGGGCGAACGTTGTCGCCGAGCTTGGGGAAAAGAAGGCATAAAAGACAAAGGATAAAAGACCCTGGGGCTCTGCCCCGGTCCCCGCAGGGGACGTTGTCCTCTGACCCTTTTTCCGCCGCATTATATGCGGCGGGAGGGGGACGATTCCAGTTGTTCCGATGAATAACACAAAGAATAAAGATTCTGGGGCTCAGCCCCGGTCCCCGCAGGGGACGATGTCCCCTGACCTTTTTTCCGCCGCATTATATGCGGCGGGAGGGGAGAGATCTGCCTTGGAGGGGAAAGCAAAAAAAGGTCATGGGGCAATGGTGAAGCCCCATGATCTTTTATATATTCTCCCGTATCCGTTTTGCGAACGCCGCGGCGCGTTCCTGTATCCCTTCCACGTTTTGTATGCTCAGCGGGTCATTTGCCGTTTCCACCATAGCGAAGCCCGGCGGCAGACGGAAGGTTTTATTCATACTCAGGGCACTGATGACCTGTTCCGCTACAATATCCCCGCCGCTGTACCCCGAAACCACGACCGCGAACACATTTTTTTCATAAAATGCGGTTTTGCGGAAGAGTGCGGTCAGACGGTTGACAAAGGCGGTAAGGTTCGCGCTCAGCGCGTCATTGTAATTCGGGCAGAGCAGGACGAGCGCGTCGCACGCCTGTATAGCAGGATAGACCTGTTCTACGATGACCCCGCCATAATAACAACTGGATTTTTCGCTGAAATGCATACACATATGATACGGACAGCCGCCGCAGTCCTGTATTGTGCCGTTGCGCAGGGAAATTTCCGTAATTTCGCAGTCTGCAAGCCCTTCTTTTACCATGCCCCAGAGTGCGACTGTATTCGAGGTCTTGAAATTGCTGGCGTGGAGTACAAGGATATTCGGGCGTTTCTTCGGCTTAACCTGATAGCTTGTGACACGCTCCAGCATTTCTGCCGCTGCAATATGGTATGCCGAAAGATTATCCGTTTCCAGCTTCATCGCCTGTATGTTGAAATTCTGCAAAGAAACCGTTCCTTCTACCATCGCGCGCCCCGGGAACGCACAGCCTGCCTGATTGGCGGCAAACATCAGCTCCCGCGAAACTGCCTTTGTATACAGCTCACTTTCTCCGTCTACAATGATTCCGCCGACACAGCCTGTCAGCATATCCGGCTGTGTCCGCAGGTTTTTCAGAAACCGGCAGTATTCCAGATTGATGCCCGATATGCCAAGCGGTACGGCAAAGAGGACCGTCCCGCCCTGTATGGGTGTGAAATCCTCCGCGTAACGCATGACTGTGCAGTCATATTCGGCCAGAATGTCCCGCAGTACGCCGTTCAGACGTTCCGTCCGTTTTGCGTCCTCGCAATGGGGATAAATAAGCGTCAGCTTTTTTTTCATTGTATCGCCTCCAGATTTTCCGCTGCCTGTTGGATTCGTGCGAAAAGCGGTTCCGGCAGGGGGAGGGTTTCTGTTTCCAGCCCGAAGGGAGTCGAGCGGTTTTTACAGCCCATGTATATGCCGCCGAGGAAATTCGAGCTGTAATGCCATTTGCCGCGCAGGGTCAGAAGGAGGGAGATAGCCGCCGAGGAGATTGCAGGGGCGACATATGGCTTGAAGCCCAGCTCCCGTGTCCGCAGATTTGCCTCCACAGCAAGCTGTGTCAGTTCCCGCGAAAGGGCGTCATCATACTGTGCGATGCTGTTGGCGATAACCAAATCCGCACCATGCGGGCCGTATGCCCTGCCTTCGGTCAGGAAGGAGGCAAAGCGAGCGTCTTTTTTCGCGTAATATGCCGCGCGCGCGTTCATTACGCCCAGCCCGTAGCCCTGTATCTGTTCCGGCAGGAGTATGCCGCCTGCCGCCTGCAATGCTGCCCTGCAAAGTGGGTCTACAGGGTCGGAAACAACGGCAAACAACCCCTGAAAATGGCTTTCCGCCGCTTTTTTCGCAAAGTGGGAGATAATGCCCTTATTGGCTTCATACTGTGCCATGCGTACATCCTGCACGCCGGAACCAACGGGCGGTATGCCTTTTGACGCGCAGAACACAAACACATCGCAAGCAAAAAGGTTTTCTTCCCGCAGAATTTCAACGGGAGGCAGGGCGTCATATTCCCAGGGGTAGGCGGCCTGGTTCAGCTCACATTCCCAACGCTGGCAGACGGTTTCGTTGACGTCATAAATTCCCAGAGCACTGATGCAGTCCCCGCCCAGCAGCTTCAGGACGGTCAGAACGGTACTGCCTACATCGCCCAGCGCAAGCAGGTGCACCCGTTTTTTCCGCGGAATTTCCCGTTCCATGCGGGCTTTCCATTCCGCCAGAGTGCAATATGACGTATTCACGAGCGTGGCTGTCCCCTCGGCAATGTTTTTTTCCAAAAATGCCCGTCCTCCCGCGGGAATCCAATCTGCACGGATATCCAGAGCATTTTTGTCCAGCCAGCCAATATCCTCCATATCTGCCATCATACCGATGTGCGTCAGGCGGCAAAGTCCCTTTGTCTGCCCTGCCGGATGGCTGACAGCAAACAACTGCCCGCGTTTCCATTTCACGAATTCCAACACTTTCACCTCCGCATATCTAAGGTACTGTATATTTTATTTCTCAAACGGCGTCATAATCCATTTGATACACCCGCCCGCTTTGTTTTCAAATATACGGCAGCCCTCTAAAATATCGTACAGAGGCGCGCGGTGGGTAATCAGACAGTTGGTATCCGGTTTTCCGCAGCGCACCGGCTCCATGATTTCTGCACCGGCGTTTGCGTCTACGCCGCCTGCCGCTTTCATTGTTTTCTGCAATGCTTTTCCTCTCAGACTGTTTTTGCGGCTTCTTCCGCCTCTTTTTTTGCCGCGTCAAGCAGCTCTGCCACAGGCACAAGCCCGATATCCAGCCCTTCTGCTGCGATGCAGTCATAGCGTTCGATGCCGAAAAATTCTGCCATTGCCGCCATATAGCGCGAGCCCATTTCCAGCGGTGTATCCGCATAATAGCCGCCGCGCGTCGTCAGGTAGACCATATGGTCGGCTTTGCAGAGCCCTTCCAGCCCGCGTTCGCCCGTTTTGAATGTAATCCCTTCCACACAGAGGTTTTCAATGTAAACCTTCAGCAGTGCGGGAAAGCTCAAATCCCAAAACGGCGCGGCAATGACAATCTTATCCGCCTCTGCAAACTGGCGCGCGTAGCAGAATCTGGGGTGTGAGAAATTCTTTTCGGCAAGCAGTTCGTCCCTCTGGCGGAAAAAGCCTTCCGTCATATAATTCAGCCCCTCATCCATCAGGACAAGCCTTGTGATGCAATAATCCCCGTTTTTTTCCAGTTCTTTCAGGAAATGCTCCGCCAGTTCCTTCGTGCGCGAGCCTTCCCGACGGATACAGCAGTCGATGTACAATACGTTTTTCATGATTTTCCCCCTTGTCTTTTCATCTTATCTTAACAGCCTGCAATTCTCCCAGCGTGCCATTCCGCAGTGCTTCTTCAACCTCTGCTTTCAGCGGGACGGAATCTGACGCGCCTTTGCGCCCGATTGCCAGCGCGCTTGCCGCGCTTGCCAGAAGCAGAGCGTTTGGAATGTTATTTTCCTTATATATGGAATACAGGAAATACCCGCTGAAGGTATCTCCTGCCGCTGTCGTATCTACTGCGTCTGCATGGAAGCAGCCAATGCGGTATTCCTCTGCATTGCGGACGCAGCACGCCCCGCGGCTGCCCAGCGTCAGCAGTATCCCACAGTTCGGGTATTTTTCCCGCAGGAACGGCAGAATTTCCTCGTCCGTTTCACAGCCGGCAATCTGCCGCCCCTCTACTTCGTTGACGATCAGCCAGTCCAGCAGTTCCAGAGGATAGCCCAGAACGTCTTTGTTCATAGGGGCGGCGTTCAAAGCAGTCTGCATACCGCGCCTGTGCGCCTCCTCCATAATATAGCCTACAAGGTTTGTTTCATTCTGCAAAAGCACCAAAACATCTTTTTCTCCGGCAAATGCGTCCAGTGTGCGGTTGATATATTCCTTTGTCAGCATACGGTTCGTGCCGCCGTAAAGGAGGATACAGTTCTGTCCGCTTTTGTCCACCTGTATGATGGCGTGTCCGTTCGGGGAGTCTGCCTGTTGCAGAAGGGAAACATCTACGCCGTTTTCCCGCAGCTTTTCTTCCAATATTCCTCCATCCATGCCTATGATGCCCGCGTGGTGCACAGGAATTCCTGCTTTTGCGGCGGCAATGGACTGATTCAGCCCCTTGCCGCCGCAGTTGATAAACAGCCCAAGCGAAGATATCGTTTCGCCCGGCTGCACGAAATGCTCCACATCATAGACATAATCCTTATTCAAAGAGCCAAAATTCAGCAGTTTCATGTTTTTCCCTCCGTTTCTTCGGACAGCGCGCTGCGGATGCGCTCCTGCCGTTCCGCGCCGCTCTGCCGTTCCTTCCATGCAATGCCTGCCAGGATCAGGAATATCCCCGCGATTTTTGCAAAGCTGAATTCACCGAAAAACACATAGTCCAGCACAATGGCGATTCCCAACTGACCCATCAGCACCAGTACGGTAGAGGTCATCGCGCCGCTGTGGCTTGTCCCGATAATGAGGAATATCATTGCAACAAGCCCGCAGACGCTGCCCATGTAAAACAACAGGGGCACTTCGCGGATATGCGAGAAATCCAGTTCCGCGCCGTTGCCTGTGATAAATATCAGGCAGAACGCAATTACAGATGCTTCGATATAATTCACCAGCGCGCCGCGCGCCGTCCCCAGACATTCTCCCGCTTTTACGTTCACCATTTTGTTGATTGTGTTTAAGAAGCCATTGGCGACTGCCGTAATATAAAATACCATTGCTTACGCCTCCTTATCCCTGCACGACCAGAAAAATCCCTGCCATTACAAGCGCGTAGCAGGGGAGCTGCTTCAAACGGAACGGCTTTTTTTCTGCACCGAACCAGCCGTAATGATCTACCAAAGCGGAGGATATCATCTGCCCGATGACAGAAAGGCTGAGCATTGCCGTCGCGCCGATGCGCAGTGTGCACCAACTGCTGCTGGCAACCATCGCAACACCCATAAAGCCTACCAGAAATACATACGGCGGCGCGCCCCGAAAGGAAAGGGGCTTTTTTTCCTTCCCTTTGACATACAGCACCAAAAGCACTGCTGCAATGGCATGTACGAAAAAGCAGATGCCGAAAAGACTGTAATAATTTCCCAACTGGCCGTTCAGGGATACCATAAGCCCCTGAAAAATGCCTGATAAAATCAAAAATAAAAAATACACGCTGTTTTCCTCCTGATTTTTCTTCTCTGTTTTGGCAATTTTACCATATGCGGGCCGTTTCTTCAAGCCGCATTCCGCCGCTTCTGGAAAAAGCCCTGTGAAACAGAAAAAAGGCAGGAAGTTTCTGCCGACATAATAAAAAATCGGGAAAGCTCTGAAAGAACCTTCCCGATAGCCCGCCGTATGTTAAGGCTGATTTTTAACCAATTACAGTTGCGTTTGCTGCCTCAGCAGGGATTTCAACCTCAACTGCGTTGAAGTCCTTGCAGATCATGCTGACTGCTGTTTTGCTGATTTCGATTTTTGTATCGCCTGCTGCCGCGCCTGCGCTTGCCATTGCCTGATCCATAACAGTCTGCATCATAGCTGTCATGTCCATTTCATATTTTACAACATAGCCATCCGCGTCAATCCACATGGTCAGGGGCAGGTCGCTGGAGTAGATGGCTTCCATATCTTCCGCGCTCAGGCCCATGCTTTCTACAGAGCTCAGAGCACCGCTGTCCTGAATTGCTTCTTTCATGGCATCGCCTGTCAGCACGCCTTCGATTTTGGATGCTGTTTTGCCGTTAACATCTTCTTCGCCGGTTTTGCTGAAATCGGAGATGTTTTTCAGGTAAAGATCCATGTTGGCGTCTGCGTCATATTGTGCAAGAGCATCAGCTGTTGTGGACTGTGCATACCATGCACCGTCCATATTTATATATGTAACGAACTGGCCGTCTTTTTCTTCTGCAAACATCTGCATATCCTGGCTGCCCATTTCGCCCATATCCATGGACATATCCATCTGCATCTTCAAAGGATCGTTTACTGTGAGGATTTTTGCATTTGTAATCATATCAATGCTTTCCTCGCCCATTGTCATGCCGATTTCCATGTTCATTTCTGTTGCCATGCTCTCTACGCCGGCCATTGTTTCCTGAGCCTTTGTCAAAAGTGCCTCCACATCTGTGGAATCAGAACCGCCTGCGTTGCCGCCGTTGCCGCCGCAGCCTGCTGCTGCGAACGCCATTGTCATAGCTGCCGCTACTGCTAAAAACCTTTTGCTCCATTTCATAACTACTACTCCTCCTCCTTAAAAAATACACAAAAAAAATTTGTTACCTGTTTACTATAGCATAAAACTACGCAGGAGTTCTTACAAAATTCTTAATTTTTTTTTAACAAATAGAAATTTGGCGGAACCCGAAAGACGAACTGGATTTTAGCAGCGGGATATGGTATCATGCACAGGAACAGTGTCCGGTCAGAAGCCGGATCTTTCCGGATAATTTAGGAGGAATAACATGATTCGTGTTTCGGAGTTAAAGCTGCCGTTGGACGGCACAAAGGAGCAACTGAAAAAAAAAGCGGCGCGGGCTTTGGGCGTTGTGCCAAAAGAAATGAAGGAGCTGAAAATATTCCGGCGTTCTCTGGACGCGCGGAAAAAGGATGATATTCATTATGTGTATACGGTAGACGTTTCGCTGGAAGATGAAAGCAGGATACTGCGGCGGGCGGATGGGAAAAAGCTGGCTCCCGCGCCTGACATTGTGTACAGGCTGCCGAAGGGCGTAAACATGCCGGAAAAGCGTCCTGTTGTTGTGGGCTTTGGTCCGGCAGGGATGTTTGCCGCTCTGCTTTTGGCAGAGATGGGGCTGCGTCCCGTTGTGCTGGAACGCGGCGGCGATGTGGAGAGCCGCAGAAAGGCGGTAGAGCAGTTTTGGGAGACGGGAAAGCTGGATACGGAGAATAACGTGCAGTTTGGTGAGGGCGGCGCGGGGACGTTTTCAGACGGCAAGCTGACGACCCGCATCAAAGACCCGCGCTGCCGCAAGGTTTTGGAGGAAATGGCAGAGGCGGGCGCGCCGGAGGAAATCCTCTGGGATGCAAAGCCGCATATCGGTACGGACCTCCTGCGGGGCGTTGTGCGGAATATACGTGAAAAAATCACTGCGCTGGGCGGCGAGGTGCGGTTTCACGCGAAGGTATCGGGTTTTGCGTGGGAGAATGGAAAGATACACGCCGTTCTTCTGGAAAACGGAGAGCAGATGGAAACGAAGGACGTTGTGCTCGCGCTGGGGCATAGTGCGCGGGATACCTTTGAATTACTGGAACGGGAGGGCTTTGCACTGGAGCAGAAGCCCTTTGCCGTCGGTGTGCGGATTGAGCATCCGCAGGAAATGATAAACAGGGCGCAGTATGGCCAGGCGGCGGAAAACCTGCCTGCCGCCGATTACCGCCTGACGTATACGACAAAAGCGGGGAGGGGCGTTTATACCTTTTGTATGTGTCCCGGCGGAATGGTTGTTGCGGCAGCCTCGGAGGAGGGGCGGCTTGCGGTCAACGGCATGAGCCTGCACGCGCGGGACGGAGAGAATGCCAATTCTGCCCTTTTGGTGCAGGTATTTCCGGAGGATTTTGGCAGCCCTGCCCCGCTGGCAGGCATGTATTTCCAGCGGGATTTGGAGGAAAAGGCGTTTCAGGCCGGCGGCGGTGGTTATGCCGCTCCCGTTCAAAAGGTTGGCGCATTCCTCGGGATAGAAGGAAATGGAGAAGGAGTTCGGCCGACCTGCCGTCCGAATGTTACAGAGAGCAGTATGAACGATATTTTTCCGGCGTTTATAACAGATGCGCTGCGGGAGGCCCTGCCCGCGATGGGCAGAAGGCTGAAAGGCTTTGACAGACCGGACGCTCTGCTGACTGCTGTGGAGAGCCGCAGTTCTTCCCCTGTGCGGATACTGCGGGACGAAAATGGCGAAAGTCTGCGGTTTGGCGGCATTTATCCCGCCGGAGAAGGCGCGGGCTATGCAGGTGGAATCGTGTCTGCGGCTGTGGACGGCATCGCGGCGGCAGAGCGGATTGCTGCAAAATATGGCTGGAAAAAGGCGGGACAGTGACCGCCGGAGAGGCGTTTTTCGCGGTGTATTCCGAAAAATGCGATACAAAATATGGCAGAGAATCAGATTTTTTCTTGTTATAATGCGAAAACTCTGCTATACTATCACATATGCAAAGAAAAAAGCAGGACGGTGTGGTGCGGAAAATGCGGATTATTGCGGGAAAAGCAAAAGGACATAAGCTGGAAACCATTGACGGGCTGGCAACCAGACCGACAACGGACAGAATTAAGGAAACGCTGTTCAATATAATTGCGTTTGACCTGCCGGACTGCCGGTTTTTGGACTTGTTTGCGGGCAGCGGTGCCATTGGTATGGAGGCATTAAGCCGCGGGGCGGAGCAGGCTGTTTTCGTGGAAAACGCCGCCCCCTGTCAGGACGTGATCGCGCGGAACCTTGCGCATACAAAGCTGGGGGAGGGCGCGCGCGTGCTCTGCATGGAGGCGTCTGCCGCGCTGGACAGGCTGGCGGAGGAAAACGCCGCGTTTGATGTGATCTATATGGACCCGCCTTATGATGCAGGGCTGGCAGAGCCTGTGCTGAAAAAAATACTGGACAAAAATCTTTTGAGCGGAGAAGGGTATGTGATTTGGGAACGTGCGGCAAAGCTCCCTTTTACGCTTCCAGCAGGATATGCCGTTCTGCGGGAAAAGGAATATAGGACGACGGTGCTGACGTTTCTGCGCCCGGAGGATAGAACAAGATGAAAAAAGCAATTTATGCAGGCAGCTTTGACCCGCTGACGCTGGGACATCTGGATATTATTGAAAGAGCGGCGAAGTTGTTCGACTGCCTTGTGGTGGCGGTTTTGGAAAATCCAAACAAGCAATCTCTTTTCAGCGTGGAAGAGCGTAAATGCCATCTGGAAATGGCAACGGCACGGCTGGAAAATGTGGAGGTTGCTTCTTTCAAGGGGCTTCTGGCGGAATTTGCAAGGGAGATCGGCGCGACGGTCGCGGTCAGGGGGCTGCGCAATGCGGTAGATTTCGCGGCGGAATACCAGATGTACCTGATTAACCGGAAGCTGGGGCAGGAAATTGAAACGGTCTTTCTGGCGGCAGATGAGGAACATCTTTCCCTGAGCTCCACAAACGTGAAGGAAGTCGCGGTGTTCGGCGGAAATATTGATTTTATGGTACCGCAGGAAATCAAGCCGTTTATAATGGAAAAATATCAGAAGTGAGGGAAATATATGGATTCTGTACTGCAACTGTTGGATGAACTGGAGGAAGTGCTGGACAGCAGCAGGGCTGTTCCTTTCAGCAATAAAGTTTCGATTGATAAAGAGGAAATTTATGACATCATCAGCGAGATCCGTATGAAGCTCCCCAATGAGTTGAAGCAGTCCAAATGGGTCATCGAGGAGCGGAACAAAATATTGATCGACGCGCAGCGGGAGGCCGATGAGATCGTAAAAACCGCCGAGGAGCGCGTTGTGCGCATGATTGATGAAAACGAAGTGACGAAAAAGGCATATGAGCAGGCGGCGGCGATTATTGATTCCGCGAAAAAGACTTCTAAGGAAATGCGCCTTGGCGCGATGGAATACGCGGAGGAAATGCTGAGCGATGCGGAAAGCAAACTGAAGGAACTGAAAGCCGTCGTTTACAGCGAAAGCATAAAAACAGACGATTATTTTGCCCAGACGCTGAACGTGCTTGCGGAAAACATACAGGAACTGAAAATCGGGAAATGATAAAACGGTGGGGCCCAAAAGCTTCACTGTTTTTGTTTTCCGCGAAATGCCCAGAACAGCACACAGAAAAAGAACAGCAGCGGCAGAACGGAATGCGCCAGCGGAGAGGATACTGCGCCTGTAAGCAGAGAAAACGCGGGAACGGCACTTTCCGCACGGCTTTGCAGGAGCGGAAACAGGACGCGGAAAAAGAGCACGCTGAAAACGGCGTTGCAGAGCTTTGCAAAGCAGTAATCCCGCTTGGAAAAGGGGACGCCGGACAGCACGCCGAAGGTCTGCCCGAGAATGGAAAGCCCGCCAAAGGAAACAAGAAAGGCGGCGGCAGTCAGGCGTGCATGGAGCGCGTCACCGGCAGTGCTCAGGAGATACGCGCCGTTTGTCATTTCCAGCAGACCGGTGCAGATTCCCTGCAAAAAACCGGAAGAAACAGGCAGAATGGAAAACAGGCGGGAAAGCAGGCTGAAAAGACCCGACTGTTCCGCCGCCTCCGCCAGCGCGCCAAAAAGTATCATATAGCCGCCGATTTGGAAGATTGTTGTCATGGAATCGGATACGGAGGAGGAAAGCGCGTCCATTGGGGAAACGGGCGCAGCGGAAGGATAACGCCGGGCAGAGCTGCGGGACGCGCTTTTTCTGCCGAAACGCCAGAGGATACCTGTTGCCAGCGCGCCGAGGAATGCGGAAAGCAGGAGGGCATAGCCCCAGAATGGCGCGTGAAAAAATGCCGCGCCAACTGTGCCGACAAGGAAAAGAGGACCGGGGTTATTGGAAAAAACAAGGATATGTCTGGCTTCTTCTTCCGAGAGCAGTTTTTTTTCATAGAGCATGGCCGTAATTTTCGCGCCCATAGGATAGCCGGAGAGTATGCCCAGAAAAAAGGGAAAGGCGCAGATGCCGGGCAGTCCGAAAAGCGGCCTCATAACGGGACGCAAAAGACTGCCGAGCCGTTCCGCCGCGCCAAGTCGCAGCAAAAGCCCGCAGGCTGCCATAAAGGGAAACAGGGAAGGCAGAACGCGGGTGAACCAGAGGGACGCGCTTTCAGCGGAGGCAGCAAGCATAGCCGCCGGATAGCGCAGAAGGGCGAATATCAGGAAGCAGGCACATACACTGACGAGCAGGGAACTTTTTTTCATGTGGAAGGCTCCTTTCGGAGATGTTATAAAACAATCCTATGGCCGTCCGGCGGAAAACATGCATATCCTGTATGGTGAAAGCGGACGTCCATATTTGGGGGAGAAGTGGAAGAAAACACGCAAGGTATTGGAAATGTAAAAAAAATGTAAGGATTTTTAACGGAATTGCTATTGTAATTTAACGGATACTCCGTTATGATAGATGAAACTGCATTGATTGCGGGAAATGTTCTGCCGGCCAGGGCGGGGATTTTTCGCAGCCTGTGCCTGCTGTCTGGCTCAGCACGGGAGAAGTAAGGGGGCGGATACAAAATGGCGGATGAAAATAAAGTGACAGAGGTGGATTCCAAAAGCAAAAAGCTCTGGATCGCGATTCCTGTCCTGATTGCTGCGTTAGGCGCGGCAGGATTTGGATATGTCTATTTCCAAAATGAAAAAATACGGGAAGTAATGCACTCTGAGGGGATTTATCCCGGCGTGACGATTGACGGGACGGACGTTTCCGGCATGAGTACGGAGGAAGCATTGAATCTGCTGAGCGGAAAATATACAACAGAGGTGGACGGCAAAACGCTGACACTGTATTACGATACAGAGGAATGGGAAATACCGTTTGAAGCTGTAGGCGTTGGCTATGATGTGGAAAGCGCGGTAGAAAAAGCGGAACGGCTGGGACGGGAAGGTACGGAAAAGGAACGCATGAAGGCTGTCGGCGCGCTGCTCAGGAGCGGCGAAGATATTGCGGTAGAATATACATATAACAGCACGCTGCTGGATGAAAAGCTGGCGGAGGTTGCGGAGGAATTTGACCGCGAAGCCGAGGACAGTAAAATCACCCGTGCGAACGGCGCGTTTCATATTACGGAGGAAAAGGAAGGACGCGTGATGCGGCGGGCGGAAACGGCGCGGCTTTCCGCGGCTGTGCTGGAAACACAGGAAAGCGGCAGAGCGGCGATTGCGGCAGATGTGACGCAGCCGGACGTGACATATGAGGATAACCAGAACGTAACGGATTTGATTGGTTCCTTTTCTACAAGCTATTCCAACAATGACAGAAACCGGAACAATAACCTTGAGGTGGGCTGCCGGAATATCAACGGTACGATTCTCGCGCCGGGAGAGGTATTTTCTGCCAATGAAGGGCTGGGAGAACAGACTGCCGCCGGTGGCTATAAAAATGCCGCCGTATACAACAACGGCAAGGTTGAGCCGGGGATGGCGGGCGGCGTCTGTCAGGTGACGACGACCCTTTACAACGCCGCGATTATGGCGGAACTGGAAATTGTGGAACGTCACCCGCATTCCATGACGGTGGGCTATGTGCCTCTGGGGCGCGATGCGGCGGTTGCAGGAAACTATAAAGACCTGAAGATTAAGAACAACACAGAATATCCGGTTTTGATAGAAGCATCCGCAAGCGGCGGCAAGCTGTCTATGAACATCTACGGGCATGAAACGCACAGCGCGGGCAGAAGCCTGGAATTTGAAACGGTCTACGAGGCAACGATACCTAAGCCCGCAGAAATCGTGACGGAGGACCCCGAGATGCCGGAAGGGGAACGGGAGGTTACCGCTTCGGGCAGAACAGGCTGCAAGGTCAGCGTGTATAAAAAGGTATTTGAAAATGGCAAGCAGATCAGCAAGGACTGGTTCAGCAGCTCCTCCTACCGCGCTGTGGCGGACGAGGTGAGGGTCGGCACCAAAGTGGCGGAACCTGTGGTAAGTGTGCCGGAGGAAAGCGGCTATCCCAGTTGGCTGGAGGAATACCCTTCGGATTTCTATGAGGGCTATGAGCAGAATGAAGCAGGGGAGTATCATGAGTTTTAGGCAGTGTCGCCATGCGTCATGTATACGTATTTCTAGCATAATTTTTTCGGAAAGGCGTGTAGGCGTGTGCAGACACTTGTGACGACACTGCCTGAGAAAAAGAAGCCGTATGCAGGAGGCTGTAAGGATGAAAATAGTATATATCGCTGTCCTTCTGTCTGCGGTATTCCTGTCAGCGGCATACAGCGAAGGGCGGCCGCCTGAAGCGGAGAAAGTGACAGGGGCGGGAAATGCGGAGGAATGCTTTTGGCTGGAACCGGTTCCTGCGGATTCCATTTCCCGGAATGTATATGACGCGCTGCGTCAGGACTGGGACGCATGGAATCAAAAAAGCGAAAAAGAAAAGATGGTTTGCAGCCAAATACCTGGATTCTGCGCGCAGAATTTCAGCGATTGGGAAGAATGCGAGGATTTTCTGGGATTTTCCATTCCAAACCCTTTGGAGGAATGTCCCTGGCTGGAAAAAAGAAGTTATGCCAATATTCCGGACAACGTGCAGAAGGCTCCCTATATGAGGGCCACATGGACGGGAACAGAGGACGGCTATGTGAAGCATATCAGTATAAATGCTTCTTATCAGCATGAAGAGCTTGGTGTTATGCTGTCTGTTGACTTATATGGAGAAGGAGAAAAGGTGATTGTTCCGGAAGATGTGTGTCCGGTTAAACTGGGGAAACAGGATAATCTGGAAAATGAAAACAGCCTGCCGCAGATTGTTTCAGAGGCATCGGAATGGAGTGTTTCCAGCAATGCATATTGGGCAAAGGGGATGTGCCTGTACCATCTTTATGTTGTTGGGAAGCCTGATGCGCAAAAGCAGACGGAGGATATGCTGGAAACTGTCCTGAACTATTTTTTGGAGAATATACGCTGAAAAAGCGAAGGCGTGATGAAAATAAAAATGCGGAACCTCTGTTTCGGGGGCGGCTGGAGGCGGCCGATACCGGAACAGGGGTTTTTCGCGGAAAGGAAGACTGGAGATGTTTGATATCGGGAAAATCCCGCCGGAAATACTGGAAAAAATCGTTATGCGGCCCATGCGGGACAGCCGCGTGAAGCGTCCGGAGGTGCTTCTGCGCCCCAAAACGGGGGAGGACTGCTCCGCTGTGGATTTCGACGGGGAGTACTGTGTGCTTTCGGCAGACCCTATTACAGGCGCGGCGGCGGATATTGGCTATCTGGCGGTGCAGATCAACTGTAATGACGTTTATGCCGCAGGGGCGGAGCCGGTCGGGCTTTTGCTGACCGTCCTTCTGCCGCCGGAAAGCGGAGAGGAGCTTTTGCAGGAAATTATGGACGGTGCGTTCCGCGGCGCGGGGGAGCGGAATGTAGAAATTCTCGGCGGGCATACAGAAGTGACGGATGCGGTATGCAAACCGCTGGTTTCGGCGGCGGTTATTGGCAGGACGCGCGGCAGGAAAATACTTTCCACAGGCGGCGCAAGGCAGGGGCAGGATATCCTTATGACAAAATGGGCAGGTACGGAGGGTACGGCGATTCTGGCGGAGGAAAAGGAAAGCCTGCTGAAAAGGCACATGACTGTGGAAGAACTGGAAAGTGCTAAGGGCTTCAAGGCATTTCTTTCTGTGGGGAAGGAATCGGAAATAGCCTTCGCGCATGGGGCAACGGCAATGCATGACGCAACGGAAGGCGGCATTTTGGGCGCGGTCTGGGAGGTTGCGGAGTGTTCTGGATGCGGCGTGGAGGTGTTCGCGGAGGAAATACCTGTCCGAAAGGAAACGGCGAAAGTCTGCGGCGCGCTGGGCATTGACCCGCTGCGGCTGATTTCCAGCGGCACGATGGTGATTGCGGCGGATAATGGGCAGGAGCTTGCGGAAAAGCTGCGGCAGGCCGGTGTTCCGGCGGCGGTCATTGGAAGGGTAACGGAGAGCGGGAGAGTTCTTGTTTCCGGCGGAAGGAAAATACCTCTGGAACAGCCGGAAACGGACGCGCTTTATGCCGCGCTGAAACGACAGCAGGAGCGGTAATAACGATACAATGAGAAGCAAACAGGCTCCGCATAGCTGGAAATTCGCTGTGCGGAGCCTGTTTTTAATCCAAAAGGTTACGGTTTTTCATGCTTTCGATTGCGTGAATCGTACACGCGAAGCCTGCAATCAATGCAAACATAACGATTCTCATGTTTTAACCTCCAGAAAATCCGGGGGATTGCGGTTGACGCAGGGGCAGCCCCCCGCTGAGGGGGAACGCCCTGCGCATTTTTTACCCGTTCAGCAGTTGTTCCAGCACAGCCAGCAGGGGCGTTTCCGTATCTGTCCGACAGTACCCCGCGCCGCGCCGCCAGCAAAATTCACGCAGGGCAGATTCCTGCTGGCGCAAAGCCTGTTTATAGGCGGAAACGGCATGTTCGGAAAGTTCCAGATCCCGCGTTTCGCCCGTTTCACTGTCCACTAGGCGTACCATACCGCCCTTCTGCGGTTCGATTTCCTCCGGCGTCAATATGCGCAGAAGATACACCTCCTGTTTTTTCTCCTGAAGAAGCTTTACAGCATCCCAGGGAGCCTGTTCGGAAAGAAAATCTGACAGAATGATGGAAACGCCGCGTCCCAGCCCGCTCCTTTCGCGGATTGCCCGCAGGTAATCCGTTCCGCCGCCGAGCTCCAGCCCCTCCAGAAAGTCCAGCGTTTCGGCGAGCTGTCCCTTTTTTGTGACGCCCTGCTTCTGCGCCCCGGCTTTCTCTCCAAAAGCGAAAATCTGTGTCCGGTCGCCGCCGCCAGCCGCAATATACGCCAGAGACGCGGCAAGGGCCTTTGCCATTACTGCTTTCCCACCGAAATCCATAGATTTGCTGGTATCCAGAAAAAGATTGACTGCCGCCTGTTTTTCTTCCAGAAACAGCTTCAAATAGAGCTTATCAAAACGACCGTAGCCGTTCCAGTCTACCCGCCGAAGGTCGTCCCCCGGGATATATTCGCGGAAATCGGAAAATTCCAGAGAACTGCCCTTTGCGGAGGATTTGCGTCCGCCGCTGTACCCGACCGCGCCGAGCCTTTCTGTCAGCCCGATGGAAAGGCGTTCCAGCTTTGCGATGTATTCCTTTGTGAAAATGGTTTTCAAATCCTCCATCATAACAACGCCTCGATGATTCCGTCTACGGTTTTTCCTTCCGCAATGCCTTCAAAATTCAAAAACAGTCTGTGACGCAGGGCAGGCTTTGCCGCCGCCCTGACGTCCTCATAGGAAACATTATAGCGTCCTTCTGTCAGGGCCAGTATGCGTGCCGCCTGCATGATTGCCTGAGCACCTCTGGGGCTTGCGCCGTAGCGGATGTACTTCTTTACATCCTCCGGCGCGCCTTCGTATTCAGGGTGTGTTTTCAGCGTGACTTCCATCATATAATCCGCCACAGGCTCTGCAATGGGGACTGTCTGCGCAATGCGCCGCAGTTCCAGCAGCTTCGTGCCGTCGCAGACCTTCTGCGGTTCCTGCTGGTCTTCTGTTGTTGTCATCATTACGATTTTGAGCAGCTCCTCTTTATTGGGGAAACCGACGTCCAGCTTGAACAAAAACCTGTCCATCTGCGCTTCGGGCAGGGGGTAAGTGCCTTCGCTTTCCAGCGGGTTCTGTGTTGCCAGCACAAAAAACGGTTCCGGCAGAGCATAGGTCGAGCTGCCGCCTGTGACGGTATGCTCCTGCATGGCTTCCAGCAACGCGCTCTGCGTTTTGGGCGTGGCGCGGTTGATCTCGTCTGCCAGAACAATATTGGAAAATATGGGTCCCTGCCGGAACTCCATACGCATCCCCTCTCCGTCCTTTATCATAACGGATGTACCCGTAACATCGGCAGGCATGAGGTCAGGCGTGAACTGTATCCGCGAGAACTGCAGGTCCAACACTTTCCCGATGGTTTTTACCAGCTGGGTTTTGCCCAGGCCGGGCAGCCCCTCCAACAGCACGTTCCCGCCGGCAACCATTGCGGTCAGTACGTCCCGTATCAATGCTTTCTGCCCAATGATGGCTTTGCCGATTTCCTGCTCTATTGCTTCAAAATCCTGCCGGAAAGCGAGGATAGCTTCTTCTGTCATACGTGTTGCTCCTCTCTGTTTTGTTTTACTGCTTCAATTATAAAACGATTTTTCCCGCAGCGTCAATGAAAGAGGGAAAATGTAAGGGTTTCCACAGAAAAAATTTCGTTTTTCTTAAAAAACGGGGGGACAAAGTGCTTTGTGCGCATTTTCATGAAACAATGGAAACGCTATTGTACTTTTTTAAGGTTTATGGTATCATGTTTTACATAAATACTGTCAAAGTTTTCTGCGGGGCAATGCCGCGCAGACAGTTCGGAAACGGAAAAAACGGCAGGAAAGCGGAGGAAAAAAGCGGGATGAACATGGTTGGTTCCAGTGCCTTCAGGGAAGGACGAAAAGAGATTGCGGATAAATTACTGCGCCGCCATTTCTTAGCGGGAGTGGGAATGGCTTTTTTGATTGCTGTTTTGGAAGTCGTGCTGTATTTTGTGGAGGAGAGCGCGGGGCTGCTCCAAAACAGTCAGACGGCGTATTTGTACAGGTGCGTGCTGCTGCCGACAGGCCTGGATATTATCGCCATATGTATTGTTCTGGGCGTCTGGCGGTATATGAAAAACAACCGCGTAATGGCGTATGCAGTATCGCTGATGCACATGTTTTTTGCGTTTATCGTGTATTCCACACACATCCAGTTTCCTTCCCTGTATATCTTTTTTGCGATTGCAATACTGTTGACAACAGCATACGGCGATGTAGTTATGACAAGCATCGTGACAGCTCTGAGCATTATTCTGAAAATCATTTCGGATATCAGTCCTGCGGCGTATCCGATACGCTCGCTTTCCTCGGCGATAGATTTTCGGCTGGAACGCCAGAACTTCATCGTATCGCTGATTGCGCTGGGGACGTTTTACCTGATCTGCCTTGTGATGATTGCCATTGAACGGGAAAAAAATGCGCTCAGCATACAGCAGGAGCGGGAAAATGTTCAGCTTTTCCAGAAAATCATGACCGATACGCTGACGGGTGTGCATAACCGCAACGCGCTCCGCCTGAGCTTTGACAGGGTGATTGCAGATAAAACGGATACGGAATATATTCTTGCAATGCTGGATATTGATTATTTTAAGAATGTAAACGATACCTATGGGCATCTGGTCGGAGATTCCTACCTACAGGAGCTTGGCAAGGTGCTGGACCATGTGCCGGACGCAGAAGCATTCCGCTTCGGCGGGGACGAGTTCTGCCTGCTTTTTATGGGCTGCACCCGAAAACAGGTGGAGGAACGCTGCCGCGCGGCGCAGGAAAAATTTCTTGGGAATGACCTTTGCAGGAAATACGCTGAAGTGAACGTCAGCTTTGGGCTGGCGCAGTATGATGGTAAAATCACCCCTTCGGAATGGGTGCAGCGCGCAGACCACGCGCTTTATGAAGCGAAGAAAAACCGCGGCTCAATCTGCTTCTACCAGCCGGAGGAAACGGAGTAACAGGAAAATAATAAGAAAAGCGGCTTTCTCAATATGGAAAAGCCGCTTTTCGTTATTCATCTTTTCCGACTGCAAAAATGACAACAGAGGCAATGATAATGCATACCGTCAGCAACAATGCGGCTATGCATGGGTCGCTTTTTGCATAATACCATGAGTTTGTATACCATGAGCCGCCGGAAATTTTATCTAAAGCCTGTATTATGCTCAGCGTGTAAATTTCCAGAGACAGGCAAAGCCCGCCCCCAATCATTCCCATTAACCCAATTGATTTTTTCATGTATCTTCCCCCATTCCCTGAAAAGCTTTTATCCGATATATGTATCCCCTCATTCAGCGAAGGTATAAAATCCAGCGCAGATTTCCTCTTTGTGTGCCAGCAGAGCTTCATATTCTGCTTTCTGTTCCACATTGGCAGGGTCATACTGCACGTCAGAGGCGTTTACGCAGAGCCAGACTGCATTGTTATCCCTGTAGATTTCCGCGTAGGGGACTGCAAAATTTTCTCTGACTTCATTCTCCCAGTCCTGCAAAGAAAACCGCACCAGAGAAAACACAAGCATTTCGTCCGATGGGTCATAAAAATGAAGCATTGCGGCTACGTCATTCTGGCTCTCCAAAACATGAAAGCTGTCTTTCGCGCAGCTCTCCGGCAGGAATACACCCGCTCGCAGACTGCCGCTTTCATAGAGAATATGGTCTTTGCTCATAAAATACGCCGTTTTTGTATTTCCGTTCCAGCGCATTTCCAGACCGGCCTGCTCTGCGGCAGCCTGCACAAGGGGAAGGGCCGTACTGCCGCTTTCCGCCGTAATGCCGCACTGCGCCGCCATCTGCCGCACCGGAAGCATGACAATATTATTTTTCTCAAATATATGCCCAATGTTTCGTTCTGCCTGCATTTCTCCGTTTACCACCATGGTTGTATGCTCCATAGCAAGCACCTGCGCATTTGCGGCAAATGCCGGCACTGTGAACAGGCACGCCGCCAGCATGAAAAGCCATTTTTTCATGTTATACCCTCCGTATATCTCTGTTTTAAGGTCTGTTCAGACGGTTCAGACGGTTCAGGGTCTATCCTGCCAGTTGTTGATTGTCCGAATGATTTCAGCGTGGATACGCTCCACTTCCTCAATCCTGACCGCTGAAATCCTCCGGCATTCTGCTTCAAAATCAATTCCCGGAAACAGCTTTCTCAGCAGACGGTTTATCTCAGGCGATGCGCCCCTGCCTGCTTTTACCAGCTCCGATGCCGGAAACAGGCTGAGGGCGGATTTTAAGACCGACTGTTCCACATTTTTGATTTCTTCAAAACTCCTGATTTTTTTCACTTCCGTCTGCCCTCCTGCAGCAGTTACTCTGTTCCAAGCAGGATTTCGACGCGGCGGTATGTTGCGCCGACTTCCTCCTGCCCCTGTGTCTGCCATTCGATTTCGCCAATTGTGCCCAGCTCTGACAAAAACGCCCCTAAATTTTCCACAGGGATCATGACGGAAATGCTGGAGCCGTTCGCGCTTTCTTCAAAACCTGCATAATCTTCTGCCGCCTGAAGCACAGAGCCATATACGTCCGTACCGCTGTTCTGCGGGCGCAGCTTCAGCAGATCACCCGATTTGGGCTCTGCCGCAGAATACGGCGTAATGCTGCTGTCAGAACTGCTGTTCTCTGTGGATTCCGTTTCGTCTGCGGCTTTTGCCAGGACGGGTGCCGCCGGTGGAGCAGCAGGAGCAGACAGCGATGCGGTTTCCGGCACAGGTGTAGAGCGAAGCATAAGGTTCGGTGTGCTTTCCGGCTCGGGCTGTGCAGGTTCCTGCGGCGCGGTGTGTGCCGCCTCATTTGTCATGGGTTGCGCCGTTTCTTCCGGTGCGGGCATATTTTCCACATCTGCTTTCTGCGTCTGCACTGTTTCCTCCGTACCGCCTGCTGCCGGAATAGGCGCGGCAGCGTCTTCCGGCAAAGCGTCTGTTTGTATGCTTTCCGCTCCGCCTTCGTCAGGCAGGTTTGACGTAAGCTGCACAGGTTCCGGCGGGGTTTGGCGCATGTTCATAACGCCGCTGATTCCTCCGGCTGCCGCAACGACCAGAACAGCCGCCGCGATAAGGCTCAGCCCTTTCCAGCTGTGCCGCTGTTTTTTGCCTCGTTCTTTTTCTGCTTTGGCTTTTTGCAGAATCTCTGTTTTCCGCACGACCTTCCACTCCACAGGGGGTGTGCTGACATGATTCGGCAATATTGCCGTTTCGTTCGATTCCTCTGTTTCCTCCGCCAAAGAGCCAGCCGCCGCAATTTTCTGCATCAGTTCTGCATGGTAGCCCTCCGGCAGCTCCGCTTCGGGGAGGGAACGCAGCGTTTCCATAACGGCCATATGCTGTGACGCGGCTTTTCGACATTCCGGGCATTCCGCCAGATGCGCCTTGATTTCCGCGGATTCTTCCGGCGTTGTTTCCCACTCCATATAGATCCAGAGAAGTTCCCTGCATTCTTCACACTTCATGGAAGCGTCCCTCCTTTCTTTTCTTATGACGGAGCGAAACGCCATTCCGTTCCCTGTTTTTTAATATTTCTTCTTTTAATTGACTGCGTGCGCGGCAGATGCGGGATTTCACTGTGCCCAAAGGCATTTCCAACGTTTCCGCAATTTCCTCATAGGAGAGCCCGCGGATATCGCGCAGCGTTACAGCCGCTTTATGTTCAGGGGAGAGCTTTTCCATAGCAAGCAGTATTTCCCGCTGTTTTTCCTGCCGCAGGAGCACCTCCTCCGGCGTTTCCCGCTCATCGGCAATCTGCAATGCCCACGCGCCTTCTTCGTTCTGCATCTCCTGCTCCAAAGAAAGGCTCGGCTTGCCTTTGCGTTTCCGCATTTCATCAATGCAGGCGTTTACCGTTATTCTGTAAATCCATGTGGAAAATGCGGCGCGTTCATCAAAATTGGGGATATTTCGGAAAACCTTCAAAAAGACTTCCTGCGAAATATCCTTTGCGTCTTCACTGCTGCCAGCCATGCGCAGCGCGATATTATAAACTCTTTTTTCATGCGCAAGCACAAGCTGCTCAAATGCCGTCATATCTCCGCGTTTTGCCAGAGAAATCAGTATTTTTTCCGACTGCTCCGTCATCGGCATATCCACATCTGTCACCTCCGTTCAAAAAAGCTGACGGCAGCGTCTGCTTTACCCTGCCGTCACGATACATCTTCATTCTATCATATGTCCATATTCGCAACAAGCATTATTTCTGCGGCTTTTCGCCTCAAAACGACGTTGTTTTACGGTTTGCAGATGCCGCATGGCCCGTAACCGTCGGCAATCAGTTTTTCCCGCGTGCCGGAATAATTCTGGCGGTTTTCTTTCTTCAGCTTTTCCACGCCGGAACAATCGGGCTTATGGAATTTTTTGGAACTGGTGTTCAGTACATATTCCATTGTTTTGCCGGCTTCGGGTTCTGTGCTTTCGGCGGCGCGGCTTTCGCCTGTGGCGTAATCAATCGCAACGCCCGGCTGGACGTTATAGCAGTAAACGCAGAAGCAGATGCCCTCGCCGTCATCTTCTACGGACTGCGCTTCTATCAGCACGCCGTCTGCTACAAGGTTTTCCCCTGTGAAAACAGGCGTCACGCGATAGAGAACATGGTTTTCCGTTTCTTTTATGTAGTCGGCAGCCATGTTTTCAAATGGCAGCATACCGTCCACATTCAGGTAGCGTGTCCCTGTAATCAGGTTGCCTGCGTTCGCGTTTTCGCCTGTCAGCTGAAATCCGATGAGGTGGCAGCGGTTATAGAGGTATTTCCCTTCCACGAAATCATATTTCATGGTCTGCCAGCCGCTGGGCCTGACCTGCCCGATGGATTTGCGTTCTTCGGTCGGCATCAGGTCAACGCCGATGTTGGCAATGGCAACGCCGCAGCGGCCCAGAGAATCCAGCTCGCTGTATGTTTCATAGGATTCTGTTACAAAATCCTCCTCGCTGAACAGAGGGATATTGCCGTTGATCTCGACAAACGGCGCGCCGTCATAATCCGGCAGGGCTTCCAGCGTGGCGGTCTGCGCGGGGGCGGGCTGTGAAACGCTGGCATTAGTACCGGAACATGCGCTGAACAGCAGAGTAAAAACGAGTATCAGCGGCAGAAATATTTTTTGTTTTTTCATTTGACATAAACCTCCTCTGTAATTGTTTCATGGGAATGGCCTTTGAAGTCTTCTGTGGAAACGAGTTTCCAGCCATGTTCCGCGAGCGGTATGGAAAAATGCAGGCTGGCGGGATATCTGCGGTTCCAGCGGTAAAGTATGAGCTTTTCTGCGCGTTCCTCATACGGCGCGGGGTCTGTGGTTTCCGCAAAGCAGAAATCGTCTGCGCCCGCATGCTCCAGAAAGCATTCATCTATTGAAAAATCCGCGCTTTCTTCCGGAGAAAACTGCTTTGCGGAATAGGCGTTCAGCCAGAGCTTTCCGCCGGAAAGCCGCAGGAGCCGTTCCCGCAGAAGCCTGTCCTGGCTCTGCCTGCGGTTCGCAAATGCCATACCGTTGTCATCATCTGTACACACAATCAAAATCATTTGTCCGTTCACCTCTGTTTTATGATATCATACAGTATATCATGAATTTTGAAGGAGCCGCAAACAATATACCGAAAATCAGAGCAAAAACCGGGAAAATTCTTGATTTTCCGGTTTCGGCACAGCCCTGGCGGATATATTTCCGTTCCTTCTGTCTTTGTTTTGTGGTATGATGGGGAATAGAGAAATGAGGAAAGCAGACTGCCTGGCACCGCCTTTGCCCGCTGTTGCTGCGGCGAAGCGGTTGCATGGAAGGCGTTGCCTGAGCCTTTTTTGACACGCTGGAAAGGATGATGAATTTGCGGACTTCGGCTGGGCTTTATATACACATACCGTTTTGCAGACAGAAATGCCTGTACTGCGATTTCCCTTCGTTCGCAGGGCGTGAGGAATTACAGGAACGTTATACGGCATCGCTTCTGACGGAGATCAGGCGGCGTGCGCAGGCGTGTCAGGACAGGGTATTTCAGTCTGTATTTTTTGGCGGAGGAACGCCGACCGCACTCCCTCTGCCGCTTTTGGAACGGCTGGCGAGGGAGGTTTTTGCATTGTTCCAGATTGCGGAAGGGGCGGAGATCACAACGGAGGCAAACCCAGGCACGCTGAGCCGCGAAACAGCGCGGGCATTGCGAGGCATGGGCTTTAACCGTCTGAGTATCGGTGTGCAGGCGTGGCAGAACCATATTTTGAAACGGCTGGGGCGCATCCATACCATTGAGGAGTTTTTGGAGAATTACCGTATCGTGCGGGAGGAAGGTTTTCAGAACGTGAATGTTGACCTGATGTTTGCCCTGCCCGGGCAGACGCTGGCAGAATGGCGGGAAACGCTGGAACAGGCGGCGGCATTGGAGCCGGAGCATATCTCGGCATACAGCCTGATTTTGGAGGAAGGCACGCCCTTTTACCGGGAATGGGAGGAAGGAAGGCTGACGACTGTTTCAGAAGAGCTGGACAGGGAGATGTACCATTTTGCGGTGGATTTTCTCAGGGAAAAAGGCTATGCGCAGTATGAGATTTCCAACTTTGCAAAATCCGGCAGACAGAGCCGCCATAACCGCATCTACTGGCAGGCGGAGGAATATCTTGGGCTTGGGCTGGGCGCGCATTCCTTCTGGAACGGCGAACGTTTCCATAACCCTTATGGACTTGAGGAATATATACAGGCAGGGGGCATTCCGGAACGGCTGGAACAGGACAGGGAATTCATTTCGGAGCGGGACGCGCTTGCGGAATTTATGTTTCTTGGGCTGCGGCTGACGGAAGGCGTTGCCTTTGCCGCTTTCCGGGAGCGTTTCGGCAGGGAAATGAAGGAGGTCTATGGCAGCCAGATTGATAAGCTGACGCAGCAGGGGCTGCTTGCGGCGGATGGGGCAGGGATACGCCTGACGCGCCGCGGCGTGGACGTGAGCAATGTAGTGTTCGGGGAATTTCTTTTGTGAATGGAGGGAAACGATGGCAGGATTGATGGAAATGAGGAATATAGGCAGGGAGATGGCAGGAAAGCTGGAATCCGTTGGAATTTGCTCCGCAGAAGAATTACAGGAAATTGGCGCGAAACAGGCGTTTTTTAAGCTGAAAGAGGTATATCCCAATGTCTGTCTGGTGCATTTATACGCATTGGAGGGCGCGGTGCAGGATACGGAATATAACCGTCTTTCGGAGGACACCAAAAAGGAATTAAAGGCGTTCAGTGATTTTTTAAGGGGGTAATATGCAATGAAGGATTTGGAGGAAATCAAAAGGGATATTTGGAGTACGGAGGATGTAGAAGAAAGAAAGGAAAAAATTGTACAGTATCTTTTGGAATCCCTGAAGGAGCCGCGCGATACTGAGGAGGAGGATTCCGGCACTGCGGAGAATTGGGAGCCGGATGGGCAGGAGGAACGAACCGAAAGCGAGGAAGGAAAAAAGATACTGGAATTTTTGCAGGATAAAGTTACGGACGGCATGAAGCTGCCGGAGCTGGTTGACGTGTTTGAGAAGATGAGCAAAATCTCCGTTGGCGACTGGGAGGATTGGGAAGATATGACGTTGTTTGAAGCAGGTACATATTCCTTTACAGGCAGGCCGATGTTTACGGTTTCGCTTGTGCGGCAGTTCCCGAATGATGAGGACGAGTTTTACCAGCTGCATTTGGATGCCTTGTTTTTGCCGGAGGAAAAGACGAAAGGAATCACTTTTTCGGAATGGAGCGACTGGGTGGAAGGGGACTTTTTTGCGTTTGTGCGGGAAACGGAAATTTACCGCATGATGAAAGACGAGATGCCCGCCGAGGTCAGTATTGATCTGGACGAAACATGATTTCCGGCAGGGGAGAGGCAGTTTTTCGTTTCTTTGCAGGAAAAGAGAAATTTTTGAAAATAGCACTTGACATTGGCAGATTCAAGTGCTATCTTTATGTATAGAAATTAGCACTCGATAGCGGTGAGTGCTAATAAACCGGAAAGGAGGCGGCAGAGTGGCTCTGAATGACAGAAAAATACAGATATTGCAGGCGATTATCAATAATTATATTGAAACAGCGGAGCCTGTCGGTTCCAGAACGATTGCGAAAAAATATAATCTCGGAATCAGCTCCGCAACCATACGGAACGAAATGAGCGATTTGGAGGAAATGGGCTTTATATTGCAGCCGCATGCTTCTTCCGGGCGCATTCCATCGGATATGGGCTACCGGCTGTATGTCGACCACCTGATGCAGAAAAAGGAGCTGGGCGAGGAAGAACAGAGATACCTGCAAAGCATCATTTCCCGCGATATCAGCCAGATTGACTTTCTGATGGAGGAAACCGCAAAGGCACTTTCCATACTGACGAATTATACGACGATTATCTCCGAACCGAAGGGACAGCGGACAAGAATCAAGCAGATACGGCTGCTCCCGCTGGACAGCGCGTCCGTATTGCTCGTGATTGCTACGGAAGGAAATTTCATTAAGAATCATGTGATAAAAATGGGCTGCGTGCCTTCGGAGGAAAAGATTTTCGGCATCGGCATCTGCCTGAACCGGCTCTTGCAGGGCTGCGCCCTGCGGGAAATTGATACGCCGCTGGTTGCCAGAATGCAGGAAGAGCTTTGGGAATACCGCGAACTGCTGCCGCCGATTTTGAAAGCGATTGAAACAACGATGCGTTCTGCTGAAAAGGTGCAGTTGCATATGAGCGGGACGAAAAACATCCTTGCGTTTCCGGAATTTGCGGATATACAAAAGGCGAAATCGCTGTTTCAGGCGTTGGAAGAGAAGGACGTGCTGGTGACGCTTCTGGAGGAAAGCAAGAACAACGATTTACAGGTTTTGATTGGCAGCGAGAATACGGTGCAGAGCATGCAGGATTGCAGCGTGATTACGGCGACTTATAAAATGGGGGACAATACGCGGGGAACAATCGGCATTGTCGGCCCGACAAGAATGGATTATTCGCAGGTCATTTCCGTATTGAACGGAATGGTGCAGAATATAGAAAAAGTGTTGAAAAATCTATCCGATGGGGATAAGAATACCTAGGAGGGAAAAGCGTGGAGGAAATGAGGAAGGACGAAACAATAGAGGAACAGGACGCGCATCCGGAGCAGGAGGAAACAGCCGCAGAGGTTTTGGAAGGGGCGGAGGTTTTGGAGCCCGCAGAGGAGGAAGCGGACAAAATCGCCGCGCTGGAACAGCAGGCGGCGGACAATCTGGATAAATACCAGCGGTGTCTGGCGGAGTTTGATAATTTCCGCAAGCGCACCGCGAAGGAAAAAGCCGCGATGTATGACGATGGCGTGCGGGATACTGTGGAGAAGCTGCTCGGCGTTGTGGATAACCTGGAGAGGGCGGTCATGGCGCAGGAAGGAAAGGCGGACGAGGACGACGCATTCTTCAAGGGCGTGGCAATGACGCTGAAACAGTTCCAGGAGGTGCTGCACGGCATGGGCGTGGAGGAGATAAAGGCGTTGGGCGAGAAATTCGACCCGAACCTGCACGCGGCTGTCGCGCACGAGGATGATGAGAATTACGGGGAAAACGAAATCATTCTGGAAATGCTCAAGGGTTATCTGTACAAGGAGCGGGTCATCCGCCACAGCATGGTAAAGGTGGCGAATTAAGGAAAGACCTTGGGGGCACCGCCCCCAATACCCCCGCAAGGGGTATCTTCTCCGCTCCGCTCCGGTCGGCGCAAAACGAGCGTCCCCCGAACGCTCTGCGCCCCTTGACCCGTTTTCCGTCACACTGCGTGTGACGGGGAGGATAGAATTGGAAACTGGCGAACGCTGGGAATATAAAACAAGAAAAGGTTTTTTCAGGGAAAACGAAGTTTTCCGGCAAAAGTTTTTGCTCCGCTTTTTTCAAAAAGCGGGTGGGGTTTGGGGCAAAGCCCCAAAAAGAAAAAAGAAAAACACTATCTGATTTTAGGAGGAATAGATTATGGGAAAAATTATCGGTATTGACCTTGGTACAACAAACTCCTGCGTAGCAGTTATGGAAGGCGGCCAGCCTGTTGTTATCGTAAACAGCGACGGCGCGAGAACAACTCCGTCCGTTGTCGGCTTTGCGAAAAACGGCGAACGCCTGATTGGTGAAACGGCGAAGCGTCAGGCAATCACAAACCCTGACAACACCATCAGCTCTATCAAGCGTCACATGGGCGAAAGCTATAAAGTAGACATCGAAGGCAAGCAGTATTCCCCGCAGGAAATTTCCGCAATGGTATTACAGAAGCTGAAAGCAGACGCGGAGAGCTATCTGGGCGAAGCTGTGACAGAGGCTGTTATTACGGTTCCTGCTTACTTCAACGATGCGCAGAGGCAGGCGACAAAGGACGCTGGCCGTATCGCGGGGCTTGACGTAAAGCGTATTATCAACGAGCCGACCTCCGCCGCTCTGGCTTACGGTCTGGATAACGAGAAGGAACAGAAGATCATGGTCTATGACTTGGGCGGCGGCACGTTCGATGTTTCTATCATCGAAATCGGCGACGGCGTTATCGAAGTTCTGGCGACAAACGGCAATACACACCTTGGCGGTGATGACTTCGATCAGAGAGTGATTGATTTCCTTGCGGCAGAGTTCAAAAAAGCTGAAAACATGGACCTGACAAAGGATAAGATGGCGATGCAGAGGCTGAAAGAGGCCGCTGAGAAGGCGAAAAAGGAGCTTTCTACCGTTACGACAACGAATATCAACCTGCCGTTTATTACAATGAACCAGGATGGCCCGAAACATCTGGACGTTACATTGAGCAGAGCGAAATTTGACGAGCTGACAGCAGACTTGGTGGACGGCACAATGGGCCCTGTACGTCAGGCTCTGTCTGACGCCGGTCTTTCCGCTGGCGATATTGACAAGGTGCTGCTGGTGGGCGGCTCCACAAGAATCCCCGCCGTACAGGACGCGGTAAAGAAATACACAGGCAAAGACCCGTTCAAGGGCATCAACCCTGATGAATGCGTAGCAGTGGGCGCGGCAATTCAGGGCGGCAAGCTGGCGGGCGACGCTGGCGCGGGCAGCGTGCTTCTGCTGGACGTAACGCCGCTTTCCCTCGGCATTGAAACACTGGGCGGCGTAGCAACAAAGCTGATTGACAGAAATACAACAATCCCGACAAATAAAAAGCAGGTATTCTCTACGGCGGAGGATAACCAGACGGCGGTTGACATCCATGTCGTACAGGGCGAACGTCCTCTGGCGCGTGACAACAAGACGCTGGGACAGTTCAAGCTGGACGGTATCGCACCCGCAAGGAGAGGCGTGCCGCAGATCGAGGTAACATTTGACATTGACGCGAACGGCATTGTAAACGTATCCGCGAAGGACCTTGGCACAGGTAAGGAGCAGAAAATCACCATTACGGCAGGCTCCAACCTGAGCGAAGAAGAAATTGACCGCGCTGTGAAAGAGGCGGAGCAGTTCGCGGAAGCGGACCGCAAGCGCAAAGAGGCGATTGACGCGAAAAACGAGGCGGATTCCCTGATTTTCCAGACAGAGAAGGCACTGGGCGAATTGGAGGGCAAGCTGGACGATGGCGAAAAATCCGCAGTAGAAGGCGAGCTGAACAAGCTGAAAGACCTTGTGAAGGATATGAACGCGGAGACTATGACGGAAACGGACGTAGCGAATGTGAAGGCGGCAACAGAGGCTTTGACACAGGAGTTCTACAAAATTTCCGAAAAGCTCTATCAGCAGGCGCAGGCGGCACAGGGCGGCGATGCGACGCAGAACGGCGGCAGCGACACAGATGTGGTTGACGGCGAAGGAAAAGAGCTGTAATATAAACAGGCGGATAAAAAACGGCAGGGGCGCGAAGGCGGGAGCTGGAACGCCCTGCCTTTGACGTTAAAGGAAAGACCAAGACCTTGAGGGCTTTGCCCCGCACCCCGCAAGCCGGTCAGTGCTTTGCTTCGCAAAGTCACGCTACGCGTGCCCGGATTTCTTTCCGGCACCTATTGAAAAGGGCTTGACCCTAAACTTTATTTTCAACCGCGCAGATGCGCGGTTGCAGAAGGGGCAAGGGCTGAAAGCCCTTGTGGGGTTTGGGGCAAAGCCCCAGGGTTTGAGGGTGCGGGACAGAGTCCCGCGGTTTTAGGCAAAACCGATAAGGCGGTGAGAAGGTTGGCAGAGAAAAGAGATTATTATGAGGTGCTGGGGGTAAAGAAAGACGCGACAGAGGCAGAGCTGAAAAAGGCCTACCGGAAAATGGCGGTCAAATACCACCCCGACCAAAACCCGGGCGATAAAGATGCCGAGGCAAAATTCAAAGAGATCAACGAGGCGTATGGCGTGCTGAGCGACCCGGAAAAACGCGCACAGTACGATCAGTTCGGTCACGCGGCCTTTGAACAGGGCGGCATGGGCGGAGGCTTCTATAGCCAGGGCTTCGACATGGGCGATTTGGGCGATATTTTCAGCAGCATGTTTGGCTTTGGCGGCGGTTTCGGCGGCGGCAGTACGCGTAAAAACGGCCCCCGCCGCGGCAGGGACATCAACGTCAATATCCAACTGACGTTTGAGGAGGCTGTTTTTGGCTGCAAGAAGGAGATTTCCGTTCCGATTGCGGACGAATGCGACACATGCCACGGTACGGGTGCGAAGGAAGGCACGCACGCTGAAAGCTGCCCGAAATGCGGCGGCACAGGGCAGGAGCGTGTGGTACAGCAGTCCATGTTCGGCGCGGTAACATCCGTGCGGACGTGTTCCCAGTGTCATGGCACAGGGAAAATCATTAAAGAGCCATGCGGTGCCTGCAAGGGTACGGGACGCGTGCGCAAAACGAAGAAATACGAGGTCAATGTGCCGCAGGGCATCGACAACGGACAGACCATTCGTCTGGCTGGCAAGGGCGAGGTTGGTGAAAACGGTGGCGGCTACGGCGATCTGCTTGTGACGGTTTATGTGCAGCCAAACAGGGTGTTTGAACGTCGTGGCTACGATATTTACTGCGATGTGCCGATTACGTTCGTACAGGCGGCTTTGGGCGGCGAAATCATCATCAAGACCATTGACGGCGAGCAGAAATATACCATAAAGCCGGGAACACAGCCGGATACTGTTGTGACGCTGAAAGGCGTTGGCGTTCCGAATCTGCGTAATCCGAAAACACGCGGGAACCAGATTATTACATTGAAGGTAAAAATCCCAACGGATATGAGCGAACGGCAGAAAGACCTGCTGCGGCAGTTCTATGACGAAGGACATACCGAGCCTGTTTCAGCCGCAAAAGGAGAGGAGAAAAAGAGCTTCTCAGAGAAAATGAAGGGGCTGTTTAAGGAGTAAGCGGCGGGACTGATGAAAAGAAAATTTTACAGGCAGTGTCGTCATGAGTCGTGTATACGTATTTTCGAGCATAATTTTGCCGGAAAGGCGTGCGTGGACACCTGTGACGATACTGCATAAAATGAAGGGCTGGAAAACTGAGGTTTTTCGGCTCTTTTTGTTTCTAAAGAAATTCTTAAAATTTTGGTAAAGAAAAGTGAAGAATTCAGTAGTATACTGGCGGAAAAGAAAGGGGGAGGAAGAAATGAAGGCAAGGAAGCTGATGGTTTCTCTCTGTGTGGCGGCGGCGTTTTGCACTGGCTGTGCGGACGAACAGGCGAACCCGGCAGGGCAGACGATTGTGCTGGAAAGCGTCGCGCTGATGGAGCATGCGGATACGGGTTTGCCATATTTCCACGATACACTGAAAAACAATACGGAAAAGACGATTACGGCGGTGGAGACGGCGATGCTTGCCTATGATGCGGAGGGTCAGCCGCTGGAGCTGTATTGGGACTTCATGGATTCCGGTGCGGAACCGAAATATGGGCATCTGCGGTTTGAGGATATGGAGCTTTTGCCCGGAAAGACGAAGGACGAAGACGGAGGCTGGACACTGTATGACGGGGAAAAAATGGAGGGCTGGCCCGTCCGCGGGGACGGCGGCGCAAACAGGGCGGAATATGGACTGTTTTGCGTGAAACGTGTGGAGTTTGAAGATGGGACGGCGTGGGAAAATCCGGATTACGCAGACTGGAGGGAGGAATATCAGGGAAAGGCAAAGGACGCGGCTTCTTTGCAGGAATATTACCCGAAAGAATATTGTATATTGTCGGCAGAATAAAAGGCGGTTGCGGAGCGGCTCTGCGGGTTATGAAGAAAGGTGGAATGGGTTATGAAATTTGGGAAGGTTATTATGCTGTCCTGTGTGGCAGCAGGGCTGGCAACGGGCTGTGTTTCCATTGGCAACAGCGGAATGGAGGACTTAAGCAACTTAAGCAGGGAGGAACGGGCAGAACTGGAGCAGGGGATGGAGGAAATGCGGACAGAACTGGACGAGGTATCAACGGAGTTTTACGGCGCGCTGGACGAGGCAAGGAGCGAAATGCAGGAGGAGCTGGACGGTGCGGGCTGGATACGTGAGATGATATGCGAGGGCGTGGAACGCCCCAGAAAGGTGTTCTGGCAGAAAGGGGATACGGTAGCTGAGATCGGGGACAGGGAAGAATTTGCCGAAAACCTTGCGGTGGAGGACTGGAAAGCAAGTACGGAGGATACAGAGGGGCTGGAAGTGGACTCCGTATATACGATACAGTGGAAAAAATCCATCGGGCTTTTGGATGGGCGGAAGAATGAGTACGTGGACATGGGCACGCTGACGGTTTACAGGGATTCCAACCTTGTTGCCGCAAGGATCTGCGTGATGGACGAAATTTTCGGGAAAATGCAGGGGCTGCTTGGAGAGGGCGGAACAGGGATGGATTTTACTATCGTTTATGAGGTGCCGGATAAAGCGTTGGAGTTCCTGAGAGGGCCTGTAGAGCAATAAGGATATGCGTTGCTGGGAAGGGCAGCGGAAACTGTGGACTATGCGGTGACGGAACAGGACGTTCTGGACTGGGAAAGCCGGCATGGGCAGATTCCGGAAAACGCTTTTGCCGCAATCCGCAGCCTGGATAATTATAATGCAGACGGGAATAAGCATTATCCCAGTCTGGCAATGCAGCGAATTTGTTTTGATTCCCCCCATATGGAAGTATGGGGGGATTTTATCATGTTTCAAAACGCATTAGGCAGTGTCGTTATGAGTCGTGTATACGTATTTTTGAGCATCATTTTGTCAGATTTCAGGCAAAAATTTGCAGGCGGTACAGCAAGAATTTTTAACGAAAAAGTCGACAAAATTTGCCGGACAGGCGTGTGCAGACACCTGTGGCGACACTGCTTAAAGCAGGCCGCAGGCTTTCAAAGCTGCTCGAATGTCTGCAATCAGATCTTCTGCTGCTTCCAGGCCGACGCTGAACCGGAAAAAGCCTTCCCGAAAAATTTCAGGGTAATGGGGCAGTTTATCACTATTTTTGTCATAGTAAACAATTAGGCTTTCTACATCGCCTAAGGATACAGCGTGCGTTATCAGGGTAAGCGCGTCCAAAAACTGCTGGTGTTGTTTTTCCGTACCCTTTATGTCAAAGGCAATCATACCGGAATAGCCGCCATGCAGAAGGGCTGCGGCACGATCATGCTGGGGGTGGCTGGCAAGCCCGGGATACCAGATAAAACGGACGGCAGGACAGCTTTCCAGAAATTTTGCGACTTCTAACGCCACTTCGCTGTGCTGTTTCATGCGAAGGGGAAGCGTGACCAATCCGCGGGCAACAAGCCAGGCATTGAAGGGGCTTAAAATGCCGCCGAAATTTACCATTGCGATTTCCTTAACCTGCGCGAGCAGTTCCTTACTCCCCATGATACAGCCGCCTAAGGAGTCGCCATGGCCATTGATATATTTTGTCATGCTGTGGATTTCCAAATCCGCGCCAAGTTTCAGCGGGAACAGACTGACAGGACCTGCGAATGTTGCGTCAACGGAAAGCAGAGCATTGGCGGAATGAGCGATTTTGGAAATGGCTGCAATATCGCTGATTCCTGTGGTTGGGTTGCCTGGCGTTTCTACATGGACAAGCCGCGTATTTGGGCGCATTGCGGCGCGGACGGCCTCGGTATCCGTCGTATCGACAAATGTTACCTCAATATTATATTTTTCGGGCAGATATTTTCTGAACAGCAGGTTTGTCGCGCTGTAACAGACCTCGGAAACAACTGCATGGTCGCCGCTGTTCAGAAATGGAATGAACACGCCTGCCAGAGCCGCCACACCACTGGCAAATACGGCGCAGTCTTCCGCGCCTGTCAGCGCGCAGAGCTTATCCTGCAATACCATTTGGTTGATATTGCGGTTGCGGGCATAGATATTGCTTTCCGTTCCGCTCCAGTCAACGGGCGTGCCGTCTGTGGGGATACGATAGTTGGAAGTCATGTAAACAGGTTGGTTGATTGCGCCGAAAGTATCATCTTTTCTTGCACCGCCATGTACGGCTACAGTATGGATATTTGCATTCTCTCTCATAATACTCCTCCTTATCAGTCTGCATGGGTTTTCTTTTATGGAATAACCATAGCACAACATAAACGATATGTAAAACAGTTGTTTTTGATAAAATCAATCAAAAAAACAGATTGATTTTGCGTAGAGAATCGTGTACGATAAAAGAAGAAAAAGGAGGGCGAACATGGAAATACGGAATCTGAACACATTTCTGAAAGTGGCTGCATTGCAGAACTTTACACAGGCTGGCAGGGAACTGGGCTATTCCCAGTCGAACGTCAGCACTCAGATACAGCAGTTGGAGCGGGAGGTGGGCGTGCCGCTGTTTAACCGCATTGGGCGGAGCGTTTCCCTGACGCAGTACGGGACGGAGCTTCTGCCGTATGCACAGCAGATTGTATCTACATCAGTGCGGATGGAGAATTTTATGAAATCGGAAAAGACGCTTGGCGGTGCTGTGAGGATTGGGATTGTAGAATCGCTGTTTGCGTTTTTGACGGAAGAATTTTTTATACGTTACCATGAAAGGTTTCAGCGCGTGGAAATAGAGCTGACGGTAGACGCGACGGAAACGCTGAAAGAAGATCTGCGGAAAGGACGTTTGGATGCCGCCTGCCTGATTGATTCACCGCTTTACGAAACGGAGTGGCGGAAGTGGCACAGTGTGGACGTGCCGGTCGTGATTGTGGCAAGCCCCTGCCATCCACTTGCGGGGCGGGAAGTTATAAGCCCTGAAGATTTGGAAGGACAGGAGTTTGTGCTGATGGAGGACTCCGCGCCATATAACCAAAGGTTCCGGGAATTTCTTGCGCGACATAACGTTGCTGTCCGCCCATTTTTGAAGCTGCAAAGTGCGGAAAAGGCGTGCCGGTTGGTAGAAAAAGGAAACTGCCTGTCATTCCTGCCGATATATACAGTAAGGCGCGCGGCGGAAAGCGGAAAGGTACAGATTTTGCGGATATTGGAGGAGCAGACTCAGTCTGTGCAGATCGTACTGCATAAGAGCCACGTGGTGACGCCGCAACTGGAGGGATTCATGGAGGAACTCCGGAAAACCCTGGGAGCGGCAATAGACGGATAAAAACGGCAAAATGTATCTTCTTTTCTGGTGAAATGCGGGCAGCATTCCTTTTGAGCTCTGCCTGAAAAAGTCTGCAAAAGGGATGCTGCGGTATTTTTCACAAGCCGGACAACAGCAGCTGTTCTATTTGAATGATTCATCTATAAACTGCTCTAAAAATGCTGCTTCGCTGAGGATTGGCACACCCAGATCCCGTGCCTTTTTATTTTTGGCAGATTCTGAATGCACGTCATTATTGATCAGGAAATTTGTTTTTTTCGTAACGCTGCCCGTTACTTTCCCACCGCCCTGCTCGATCAAAGCCTGCAATTCTTTACGGTTCGTAAAATGCTCCAAATCTCCGGTTATAACGAATGTCATACCGACAAGCGGACTGTTTTCCTGCTTTTCTTCCGGTTTACGCAGCGTGAGCAGCGGCAGAACTTCTTCCAGCAGGTGCAGATGATCCGTTTCCTGAAAATACTGCGCAATGCTGTGTGCGATGACTGCCCCGAACCCATCAGCTTCCGCCAGTTCTTCTTCTGTCGCGCTTTTGATCTGTGCCAAATCATACCCACAGTGTGCACAGAGCAGCTTTGCATTACGCAGACCGACATGATTGATTCCCAGCGCGTAAATCAGGCGCGGCAGGTCGGTTTCCTTTGCTTTCTCAACAGACTCAATCAGGTTTTTGTAGGATTTTTCCCCAAAGCCTTCCATGCCGCAGATTTCCTGGCGGTGCTGTTCCAAATGGAACAGATCCGGATAATTTTCCACAAAACCGCGTTCCAGAAATTTTTTCAGCGTTTCCTCGGAAAGTCCTTCGATATTCATTGCGTCCCGCGAAACAAAGTGGCTTAAAGCCTGTATCCTCTGTGCGCTGCAATTCGGATTTGTGCAGTATAACGCTTCGCCGTCCCGCAGTTTCCGTACTTCCGTTTCCCCGCCGCAGACAAAGCAATGCTCTGGAATTTCAGCTGTGGAAATTTCCCCAGTCAGGTTTTCTGCAATCTGCGGAATGATCATGTTTGCCTTATAAACTTTGATTGTATCACCGATGCTTAATTTCAATTCCTTCAAAATGCTGACGTTATGCACACTGGCGCGGCTTACCGTAGAGCCCTCCAGTTCCACAGGGTCGAATACGGCAACCGGATTCATAAGCCCTGTGCGGGAGGTGTTCCATTGTATTTCGCGCAGCGTAGTTTCGGCCATTTCGTCCGCCCATTTGAATGCAATGGAATCCTTCGGAAATTTGGAGGTACGCCCCAGGCTTTCGCTGTAAGAAATGCTGTCAAACGTCAGTACGAGCCCATCGGAGGCAATATCATTCCCTGTGATATGTTCCCGAAACCACTCCACAGCCTCTGCGACAGTTCCGGCCGTCACCAGCTTCTGTTCAACGGCTTCAAAGCCAAGCTCTTTCAGCCAGGACATATTTTCTGACTTGCTGTCGGAAAGCGTTCTGCCTTCTGCACTGACAAGCGTAAATGCGTAAAAACGCACGTTTCGCTCCGCGGCGATTTCGCTGTTCAGCTGACGTACTGTTCCGCTGCAAAGATTACGGGGATTTTTATATTTTTCCTCATCGTCCAGCGCGTCATTGATGCGGCGGAACGCGCTGTATGGAATGACGCCCTCGCCACGCAGAACAAGCTCGCCGGAAAAGGGAATTGCAAGCGGGATATTCTGGAATACGCGGGCGTTGTGCGTCACATCTTCGCCGACTTCGCCGTTGCCGCGTGTAATGGCCTGCTCCAGTGCGCCGCCGCGGTATTTCAGCACGATAGTCAGCCCGTCCAGCTTCCAGGAAAGTATCCCCGTTTTATCGCCCAGAAAGCTCTCCAGCTTGCCTGTTTCCTTTGTTTTATCCAGCGAAAGAATCGGGCTTTCATGCTGTACTTTTTTCAGGCTGCTCAATACGGTATAACCGACTTTCTGCGTTGGGCTGTTGGCGAGAATCGTCCCTGTCCGTTCTTCCAAAGCCGCCAGTTCGTCATACAGGCTGTCATATTCCTGATTGGACAGGATTTCCCTGTCTTCCTGATAATAGGCTTTGGCGGCGGCGTTCAACTGCTCCGTCAGTTCTTTCATTCGTTCCATATCTGCCATTTTATTCACTCCCTGGCTTATTCGCTTACCTTAATGAGCTTGGAAAGCCTTGCCATGAATTTTTTTGTCCCTTTCGCGCCAAAGGAAACCTCGACCTCGTAATCCGCACCGCCAGGCTGTATGGAGACCACAGTTCCTATACCATATTTCGGCGCGCGCACCTTGTCGCCAGGCTGGTAATCAGGGGTGAAATCCTTCGGGGCGGGCATGGTTTTCTGCGCTGCGAAAACGGCTGTCGGCGCGATGGTTTTATTCCGCCCGGGGGCGGGGGTCAGGCGCATGCTGTTGCGCATTTCGTATTTTTTCGCCATTTCGGAAACCTGTCTTGTCGGCATATCGACCAGATCGGCAGGGATTTCCTTCAAAAAGCGGGAAGGGGGATTGTACTGTGTAATGCCATGCTGCATACGGTTTTTTGCGTGGGTCAGGAAAAGCTCTTCCTTTGCGCGGGTGATGCCAACATAGCAAAGACGGCGTTCTTCCTCAATCTCCTTTTCGCCGCCGTACATGACTGCGCGGTAGCCGGGGAAAATGCCTTCTTCCATACCGATGATGAATACATAGGGGAATTCCAGTCCCTTCGCGCTGTGCAGCGTCATCAGGGCAACAGCCTCCTCGCCTTCCTCGTAGCTGTCAATATCCGCAACAAGTGCGACTTCTTCCAAAAAGCCCGCCAGTGCGTCTTCCTGCTCGGGGTTAGTTTTATCGTATTCCACAGCCTTATTCACAAATTCGTCGATGTTCTGGATACGGCTGATGGCTTCGTCTGTCCCTTCGTCCAGCAAAAGCTGCAAATATCCCGTCCGTTTTACAACTGCGTCAATCAGTTCACCGACTTTCAGCCCGTCCGCGTCAGTTCGCAGACTTTCAAACAGATTGTAAAATTCGCGGAATTTTGCCGCGCGTGTTTTCAGCTCTGTGATTTCGTCCAGATGCTCCAATGCTTCATAAAGGGAATAGCCGTTCCGTTCCGCAAACGCCGCCACTTTATCCAGAGAGGTTTCGCCGATGCCTCTGCGCGGGACATTGATAATACGCCGCAGAGCGATGGTGTCCGAAGGATTTGCGAGCACCTTCAGATAAGAAAGGATATCCCTGATTTCCTTCCTCTCATAAAAACGCACGCCGCCGAACAGCCGGTAGGGGATGCCGCGCTTGACAAGCTGGTCCTCCACCGCGCGGGACTGGTTATTTGTGCGGTAAAGTACGGCAAACTGGTTCCGCGTTCTGCCCTGTGCTGTCATTTCCTGTATTTTTTCTGCCACAAAGCGGCATTCGTCATATTCGTTGTCTGCTTTATAAATATGCAGGATACTGCCGCTGTCATTCTCTGTCCAAAGTGTTTTGTCCTTGCGGGTCTGATTGTTGTGAATAACAGTGTTTGCGGCTTCCAGAATTTTTTTTGTGGAACGATAATTCTGCTCCAGCTTGATTACGACTGTGCCGGGGAAATCCTTTTCAAAATCAAGGATATTGCTGATGTTCGCGCCGCGCCAGCCGTAAATGCTCTGGTCATCGTCCCCTACAACGCAAAGATTCTGATATTTTGCCGCCAGAAGCCGCACCAGCTCATACTGGCTGGTATTCGTATCCTGATATTCGTCTACCATAATATAGCGGAAGCGTTCCTGATATTTATCCAACACATCGGGGCAGGTACGGAACAGCAGAACGGTTTTATAAATCAGGTCGTCGAAATCCAGTGCGTTGTTTTCCTTCAAAAGCTGCTGATAGATGCGATAGGCTTTCGCTACACGGGTTGCTCGCAAGTCGTCTGCGTCAAAGGTTTTGGTATAATCCTCCCAACTGACAAGCTCCTCTTTCAAACGGCTGATAGCGGCAAGCGCGCTCTTTACGGAAAAGGATTTATCCGTTGTGCTGAAATTCAGGCGTTTGAAGGCTTCGCGCATGACTTTCTCCTGATCGTCGGTATCATAAATGGAAAACTGGTTGTCATAATCCAGATGATGTATTTCCCGGCGCAGTATCCGTACACAGGCTGAGTGGAAAGTGCTGATCCATACATCCGCTGCACCATGCCCGGCAAGTGCGTCAACGCGTTCGCGCATTTCGCGGGCGGCCTTGTTCGTGAATGTAATAGCCAGAATATTCCAGGGCTTTATACCGGTTTCCAGTAAATGCGCGATACGGACAGTCAGCGCGCCGGTTTTTCCGCTGCCCGCACCTGCCAGTATCAGCACAGGACCCTCTGTCTGCAAAACAGCTTTTTGCTGCATATCGTTCAGTTGTTCAAATCCTATCATGTTTTCTGCTCCTGTTCTTATCGCTTCTTAAAACATTGAAACCGCGGGACACTGTCCCGCGCCCTGCCTGCTTTCTTTCGGAGAAAGCGGAGCAAAGCACTTTGCTGAGGAAAACTGCGTTTTCCGGGGAATTATATTTCAGAATATCTGCGGTTTGTTTCCCAGCCACATGAAATGTGGCAACTCTGGGCCAGGGGATTGGGGGCGCAGAGCGCAGACCGGCGTCTCCAATGTCTTTTATTTACACAAAAAAATACTAGGGAGCTTCTGGTTTTCCCCCGAAAAAGGGGGCAGAGGTTCCCTAGCGGCAAATCCACGCAAGCCGTTATACGGTTTATTTCGTCTGCGGTGAGTTACCTTTCTTCGGTTTCCGTATTCTTTTTTTCCTGCTGTGCCTTTACCCGTTCGATTGCCAGCTTGTACCCATCTGTGCCATAATGCAGACAGCGGTTGACACGACTGATGGTTGCTGTAGACGCGCCTGTTTTTTCCGCAATTTCCACATAAGTACATTTCGCGTCCAGCATGGCGGCAACCTCCATACGCTGCGCGATGGCCTGTATTTCGTTGACTGTGCATAAATCCTCGAACAGCAGATAACACTCGTCAATGGTTTCCATGCTGAGGATAGCCCGGAACAGCTTATCCGTCAGGTCGCTCTTTATTTTTTTATTCATACGAACCGCCACCTTTTCCCTTTGCTTCTGATTATATGTTAACATACTAAAGTATTGAAGTAAAGGGCTTTCCGCTTTTTTCGGGAAATTATCTGCGTTTCAGATGTTTCTGTATTTCTTCCGGACGCGTATTCAGTACGAGTTCTTCCGGAAAACCGATTTTTTCCAGCAGCGCGACGGCATGGGAAACATCGCCGATTCCGGTATAAAAATGAGCATCGCTGCCCAGCAGTATGTGTCGTCCTTTTTCCATGCAGAGCCGCAGGAGCTTTTCAATGTTTTTCCCGCTGCCGTCACGAAAACCGCCCGGTATCAGGGAGGCGTTGTTGATTTCCAGCAGCGTTCCCGTTTCGCCCGCAACGCGGAATACCTCCGCATAATCCACATCGTACCGCGGGTCGCCGGGGTGCCCCAGAACGTCTATATAGGGGTTTTCCATTGCCATGCAGTACGCGCGGGTATTTTCCTTCCTGCTGCCCGGTGTGATGCAGGGGGTGTGCAGGCTGGCGATGGCAATATCCAGACGGGACAGCGTTTTTTCGTCCAGATCCACAGTGCCATTGTAATCTGTAATATTCAGCTCCACGCCGCGCAGTATCCGCACACCGCGCAGCTCCTGCGGTATAACGTTCAGATTGGCAAAATAAGCGTGGCAGGTTGTGTTCTGCATAGCGGGCGCGTGGTCGGTCAGCGCGAGAAGGGCCAGCCCCTGTTCTGCCGCCCAGCGCGCATTTTCGTCCACTGTGCTGTATGCGTGTCCGCTGGCAATGGTATGGGTATGAGTATCGGCTAATATCCTCATAGCTTTTCTCCTTATTCCTGTTTTTCGCTCAAATATCGAAATCTATTGTATAGTATATCACAAATCTGGGCGGGACCGCAAAAAAATTTATTTCCCTGTGCAGGCTTTCGTGTGAAAAAATTCTTGACAATTAGTACGGATTTGGACTATAATACAATTAGTACAGAGATGGACTAAAATAACACAGGAGGTTTTCATATGGACGAACGGATGATGATGGAGCTGCTGGACAGGTATTACACCGTATGGCAGGAGTACAATTATGTGTATGAGGAATGGGCAAAGGCGCATGGGCTTTCTGTCAATGCTCTGCTGGTGCTTTCCGCCATCCACGAGGGGCGGGACTGCACGCAGAAAAAGATCAGCCAGAGATGGATGATCCCCAAGCAGACCACAAACATGGTGCTGAAGGATTTTGAACGGAAAGGCTATGTTGAGATGCTCCCGATGCAGGGGGATAAGCGGAACAAGGTGATCTGCTTCACGCCGGAGGGAAAGGAATACGCAGATGCTATTATTTCCAGGCTGCGGGAGGTGGAACTGTTCGCGGTGGTGGAAATGGGGCCTGAGCGTATGGAACAGTTGACGCGAAATATGGCCTTGTTTGCGGAGCTTTTCCGGACGGGAGGGCCGCAGGAATGAGCGGCCGGGCCTGAACGATATGGGGAAAGGAGAAGAAAAGCAGATGTATGAATTCAAAACGTTTTTCAAATATGTGATACCTTCCGTACTGTCTTTCGCGTTATCTGGGGTTTACGCGATTGTAGACGGATACTTTGTAGGGAACAGCATGGGCGATATTGGGCTTTCTGCTGTGAATATGGCTTACCCGATCGTTGCCGTCATACAGGCTTTGGGTACGGGGATTGGCATGGGCGGCGCGATTTATTATTCTATCAGCAGGGCTGAGAAAAAGGAGGAGCGGGCAAGGGAATTTACGGCAGGTGCTTTATGGGTGCTGCTGGCCGCAAGCATATTGCTGACGGTTTCAATTTTCCTGCTGAACAGCCAGCTTCTGCGGCTTCTGGGCGCAGAGGGGGATATGCTTTCTTATGGGGAGGAATACATTGCCGTTATTGCTTTGGGTGCGGCCCTGCAGGTGATTGGTACAGGGCTTGTCCCCTTTATCCGCAATCATGGGGGGTCTTTTTATGCAATGTTCTCCATGATTGCGGGCTTTGTTGCCAATATCATACTGGATTACCTGTTTGTATGGGTCTGGGAGATGGGCGTCGCGGGGGCGGCATGGGCTACGGTCATTGGGCAGGGCATTACGATGCTTGCCGCGCTGGCCTACCTGCTGTATCAAAAACAGTTTACGCTAATGATCCCGCTTTCCAAAATAGGCGGGGTGGCTGCGGCTGTTATCAAAATCGGAATTGCTCCCTTCGGGCTTGCCATGACGCCGAATATCTCTTTAATTATTATAAACCGCTTTTCCATGGCATATGGAGGGGAACAGGCGATTGCGACTTATGCGTGCATTGCGTATATCATATGTATCATCTACCTTGTTTTGCAGGGCGTTGGAGATGGCAGCCAGCCGCTGATCAGCCAGTATTACGGGGAAAAAGATTTTTGCAGCCTGAAAAAGATGCGGAAGCTGGCATATGGCTTTGCTCTGTTCCTGGCTTCGGTTGGCTGCATCGTGATGTGCATTACAAGGGGCAGCCTTGGAGCCGTATTCGGCGCGTCAAACAGCGTGAATTTGGAGATTGCAAAAATCATACCGATATTTCTGGTTTCTGTGCCTTTTGTCGCGGTCGTCCGCGTTACAACGGCCAGCTTTTACGCAATGGAAAAAAGTGCATATTCGTATATCCTGACGTTTATCGAACCGCTGCTGATGCTGGTGCTTATGCTGATATTGCCGCCTTTGTTCGGCGGACAGGTTATGATTTGGTGGAGTACGGTTTTTGCAAGGATATTGTCCGCGTTCCTTGCCCTGGTATTAAAGCAGCGCGCAGACCAGAGGGAACTGTGCGCCTGACAGTACGATGCGGCAACTGGATGGAAGGAGGGGGCGTCATGCAGTATCCGTTTCGGGTATGGTTGTTTTATTTTTTGCTATATTGTATTTTGGGCTGGTTTTGGGAATGTCTGCAAATGGGCACTGTGCAGATAGGAGCAGAAAAAGACCGTTTCTATGCCCCCCTGCTTTCGGTTTATGGGCTTGGGGCGGCGGTTATTTTCTGGCTGGTTCCATCAGTGCGGGAGAGCGTCCTCCTTACCTTTTTTGTCTGGCATATAGGGATAAACCGCTTTCGGATTGTGGAATTGATCAGCAGGAAGGAGAAAACAAAATGAACAAAAAAGCGCGCAGCGGGATAGGGATATCCTGCCCGCGCTCTTTTGCCGTAAAACAGTTTTGTATGCTTTGCACAAAAAACGACAGATAATGCAGGCGAAACTTGGCTTTACTTTAGCGTATTAGTGTGATACTATAATGAAGGAAAAAGAGAGGGTACACCTTCTGATGACAAACAAATATAGAAAAGGGGACGGAAAAATGAAAAAATATCTGGCTTTATTTTTAACAATGGCAATGAGCGTAACGATGCTGGCAGGCTGCGGCGGCGGAGAGCAGCCCGCGCAGGATAACGCCGAAACACCTACAGACAGTGCGGAACGCACGACGCTTACCATCGGCTTTGACGCAGAATATCCTCCTTATGGCTACCGCACAGACGCTGGCGATTATGAAGGCTTTGACATTGACCTGGCGCAGGAGGTCTGTGACCGCCGCGGCTGGGAGCTTGTGAAACAGCCTATCGACTGGAACACAAAGGATATGGAACTGAACAGCGGTTCCATCGACTGTATCTGGAACGGCTTTACCATGACAGGACGTGAGGACTCTTATACATTCTCTGAGCCTTATGTAGACAACAGCATTGTATTTGTTGTTCTGGCGGATTCCGATATTCAGACAGCGGCTGACCTTGCGGGCAGGGTTGTTGTAACACAGGCAGACTCCTCCGCGCTTTCCGCATTGGAATCTGAGGATAATGCGGAACTGACAGCTTCCTTCGCGACACTGGAGCAGATTGCGGATTACAATTCCGCGTTCATGAATCTGGAAGCTGGCGTAGATGACGCAATCGCGGTTGACATTGGTGTTGCGCAGTATCAGTTGCAGTCCAGAGGCGACAAATTCCGTATGCTGGAAGAACCTCTTTCCACAGAGCAGTATGCAATCGGCTTCAAGAAGGGCAATACGGAGCTGCGCGATCAGGTGCAGGAAACGCTGGACGAGATGCTTGCCGATGGCACATTTGACGAAATCGTCGCAAATTACACAGATTATAACCTTGACCAGATGGTTTGCTTAGGCAAATAATCTGATGATACAGGCGGCGGAACGATAACGCCAGGACGGCGGAAACGATATGTTTCCGCCGCCTTTTCTGCGTTTACAGGGCCGGCGGGAGGGAAACGAAAGAAGGCGGAAGAAAGGTTAGGGTGTGGTTTTTATGAGTAATATGGCATATATTGATTTTTCTCAGGTTTCGGGGATATTGCGGCAGCTTGGCGAAGGCATGGGCGCGTCAGTAATGATTTTTGCCCTGACACTGCTGTTTTCCATGCCGCTTGGTCTGCTGGTGGCATTCGGGCGCATGTCAAAATGGGCTCCTTTGCGGTTTTTGCAAAAGGAGGAATTGACAGAGCCCGCGAGCCTGGGCGGAAGAATCAAAGCGGCAGTCCTTGGCTTTAAGCCGATACAGTTTATTGTGAAAATTTTTATTGCGATACTGCGCGGCACGCCGTTGATGTTGCAGCTCATCGTTGTGTTTTATGGACCGTATTACCTTTTCGGGATGCAGTTGCCGCGGTCATACCGCTTTATTGCGGTGCTGATTGGTTTTTCTGTCAACTACGCGGCGTATTTCGCGGAAATCTACCGTTCCGGCATTGAGTCGATTCCTGTCGGGCAGTATGAAGCGGCGGCAGTGCTGGGCTACAGCAAGAGCCAGACATTCGGCAAGATTATATTCCCGCAGATGGCAAAGCGAATCGTGCCGCCTGTCACGAATGAGGTAATCACACTGGTAAAAGATACCTCTCTGGCGTTTGTACTGACGTATGAGGAAATGTTCACCATTGCGAAACAGATTGCTGCGAAAGAAGCGTCTATTTTGCCGCTGTTTGTTGCCGGTGTTTTCTATTTTATATTTAACTTTGTCGTAGCCTTTGTGATGGAGCGCATTGAAAAGGCATTGGATTATTACCGCTAAGGGAGGAGGGCATATCATGAAGGTTTTGGAGATTAACCACTGCAATAAAAAATTTGGCGATAACGAAGTGCTGAAGGATATTTCCCTTTCCGTTTCGGAAGGGCAGGTTGTTTCTATCATTGGGCCCTCCGGCTCCGGCAAATCTACGCTTCTGCGCTGCGCGACGCTGCTGGAAACAATGGACGGCGGCGACCTTGTCTATCTCGGCGAATATGCCGCGAAGGCGGACGCGGAAGGAAAAGCGGTCTATGCGGGCAAAGAGGATTTGAAAGGTATTAAAAAGAATTTCGGTCTGGTATTCCAGAATTTCAATCTGTTTCCGCATTATTCTGTGATGCGGAATATAACGGAGCCGCCGATATTGATTGGGAAACGCCCGAAAGATGAGGTGTATCGGGAGGCGCGCGTGCTTCTGGAAAAAATGGGGCTCTCGGATAAGGAGGACGCGTATCCTTTCCAGCTTTCCGGCGGACAGCAGCAGCGGGTATCTATTGCGCGCGCGTTGGCGATGAAGCCGAAAATGCTCTTTTTCGATGAGCCGACCTCCGCGCTTGATCCGGAGCTGACGGGCGAAATTTTGAAGGTCATAAAAGATTTGGCGGCAGAGCATATGACAATGGTGATTGTAACACATGAAATGGCGTTTGCGCGGGATGTATCCAATCATGTCATATTCATGGACGGCGGTGTAATCGTTGAGGAAGGCGCGCCGCAGGATGTAATCAACAACCCGCAGCAGGAACGTACAAAGGCTTTCCTTGGACGTTTCCAGCAGTAAGGGGGGAAGGCATGGAAATCGAATTTATCAAGACCAGCCCGACGCAGAATATGACAATACTGGTAAAAACGCCAGTGCCGCGGGAAAAGCAGCTCGCGCTTGCGGAACGGCTGATTGCATATGACAGCGTATATGCGGAGCAGGCGGGCTATATAGAGGAACCGGAAAACCCGCGGGCGGCGAAACGCCTGCAAATGATGGCAGGGGAATTCTGTGGGAACGCATCGCTTTCGCTTGCCGCGTGGCTGGCGCGGAAAGATGGGCTTGCCGTAGGAGAAACGCGGGAATATCTGCTGGAAGTTTCCGGCGCGGACGGGCTTGTCCCCTGTGAGATTACAAAGGAAGCGTATGGCTTTTTTGGCAGGGCAAAGATGCCCCTGCCGGAAAGGATTGAGGAAAGAGCGTTTCGGCTGGAAGGGGAAGAACTTCGGCTGACAGCAGTTGTTTTTGAAGGGATTACGCATGTGATTGTTCCGGCGGAGCTTTGGAAAGAGGATGCGGAACGGAAGGCCGAAACGGCGGTAAGGCTCTGGACGGAGGCACTGCCGGACGGTGCGGCGTTCGGGCTTCTGCTTTTGGACGAAAATGAGTATACGCTTAAGCCGCTTGTCTACCTGAAAGGGATCAGTATGATCTGGGAACGTGGCTGCGGCAGCGGGACGGCGGCTGTGGGTGCATATCTCGCATGGAAAAATCGGAAGGCGGTTTCTGTTGGACTGCAACAGCCTGGCGGAAAAATGCGGGCAGAAGCCGGATATCAGGATGGTGTAATTTCCGCGCTGTATATTGCGGGGCACATTTCGATTGTGGCGGAGGGCACTGCTTTTTTGGAAGGATAAGAGAAGGAGCGGAAAGGGAATTCTGCTGAAGGGCTTATTAAAATGTATACGTTTTAATAAATGACAATAAAATACCATCAAACTAACCATACCACAAAATATTGTGTTTTTCAACATTTTATTTTGTGGTTTTTTGACATTTTTTCGCTTTTGTAAAAGGTATACTTTGTGGAAAAGTGTGCAAAGGGAGGGTGTTTATGGGAAAATTCAGGCTGCCTGAGAGCGGACAGAAGATGTGGAACGACGCGGTAAAAATAGTAATGCTGGTACTGGTGCTGGCGATTGTATTTACGGTTGCTTCTTTTTTGCCGCAGAAAGCGGGACGCGGTGAAATCAATCCGCCGGCAAACGCAAAAGATTTTATTGGCATGGATGTGGAAACTGTAAAAATCAGATTGGAGGAGGCCGGCTTTTCTAAAATCGAATTGATTGCGTTGGACGATTTGAAATTTGGCCTTCTTGACAAAGAGGGAGAAGTAAAAGAGGTTTCTATCAACGGGGATACATCGTTTAAGAAAAAATCGGTTTTCCCGAAAAAGGCGGCAGTCAGGATACAGTATCATTCGTTTCCGGAAAATGCTGAGGAGAAGTGAAAACAGGAACTGAAAAGGACAGGCTGCGAAAAGGACAGTATCATCAAGGGGATATTGTCCTTTTCGTATGCTGTTTTTACAGGATTACATCAAATGTTTCAATTGCCATTTCTGCTGTGGAAAGCCTGCCCAGCTCCGGAAGTACGGAGGTGAAGTGCGGGGAGGCATTATGCCTGTCGATTGCCTTCTGATCCTCCCAGCCTTCCATGAATACCACCTTTTCCGGATTCATGCGGGAACGGTGCATATGGTAGAATATATTGCCAGGTTCCTTCTGCGATGCGGCGACAAGCGGCGCGGCAAGAGCGGAGAAGGCTTCAAAGTTTTCCTTTGGTACACGTGTTTCAGCGATTATTTTTATCATAGGGATACATCTCCTTTTTGTTTTGAATGATAAACCGGTTTATGCTATGATTATAACAGAGGACGGCATATCCGCAAGTACGCACTTTTTTGTAAAGGACTATACAAAAGGAAAGGGTGGAGGGATTGAAGAATTATAACGCGGCATATAACTGCCCGATGGAAGTAACGCTGGAGTTAATTGGAGGGAAGTATAAAACGCTGATATTACCTTCGCCTGACAAGGGGATACACGCTTTTTCAGCCGGAATTTGTGCATTTTCTTCGTTTTCTGCCCTTGACGTACCTACGGGTACGCCTGCGGGCAGACGCCTTGAAACTGCTCCAAATTACGTGCTGAAAAAGTCGCAGAGCTGAAAGCGGGCTGTTTTGTGGCTATGCAAGGCTTTCGAGCGCGGCGTACCGAGTGGTACGCTAAGCAAGAGTAACGCAGCAGAGCCGCGAAACAGATGCTTTCAGCCGTATATACCCTTTGTCAAGCGAAGGTACGGCATTTGATGGATAAAACGCTGCGCTTTTCGGAACTGGAACGGCTGATTCCCCAGGCTACGCCCAAAATGCTTGCACAGCAGCTCAGGGATTTGGAGCGGAGCGGATTCCTTCTGCGGAAGGTTTATCCTGTTGTGCCGCCCAAGGTGGAATACAGCCTTTCGGCGCAGGGAAAAACACTGATTCCCATACTGGACGTGATGTGCGACTGGGGGAGGGAATACATGGCGCGAAATGAAATGACGGAAAAATGCTGCGGCAGAGAGGCGTAAAGAACGCCCTTGCCGCAGCATGCAGCGCGCAAAATTATTCCGGATATTTTTCATTCAGCAGTGCGAAAAAAGCATTCATCTGCGGCGTGACAGATTTATCGGGATGGTAGAGGGCCTGAATCCAAATGGTATTATCCACTTCGGGCACGTCCAGCACGCAGAGCTCCCCTGCCTCCTCCGCCTTTGCTACCAGGTAATGCGGAACGAGCAGAATACCGGCCCCCAGTTTGACAAGCTCTACCGCGGAAGGCGTATCAAATACGTCAAACGCGGGATTCAGCTTATAATTTTTGAAAGCGTCATATTTTCCCTTAAAGTCAAAATCAAAGGAAATATGCTTGTTGGATACAATCAGAGATTCGTTTGCAATCTCCTCAAGCGGAATATTTTTCTTTTGGGCAAGAGGATGGTTGGGCGGGGCCACAAAAAAGACCTTATCTTTTCGGGAAAACCGGCAAACCAGATTTTTGATTTCCGGCTTTTCGGAAAAGGCAAAACAAAGGTCGGCTTCATTTTGGGAAAGTATATTTCTGGTTTCAACGAAATTGTCAGAAGACTTAACAACGATGAAAACCTTTGGGTAACGTTTATGGTATTCAAACAAAATAGTCGGCAGAACACCATAGGAAAGAGAATCATAAGATACGATGGTAAGAGAACCCTGCAATTCTTCGGCGTCCGCGCCTACAAGCGAAATTTTTTCGGAAAGGCGAACCATCTGGCGGGCATATTCCGCGACTTCGCGCCCTTTTTCCGTTACGAAGACTTTTTTGCCGATGCGGTCAAAAAGCAGGATATTCAGCTCTTCCTCCAGTTGCTGAATCTGTATGGTAACAGTAGACTGGGAATAAAGAAGCTGTTCGGCGGCTTTGGAAAAACTGCCGGTTTCGATAATTTTCAAAAATGTGATCAGGTTGCGCAGTTCCATAAAGGCCTCCTTATTCTGGTTGGAAATGGTGCAGGACTCTGGAATGGTCCGGAGCCCTGCCTGCTGTTATTTTGCTGCGGAAAAATCCGGAACAGGCCGTATGTTTTCTGCCGCCTGCCGTTCATGGGGCGTCTGGGAAAGTTTTCCGCAGAAGTATACAAATGATACGGCGGAAGTGAGTATGACAGCCATAAAAATTTTCATGACACCCGCAGCCCATGACTCTGAAAAAGCGATGTAGCAGGAAACAATATAGCATACCAGAGACACGATGGTGCTCATAGTCTGACGATTTGTGATTTCATTCCTCATAAGAAACCCTCCTTCTCAAAAACATTTTGCGTCATCAGGCATTGCCACAGGAAAATATCAATAACCAAAAGAAATTATCCCAGCCTGCCTGAAATGCTGTTGTTTTAAGAGAACTCTTTTATGTACTTATATTAGCACATAAGGGAGTATTTGTAAAATTCAGGGAACGAAAGATATGAATCGAAAAAATTGAAATAAAGTATACGGACAGACCCAATGCGGCGGGTCTGCCCGTATTTCGTTGTTTACAGAAGTGTTACGCCTGCCGCATTGCATACATCGTAGGTTTCCTGATCCCATATGGAGGACTGCACCTCGCCGATATGCGCCTTGCCCAGTAGCAGCATACAGATTCTGGACTGGCCGATACCGCCGCCTATCGTGCAGGGCAGCTTGCCCTCCAGCAGCATTTTGTGGTAAGTCAAAGCGCGGCGGTCCTCACAGCCAGCCTTACGCAGCTGCTGATCGAGGGTGAAAGGGTCTACACGAATACCCATAGAGGAAACTTCCAGAGCACTGTCCAGAACAGGGTTGTAAAACAGCAAATCGCCGTTCAGCTGCCAGTCGTCATAATCGGGCGCGCGGCCATCGTGCGGTTCGCCGGAGCGCAGCTTATCACCGATCTGCATAATGAAGACAGTTTTATATTCCTTAGTGAAAGCATTTTCGCGTTCCTTTGGCGTCAGGTCCGGATAAAGGTCTTCCAGCTCCTGAGAGGTGATAAAGGTAACCTCTCGGCAAAGCTCCGTTTTAATGCGGGGATATTTCTTTTTCAGCACGTCCAGTGTGTCGCAGACAGCAATCACAATGCCCTGCACAGTAAATTTCAGTTCCTGAAGGTTCCGTTTTTCCGGCGTAATAACCTTTTCCCAGTCCCACTGATCAACATAAATAGAATGTAAATTATCCAGCGTTTCATCTCGGCGGATTGCGTTCATATCTGTGTAAAGTCCCTTGCCGGGGCGGAAATCATAACGGTAAAGAGCCATGCGTTTCCATTTTGCCAGAGAATGTACGACCTCAGCAGTCACACCCGTTGCGGGGACTTCAAAGCTGACGGGACGCTCTACGCCGTTCAGGTTATCGTTCAGCCCCGTTGCAGGGTCAACGAACAGAGGCGCGGATACGCGCTTGAGGTTTAGTGTCTGGGAAAGATTTTCCTCAAACGTATGATGAATCACACCAATGGCGTTTTGTGTTTCATAAAGCGTGAGGGCAGATTCATACCCCTGTGGAATGATTGTTTTGCTCATAATAAAAGCCCCATTTCATGATAAAATTTTTCATTATTCATTTAGGATACTCATGCAGGAGCGGTTTGTCAAGGCAGAATAAGCATTTGCAGGGCTCTGGTCCACACCCTGCTAGAAGTTTCACCCCCTGACCTGTCTGCCAGCCGCGCAAGCATAACAGGTCAGGACGCCAGAGGCGGCTTTAATTCTGCGGCGTGTCTGTTCCTGCATTCAGCAGACGCAGAGCGTTTTCCACGTTTGACATCTGGTTGGAATCAGGGTAATCTGTGATAATCTGCTCATAATATTTCTTTGCGGTTTCATTATCCCCGTCATGTTCGGCAATCCGCGCCAGATAATAGAGAATGTCATCTACAAAATTTTCACCGTTGATATATTCCATTGCGTTTTCCAGGCTCACTTTTGCCTCTGCAAAATGGTTGCTCAGGAATTCGCCCTTGCCGTTGGTATAATACGCGTATGCGGCGTTCGGGTAAACGGTACTCCTGATAGAATTGTACATTGCGAGATCCTCTTCGCCGAAGCCGATGGTATCAATCGCGGCAAGCGTTGTAACGCAGTCGATATATTTTTCGTCGGAAAGCTGGGAAGCGGCGGTCTGCAAAAGCTCCAGATTTGCCTGCTTATTTTCCTCACTGCGAAGCAGCCTGTTTTCTTCCTGCAATTTTTGCAGTTCTTCCCGCATGGAAAGCACTTCTTCCGGCGTCATTTCTGTTTCGCCGGCATAATGGTCCACTTTTGCCTGCAAATCTTTGATAGACTTGTCCTTGCTGTCATTCAGCGCGGGCATAACCAGCACAAGCATTACTACGGCTGTGGCAACAATGCCCAGCAGAAATGCAAGCAGGTCGCGCTTTTCCAGCACGCTGTTTGTCGTTTTCTCTTTGCGCTTGTAGCGTGGTATGGGCGGATTGCTGTCCGTTTTTTTGATGCTTACGGCAGCGTTTTTTTCCGCTTTTTTTACAGCCGGCGGCACGGGTGTGCTGCCCATCAGCTGGGCGTAATGCAGTGCCAGCGGGTTCAGCGTGTCCCGCTTGAGCACAATCTCATTGTAATGCTGCGCCCGCTTCATATTTTTATCCTCAATGCAGCAGAGCGTCATGAGGTTGTATGCGTCCAGAAAATCAGGGTTATTGTCAAGGGCTTTTTTCAGTTGAATGATTGCCAGATCATCGCTGCCCTGTTTCAGGTAATAGATTGCCTGATTATACATCCGCACAGCGTCATTGCATTTTTCCATCTCCCGCCCGTTTTTTTGCAGGAAATCAATATATCCGGCGGCGGGATTGTTTTTATTCGAGATGGACGTGCTGATAATCCAATGCTTGAGCGCGTCCGCAATGCGTCCCGTTTCGGAAAGTATCAGCCCCAGAAGGTTCCGCGCGGGAATATTGTTTTTATCAAAAAGAAGGCTCTGCTCCAGATTTGCCGCTGCGCCGGAAAGGTCGCGGTTTGCCGCTTTTTGCAGGGCTTCGTTGTAAAGCCGTATGGAAACGTTCCGCGCCTTATGGAAAATGTAGGCGTCGGCCCCGCAGTTCGGGCAGATATAGCCTTCGGGAATTTCATAGCCACAGTTAAGACATTTCATGATATCGCTCCTTTGGCTTATTCGAAGGACGGCGGCTGTGTGCTGCTTTTCGCGATATGCTGTAAAATATCCAGCAGATCCTGCATCTGGGAAGGATGCAGAGCGTCTTCTATATCTTTCAGCTCCAAAATCGGCTGGTAGCGGGAAAGTTCATCTTTGAAATTAAACACAGGAAAATTACCTCCGTTTCAAGTCGTAGGGGGAATGAGATTTTATAAAACTTCTCAATGCGCCGACCATATATAAAGAACCGCAGGCAAGCACTACCCCATCCTCAGGCGTGACGGAGAGAGCTTTGCGGTATGCGTTTTCCAGATTTTTTTCCAGATAGATTTCCCCGGAAAATCCGGAGATGGAGCGGGAAAGCGTCAGGACGTCAAGCCTGCGGTGGCTTTCCGGTTCCGTCAATATGGCGGTGCGGGCGAAGGGCAGTATTTCCTCCGCCATTTTTCGATATTCTTTATCACCCAGAACACCAAGGATCAGGGTGGCTTTATTCTCTTGAAAATAAACGGAAAGAGATTCCGCAAGCCGCGAAATTCCGTCAGCGTTATGCGCCCCGTCCAAAATAACAAGGGGCCTTCTGCCGCAGATTTCCATCCTGCCGGCCCAGCGGGCGTCTGCCAGCCCTTTGCGCACAGCTTCCTCGGGCAGGGAAAGCCCCTGCCTGCGCAGAACAGTGCAGGCGGCTAAAACAGCAACGCAGTTGGAGATTTGATAGCTCCCCAAAAGCGGCAGACAGATATTTCTGTAAGCCGCCAGCATGCTGTTTACAGAAAAAACGGTACCCTCCAGCGTTTGGGAGGAAACAGAAATTTCCGCATCATTCGGGCAGAAGAAAGGCGCGTCCTTTTCACAGGCATACGTCTTTACTATATTATATACTATTTGTCCTTGAGAATACAACACCACAGGGCAATTTTTCTTGATAATTCCCGCTTTTTCTTTCGCGATATCCTCAAGGGAGCTGCCCAGAAATTCAGTATGATCAATACTGACAGACATAATCAGGCTCAGAAGGGGCTTTTCCACAACATTCGTTGCGTCATACGTCCCGCCCAGGCCGACTTCCAGTACAAGAACGTCTACGTTCTGGCGGGCGAAATAATGGAATGCCGCGCCGGTGATGATTTCAAACAGAGTCGGGACGTCTTTGCCCTCGGCTTTCAGTTCTTCACATGCCTGCTTTGCCAATGTCATTTCACAGCAGAAATCTTCGTCGCTGATTTCCTTGCCGTTGATGAGGAAACGCTCATTATATCGTTCCAGATGGGGGGAGGTATATGTCCCCGTGCGGTAGCCTGCGGCGGTCAGGATAGAGGAAAGCATAGCGGCGGCGGAGCCCTTGCCGTTTGTGCCGGCGATATGGATGACGGAAAGATTTTTTTCCGGATTGCCTAATTTATTGCATAAAAGCCGTATGCGTTCCAGCCCGGGGCGGGACGCAAAGCCAACTTCTTCTTCTAAATAATGGATACATTCCTGCATATTCATGGGAAACACCCTCTCTGTCTTAGGCAGTGACGACACTGCCCAGGTATTGTGATATTAATTATAGCAATTGGACAGATTTCTGCAATATTTTGAATGGAAAAATCATTTTTTTAGCTGCTGTTTTGGGCGAACCGGCTTTTTGGGTCAGATTTCCCTGTAAAAAGGGGCTTTCCGCCGGAATGGATACAGGGTAGGATTTGCAGTTTGCAGCAGGGTGTGCTATAATTGGAAAATCGTACCGGCTGGCTGCTTCAGCCGGAAAAGGAAGGAGTATTCCCAATATGGAATGGATAGAAGTATTTGTTTCCGCCAGCCAGGAAGGACTGGAGGCGGCGGCAGGCGTGCTGTATCAGTGCGGGCTGACAGGACTGATGATACACGATGAAACGGATTTCGCTGAATTTTTGGAAAACCCAAACCGCGAATGGGATTATATCGCGGACGAGCTGGTGGAGGAAAAGGAAAAGCAGAAAACAGGGATAACTTTTTTTCTGCGGGACAACCTTTACGGCAGGGAGCAGCTTGCGCAGATCCGCGGCGCGCTTGCGGCGGCAAAAGCGGCAGAACAGGAATCCGGCGTAGAGCTTGGCACGCTGGAAATGACGATGAAAAACGTGCAGGAAGAAGATTGGGCAAACAACTGGAAGAAATATTTCAAGCCTTTCCCTGTTGGGGAACGGCTGATTGTCAAACCTTCATGGGAGGAACTGGACGCGCCTGCGGATAAGGCAGTGCTGAATATCGACCCAGGGCATATTTTCGGCACAGGTACGCATGAAACAACCCAGCTCTGCATGGAGCTGATGGAAAGCGTGCTGAAGGAGGGGGACAAAGTCCTTGATATCGGCTGTGGGAGCGGGATACTTTCCATTGCCGCCCTGCTTCTGGGAGCGGGGGAGGCCGATGCTGTAGATATTGACCCCAACGCCATGCAGATTGTGCGGGAGAACTGCGAACGGAATGAAATCGGCGGCGAAAGGTGCCGCGTCCGCGCCGGAAATATTTTGGAGGATAAGGAACTGCATGAGGTTTACAGCGGGAAAACGTATGATATGGTGTTTGCCAATATCGTGGCGGATATCGTTATCGCACTGACGAAGCAGGTGCCGGAGTATATCAGGGACGGCGGGCTGTTCCTTGCCAGCGGCATCATTTCCGAGCGGAAGGATGATGTGCTTGCCGCGCTGGCGGACGGCGGTTTCCGCGTGGAGGAAATCCGACAGAAAAAGGACTGGGTAGCAATATTATCCAGATATGCGGGGTGAAAAGCCATGCCGAAATTTTTTATCAATAAAAACGATATCAGTCGGGGGCAGGTGCGCCTGCTGGGGGAGGACGAAAAACACATCAAAACCGTTCTGCGCGCAAGGGAGGGCGAGGAAGTGACCCTTTGCGATGGGGAAGGCATGGATTATTTTTGCAGTATTGCTTCGCTGGAACGCGGCGTACTGCTGGATGTGCTGTCCAAAACGCCCTGCGAAACGGAACCGGAAATCAAACTGACGCTTTACCAGGGCTTGCCTAAAGCGGATAAAATGGAATGGATCATACAGAAATGCGTGGAAATCGGCATTGACCGGATTGTTCCTGTGGCAGCGGAACGCGCGATTGTGAAGCTGGATAAAAAAGAGGGCAAAAAGCTGGAACGCTGGCAGAAGATTGCCGAAGCGGCCGCAAAGCAGAGCGGACGCGGCAAGATACCGGAGGTCAGCCAGAGAGTGCTGAGGTTCGCGGAGGCTGTGGAGGAAGCAGCAGGGCTTTCCGGCGCGGTCATCCCCTATGAAAAGGAGCCGCCGGAAAACGGGCTGCGGCAGTTTGCTTCGGGTTTTTCCGGCAGTACGGCGGGCATCTTCATCGGGCCGGAGGGCGGCTTTTCGGAGGAAGAAATCGCGCTGGCAAGGGAAAAAGGGATACGGCCTGTTTCGCTGGGAAAACGTATCCTGCGGACGGAAACGGCAGGCATGGTAACGGCGGCAATACTGCTGTATGAATGGGAATAGAGGAGGAAGTCTGATGATATATTTTGACAACGCGGCAACAACAAGGGCTTTGCCGGAGGCTGTGGAAAAAATGGCGCATATGCTCTGCGAGGAATACGGCAATCCGGCGTCTGTCAGCGCGATGGGGCTGGCGGTGGAAAAGGAAATCAAAAAAGCCGCGGAAAGCATTGCCAGAGGGATCCACTGCAATCCGGACGAGGTGTTTTTTACCAGCGGCGGCACGGAGGGCGACAACTGGGCAATCTATGGTACTGCGGAGGGCTATCAGCGGCAGGGGCGTCATTTTATAACGACAAATATCGAGCATCCGGCGGTTAAGAACCCCATGAAGAAGCTGGAGGAAGAAGGCGCGGAGGTGACCTGGCTGGGCGTGGACAGGCAGGGACATATTTCCCTTGCGGAGCTCGAGGCGGCGATACGCCCGGATACCGTACTGGTCAGTGTGATACTCGTGAATAATGAAACGGGCACAGTGCAGGACGCGGCGGCAATCGGGAAGCTGATAAAAGAGAAGAACCCGCAGACGCTGTTTCATCTGGACGCGGTGCAGGCGTTCGGGAAATATCCGATTGATGTAGAGAAAATGAAAGCTGACCTGCTGACTATGAGCGGGCATAAAATACACGGACCGAAGGGTACGGGTATGCTTTACATGCGCAGGGGGCTGAAAGTAAAGCCGCTGATGCTGGGCGGCGGACAGCAGAAGGGACAGCGTCCCGGTACGGAAAACGGCCCCGGGGCGGCGGCTCTGGGCGTTGCTGCGGAAAAGGCTTTTTCTTCTCTGAAGGAAAGCATCGAAGCGGTGCGGGAAGTCAAGCGGATACTGCTGGAAGGAATCCTTGCTATGCCCGATACACAGCTGAACGGAGATGGGTTGGATACAGCAAGCCCATATGTGCTGAATGTGACATTTAAGGGGCTGCGGAGCGAAGTGCTTCTGCACGCGCTGGAAAGCAGGGGCATTGTGGTATCTGCCGGTTCTGCGTGCGACAGCAAAAAGAAAGTGGGCAGCCCTGTGCTGACAGCGATGGGTCTGCCTTTTGCCGAAATAGAGGGCGCGGTGCGGTTCAGCTTCTGCCGCCATAATACGCCGGAGGAGGCGCGGGAATGCCTGAAAGTTTTGGAAGAACTCGTACCGTTTCTGCGGAAATACAACAGATAAGGGGGCGGAATCATGGCAGAGAAGGTTTTGATTGTGAAATACGGCGAGATTGCCATGCGGGGGAACAACCGGTATCTTTTTATTAACCGGCTGATTTCCGCAATCCGCCGGAATATTGACCCTTTTGGGAAATACTATGTTGTACGTGACCCGGGGCGGCTGATTGTGGAGGACAGGGGCGGAGAGCTGGATTATGACCTGCTTGTTCCAAAGCTGAAAACGATTTTTGGGCTGGCGGCGATATGCCCCGGCGTGCGGCTGGAGGATATGTCATTTGAGAGCATCTGCGAGGAAAGCCTGCGGCATATGCAGGAATTTTGCGGGGAGAAGGAAATGACGTTCAAGGTGGACACAAGGCGCGCCAACAAGGGCTTCCCGATGCATTCTATGGAGGTCAGCATGGAGGTCGGCGCGTATATACTGGAGCGGATGCCGAACCTGAAAGTTGACGTAAAAAATCCTGACGTGACGCTGCATATTGAGATACGCAACAGCGTGTACCTCCATTCCAAAATCATCCGTACCTACGGCGGGCTGCCCTATGCAAGCAATGGCAGGGCGGTCAGCCTGCTTTCCGGCGGGATAGACAGCCCTGTTGCAACGTGGATGATGGCAAAGCGCGGCGTGGAAGTGGAGGGTGTTTATTTCCACAGCCCGCCGTATACAAGCGAATGGGCAAAAGAAAAGGTCATTGACCTTGCAAAGCGCATTGCGGACTTTACAGGGGAATTTCGGCTGTATGTTGTGCCGTTTACGGAATTACAGCTTTATCTGCTGGACAGTGTGGCGCATGATAAGCTGACGATACACCTCAAACGCGCGATGATGCGGGCGGGGGAGATGATTGCGAAGCAGGACGACGCGCTTGCGCTGATTACGGGAGAAAGTGTAGGGCAGGTTGCAAGCCAGACCATGCAGGGGATACATGCTATCAATGCCGTCTGTACGCTGCCTGTGCTGCGGCCGCTGGCAGGCATGGATAAACAGGAGATTATCAACAGGGCGGAGGAAATCGGGACATTTGAGATTTCCGCAAGACCATATGAGGACTGCTGTACGGTGTTTGTGGCAAAGCATCCGGTGACGAAGCCGCGGCTGAATTTTATTGAGAAGGCGGAACACAGGCTTACGGAGCTGGACAGGCTGCTGGATGAGGCGGTGAAAAACGCTGAGGTGATAGAGGTGTAAGGACCCTGGGGGCTCTGCCCCAATCCCCTGCCAACCCTTTGAAAAGGGTTGGAGCCCAAACTTTATTGGGCAAAACTGGCGTTTTGCCGGGGCGTCTTATTTGGAAATTGTGGATGAACTGATGGATTTATTATTATCTGAAAAAATATGCGAAACGTAGTTTCGCACAATCTTCTTTGCTCCTTTCTTTGAATGGGGCATCGGAAAGAAGTCCGAACACGCGGAGCGTGGCTTTGCGGCGGTTCAGCCGCAAAGTGCTGAAAGGGAGCGGAGTTTGAGGCGGAGCTTCAAGGTTTGAAATCCGGAAAAAGGATGGTGTTATAGATGGAGGAACAGACCGCGCTGACAAAGCGTATCAACGAACTGGCAAGGAAAAGCAGGGCGGAAGGGCTGACAGAGGAAGAGAAAGCCGAGCAGGCAAGGCTCCGACAGGAGTTTTTGGTGAAATTCCGCGCGAATTTCAGAGCGCAGCTGGAAAACATTGAGATTGTGGATGACTAAGGAGGGGTACCATGAGGTTCCAGAGAATGAGAGATTTTGTGATGGGGGCGGTGACGGCTTCGCTTGTTCTGGGCGTCACGCCTGCGGCATTTGCGAAGGTTGCGAGCATGAATATTCCGGTACAGTACAATAATATCAAAGTGCTTGTGGACGGGAAAGAACTGCGGACAGAGAAAGAACCGTTTCTTTATGACGGGACGACATATCTGCCGCTGCGCGCAGTTGCCGAGGCTGTTGGAAAAGAAGTTTCCTGGGATTCTGCGACAAAAACGGCTGCTTTATCCGGCGGCAGAGAGGAGCCTCCTACAGAGGAAACAGAGCCGGATGAAACGAAAGACAAGGAAGAGACGCAGCAGCCCGGCAGATGGACTCGTGTGACAAATAAAACAAGTGCAGTGGGCGGCAGCGTAGAGATCAAGTGCGTGGATATCAGAGAAAATCTGGATAATGATATGCTGGAACTGGATTTCAAATTTGATAATACAGGCGATGACAACTATCATGTCTGGATAGAGGAATGTTATATCAACGGGAAAAGAATGCCGGTTGAATATGAGATATTTGCAAATGCTTACAATAACCGAAAGACAGAAGAAACCCTTAAGATCAAGATGTCCGATTTAGATGCGGCGGAAATTAACAAACTCCATGAAATTTCAATAACATTTCATGGATATAACGTAGACGGCGGGAAAGGCTTTGATACAAACGCGCTGAGAGTACAGTTTAAGTCCTGATTCGGAAATGAAATATAAAATCCCCCTGCAAATCAAATGTCTGACGGAGAAGCATTGCTTTCTCGCGCCAGACGGCCATTATGCAGGGGGATTTTTATGCACAGGTTAAGAACCTGTTCCGAAATAATCCACACACTTTCTGCTTGCAGCTTTTACGCCATGCTTCTCTGCTTTTTCTTGCAGGGCGGACAGTCCGCCTGCGAAAAACCGCCTTGTCTGGCATAAAATCTGTCGGCGCAATCTGTATGTGTTTTATTTCGGAACAGGCTCTAAGTTCAGTTGTTTTTGCGCAGTGCGTATATTTTTTCTGAAAAATCCATGTTTCACCCTCCTTTTATACTTTCGCAGTGGATTTTGTCATGGAAAGGATACCATAAATGAGGGTGGTTTTCCAGAAACCCGCCTTTCCAATTTGCGCAACCAGAGGTTGCATAATACGAAAAAACAGGATATTTACAATGTATCAAAGAGGCCCGACAAAAAGGCGGCTTGACTTAAGAAAACAGATTTTTCTCTTCTATATGATTTCTTAAGTCAAACGCTGACGGCAGTTGCCTGAGAAAATTTCTTCTAAAAAAGAAATCATTCTGAAAAATTGCGATTTTTCAGGCATTTCTTAAAATGAAATTTTCTTATGGCAACGCCCATAATAGCCGATCCCTTTTTGATACCGAAGCGGAACGCAGGGGGAATTACTCTGTACGGGCGGCCAGCTTTTGCAGCAGAAGGAAAAGCTGTTCGCGTTCTTCCTGCGAAAGCGGGGAGAAAAAAGCCGAGAGCTGTTCAGTGCGGGCGGTTTCCACTTCACGTCTGCGTTCCTGCCCTGCTTCCGTCAGGGAAACCAGCATGACCCGTTTATCCCGTTCGTCAGTGCTTCGGTGGATAAGACCATCATTTTCCAGTTTTGCAAGCTGTTCCGAAAGGGACTGCGGACGAATGGCAAGATGGTTTGCCAATGCGGTCTGGCTTATGGGCTCCCACTCGCCGATAAGCCGAAGGATACGCTCCCGCGCAAGCGGCGGGCGGTGGTCATGAGGGGAACGGGAATACTGACCGCGGAAAGGCGCAGCCCCTTCCGGAGGAAACTCCTTTCCCATATCCGGAAACGGACCGCGCGGAGGCATCTGCCTTCTGGGGTCAAAGCCTGCCCGTGAAGCCGGAAAAGGTTCCATACCGTTGGGAGAGGCGGCTGGAAAAGCGGATTCTCTCCGGTTGTGTGCATGGCGGAGGTTATGTGTCAGAGAAAGAAACAGTTTGTACAGGTTTTCATCTGAGTATGTCATAGTATCACAATCCTTTCTGTAATGCAGGTTTGAGAATAATAAGGTACCTTACTAAATAAAGTATAGCAGAGTTTTGATGCGCCGTCAATATAGTAAGGCACCTTATTATAAATTTTTTATTTTTTCGGAACTTTTCAAAAATACATTCGTCTGAATGGGTGTAAGGTCAAAATGAGAAAACAAAAACAAAAAAAGATGATAATATTTTTAGGAGGAATTTTATTATGAAAAAGAATTTGACAAAAGCAATGGCATTGGGTATGGCGTTTGCAATGGCAGGAACCGCAACGGCATTTGCGGAGGAAATCTCCAGGGGGCTGCCCCTTGCGAACACAGCGGCAGCAGAACAGACTGACGCGGAAAAGGAAGCGGAAACGGTGCAGGAAGCGTACATTACACAGGCTGGCAAGGTATCTGCTGTCAGCGAGGAAGACGAAAAGGGTCTTCGTGTGGTAACAATCGACAATGAGCAGGGCGGTCTGCGTTTCGTTCTGGACAGCATGACGCCTGTACTGAACAGAGAGAACAGCAGCCTTATTCAGGCGGGCGATTTGAAGGAAGGCATGGAGATTGCGGTAGTTTATGAAGCAAACAGCCCGATGGGCCTGAGCATGCCGCCTTACCTGGGCAGCGTGACAGCGGTAGTTGCAAACACAGATAAAGGCTTTTTCGTGGTTGGACATTTTGACGATGAGCTGACGGATATGAAAAACAGCCTGAAGCTGAACATTTCCGAGGAAACAGCTATCCACAATACGCTGGGCACGCGGCAGATGATGACGGCGGAGGATATCAAGGGACAGGACGCGCTGGTGTTTTATGACATTACGACAAGGAGCATTCCCGCGCAGACAAATCCTTCCCTCGTAATGGTGCTGGCGGCTGCGCCGGAAGATGTGCAGGTTGAGGAACCGACGGGCGCGCTGCCGGAAAAGGAAGAAGAGGCACCGCAGCTTGTTCCCCTGCGGAAAACAGCGGAAACAATAGGCTGGGAAGTAAAATGGCAGGGGAAAGACAAGCCTGTGCTGATGGAAAAGGACAGCATTTCCATTGAAATCACAGCCGGCAAAGCGGAATATGTTGTAGACGGCGACATGGTAAAACAGGCGCAGGTTGCCGCAGAGCTGAAAGACGGCGTGCTGTTCGTATCGAATGAGGTATTTGCAGGATAAAAGAAACCTCTGTGATAAAACTGCATAAAAAGAAATGCTGAAAATCATGCTCTTTCTGTCAGATTTTTACGAATTTGACGGAAAGAGCTCTTTTTGTGCATGAAAAAAGGCAGACAGACCGGAGCAAAGAAACAGTTTATTATTGACAATCCCCAAAGAAATCAGTACCATAGAGGTAAGGAAGGAAACGGAAGCGGGGGAGTTTCCAAAAGAACAAATACATTTGGAGGAAGCCATGACAAAAGACAAGGAACCGATTTTGCAGTTTGAACGGTCAAAACAGGACGTTATGGACTATTTCGGCTGCGAAGGGGATTTTTTTGTAAAGCCTCAGCTTGAGCTGGAATGGGCCGTATGGCAGGATGAGGACTTTACGTTCCTTTGCTATTGGACGAAAGATGGGAAGAAGATTGACGCAGTCGTGGTGAAAAAAGGCGGCGCACCTATGATTTATAAAGCGGAGGAGTACACGATGGTGGTCGCGATAGACTGTGTGAAAATCGGCTTTATTTTCTGCAACGGCAAAAACCAGACGAAGTTTTAAGAAAGGAACGGCGGTCCGTGGGGGAAACAGAAAAAGCGGCGCAGACAAGACTTCTAAAGCCTTTTTTTTTGCATAGACTGTTATACTGAAGGAAACAATGCCGGGAAAAAGGAAAAGTGCCGGCGGAGAAAAGGGGAGAAAAAGATGCAGATGGATGGACTGCCGGAAAACAATTCGGTAACGATCGCCGGAACGATCGCGGAGGGATGTGTTTTCAGCCATGAGGTATATGGAGAGGGCTTTTACACATTCCGGATTTCTTCCGAGCGCCTCAGTGATAAAGAAGACATACTGCCGGTCATAGTATCGGAACGTCTGGTTGATAAGGACGCGCTTCAGGTGGGCGTGCGGGTGGATATCAGCGGGCAGCTCCGGAGTTATAACAATTACAGCAACAGAAAAAATCACCTTGTTTTGACGATATTTGCCAGGGAGCTGCGCATTTTGGAGGAAGGCGAGGAGAAAAATGAGAATCAGATCAGCCTGAACGGGTTTATCTGCAAGCCGCCCGTATACCGCAGGACGCCTTTTGGCAGGGAAATTTCGGATATCCTTATCGCGGTAAACAGGGCGTACAACAAATCGGATTATATTCCCTGCATTGCATGGGGACGAAATGCCAGATATATGGCGGGGCTGGAAGTTGGTTCGAATGTCCGTGTCTGGGGACGTATCCAGAGCAGGGTTTATCAAAAGAAAATCGGCGAGGCAACGGAGGAACGGACCGCTTATGAGGTTTCCGTTTCCAAAATAGAGGTGCAGGGACAGCAGAAGCCGGAGCGCGCGGAAGGCGCGGCGGAACGCATGGACTGGAACGGTGACCCGCCGGAGGCGGAAAAACAGGAGTGAATCAGTGTGAGAAAAGGGAAGATTATCGTTTATTACGGCGGCGGAAAAGGCAAGACCTGTGTTGCGGTGGGCAGAGGCCTGCGGGCAATCGGAGACGGGCTGCGCGTGGTGATGATTCAGTTTATGGATTATTACAACAGCAGGGAAATGTCGCTGCTGAAAAAGCTGGAGCCGGATTTCAGGATTTTCCGCTTTGAAAAAGACCGCAGCGGCGAGGAAGTTTGCAGCGCGGAAATTGACAGTTCTGTACGGAAGGAGATTTCAGGGGAAATCCGCAACGCGTTTAATTTCGCGAAAAAGATCGTAGATACCGGAGAGTGCGAGATGCTGATGCTGGATGGCGTGCTGGAATGCGTGGAAAAGGAATATATCGAAGAAGCGGAGCTGGAGGAACTGCTGGAACGGCGGCCGGAGTATATGGATATCCTGATGACGGGAACGGTACTTCCGGAGGAACTTGCTGAAATGGCGGAATGCGTTTACCAGATTGTCGCTGAGAAGTAAAAGACGGTTACTGCCGCCGATAAGGTGCGCAAATCATTTGTATTTATTTTAATGTAAAAACAGTACAGCGGGAGCCTTTGGAAACGAAGGTTTCCGCTGTTTTACTGCGATTTTGCGGGACTGAATGGAGAATAAATGATACTTTTGAAAAAAATTGGAAAAAAGTGTTGACAAATTTTATGAATGGGGTATAATAATAAAGCCGCTGA
>CAJTQX010000004.1:0-96490 GCA_910578425.1 uncultured Anaerotignum sp.
CAGGAAGCAGCGACTCAAATTAAATAATGTTCAAAAATGTGTCCTTTTTATTGACGATAGTCCAGTATTTTTCCTATATCTGCTTTTAACTTTTTATATATAATTTGTCTTCTGTATTTAGGTGCAAAAACAATATGATATTTGCATTCCCATGTTGTATGTGCTAGACTATTCGTATTCATAAAAAACCTCCTATGCTTTATTGTGTCTTGGCGGACTCAGTTTTATTGTAGCATAGAAGGTTTTTTCTTGTAGCTAAAGCTTTTTGATTCCCCCAGCATAGCTGGGGGTTTATTGGGTTTTTATCCCAAAAAGGGCAGCACAGCTTTCCTGTACTGCCCAGATCCTGTTTGGAAATTTCTTTGTTTTTAGCATATTTTCATACAGTTTATATAAAAAGAAGGGCAGGTATCAAACAGGGGTTCATCTGATTTTTCCTATCATATATCTACCCTTCGTTATTTTTGGAAATATCTTATGAAATTTTGCTGAAAATTTTGTTACATATTTTTTCGCAAAAAGGGTTGTCAGAATTTATTCGCAAAATACTTTTTTGCTCCTGTTTCTTTCTGCTGTCATTTAACTCCCCAAAATACGATAGGGTGTTCCCTTCCTGACTCTCCATTTTCTTTCTGCAGCAGGTGAAATCCTCAAAAAAAGCCCCAAAAAAGTGCCATTTTTAAGCACACTTTTCACTCTAAAAACCACATGATATAGCCTTATCTTTATCCATCAATCACTATATCTTGTGATTGTTTTGATTTTTGCAGCAGAACCACTGACTCAACGTGTGCCGTATGCGGGAACATATCCACCGGCTGCACCGTCCTCACCCGATACCCGCCATCTGCCAACACTGCCAAATCCCTTGCCAGCGTAGCAGGATTACAGGAAACATAAACAACCTTTTCCGGCGCGATCTGCAAAATCGTTTCCAGCAGTCTGCCATCGCAGCCCTTCCTAGGCGGATCAACCACAACCACGTCCGCCGCACCTCCATTCCGAACCCATTCCGGCACGACCTCCTCAGCCGCCCCCGCCGTAAATTCTGCATTGGTTATCCCATTACGCTCCGAATTTTTCCTCGCATCTACAACAGCCTGCTCTACGATTTCCACACCCAGCACCCGTTTCGCCTTCCTTGCGAAAAAGAGGCTCATTGCGCCGATTCCGCAGTAAAGGTCAAGCACTGTTTCCGACCCGTCAAGTCCTGCCAATGCAACAGCTTTGCGGTACAAAACCTCCGTCTGCACCGGATTCACCTGATAAAATGACAGCGGAGAAACCTCGAACGAAAGCCCTTCCAACTCATCTGAAATCGTTTCTTTTCCCCAAACAGGAATGATTTTCCGTCCCAAAATGACATTCGTCTTTTCTCTATTGACATTCAGCACGACAGACGCCATTCCCCGCACATTCCGCAGGCGTTCCGCCAATTCCGCGCTATGCGGCAGGCCTCCGCCATTGACAACAATACAGACCATCAGTTCGCCGCTTTTTTTACCCACGCGGGTCAAAATATGGCGCACAAGCCCTGTATGTTTTTCTTCATCATACGGCAGGATGTGAAATTCCGCCATAAACTCTCTCACGATGCGCACAACTTCCTCATTGCATGTATCCTGCAAAAAACAAACAGGTGTTTCCACAATACGATGGCTTCTTTTTGCATAGAACCCAACTGCACAGCCGCCGTCCGCACGTCGTCCAACAGGGAACTGTGCCTTATTGCGGTAATGCCAGGGCGATTCCGCGCCTATAATATCAAGAACATCTATTCCCTTTAATCCGCCGATACGTTCCAAATTATCCTGCACCTTCCGCCTTTTATAGGCAAGCTGCGCCTGATAAGACAGGCTTTGCAGCTGACAGCCGCCGCATTGTTTTGCCACAGGGCAGCGCGGTTCGCGGCGTTCCGGAGACGGCGTTAAAATTTCCAGCAATTTCCCGTAGCCATAGCTTTTTTTACTTTTCAGCATCAGTACACGCACAATTTCACCGGGCAGCGCGCCGTCTACAAACACAGTAAAGCCGTCCAGCCTGCCAATTCCCTCGCCAGCACTGCCCATTGCGTCTATCTGAAGCTCATACGTTTTATTTTTCTCCACAGGAATTCCCATGTCCATTCTCCTTTTTAAGATTGTAAAAACCCTGGGACTTTGCCCCAGACCCCGATTTCAGCCGCATTTTTGCGGCTGGCAAAAGGGTCGAGGAATGAAATCCCTTACGGGGTATTGAGGCGGAGCCCCAAGGTCTTTCGGGAGTTTGAATGCAGTGCTTTCAAGGTTTTCGCTCCGTAAACTCGCACACCGTCCCATTACAGACACAGTGCCTGCAATGTACAAAGCTGCACTCCGCGCGTCCCTCGCCAGTTTCCAGCATCAGCCGCATCTCTGCCATCGTTCGCAAAACCTCCCGCCGCACGCCAGCCGTATTCCTCACCTCGAACATATAATCTGCATACACCAGCCGCCCAAACCTCGGCCGTCTCCCATACACGTCCTCCAACAGTAAAAAATATGCCGCCAACTGCAAATAATCCCCTCTGTGCGGCTCCGGCGCATCGCCAATCCGTCCGCTTTTCAGTTCCATAGGTACAATTCGCCCGCCGAGCCTGCTCCGGAACACATAGTCCGGCTTGCCCTGTAGCCCATACCGCGCCGAATACAATAATTTTCCGAAATCCTCCTGCCCTGCCCCGCCTTTCTGGTCGGCATAAATCAACGTATAGCCCCGCAGAGTGTCCCGCGCGGGCAGCCTGCGCAGTCTCCCGCCGCCCCGCCGCAAAAACAGGCACAGCATTAGCAGCAGAACAACAGCAATCCCTGCCAGCTCTGCCGCCGTTTTATTTTCAAGCAACCTTTTCCAGCTCTCAAGCCATTCCATAACGCACCCAAAAATAACCAATCAGTCCCAAAAGCATCAATGCCACAAGCACAGCCGCGAGTCTACGCAGTCGGGTATACCAGCGCAGCCGCCGGTAGCTTTTCCGGTGATGTTCCAGCCCACGCGTAAAATTTCCTACTGCTTTATCCGTCAGCCCAAGCCGTTCATTGCGTTCCTGATACAACCGCCGCAATTCTCTCATTCCATACATACGTTCGTAATACCATTGGTACGGACAATATGAATACCTGTTCAGTTCGCTTGCGGAAATGGGCTTTTTCTCTTTATCCATACTCATTCAAAATCCGACCGGCGAATGTTCCGCTGGAGCATACGGTGGTAGCCTGCCCAACTGCCCTGCGTGGTATCCGCCGCAAGCGTTTCCTCATACATCTTTGTTTTTGCGTCCAGATTATCCGCACAGTGCAGCAAAAATGCCTCGATCGTTTCCGGCACTTTCGGAGAACCAAACTCAAGTTCTCCATGATGCGCCAAAATGCAATGCATCATCAGCGTTTTCAGTTGTTCCGGAAAACCCTCTATGCCTGCCGCTGTATCCCGCACCAGCTCCGCACCCATGAAAATGTGCCCCAAAAGCTGGCCTTCATCGGTATAATCGTTCTGCGGGAAGTCAGAAAGCTCCATTACCTTGGCAACATCGTGCAGCATAGCGCACGCAATAAGAATATCCCTGTTTACAAATTTGTAGCGCGGAGCCAGAAAATCGCAGATTTCTGTCACAGAAAGCGTATGTTCAACCAACCCGCCGCGAAAGCTGTGGTGCATATTTTTTGCCGCAGAGTGGTATTTAAATTCCCTGGAAATGACTGGATGGCGCAGAAAAACCTCCTCCAGCAGTTTTTTGATGTGCGGGTTGGAGATGGTTTTTATGTAACCCATCAGAGCGTTGTACATCTCGTCAATGTTTTTTTCCGTACATGGCACAAAATCTGCCGGATCATATTCGCCCTCATGGCTGCGGCGGACGCGTTTTACATTCAACTGCAAATCGTTGTTAAAGGTGGTGACAAATGCGTCTATCTTAATAAAATCTCCCTCCGCAAAGCTCTGGATATCCTTCGTCATATCCCAGACCTTGGCATCGACCATGCCGGTTTTATCCTGCAATTTCAGGGAAAGATACGTCTTTCCATTGCGTGATCTCATACTCTGGCGCGTCTTGCAAAGGTAGTGTTCTATGACGTTCTCGCCCTCGCGCAGTTCGTTGATATATTTCATGAATGTCCTCCGTTCTATGGGGCACGCGCCCCCTTTGCTCGTTTCTACCTCATTATACACGATTTCCGCCGCTCCCGCCATATAAAAATGAAAAGAAAAAGAGCTTAAATGTCTCAAGGACTCTGTTCCTTCCATCAGTCAGGCATTTTTACCTATGGCAAAACAGGCTCCGTCTGCTCTGCGCAGCAGGGTGCCAGAGGGCAGCGGCTCAAAGTCCTTAACAGGAACCTTCTTCTTTTTGCAGGAACACAGGATTTGTGGTATGATGGAAAAAACACAATTATTTTGAAAGGAGATGCTTGCATGCAGAATGTAAAAAAAATGATATCCTTACTTGCTGCGCTGGCAGTGCTGCTCTGCACCGCGCCTGTGTACGCAAAAACGTCCGACCCGCTTATCATCAATAACTGGCATTTGGATTTTCGCGATCGGACAAAAAATTGCTCTAATGCTGATATGGGCTGGGATTGGAACGCGCGTTCCCGTACTCTGACACTGGAGGATTTCCGCATACAAGTCCCCGATGGTGAAATGGAGCATCAGGCAGCAATATTCCTGCCGGAAAACAGCACGATACAACTTGTCGGCGATGATAACGCAATCTATGCCCACGCTTACGACTGCACGCCCGTTTATTGCGAAGGCAAACTCACATTCGCCGGACGGGGCAGTATGCTCATTACGACAGACAGCCGCGCTGCCAGCGGTATATTTGTGGAACATGGGCCGCTTGTATTTTCTGAGAGCGTCAAAATTACATTTGACCCAGCCGGATATGTATTCACACTGAACGATGTAAAAAGTGGCGAAGCTGTCCTCAGTGTACAGGATAAGGCAAAAGTCATTTTTCCCGATGACCACCTCCGCGCGATTGCCGTCACGCATGATTCCTCGGTCAAATCAAAGCAGATTGCTTATGATTATGATCAGGATATCGACCGCGAAGCGGGCACTGTGACTCTGCTGAAAAACAGTGCGAAGTCCGGCACAGAGAATCCGGAGGAACTTCCGGCAGAACAGAACACTCTTTCTCATGAATACCGCTTCCCCGTTGGCAGCCCTGTTGTCCTCAAGGATGGGTCGTCTGCCATAACGGTCGGCGCGTCGCCTTATATCAGCGACGGCTATATCATGCTCCCCCTGCGTGCACTGGAAGCCATTACCCCGCCGGAGCCGGAAGAAGAGTTTGGTGTAGAATGGGATAATGTGAACCGTATCATTTCTGTCAGCTGCGGCAACCCCGGTAACCAATATGCAGCCGTGGCGTGGTTCACGATTGGCGAGCAGGAAATGGTGTGTATGGGTAAAGAGGGCCTTCCCCTTTCCGCCCCCGCCGAATTGAAGGATGGGCGTGCGTTTATTTCTCTGCGGGATTTTTCAAAGGCATTGGAGCTGATGGGGATTGACTGCGAAATCCGCTGGGATTCTGCCGTAAAAACAGCCGTCCTGACGGTTTGGGACGCAGAAGCCTGATCCCTTTTTCCGCCGACTTTCAGCCCGGGAAGCCCTTGGCCGCCCCAAGCTGTATAGGAAGCTTCCATAGGTATATCAGGGCGCGGAAACTGTAATGCATGCAAAAGCGTGCCGGGGGCAAAGCTCCCGGCACGCCGCCCTTTACAGCAAATGCATCATGGAATCCGCTTCGGTGATTGCCCGCCGCGGCAGGCAGGGATTCCCATACGCAATATACCCCGCAGGGATATCCTTTACCACGACGCTGCCCGCGCCAATTACCGCACCCTTCCCTATCCGAACTCCGCCGCAGACCACAGTATTCGATGCAATCCAGACGTCATCCTCAATCACAATTTCTTCCGCATATTCTGAAACAGATTTATGCCCATCCGGATATTCCATCGCAAAGCGTTCCTCCGGGATCAGAGGGTGCGCCGTAGCCAACAAAGATACATTCGGGCCAAGCATCACATGATTTCCAATCGTAATCCTCCCGTCATCCATGACCGTCAGGTTGAAATTCGCAGCGAAATTTTCCCCGATGAACGTATGACAGCCATAGTTTATCTGTATCGGTCCCTGCATATGGCAACGCTTTCCCATGCTGCCGAGCAGCTCCCGCAGTATCTCCTGCCGTTCGCCGCTGTATTCATCCAGCGCATTGTAACGCTGGCAAAGCATATGCGCCTTGTGCTTTTTCTCCCGCAGCTCCGGCATCGCCGCGTCAAAAAGCCTCCCCGCGAATATTTTCGCTTCTTCACTTCCAATTTCCTGTGTTTTATCCTTCTGTATTTCCATTCCAAAGCCCTCCTGTCTTGTATTTTTTCCAATACAAGGATAACAGGGAGTTCCGCCAAATTCCAGCCTTTCCGCGGCAGAATCCAAAATTGTATGGATACAATTTTTCTGCACAATGCCCTTCGCCCCAAAAGGAAAGCGGGCTGCATTCCTGCAGGCCCGCTTTCAGACACAATGTTTTATAACACGGAGAACCTCCGATATTATACCCTTTCTATGCGCTTTTTACACTCTTTCCACGCCCAGCGTAACCTTCTCACCGTTGATGTTCCATTCCTTCGATAATTCGCCGCCCTTGCCAGCGACAACCTCATCCGCCAGAACATCCGCCTTGATATCATTCGCCGCAAGCACCTCGGCAATCTTTGCATTACCATCATGATACACGCGAATGCGGTCCGTTACGTTGAAATCCGCCTCTTTCCGCATCGTCTGCACCTTGCTCACGATCTCGCGGACAAAGCCTTCCTCTATCAGTTCAGGCGTGAGGTTCGTATCCAGCACGACTGTCACGTCATTATTGCTGCTGGAAACAAATCCGCCCTTCTGCGCCGTATCCACAAGCACATCGTCCATCTCCAGCTCAACCTGCTCACCGTCCAGCGTGAAGCATGCCCTGCCGTCCCTGCGCAGCGTTGCCATAAACGCTGTGCCGTCCACCTCTTTCAGGTACGCGCCGATAGCAGGCACCAGCTTGCCGTATTTCTTGCCCAGCGTGCGCAGCTGCGGCTTGAAGGTATAAGTCGTAAACGCTTCCACATCGTCCGTAAATGCAACCGCTTTCACGTTCAGCTCTTCTTTGATAATCTCGCAGTATTCCTCCGGCAGGGTCTGCCCCGCCTTGACATACATCATAGCCAGCGGCTGGCGGTTCTTCATCGCTGCCGTATTTCTTGCTGCACGTCCTTCCACAACGGCTTTCAGCACCAAATCCATGTTCGTTTCCAGCTCCGTATCCACCCATTCCGCGTGGTATGCGGGCCAGTCGCAGAGGTGTACGCTTTCAGGTGCAGAAGCATCGACTTTCTTCACCATATTCGCATAGATTTCTTCCGTAATAAACGGTGTGAACGGTGCAGCCAGCTTTACAACCGTATCCAGAACGGTATACAGTGTCATATATGCGTTGACCTTATCCTGCTCCATGCCCTTCGCCCAGAAACGTTCGCGGCTGCGGCGGACGTACCAGTTAGAAAGCTCGTCCACAAACTCCGCCATCGCTCTGGCAGGCTCTGTGAGCTTATAACCCTCCAGGCATTCATCGACATACCTGTTCAGCGTTTGCAAACGGGACAGAATCCATTTATCCATCGCGGGCAGCTTATCATACTCCAGCGTATGCTCTGTCGGGTTGAACTGGTCGATTTCCGCGTAAAGGATATAGAACGCGTAGGTATTCCAGAGCGTACCCATAAACTTACGCTGCAATTCGCTCACCGCTTCATCGTAATAGCGGCTGGGCAGCCAGGGCGCGCTGTTTGCATAGAAATACCAGCGTACCGCGTCCGCGCCCTGTTTATTCAGCGCGTCCCAGGGGTCAACAACGTTGCCTTTATGTTTGGACATCTTCTGTCCATCTCTGTCCTGCACATGTCCCAGAACGATACAGTTTTTGAACGGTGCTTTATCGAAAATGAGCGTGCTGACCGCCAGCAGGGTATAGAACCAGCCGCGTGTCTGGTCGACCGCCTCACTGATAAAGTCGGCAGGGTAGTTCTCGTTGAAAATTTCCTGATTTTCAAACGGATAATGCCACTGTGCGAAGGGCATCGCGCCGCTGTCGAACCAGCAGTCAATTACCTCCGGCACTCTTGTCATCAGCTTGCCGCATTCAGGGCAGGTGATATGCACAGCATCAATAAAGGGCTTATGCAGCTCGATATCATCCGGACAGTCGGGGGACATTTCTTTCAGCTCCACAATGCTGCCGATGGTATGCCTGTGTCCGCATTCGCATTCCCAGATGGGCAGCGGCGTACCCCAGTAGCGTTCGCGGGAAAGGCCCCAGTCAATCACGTTTTCGAGGAAGTTGCCGAAACGCCCTTCCTTGATATTATCGGGATACCAGTTAATCGTGCGGTTATTGCGTACCAGATTCTCCCGCAGTTCTGTCATTTTGATAAACCATGTGCTTCTTGCGTAGTACAGCAGGGGTGTGTCGCACCGCCAGCAGAACGGATAGCTGTGTTCGAAGGGCAGAGCCGCAAAAAGCGTGTCGTTTTCGCGCATATAGTTCAGGATAGGTTCGTCCGCATCCTTTACAAACAGACCCTCAAACGGGCCCGCTTCTGCCGTAAAATGCCCCGTTGCGTCTACGTTCTGTTCAAACGGCACGCCGTATTTTTTACAAACACGATAGTCCTCTTCACCGTATGCATAGGAGGTGTGGACGATGCCCGTACCGTCTGTCAGGGTAACATAATCATCGCAGGTCACGAAATACGCGTTAGGATATTTCTGCATGAAGGGGAACAGGGGCTCGTAATGCACATATTCCAAATCCTTGCCCTTCATGCGTTCGATAATTTCGTAGTTGCCTTCGCCGAGAACAGTGTCCATCAAAGCCTCAGCCATAATAACAACGTAGCCGTCATAATTCGCCTTAGCATACGTTTCGCTGCCGTTTACCGTCAGTATAATATCGGAGGGCAGTGTCCAGGGGGTTGTCGTCCAGGCGAGGAAATACTCGTTTTCCTTGCCCTCTACCTTAAATTTCGCAATAGCGGAGGTTTCCTTTACATCTTTGTAGCCCTGCGCGACTTCGTGAGAGGACAGCGCAGTTCCGCAGCGCGGGCAATAGGGAACGACCTTATGCCCCTTGTAGAGCAGACCCTTATCCCAAATCTGCTTCAACGCCCACCACTCGGATTCGATATATTCGTTATGGTAGGTAACATAAGGATGGTCCATATCCGCCCAGAAACCAACGCGGTCGCTCATCGCGCGCCATTCCTTTTCGTATGTCCAGACGCTTTCCTTGCATTTGCCGATAAAGGGGACAACGCCATAGCCCTCAATCTGCTCTTTGCCGTCCAGACCAAGCACCTTTTCGACCTCCAGCTCAACGGGCAGACCATGCGTGTCCCAGCCAGCCTTACGGAGGACTTTATAACCCTTCATGGTTTTATAACGGGGAATCAGGTCCTTTACGGCGCGGGTGATGATATGCCCAATGTGCGGCTTGCCGTTTGCGGTCGGGGGACCGTCATAGAACGTGAAAACGGGTGCGCCTTCGCGGGCTTTAATGCTCTTGCCAAAGATATCGTTGTCCTTCCAATACTTCTCTACCTGAACTTCGCGCTCGACAAAGTTCAAGCTCGTTGGCACTTTATCGTACATATAAAATTCCTCCTTAAAAGATAAATTGATTACAAAGTTAAAACTGAAAGACCCTGGGGACGCTGTCCCCAGCCCCCTGCAAGGGGCGCGCCCCTTGACCCTTCTTGCCAGCCGCACAAGTGCGTCTGGCGATAAAGTTTGGGGTCAAGCCCTTTTCAGGAGTGTCCTATTCGCAGAGTTTGTACAAAGTAATTGTATCACAACAGGGTAATTCATTGCCAACTGCATCAAGATTCTCAATACAATAAAATCTTTGTCAGGACACTCTCCACCATATTCTCAGCTTTGGTATTTGGATTTCCTATGTGCAGCCAATTCATCTCAAAAAATGAGACTTTTCGTAGAAAAGGCTCTGTTTTTTGAGGGGGTCGCGGGGATAATTTATCCCCGCGCCGTTGAGGGGGGCTTGGGGGGATATTCGGAAATCCCCCCAGTTTTGGGTACTTTTGCTACAAAAGTACCTCCCCGAAGGGATACATCCGACATATAAAGCCACCCCTTTTTACTATATAAATCTCAAATTTTCTCCAATAACCCCGCATACACCTCCACCCCTTTACAGAGTATCTCCTCATCAAAATCAAACTGCGCGCTATGCAGCGGATGCACAAATCCTTTCTCCTGATTCCCCGCGCCAAGGAAAAAGAACAGCCCCGGTATTTCCTGCTGGTACAGCGAGAAATCCTCCGCCAGCATATACGGCTCCGTTTCCTCATATGCGGTGCCGCAGACCTCCCGCAGAGTGTCCGTTAACTCCGCGTCATTCCACACCACGCGGTACATATGCCGAAACTCTGCCTCGCCCCGACAGCCATAGCCCGCCGCAACGCCCTCAACGGCCTCCCGCACGCGCTCCTCCATGCGTTCATACGCCGCATCGCTAAACGCGCGCATCGTCCCCTCCAGCACGACCTCTTTTGCAATAATGTTGCATGCCTCGCCGCCATGTATGGAGCCGAATGTCAAAACGCCGCTCTCCAGGGGCGAAACGTTGCGGGAAAGTATTGTATGGATGGCGGTAATGACTGCACCCGCCGCAAGCACAGCGTCCGCCCCCAGCTGCGGCTGCGCGCCATGCGCACTTTTTCCATATATGCGGAGCGTAACCTCGCCATTCCGCGCCATCATGCCGCCTTTCCGGCACGCGATTTTTCCCTGTTCAACCTGCGGGAAAATATGACAGCCAATGATTTTCTTTACATCATATTTCCGCAGTATTCCCGCTTCTATCATGGGCTTTGCGCCGCCGGGGCCCTCCTCGGCAGGCTGGAAAATCAGCAGGATACGGCGGTTTTCATAGGCCGCCGGGTGCTCCGCCAGATATTGGGCAAAGCCCAGCAATACCGCCATATGCCCATCGTGCCCACAGGCGTGCATCATGCCGGCATGGCAGGAGGCATACGGTTTTTCCGGCTCCGTAACAGGAAGCCCGTCCATATCCGCGCGGAAAGCCACCGTTTCGCCGCGCTCCCCGAACACCACGGAAAGCCCCGTTTCCAGCCACTGCTCTACGGAAAGCCCCAGTCCTTCCAGCTTTCCGCGCAGATATGCCGCCGTTTTATATTCCTGCATGCCGCTTTCCGGAATTTTGTGCAAATCCCGCCGAACAGCCTGCAAATATGTTTTCAGTCCTTCAAAATATGCGTCCATCGTCTGTCCCCTCTCGCTTGTTTGGGATTATTGTTCCACTTTTCTGTGCGGCTGTCAATTTATTTTTTACAGGATATTGGAAAAACGCCATTTTTCATATATAATAAGGAGCAAATACGAAAAAGGAGTGAATACAATGGAATACGATATGACGAATCCGTACGAAATCGCGCGGTACATCAAAGAGGCGAGAAAGACAACGCCTGTAAAGGTTTATGTAAAGGGCGACCTTTCAGGCGCGGCTGTGCCGGAGGGCGTAAAGCTGTTCGGCGCGGGGGATTTCTGGATACTGATTGGGGACGCGCAGGCTGTACGTGAGGTACTTGCCGCCAACGCCGCATGTATACAGGACAACTACACAGAATATGACAGACGGAACTCCGCAGTTCCTATGCTGGATATCACAAACCTTGAAGCAAGAATTGAGCCGGGCTGTTTTATCCGCGACAGGGTAAAAATCGGCAAAAACGCCGTTGTCATGATGGGCGCGGTTATCAACATCGGCGCGGAAATCGGCGAAGGCACAATGATTGACATGAACGCTGTGCTGGGCGCACGCGCGACAGTAGGCAAAAACGCCCACATCGGCGCGGGGGCTGTACTGGCTGGCGTACTGGAGCCGCCCAGCGCGACGCCTGTTATTGTAGAAGATGGCGTAATGATTGGCGCAAATGCTGTCGTGCTGGAAGGCGTACGGATTGGTGAAAATGCCGTTGTCGCCGCCGGCGCAGTTGTAACGGAGGATATTCCGGCGGGAGCAGTTGCCGCTGGGTCGCCCGCGAAGGTTGTCAAAATGAAAGACGAAAAGACCGAGGGAAAAACGCAGTTACTGGACGATTTACGGAAGTAACAGACCCTGGTGTTCTCCGCCCAAACTTTGTCAGGCAAAATATTATGTAAATACAAATACAAGGTAATACCCATTCAAACAGCGGCTTTCTGTAAAAGCCGCTGTTTTTTTGTACAAATCTTTTTGCAAAAACCAATCTTGCTCCTTCTCCTGTCACAAAACACCATGTTTTATAAATTTTACCATGCAATTTAGATTTACAAATAGTGACATTTCATCTGATATAGTGTACAATAAAACCAGCCTACCAAAGAAAACCGCAGGGAAAGGAGGAATCCATGCATGGAAAAATATGATGCAGCGTTTTCCGCTACGGAAAACGAATTGATTTACGAAGCCAGACTGATCCCGCCGAACATGGAGCGCATCGAGGCTCTTTTAGGACAGGGAGCAGACTTAAATAAAATCGGTGCGGAGCGCAATGTATTCCTGACGATACTGGAATATTACGGGGAATATGTGGACGAAAACGGCGAAGTACGCGAAAGCGGGCAATACCTGCCTGACCTGCTGAAATTATTTTTTCGCTACGGGCTGGATGTACGAGTGAAAAATGAGGACGAAATGAGCGCGCTCTGGTGCTTTGTCTGGCCTACGGCGATGGACGACCATATGCTGGAGGCGGCGGAACTCCTGCTGAAACACAGCGCGAAAGCAAACAGCCGCTACCAGAACGAAACTCCTTTGGATTATATTGAGGAATCTCTGCGCGGCGCGCGGGAACAGAACGAATGGACGGAGTTGGAGCGTTTCCGCGAAAAATACCGGAGTCTGCTCATACGGTACGGCGGCGCACCGCGGTACGCAGGCTATGCGGGATGGGTTGTACCTGATCTGCCGGAACACGCAAGGCCTTTGCTTTGGGGCGACAAAAGCCGCCGCGCCAAGCTGAACCGGAATTACCGTTATATATACAACGAAGCCGAGGGCAATTTCGACCTGATTGATATGAAAACAGATACTTTAATTGGAAAATATTACGCACCAAAATGAATGCCTGCAAGAAAGCAGAAAAAACCGGAAGGGCCTTATAACGGCTCTTTCGGTTTTTTTGCCGCCAGAAAGCAGCAAAAAATGGATAAACAGGCAGTAAAAGGGAATAAAACTGCCGCTTTCTGCTTATATTAGGGGTAAAAGCAAGGAGCAAAGGAGGCTTATTTATGAAACGGAAGGCGGCACAGTTAGCAGACGAGGGCGAAAAGATACTGGATTCCATACGACAGATACAGGTACAGCTGGAAGGAGCACGGCAGACCTTTGAGGACGTGACGGACGAGGCGTTGATTGACAGCTGCATTTATGAAATCATTGCCCTGCACAAGAAATATGAATATTTCCTGAAAGCCGCCAAAGAAATGGGGCTGACTGCCGATTTCCGGAAAATCGGCTGAAGCTCAAAGAAAACAATAAGGGGGAATAAAAAATGAATACAATGATCATCAGCATCATGCTGTTTACCTGCCTGCTTCTGCTGGCGTTGATCGCGCTGGCAAAGCCGCTGAAAGCAATTGCAAAATTTCTGTTTTCAGCGGCAGTAGGCGGTTGTCTGCTCTGGGCTGGGCAAAGCCTTGGGGCGGCAGTGGCAGCAAATCCTGTTACGCTGCTGATCTCGGGTCTTTTGGGGCTGCCGGGCGTAGCCGGTATTTTTATCCTTGGATTTTTCCTGTGAATCAGACACAATACATTGCGGTTGAAAAATGAAAATTACATAAAAAAACAGAAGAACATTTGACAAAGCTAAAAAACTATGATATCTTATGTTTGTGGATAAATTTGTGGATAACCGTATCTTCCCTGTGTATAACACGCGGTATCCATAGATTTCCTAAAATAAGGACTCCTTTTTATGGTAAGAAAGCTACCCCCTTTCTTATCGCTTCCGACCCATCGCTTTCAGCGGCGGGTCTTTTCCTTTTTTCAGCAATTTTTGCAAATATATGATATACTATTGAGTAAGACCTCTGCTTTCCTGTTCTGGCAGGCTGGGGGACAGAATTTCTCGAAGGGAGCGAAACACTTGGATTTTTGGGAAACTTTACATCAACAGATGCACAAAACCGGCTTTTTCCAGATGGACGACAGCGAGCCAAAGCTATACTGGCGGGTGGAAAATCCAATATTTTATCTGGTTTATTTTCTGGACAAATCCGGCTCCACTTATGAACGGCAAGAGGAAATTTTTACGGCTTACGCGCGGGATATGCGGGAACGGCTGCGGGACATGCAGTGTACGAGGCTGATCGCGCTTTCCATTGCTGTGGATAACATCGGTGTGGATAGTCCTGTGGATACTGTGGATAACGTGGACAAAACAGAAACAGAGGATTTTTACAGGGCAGAAGATGATTTTTTTCGGCTTTACTGGGACTTTTCTCCAAAAAATGGCGTTTCTGCGGCAGCCGGACAGCCCGACCGCCTGCTCGGCATTGAAAAACTGCTTGCCGCCGCCGCGCGCGGAGAAACGCCGGAGGAACTGCCTCTGCGAAAAACGGCAGAAGGCTTTCCCGCTGTTACGGCAGGGATATTCCTGCTCTGTGTGGCTCTGCTCTGCTGGACGGAGCTTTCCGGACAGCGGAATGAAATCATATACGCCTTTGGGCTGAGCCGCCAGGGGATACTGGCAGGGGAATATTACCGTTTTTTCACCTCAATGTTTCTGCACAGCGGTATTCTGCATCTTGTATCCAACGGAGTCTATCTGTATTACTTTGGGACGCGGGCGGAACAATTGCTTGGCAGGGCGCGGTTTTTGCTGTTGTATCTGGCGGCGGGGCTTTGCGGCGGAATATGCAGCGTCATTTTCAACGGCTGGCTGGCGATTGGCGCATCCGGCGCAATTTACGGGCTTTTGGGCGCGATGCTCCTGCTGACAAAAAAACGTGGCATGCGCTACACAGGCATGAGCTACTCAACTATGCTGATACTGGCGGTTTCTGCAATCGGGCTTGGTATGCTTGACGCGAATGTGGACAACTTCGCGCATATCGGCGGCCTTTTGGGCGGGTGCGCGGTATTCTGGCTGATGATGCGGAAAGGCTGATTGCCTGCGGGGTGCATACTTACGCCCTTTTCCGGCAGATGGGCGGACATCTGCTTATTTATCCACGTTGTCCACAGAATTCTGTGGACAACTGTGGATTTATGCACAGAATCCGTGCAGAAAACAGTGAGAATTGTCGCAATCTACGAAATTACGGATAATGCGCGCGCTATACTATACAAAATTTCCCTGCCGAGTCTTTGATACAGAGGGATTCACAAGTTATCAACAAAAATGCTGTGGATAACCTTGTGATTATGTGGATAACCATGTGGAAAGGCTGAAATTTGGAAATGATTACCAATAGATTCAGGAAATCTGCACATCAAAGGAGGTATTCATGATGGAACGACTGGAACAATGGAAACAGCAGCTTTTAGAGGCGCACAGCGGTACGCCGTTCGCAGAAAAAAAGATTGTATTTGGGGAAGGGGCTGCCGCGCCTGTGCTGATGATGATTGGCGAAGCCCCCGGCGGCGATGAGGAAAAACAGGGACGCCCGTTTGTCGGCAAGGCGGGCAAAAACCTTTCCGCATTTCTGGAAAAGGTTGGGCTGAAACGCGAGGAAATCTACATATCTAATGTAGTAAAACTGCGGCCCACAAAAGAAAGCCCCAAAACGGGCAGGGCCGTCAACCGTCCGCCTTCCGGCGAGGAGATTGCATTTTTTCTGCCATTCCTTTTGGAGGAAATCAAAATTGTTTCTCCCAAAATCATTGTAACGCTCGGGAACGTACCGCTCAAAGCAGTTACGGGTGATAAATCCGCCAACATCGGCGATACCCACGGCAAGCCGATGCCCCTGCCGGACGGGCGGACGCTGTTCGCGCTTTACCACCCCGCCGCAGTGATATATAACCGCGCGCTTCAGGCGGTCTATGATGAGGATTTAATGGCTCTGCGGCAATTCCTGGAAGGGGGGCTTTCATGAGGAAAACGGATTTACAGCAGATCCCTTATGTCGGCAAGCGGACGGAGGAATCTCTCCGCCTGCTGGGCTTTGACAGCATTGCATCACTCAAGGGGGCTGACCCACAGGAAATGTACGAACGGGAATGCCTGCTGGCAGGACAGAAAATAGACCGGTGCCAGCTTTATGTCTACCGTATGGCAGTTTATTACGCGGAAAATGACATCCATGACCCGGAAAAGCTGAAGTGGTGGGCCTGGAAGGATTGAGGTGACTGGTATGGAACACAACGATGATATGGAAATTTTCCGCCCGGATTCCGCCCCCGGCTGGCAGTGGGTGCTGGCGTTCCTCTGCTGGCTGACTGCGGTTTTTACGATGTACCATGTCGAGCACAGCGTTTATGCAGGGATTCTAAAAACCAATACATTTTCGCTCGCCCTGCTCCCTCTGCCAATTCTTATCGCGCCATTTTTCCGCGATGATGAAAAAGCAGAGGAAACGAAAGCAAAAAAACGCTTTCGCTGGTTTTTTGTGGCTTTCATTCTGGCGGCGGCAGTATTCTGCCTGATCTGCTTCTGGGAACGGAACTACATGATATCTCTTTGCCAGATCGGTTTTGGATGTCTCTCGCTCCTTCTGCCGAAGCATCTGCAAAAAACAGATTTGCCTATGGGGATACTGGCAATTTACGCCCTGCTGACAATCGGCACGCTTGCCGCGCCACATATTGCGGGGTATACTTCTGTGGCAGAGGCGGCGGAAATTTTGCAGGAACAGGGCTATACAAACATTACGTTCCAGCAGACGCCGCATGGCAGGATGATTGCGGATGAGCTGCCAGACAGCGACTTTACGCCGGAAGAATGGAAAAATCCCATTTATCTCTTTTCTGCGGAAAAGGACGGGGAGAAATGGGCGGCGGTCGTCAGCCCGGTGCGCCGGGGTATCATCGGGGAAACGCCCGCGCCGGAAGGCTCGGAAATCGAGATGTGGCTGAGGATGTATTGAGGACAGGGGGGAGAAGGATGGAAAAAAGCAAGGAAAAGGAACGCCCTGCATCGGAAGAATGGGGGAAATCTGATTTCGCGCATATGCCCGCATGGGTATGGGTTTTGGCGTTTTTCTGCTGCGCGGCATATATTTTTGTTTTATATCTGGTGGAATACAGGCTTTACAGGGACGTTTTAGCGGCAGGCACAATTCAATGGGGTATCTTTACCATTATATTGTTTGCCGGCATATGGTACCAAAGTGAAATAGAGCCGCCAAAGCCATCAGATAAAAAACCGAAATGGACGCATCTGGCAATCCATATTCTTTTTATCCCGCTTGGAGCATATGCGATTTTTTTGGGGTTTCGGGAACGATTGTCTTTTGTGCTCGCGTTTCAAATCCTTTTTATATTCCCGACACTCCTGCTCCCGCCGAAAATCACAAAACGGCTCAAGGCAGCACATATGCTGATTTGTATGTACGCCCTGCTTCTGACAGGGACGTTTGCAGGAGTTTTGGCAGCAGGATATATTTCCCAGCCGCATGCGGCAGGGCTTTTGCGGGGGCAGGGCTATAAAAGCATTGCCTTTCAGGAGGCGCAAAAAGGGGAATATCTGGCAGACGCTATGCCGGAAAATGCTTTCCTGCCGGAGGATATGGAAACGTCGCTGTATCTTTTTTCCGGGGAAAAAGATGGCGCGCTTTGGGCGGCGGCGGTCAATCCGATGAATGGGGCGATTGTCGGGGAAACACCTGTGACGGAAGGCTCGAAGATAGCGCATTGGGTGGATCCCCAAACACTGGATTTTTATTATCGGCGTTGGAACGGTGAAATCGTCCCTTATGAAATGGAGCTAAAATAGTACCGGACGGTGCCGCAGGATTTTGTTCTGCGGCACTTTTTTTGCGTTGTCGTGATTTGTGCAATATTACCATAATATTTCAGTTATTTATCATTTCTATGACATTTTTTGCTATTTGTTGATTTCATCCGCACTTTTCTTTATACTATATTGTAGCTGCAGACAATTTATGACAATGACAGTTGCATGAGAGGATTTCTGCGGATTCTGAAAAATCAGTATTTCTCAATATTTCCAGTAACATAATTTTCCTATGGCAACGCACATAGCAAAGGAGGTTTTTTATGAAAAAGAAAGCATTGGCATTTTGTTTATTGGGCGCGATGGCTTTGGGGACGTGTCCTGCTTCGGCGGAGGACGGCACGCGGGAGATTTCCGCGACGTTTCGGAACATTAAAATCATCGTGGACGGGAAACAGCTTTCCACAACTGCCGAGCCGTTCCTTTACAACGGCACAACTTACCTGCCTGTCCGCGCGGTGGGGGAAGCTGTCGGGAAAGAGGTTGCATGGGATAGCAATACCAACACTATCACACTGACAACGCCGCCGCCCGCTATTGAAACAAACAGCGACATCATAGGCAATTTAGATTTTGAGCTGACTGTCACGCCCTCCGGCAAAAAGGAGCGGACGGAAATCCTGCGGGTCAATGAAAAACGGGAAAAAGGTTCGCAGTCATACAGCCTGTATTACTATGGGCTTTCAGATGTTTCTGTGACAATAGACGGGCAGACGCTCCCGCTGGCGCAGGCATTGCAGGAGGGGAAGCTTTCACCGAGCGATATCCGAAAAAAAGGCTGGCAGGATGTGGAAAATAAGGAAATCTGGGGCGACAGCTATCGGGATGGCGGAAGCGTTTGCTTTATGTATGATGGTTTCACCATTATCAAATTTAATACATTAGAGGGACTGCGGGATTTTTATATCGGCATTCCCGAAATGGAGCTCAACGCGCTGGAGGAACAATATTATCCCTATTCTTGGCTTCCCTCTGTTGATTTTGCAATCGAACGTTATGTGGAATTGGTAATCAACCCTAAACAAACAGCAGAATATAAAAAGGAGTGCTTTGATGAAGGATTCACTGTCATAAAAAAAGTCGCAGAGCGCGACCATCTGACGGACAGCGCATTGCAGGCGGCGATACAGAAGTATCAGGAAGCGTGCGGCATGGATTTGGAATAAAACAGATACAGGCCCCTTGTTTTCCAGCAGGAAGGCAGGGGGTTCTGCTGTTTCTGTCTGTAAAATTTTCCTTGACAAACCGCCGCGCCATTGCTATCATCATTCCTTAACCGGTATCTGCACCGCCGGACTCAGAACTTATCCATAAATAAGATACATGCAGATTGTGCAGCCAGATTTTTTGGCAGACAAGGAGCTTTTTTGCAGGCATACCGAGTGGTACGGCAAGGAAAAGCGACAAAGACTGCCGGAAAAGATGAAGCAGGATGTGCGTAGATAATTTACGGATAGGTTCTTAATACAGGAGGGCAATTATGGATATTACAATCGTAAAAGAAAATGGTACAGACATTGCCGTCATTTCCGGCACGAAGCTGGCAATTACGGACGCGCAGTCAGCGTTGGACCTGGCGATGACTGTGAAATACGAAACAGGCGCGAATAAAATCGTGCTGGACAAAAGCGCGGTTACAGAGGATTTCTTTGTTTTAAGCACAGGCGTTGCAGGGGAAATCCTCCAGAAATTTATCAATTATCATGTGAAAGCTGCCGTTTACGGCGATTTTTCGCATTACACCAGCAAGCCGCTTAAAGATTTCATCTATGAATCAAACTGCGGCAAGGACTTTTTCTTTGCCGCGACAAAAGAAGAAGCCATACAGAAATTAGCAGAAACACAATAGCAGGCTGTGCGGATACCGGATTTCAATTTTCTTGACACCGCGCATCAAAAAAGGTATGATATGTTTGATAAACGTTTTCCAGGGTTCCGCGGCACTGCCGGACAGCGACCAGGAGAAAACGCGCGGCGCGTTGCCGTGAACACGGAGGGAAAAAAGCCCGGGAGAATATCACAGGATATTTTTCGGGCTTTTTCGTTTGAAAAAAGGGGTGATGGTATGTCATGGGTATATCTGACAATCGCAGGGCTTTTTGAGGTTGTATGGTCTGTCGCGCTGAAGTTTTCGGAAGGTTTTTCCAGGCTGGCACCTTCCATCGTAACAATCGGCGGTATGATAATCAGCTTCTATTTTCTCTCCCTTGCGACAAAAACACTACCGCTCGGCACAGCCTACGCCATATGGACAGGTATTGGCGCAGTCGGCGCGGTCATTCTGGGCATTGTGCTGTTCCAGGAGCCGGTAAGCCTGCTGCGTATGCTGTTTCTGGCGTTTATACTGATTGGAATACTGGGTCTTAAATATACCTCCCAATAACAATGACGCAGAAATCCAGCAGGAGAAGGGCGGCAAGAAAAAACGCGGCATTCCGGCAGAATGTTTCTCCCATCCTTGCCGCCGCCTTTTCCAAAAGGGGCTGTATCCCGTATACTATCAGCAGACCGCCAAGCCCAAAGCGTATGCTGGGGTTCAGCGCGATCCTGCCATCAAACTGTACGGCATATGTATGATAATCCCAAAGCCAGCCGCCTGTAAAGGTTTCCAGAATATAGCTTGTCAAAAGCTCCACAGCCGTTGTCAGAAACATTGTTCCCGCAAATACCAGCAAGGGAGAAAGCGGCACGCCATGCCAACGGAGACGTTTTTTTTGCAGAGGGCGCAGAAAAAACAGCAGGAGCAGCGCGCCGAAGCCATAAACCGGACAATATGCTCCAAACAGAAAGCCCCTGTTTGAAAAGCCCCAGCGGTACACTGCCACTTCCAGAAACACTTCGTAGCACCATCCAATCACAGAATAGACATAAAATACAAGAAATACAAAATACCATTTCTTACACAAAAAAATCCCCCATTCTTTTTGAGTTGAGGATATTATATCACAAATAAAAGCGGAGCAGCAGAAAAACTTTATTTTTCTGCTGCTCCGCAAGATATCGCGCGAATCAGGCAGTGTCGTCATGAGTCATGTATACGTATTTTCGAGCATAATTTTGTCGGATTTCAGGCAAAAATTCACAGGCGTACCATGCGGCGCGGCATTGCCGCCAGGCAGGCGATACGGCAAGAATTTTTCACAGGCGGCATACTCCCTTTTTCAGCGAAAAAACATCAGCCCATAAACGCCAGCAGTTCCGGATGCAGCCTTTGCGCAAGCCAGTAACCATGCGCGTAAAACCGCATCAGCGTGTGGTATTCCCGTTCCATGCGCCCGACCTCCGGCAGTTCCGGACGAATGGCAAACACCCTGCCTTCCTTTTCCCATCTGCGGATATCCGCAAGCGTCCGGTTATACACCTTCGGGCGGTTCAGCAGGCTTTCGCCCATACGCGGGTATTCTTTGTACATCCGCGCAATTGCCTTTACCGTTTTGGAGGGTTTCATGCGGAAGCTGTTCCGGCGGGTCTGTACGACAACGACTTTATCACAGCCCTTTTCAAAAGCACGCCGAACGGGGATAGAATCCGTAATTCCTCCGTCCACATACGGCACATTTTCAATAAACACAACAGCAGACGCACCCGGCAAAGCCGAGGACGCGCGCCCTATCAGCATAAGCCGCTCCCTGCTTTTTCCATCGTCCGAAAGATATTCCGGCCTGCCCGTTTCACAATTGGAACAGACATATTCGCGTTCTGTGCCGCTGGCAAAATAAGCGTCATAGTCAAAAGGAAAATCCCGATTTGGAAAAGCATCAAAGGGCTTGTCCAAATCAAAAAGATACCCTTTCCGCAAAAACGTACCTATGCCGCAGTATGCGTATTTTTTATCCGTATGTATCATACAGTCCCGCGTGCGCCCGAGCTGCCCTGAAATATAATCCATAGCATTGCACGCGCCAATTGAAACACCGGCAATATAGGGAAACATCAGCCCCTGCTCCATCCAGTAATCCAGCACTCCAGCGGTAAATACCCCCCTTGCCGCACCGCCTTCCAACACCAGACCGATTTTCATGAAAATGCCTCCTTTTTCGTAAAAAATTTACAGCCCTTTCTCAGCGCAGAGCCTTCACGGGGCATGCCTTTACACATTCATAGCATAATATACATTCCGTCCCGTATTTCCGGCTGCGGCTTTCCCGATTTACCTCTACATCCATCGGGCATACCCTCAGGCATTTCCCGCAGTGAATACACGCTTCCTCATTACAGTGTATCCGCAGGGCAGAGAAATAGCTCATCGGCTTCAAAAATACTGTAATCGGGCAGATATATTTGCAAAACGCCCGATTATCCTTCATAAAAAAAGCAAGCAGTACGCCCACTGTATAATACAACAGGTTCCCGCCGATAAATAACAGGAACATGGTCCTTTCCAAATCCTCTGCCCCTGAATGGAACAGCCAGAGCACAGGCAGGAGAGAAGCCGCAAACAGGATACAGCGGACAGCCCCCAGCCTTGCCCGCGGCTTTTGGGGCTGACGGTAGGGCAGGAAATCCAGCACCATTGCCGTCCAGCAGGCATATCCGCACCAGCCCCTGCCAAAAAGGAGCGGCCCGAATATTTTCGCAATGGCGTAATGGATTGCCGCAGCCTCGAACGTTCCAAGGAAAAGGTAATACCAGAAGCCCTCCAACTGCATATTTTCCCCGCAAACCAGCCCCAGGTAAACAAGCATATAAGAACCAACCGCAAGCTGCACGAAACGCCTTGCATGGCTTTTCCCTGACACAAACAACGCCAGCCCCGCCGCAAGGCAGCCGCCGATATACGTAAAATTGAACAGGTAAAACAGGTTGTCTTTCGTCAGCCATAAAGAAACTGCAATAGCTTCAAATATCACAAATAAAACCACAGGCATGAAATATTTTTTCGACATAGCCGCCCCCTATTTCCCCAGGCAGAATTTTGTGAAAATCCTGTCTATGATTTCCTCATCGCTTGTGTCGCCGGTGATTTCGCCCAATGCAATGTTCGCATCCTGCAAATCCATAGAAATAAAATCCTCCGGCATACGGTTCTGTATGGTTTCCATACAGTGCGCCAAAGCGGTCTTTGCCCGCAGCAAAGCGTCCTTGTGGCGCGTATTCACCAGCAGGCTGTTTTCCTGCGCTGTGCCGTCCCCTTCCAGAAACATTTCCCTGAGGGTTTCCATCAGCCGCTCAAAGCCCTCATTGCGCTTTACGGAAATGGGAAGTATTCGTTTTCCCGGCACAAAACCCTCCAACTCTGTAATAGAAAGACGCTGTTCCAGATCCGTTTTATTCAGCAGGATAACCGTCTTTTTTTCACGGATAAAAGACAGAATTTCCCTGTCCTCATCTTCCAGAGGGCGGGAGGAATCCAGCATTAAAATAATAAGGTCGGCTGCTTCGGCATATGTGCGGGATTTTTCCACGCCAATGCGCTCCGCCGCGTCCGCCGTTTCGCGTATGCCTGCCGTATCCACGATTTTCACCGGAATCCCGCCGATGTTCAGGTATTCCTCCACAGTATCCCGCGTTGTGCCGGGTATGTCTGTCACGATTGCGCGGTCCTCCTCCAAAAGCCAGTTCAGCAGGGAGGATTTGCCAACATTTGGCTTGCCGATGATGACCGTCTGCACGCCCTCGCGAATGATCTTGCCGCGGTCGGCATTTTTCAGCAGATACTCCACGCGCGCCAAAAGCCTCTGCGTACCCTGCTCCATAGAGGAATATGTTTCTTCCTCAATATCATAATCGGGGTAATCAATAGCGGCCTCTATGGCGGCGACCATATCGAGAATTTCCTCGCGCATTTCCCGAACAGCTTTTTTCAGCCGTCCTTCCAGCTGTCCAACGGCAGACTGACGGGAAAGCTCCGTTTTGGAATGAATCAAATCTATCACAGCCTCCGCCTGGGTCAAATCTATCCGGCCGTTTAAAAAGCTGCGTTTTGTAAATTCGCCCGGCTCGGCAAGGCGCGCGCCTGCCGCAAGCAGTGCCTCCAGCACGCAGCGCGTCACCAATGGCCCGCCATGGCAGTTGATTTCCACAATATCCTCTTTTGTATAAGTCTGCGGCGATTTCATTACAGAAACGAGAACCTCGTCTATGATCTCGCCGTCTGCGCCGTTTATGATTTTGCCATAAGAAAGGGTATGGCTGGGCTTTTCGCTCAGGGGTTTTTTGCCCCGAAAGAGCGTATCCGCAAGGGCGATGCAGCCCGCGCCGCTCATGCGGACAATGCCGATGCCGCCTGTGCCAATGGGCGTGGATATGGCGGCAATGATGTCGTCCAATCTATTTTCGCGTTTCATTGTTTCCTCCTAAAATTGTGGGACGCTGTCCCACCCCCTGTTGGGGCATCATGCCCCAGACCCTGATTTTCCGCAGCACATCCGTGCGGCGGGAAAGCTTCTTTTATTCTTCCGGCAAGGATACAATATACTGTTCCAGTATAAATTCAATCTGCTTTGCCGTAGAGCGTTTATTTTTTTCCGCGTCAGCCCGTAATTTTTCCAGCAGCTCGGTATTGATGCGCATGGTAAAGCGCGTCTGGTCGTCCCTGGTGTAGGGGTCATTCTTTTTCATAATGGATACCTCCTTATTACGTCATTATGACGCCATACGCAAAAAAAGTAAAGTCACCATATTGACACCATAAAAACAGTCTGATATAATAAGAAATATTATTGGTGTCAATAAAATGTATTCCGGTGTTGCTTACCTTCTATGGGATTCCTTAGCAAAACCAGCAGTATTGGAAGATAGTCATATCAGAAACTCATGGGCGTTGCCTAAGAAAATCTCTCTTTCGGCTTTCCGCAGCCAAATTGACAAGCTGGCAGAGCAGCCAAACGCCTAAATTGAATCTGCGTAATTTGAAAAAACCCGTTGTTTTTCGTAAACAACGGGTTTCAGCCATTTTTCAGCTTCTTTCTCTTTCCTTATCTCTGTCCCTGTCGCGCTCTCTTTTCAGTGTGATTACGACATTACGGTAAGGCTCTTCGCCCTCGCTGTATGTGGTGACATAGCGGTCATTCTGAAGGGCGGAATGTATAATTCTTCTTTCGTAGGGATTCATAGGCTCCAGCACGACATTCCTGCGGGTATGCTTTACCTTCTTTGCAAGGTTGAACGCAAGGCTTTCCAGCGTTTCCCTTCTGCGCTGGCGGTAATTCTCCGTATCCAACATGACACTGATATAATACGGGCTTTTCTTATTTACCACAAGGTTCACCAGATACTGCAAAGCATCCAGCGTCTGCCCTCTTTTGCCAATCAGAATACCCATATCATCGCCGGTCAGCTCTACAAAAAGGTGCTTGTCCTTCAATTCCGCCTTGATTTTTACAATCAGCCCCATTGTCAGGAAAATTTCACGCAGAAAGCTTTCGGCTTCACGTTCCGGCTGAAAGTTCTTTTTCACCAGCACAACAGCATCTTTCCCGCCAAACATTCCAAGAAAGCCTTTTGTGCCTTCGTCAATCACAGTAATATCTGCTTCCTCACGGGAAACGCCCAGCTCAGCCAACGCCGCCGCAATGGCTTCTTCAACGGTTTTCGCGGTTTTTCTGATCTCATCCATTCTGTTGTGCCTCCTCTTCAAATTTCTTCTTGAAATGCTTTTGCAGGACAACCTGCTGCAAAATACCGAAAATGTTGCTGACTGTCCAGTACAGACCAAGGCCGGCAGGCATACCAATTGCAAAAACGCCCATCATGACCGGCATAACATAAAGCATAGACTTCGTCATTGCTGCCGCAGGATTGTTCGGATCATTCTGCGCCGGATTCATGAGCATCATTATCTTAGACTGGACGTATGTAGAAAGCCCAGCTACGATGGGGATGATAATGCCGGGGAAGGAAAGCCCCGCCTTTGCAACCAGCGGAATGGTCAGGAACGTTTCAATATTATTTTTTGTTGTCAGAAGGGGAACCAGCGCGCTGCCATCACTGCCCAGTGCGTTTACGATATTCGTCCAACTGTCCGCTTTCAGGTAATTTACAAGCAGGACCACTTCGTTTGTCGCATTCATATCCAGACCGTCTTTAATAATCTCGATATTTTTATACTCGTCCACAAATGCCTGCGCATAGGGCTGGAACGCTTCCAGACGCAGCTCCTTAGGGATACTGATAATCGCGTTAGCGATATCGGTATAATTCTGGCCAATCGCGTCTACATAAACGTAGGCATTCTGGAACAAATAAAACAGCGCGTACAGGATAGGCAACTGTATCAGCATCGGCAGGCAGCCGCTCACCATGCTGATGCCGTTTGTTTTCTGGAACTCCTGCATTTCAAACGCCATGCGCTGCTGAGAAATCTGGTCCGTTTTGCCTTCGTATTTTTTTCTGATTTTATTCAGCTCCGGCTGGAGCATTTGCATTTTGAAAGATGATTTCTGCTGTTTCACCATCAGCGGGAACAGTATCAGCTTTACGACCAACGTAAAAATAATGATTGCCAGACCGAGCGTTCCTGCGTTCGTATTGCTGTGCAGCAAATCAAACAGCATATTATAGAACCTGCCGAGGATAGCGGCAACAGGACCGACAATTTTCCCCGGCTCTCTGACAGACGGAAGCGCGTCCAGCGCGAATTGACTCAAAAAATAGGGATTCAAAGCATTTTTCCTCCTTAAACACAGACATTGGAAATTTTTGCGGGAATGTCCCGCGTTGAAAAGATGCGGGGCCCTGCCCCGTACCCCGCAAGCCCTTTGAAAAGGGCTTGACCCTAAACTTTATTACCAGACGCATATACATGCGTCTGGGAGATAAGCAATACAGTTTTTCCCTTGCCTCTGTCATTTCACGGCACAGGGTCATACCCGCCCTTATGGAAAGGGTGGCATTTCAAAATCCGCCGCACTGCCAGATAAAGCCCTTTTACCGCGCCATAGCGGCTGATGGCTATATAGGCATACTGCGAGCAGGTTGGTGTAAACCTGCAATGTGCCCCGATATAGGGCGATATTGCCAACTGATAAAAACGAATCAGCATCAGAAACAGTTTCCCGCACATATTCCCGCCTCCTCAAAAATCAACTGTCAGCGTTCTTTTTTTCCAATGAAGAAAGCAGAAGCTGCTGTTTCTTAAAGAGATGGCGCAAAGAGCCGGAAATTTGATGGTAACCAGCGTCAGCGGCATTGACCCGCGCGATCACGACAAAGTCATACCCCAGCTTCAGCTCGTCCTCCATCAGGCGGTAGCTTTCGCGTATCAGCCTTGTGACATGAGAACGCACCACACTCTTGCCAACTTTTTTGCTGACGGAAATCCCAAGACGGTTTGCCTGCGTACCATTTTTCACCAGATACAGCACCAGATGCCGGTTCGCCATAGACTTCCCTCTATTATATACATAACGGAACTGATAATTTTTTTTCAGGGATTCCGTGTGTTTCATTTCTCGTTCTCCTCTGTTTCAGACCTTTTCAGACCTTGGGGGCTCTGCCCCAATACCCTGCAAAAGACTTGACCCCAAACTTTATATACCGCCGCACATCGTGCGGCGGAAAAAAGGGTCAAGGCATGAAATCCCTTGCGGGGGCAGGGGCAGAGCCCCTGGAATCTTTTTACCCATACGAACAAAAGGCCACAATCTGCGGCCTTAGTATACGTTTTGGTTATGAAAAAATGACGCGAAAACGCATAGCCCTGCGCCTTTTTACGCGGATAATACTTTTCTGCCTTTTCTTCTTCTTGCAGCAAGCACCTTTCTGCCGTTTGCAGTTCTCATTCTCTTACGGAAACCATGTTCTCTGCTTCTCTGCCTTTTCTTAGGCTGGAATGTCATTTTCATTGGTATTGCACCTCCTTTTTTCAAGCAATGTTTTGCCGCTCTTGTATGAGCACTGCCACTATTATAGTAAAAAAGGCGCAAGCCGTCAAGAAAAAAATGATTCAAACTCCAACAGGCACGCCATTTTTCTTTATTTCGCAATTCCCAAAAAAAACTTTTCCACAGAAAATGTGGATATTTAGACTTTTTGAGATTTTTTTTCCCATATGTTGTAGAAAAAGCAGCAAAACTGCCTTTTCACAGATGTCCGGCAAATTTTTCGGCACAGTTTTTCATTGCGCCTGTGGATAACTTTTGATATACTGTTAAAAACGGGGAGCTGATTATGCTCCCCATATTCCACAGGTTCACACGCTTTGTGCATTATGTTATCCACAAGCTGTTGATAAACCTGTGTATAACTTTCTAAAGCTGTGTAAAAGATTGTTGACTTTTTCTTCCCGGAAAAAGTTTTGCCGAGAGTACGCAAAGGGTTTTTCACCATTGGATACTGTTGAAAAGCTGTTTTCCCCAGCCTGTGCATAAACAGGACGACTTCTCGGGAAGGCAACTTATTTCCACAGTAATATCCCAGCATTTTGTGTATAGGGCAGCCATTTATCCACAAAATCTATTCGCAAACAAAGGAGGAAAACGCATGGAACAAATCAGCCGAATCTGGGAAGAAACTTTGAAACTCATTGAAGAAGAAGTATCTACAGTCAGTTTTGAAACGTGGATACAGCCTATTATCCCCTGCGGGATAGAGGGGGACCGCCTGTATTTGCAGGTAGAAAACGAATTTTATCGGGAAATGCTGGAAAAACGGAACCTGACGCTTATCCGAAATGCTGTGAAACAGGCGGCTCACCGAGAATATGAGATTGTAATACTGACGGAGGAAGAGAAATTCTCGAAGCCTGTTCCGACAGAGCAGAAAACCGAAAATAATCTTGTCCGAAATCTGAATCCGAAATATGTTTTTGACTCGTTTGTCGTCGGCAACAGCAACCGCATGGCACATGCGGCGTCCCTTGCCGTTGCCGAAGCCCCCGCGCAGGCATATAACCCGCTTTTTTTATACGGAAATTCCGGCCTTGGAAAAACGCATCTGATGCATTCTATCGCGCATTTTATTTTGGATAAAAAACCGGATGCAAAGGTGCTTTATGTCACCAGCGAAACCTTTACGAATGAACTGATTAACTCCATCCAGAACAATAAAAATGAAGAATTCCGCAATAAATATCGGAATATCGACGTTCTGCTGATTGACGATATTCAGTTTATATCCAAAAAGGAAGGGACGCAGGAAGAATTTTTCCATACATTCAACGCACTGCATGAGTCGAATAAACAGATTATCATTTCATCCGACCGACCGCCGAAGGAAATTAAAACGCTGGAGGACAGGCTGCGGAACCGTTTTGAATGGGGGCTGATCGCGGATATTCAACCGCCGGATTATGAGACAAGAAACGCAATACTGCGGAAAAAAGCAGAACGTGACAACCTTGAAGTGCCAAACGATGTAATGGCATATATCGCGAAAAATATTGTATCCAATATCAGAGAACTGGAAGGCGCGCTGAACCGAATTGTCGCATATGCAAAGCTGACGAATCAGGATATTTCCATCGCGCTGGCTGAAAATTCTCTAAAGGATATTTTCAGTGAAAACGCGTCCGCGCCGCTGACAACAGAGCTGATACAGGAGATTGTCGCGAACCATTTCAATATCCGTGTGGAAGACATACAGGGGAGCAAAAAGCCGAAGAATATCGCATTCCCGCGGCAGATTTCGATGTATCTCTGCCGGAAGCTGCTGGATATTTCGCTGCCGAAGATTGGCGAGAGCTTTGGCGGACGCGACCACACCACGGTTATTCACGCGATATCGAAAATAGAGAAGCAGATGGAGGCTGACCCCGCTTTGCAAAAGACGCTTTTACAACTGGAAAAAGAAATCAAAGGGCAGTAAAAGGCTTGAAAACATTGGGGAAGATCCTGGGGCTCTGCCCCAAACCCCGCAAGGGATTTCATCCCTTGACCCTTTTTCCGCAAAACATAGTTTTGCGGGACGGAAATAAAAGGATTTTTCTGTACTTCAAGCCTCGGAAAACGCAGTTTTCCGCAGTAGAGTTTAGGGTCAAGCCCTTTTCAAAGGGCTTGCAGGGTGCGGGACAGCGTCCCGCAGTCTTTCCTCTTTAACCTGTGTAAAAGCTGTGGGAAAGGCTCTGGAAAATTTGTGGATAAATGAGATGGAGTTTGAGAGAATGTGGAAAACGTGGAAAAGACTGATGGTTCCCGGAAATTGTCCACATACTTCTCCCTGTCAGGATTTCCCATAAAACCAACGCGGAATTATGTTTTCCACAAATCCACACCGCCTACTACTGCTACTGCGAATCTACTATTATTTATTTCTTTACACTGTGCACAGGTGAATGCCTGTGTAAAAATAAACAAAGGAGTTGTGAACAGCATGAAGCTGACCTGTAATAAAGATACCCTCTTACAATATATCAATATTGTGAATAAAGCCGTTTCCAGCCGGACTACTCTCCCGATTCTGGAATGTATCCTGCTGACGGCCAACAACAAAGGCTTTATATTAACAGCCAACGATCTGGAAATTGGCATCCGTACCGCGCCGATTGAGGCCGAAATTATGGAAATGGGCGAAATTGCTATTGAGGCACGCATATTTAACGATATCATTCGCAGACTGAACGGCGAAACCGTTACGATGGAAACAGATGAGAACAACGCCGTTCGTATCGTCAGCGGAACATCAAGGTTCCAAATTATGGGGCAGAACGCAGATGATTTCCCTGAGCTGCCGGAAGTAGAACAGGAGAACACATATTCTATGCATCAGGTGAAACTGCGCGATATGATCCGCCAGACAATTTTTTCCATTGCACAGGATGACTCTAAGCCTGTTTTGACAGGCGAATTACTGGAGCTGCGGGAAGGTACCGTAAATATTGTTTCTGTGGACGGCTATCGTATTTCCTTCCGCAAAAATCCCCTTTTGCAGAGCAGCGGGGAAACAGAGGTTGTTGTACCGGGGAAAACGCTGGGTGAACTGAATAAAATTCTTTCTCAGGAGGAAGAGGATATGGTTTCCATCTGCCTGACAGAGCGTCATATTTTATTCGACCTCGGAACGGCTGTAATGGTTTCCAGATTGATTGAGGGGGATTTTATCCGCTATGCGCAGAGCTTTTCGGATGATTATAAGACGGAGGTTCTGATAAGCAGAACGGAACTGATACAGGCGTTGGAGCGCGCTTCTCTTGTATCGCGGGATAATAGAAAAACTCCTGTTCGTATTGAGATTGGCGCGAACAAGCTGGATATTACCGCAAGGAGCGATATGGGAACGGCACACGAGGAAATCGGCGCGGAGATTGACGGGGACGGGCTGACAATTGCTTTCAACCCCAGATACCTCATTGAGGCTTTGCGCTCTATCGAGGATGAACAGGTTCGGATACATTTTATGGCGTCTCTCAGCCCCTGCACGCTGCTGCCAGTGGAAGGGGACAGCTTTAAGTACCTGATACTGCCGCTGCGTATGTAAAAGAGGTGGGCACTTATGGAACAGATACGAATACAAACGGATTTTATTAAGCTCCAGCAGGCTCTGAAACTGGCCGGGCTGGTCGATCAGGGCTCTGATGTGAAAATTTACCTTGCGGAGGGCATGGTGACTGTGAACGGGCAGACTGTATCCGAACGCGGAAAGAAACTGCGTCATGGGGACGTGGCGGAAGTGAAAGGAATTGGGAAGGTGGAAGTTCTGGCAGAAGGAGAATAGAAAGATGTGGCGAGGGGTTATGGGATTGCTTTGGTAAGGTTTCAGAATATGGAAACGAAACGGGCGGCATCTTTATAGACTCTCACACTTTCTATAATCTCCTCCCCGGCACGCGAATGCGTGCCGAAAACGGGTCAGGGGCGGAAAGCCCTTGCAGGGGTGTTGGGGACGGCGTCCCCAAGGTCTTTGAGGTCTTTAATCTTCAAGAAGGTGATGGCAATGCGAATCACGGAGGTTTCTTTGCAGGGCTTCCGCAATATCTCACAGCTGCATCTGGTACCATCAGATGGTATTAATATCATCTGCGGCAGCAACGCACAAGGGAAAACCAATTTTTTGGAATCCCTTTATTTTTGCGCTGTGGCCCGTTCCATGCGGGGCAAGAGCGATCAGCAGCTGATTGCCTTCGACAGAGCGGAAAGCCATATCCGCCTTTCTGTGCGCCGCAGCCAGCGAATCGACCGCATTGACGTGCATTTGAAGCGTGAGGAAAAAACAGGGCGCGGGCATGGCAAAGGCGTTGCGGTGAACGGCGTCCCTCTGCGCAGATTGGGGGAATTGTTTGGCACACTGTATGCAGTTGTGTTTTCTCCGGAGGATCTTTCACTTGTCAAGGACGGCCCAGCCGAACGCCGCCGCTTTCTGGATATGGAGCTTTGCCAGATGAGCAGGGTGTATTATTATGATTTGCAGCAGTACACCCGCATTCTGCGCCAGAGGAATAACCTGTTGAAAGGCATACAGAAAAAACCCGCGCTGGAAGAAACGCTTTTTGTTTGGGACGGGCAGCTTGCAGATTATGGAGAACGCATTATTGCTGCAAGAGCGCGTTTTTTGGAACGCATGGACGGACTTGCGGCGGAAAAGCTGCGGCAACTGACGGGCGGGCAGGACAGCCTGAAAACGGCATACCATCCCAATTGTGCCGCGGGGCTTTTGGCGGAACGGCTGCTGAAAAACAGGGAACGCGATATTTATATGGGATCAACGCAGTGCGGACCACACAAGGACGACATCCTGTTTAGCATTGACGGGCGGGAGGTCAAGGCTTATGGTTCGCAGGGGCAGCAGAGAACGGTCGCGCTTGCGGCAAGGCTTGCGGAGATTGAACTGATACGCGCGGAAACAGGGGAGGAGCCTGTGCTTCTGCTGGATGATGTTTTTTCCGAACTGGATGAGCGGCGGCAGAAGTTCCTGCTGGAGAGCATTGAACAGGAAGGTTTGCAGGCGTTCCTGACCTGTACGGGAATTGAGGATTCTCTGCGGCGGTATGTGGACGGGGGGAATCTGTTTTATGTGGAGGATGGAAGGATATGCGCTGGGGGCTCTGCGCCCTGAGCTTTTTGGGATATCCTCTGGAATATCTGGAAATCAGTTTTTTTGAAAAGGTATGAGGAATGAAAAAATTTGCTTCGTGGATGAAAGAGTATTTCCGGTCCGCGAAGCCTTTTTTATGCATAAAATCTATGGAAAAATATTTGCTCCGGCGGCTCTGACATTGTGGGGAAAGACATACGCAATGTCCGCCTGCCCTTATTTTTTCGGAAAGAACTGCAAAAATCCGCAGGGAGGTGTTATTTTTATCCCTGTTTATGACGATATATACAATGAGAATTGAAAAAATGAGAAAAATGCTCTGTGCAAGGCGGCTTGATTTCTGAAAACAGATGGCTCTGTATGGATGGTTCCATAGGATTGGATTCTAAAGTCAAACGCCTGAGGCTGTTGTCAGGGAAATTTTCTCTGACAATATCCAAAATGTGAGGTGATCTATATGAAAATATACAGCGGCAGAAATTTTATGAACCGTCTGAGCAGTCCGTCAAGGCTGGAAAGCCACGCGCCTGCGGGTAACGCATCGAAAAAGATTTCCAGAAATTTCGATGAAATTACCATTCATTCCAAAAATACGCCTGACGAAATGACTTTCGCCCGGGAATTATCCAAAAAAGTGATGAAAGAGGCTTCCGCAGCTTCTGACCCGCAGAAGGTAGAAGAAATTCGGACACAGGTGCAGGATGGCAGTTATCATATCATGATTGATGAAATCGCAAAAAAAATGCTTTTGGGCTGATTCAGCCAGGCATGAACAGAGAAAGGACTCCTGATATGAATCATACAGAAGAACTTCAAAAAAACCTGATGGACACCTGTGTGTTCCTGAAGGATATTACAGCGGTGGAAAAGGAAAAGCTGGACGCCGCACTGAAAAACAACGTGCTGATTCTGGAGGAATGCATCAAAAAAGAACAGGCCCTTGTGATGCGCTCGCGCGGGCTTGACCAGAAACGGCAGAACATTCAGAAAGCTATGGGGGCGGAACAGCTGACGCTCAAGCAGATTGTTGAGGGAGCTACACCGGAAAGAAAAGCGATCCTCCTGCCAATTTATCAGGAAATGACGGCCGCGCTGGAGGAATACAGAAATGTTTACGAGGGCGCGAAAACAGCCATAGAGGTGAATCTGCACCGTATCAGCAAGGGGCTGGAAGGCTTGACGGGGAAACCCGCAGAGGCAGACACGGTTTATTCCGACCACGGGGAAAAAGTGGAAAAACCGCGGACGTTTACCAGCCGCAGAGTATAACCCGATAATCATTTTATATTAGGAAAAACGAGGTGTTTTAATATGATAAGTTCTACATTCGGCGGATATATGATTGCAAAACTGGGGCTTTCTGCTGCTCAGCATGGCCTTCATCTGACAGGACAGAACCTGACGAACGCAGGCACGCCTGGCTATACCAGACAGGTTTTGGATCAGGTCAGCATCAACTACGGCGGAAGCAACCGTTATGCTTCCAGATATAACGTAAATATTGGTAACGGCGTGCTTGTAAAAGGCACTTCCCAGCTGCGCGATCCTTTCCTTGATCTGCGCTACCGCAATGAGGTTGCGCATTATTCGGAGCAGGGCGTTAAGCTGGATGTTCTGAATGATCTGCGCGATATTCTGGACGAAGTAAAGAATGCCGGTGATGATTCCCTTGGCGATGGCGGTATCTTCAACCAGATTGGCGATATCATTGAGAAATTTGAAAAATATACCTCTGAAATTGGCAGTAAGGAATTTGACTCTATGGTAAAAGCTTCCTGCCAGTCTTTGGTGACGCTGTTCAACAGCTACAGCAAACGGATAGAAGAAGTTGAAACAAATCTGAATTTTGACATGGAAAATGCGTATATTCCTGACGTCAATTCGATATTGAAAAGTATCCAGGATTTGAACAAAAGCATTCGCAACAGCGAAGTTATCGGTCAGAGCGCGCTGGAGCTGAAGGACGAGAGAAATCTGCTGATTGACCAGCTTTCCAATTACATGAAAATCAATGTAACCTATAAGCCTGTCAGCCTTTCTCCGTCAACGGTGATTGACGAACTGCATATTTCCATGGTAGGCAGGGACGGGCAGAATTATGAATTGATTGCAGATGAACAGCGCAGGGAATTTATACTTTCTAAAGATGGAGACAAGACCAATGTTGGCCTTGGCCCGCTCAGCCCTATCGACCAGGAACTGGTTTCCAATCTGAATACGGCACAGTCTGCACTGGAAAGGGCGCAGAATGTCTTTGATAACCGGAATGAAACTTTTGCAGACGCTTACAATGAATTTGCTGATGTAAAGGAACACTGGGAAAATCTTGCAAAGGAACTGGAACAGCTGCGTACAGAGCTGGGCGACCCTGATGACATAAATAAAGACGGCACCGCATTGTATAAGGCAATGCAGGATGCAACGGCTGCACATTGGGAGGCTCTGCTCGAATATGAGGGGAAGGACCCGGCAGACAGAACAGAACAAGAACTGAAAGATCTGATTGCGCTGAGGGACGCCAAAGATGCAGCAGTACATGAATATAATACAAAAAAATCTGAGATACGGGCGAAGGAGCGCGAAATAGAGAAGTATCAGGAAACATATGACGCTTCCAGGCAGAAATACAGCAAGGCACTGGCAAATCTGGATACGAACCCTTTGACAAACGGTCAGCTGCTGGACAAAAATAACAATCCACTGAAAGATAAGGCTAACAATGACATTACAACAGACCTGCTGACAAACGCTGCGTTAGCAGGGCAGAACCTGGCGCAGAATAATCTGGACGAGGCGAAGGATAAGGTGCAGAAGGCACTGGACGCGCTGGCACAGTCCGAAGCAAAGGGCGCGGCGGTGGAATCTGTAAACGAGCTGCTGACGGACGGTATACTCAAGGGCGCGCTGGAAATGCTGAACTATTCCGCGGAATACGACGATCCTCCCAATACCATCCGCGGTATCGGCTATTACAAAAATATGCTGGATACGCTCGCTAATAAATTTGCAGAGGCGATGAATCAGGCGAATAACCCGTATGAGTTTACGGTGCAGAAAACAGGGACAGATAAAGACGGAAATTCTTACCTGCTTTACACCAACTACGATTATAACGAAGACAGCAAGACGTATACGTATAACGGGAAGCTTGATATTGATACAAACGGTTCATTAGTATATGACCCGAAGGATACGGATAAGAAAAATCCTCTGGACGTAAATGGTAAACCGATTTATCAGCTGGATGCAAAAGGCAACCCGATTTATGATAAGGATAAAAACGGGCAGACCATTTACATTAACGTTACAGATGAAAAAGGTAACACTGTTTATGAGATGGAGCCGGACGGACAGGGCGGTTTTCAGCAGAAAGAACAAGTTAAACGAGACGAAAACGGCAATATTGTTTATAAAACAGACCCGAAAAATCCGGATAAACTGTGGGAAAGACCCAAATTTGAGGCGGATGGCGTTACTCCTGTTATGAAGCAGATATATGAACAGGCTGTTGACGACCAGGGAAATCTACGCTTTGATGATAAAGGCAATCCCATTATGATTCCTGCTTACAAAAAAGACGCTAATGGCCAGTATGAATTAGATGCCAACGGCAATAAGATTCCATTGATGGAGCAGGTAACGGAATTGGTACCGGATACAGAGCCTATCCCGCTGAAGATTCCTGCACCGAAGAAGGAAGCTGATATGGAAACCGTCAAAAACGAGGACGGTACAGCGGAACGCCATGACCTCTTTAAGAGCCGTGACGGCGGCAAGATTACGGCGGGCACAATCGACCTTGCGGACGGCTGGGTTGATAATTCCTACGGCATTACGACCGCACTGAACGAAAATGATCCGAGCGGCAACAACACAAACGTACTGCACTTTATCAATATGCTGAACGGCAAGCTGAATTACAAGGCGGACGTTGACCTGATGGATCAGATTCAGATTGACTTTAATACAACCGGTCCTGCATCGAAAGAGCCAAACCTTACCGGCCTGAAAGAAGGCGACACTGTCACGATTGACGGGAAAACATATACCTACACGAAGGGCGCGACGGGCGAAAGCGGAAATGAATTTTCTGATTTTGACACGCTGAAAAAAGCGGCGTCGAAAAACGGCGTTGAACTGACGCAGGACGCGGACGGTGTATTGAGCGCGACCACAACGAACCAGACATTCCGGCCGTATGACGTGCAGGTGAAGGGCGAGACAATCAGCAGTTTTGCGAATATCAAGCCGGAAAGCATGAAATATGGCGATACCATCACCATTGACGGCAATACGTTTACGTATAAACCGGCGACAGATGCATTAGGCAATCCTGTCGCAGACCCTGATAAAGGCGAATTTTCCGATATGGACAGCCTGATGAAAGTGGCTGCGGATAAGAATATTGAGATTACAGCAGATGGCTCGACTCCGCCGAGGATTACTGGCATAGAGAAAACAGTGGGCAAAGATGTTGCTGTTTCCGTTGACAAGGAACCCGGCATTGGCAGCATGGTAACAGGGAACACCATTACAATCGGCGACCCGAATTCCAGCGACTCCAAGACGTTTACATTCGTTGACCCTGCCGAGGTGGAAACAGCAGCAAATGGTGGAGCGGATGTTACTTTCAATGGGGTAACATTCACATATGTGACGCCTGACCCGACAGCGACCCCGCCTGTTGTGGCAGACCCCGAAAAGGGAGAATTCAGCGATTTGGATACATTGAAAGCTGCCATGGCGGAAAAACAGATGTTCAGTGACGCGCAGGGACTTCAGGACGCGGCGGCAAAACAAAGCCTGACGGTTTATGTTGACCCGAAAACAAACCAGATTACATCGGCAACAAAGCCCGGCTCTAAGATATTTGACGGTACATTTGAGGAATATTATGTCAGCCTTGACGCAACGCTGGGGCTTGACATCAAACATACAACGGAAAAAGCTGACAACTACGGGATGCTTGCGGGCAGCATTGCTGACGAACGTGAAGCGGCGACAGGCGTAAGCCACGATGAGGAGGCAATGAACCTCATGCGGTACCAGCAGTCTTATGTGGCGGCTTCGAGAATGATGACAACGATGGATCAGGTGCTGGAAATCCTGCTGACACAGACCGGTATGGTTGGCCGGTAATCGGGGTACGGAAGGATAAACAAACAGGCCGAAAGGCTCACAGGCTGGTATCCGGCGGACAAAACCGCCGGAGCACCGCCTGAACAGGCATAACCTCAGGGGAATGCCGAAGGGGGGAATACAAACCCTATTTTTGAAGGAGGAAAACGTATGCGTATTACAAACAAAGCCATTATGGATCATTATAACCGCGGTCTGAATAAATCTCTGAACAGATACGCAAAAGCACAGGACCGTGTTTTGACAGGACGCAATTTTAACGAGGTTTCCGAGGACCCTGCTTCCGCTGTGCGGGCGTTCCGGCTGCGGGCTCAGTTCCGTAAGAACGCGGGGCAGATGGAAATGAATGAAGAAACACTTTCCCGTGTTGTTGAGCTGGAAAGTGCGACTTTGCAGATTTCTAAAATTTTGACGGAAACGATTAACCCTGATTCCCTGAAATCTGTAAACGGTACAAACTGGAACCAAAGTACGCGGAATACGTATGCCGCTACCCTGCGCGGTATGCAGCAGTCCCTTGTGCTTGCCGCGAATACACAGATCAACGGACAATTTCTGTTCGGCGGTGAGGAAACGCACGAAGTGCCTTTTGTGCTTTCTGATGACGGAAAAACGCTGACCTATCGCGGAATTGACGTAAACAGCTGCGACCCTGCGGATTTGGAGAAGCTGAAGGAGTTTTCCAAAGAAACGGTATATGTTGACCTTGGCTTTGGTCTGGAAGAAACAACGGAGGGCACAGCGGACGGCAAGCCTGAAATTATCAATACCAGCGCATTCAATACGTCTTATCCCGGCATCAATTTCCTTGGCTACGGCCCTGGTGAGGATGGCATGAGCGACAACATCGTTGTACTGCTGGGGCAGATGGCCAGTGAACTGGAATCTCCGGATTTTGACCATAAAAAACTGGATGGAATGATCAATAAATTTCAGGATGAAATGAAGGGATTTATTGATTCACAGACAAAGCTGGATACAGACGCGGAATTCCTGCGTACGAATATGAAGAGGCTGGAAACCTACAACGATACATTGAATGAGCGTATTGTTTCTGTGGAAAGAGTAGATATGGAGGAAGCAATTTCTACTTATATCTACCAGCAGTACTGCTACAATGCGGCGCTTAAGGTTGGGACGAATATTCTTTCCCAGTCCCTTCTGGACTTTATGAGATAACAGAAGCAATCAAACAGAAAGCAGACTCCTATAACCGCGCCAAACGCGCGGTTATAGGTGGATTTGAGGAAAATTAAGATTTTATTTGAAAATTTTAATATAATATGTTATATTGTGTATGGACACAACAGGGGTATGGGGAAGGAATCCCCAACAGGTATGAGGCAAAAAAATTTTTGCGGAGGTGTATGTATGGAGCAGTTGTTGAAAATTACGAATATTCCCATAGCATTTGAAATGAACATACAGCACGCGAAGCTGGAATATAAGCACGGCTCCGCTGACCTTGAGATTTCCAGAGATAAGGGCGGTCTGCGAATCAAGAGCAGCCCGATTAAACTGAATCTGGATACTTTTGAAGCAAGGGATTCTATCCGCCCGGCCAGCACGGGGAGTTCTATCCGCCGCTATGCCCAGCAGGGCAAAACTGCGGCCTATGAAGCTACGGCGACGTATTCCAGCGAAGGGCATTTGCTGTTGAATGCGAAATTTGGCGATGATGTGCTGGGGCAGATTATTAAAAATCACACTGACCAGTTTATGGGTATGGACGATATTGGGATTGATTTTATTCCGAAGGGCGGGGTTGAGATTACGCCCAGCGGCGGAGACCTTACGATTGATTACCAGCTGGACAAAATGAATTTTGACTGGCAGGTACAGAAAGGCACATTCGAATTTATTCCCGGGGATATTGAAATTTCTATTTCGCAGATGCCGGATGTTCGGATTGAATACATTGGTGAACCGCTGTATGTGCCGCCCAGTGCCGCGCCCGGCTATGAGCCTATCGACGTGAAAGCGTGAACAGGAGTGAAAACATGGAAATCAATACGAAGTATTTTGGTGCGATGCCGTACACTGAGGACGAAGTCATTACATTCCCTAAAGGAATTTTTGGTTTTGAAGAAAGCCGGCAGTTTATTCTGATTCGCTTTGAGGACGAGAATGGCGGGCTGCTTTGTTTACAGAACATCGAAAACGAACAGCTGGCGTTTGTAGTCATCAATCCATTCTGTTTTTTGCCGGAATATAAGCCTGTATTGGCGGAGGCTGATTTGAAATTTCTTTCGGCGGAATCCAGTGAGGAGCTTTTATTCTATAATATCTGCGTTTTAGATGAAGATATTTCGAAAAGTTCTGTGAATCTGCGCTGTCCGCTGGCTGTCAATGCGGAAACGAAGCAGGCGATGCAGATTATTTTAGATGACGGTCAGTATGCGTTCAAGCAGCCGTTCCATGAATTTGCTGTAAAGGAGAAGTGAGAAGATATGCTGATACTGCAAAGGAAAACGGGCGAAGCAATCCGTATTGGAGAAGAAATTACAATCCGTATTTCTGAAATCGGTTCCGACCGAGTGAAGCTCGCGATTGACGCGCCGCGGGAGTATTCTATCGTGCGCGAAGAATTGATAACCGCAGCGGAAATGAATAAACAATCGGCCGGGGCTTCTGTGGATATCAGCGTAATCAAAAATATGCTGCACAGCGCACCGGAGAATGCGGGGAATGAATCCTGACGCACACCCCACGCAATAAATAACATAATAAATTAATAAAAATCCCTGAAAGTATTTTTCAGGGATTTTTTGCGTGCAGGATTATTTTTTCGGTGTAAGAACTTTTGTGCCGCCCATATAAGGCCAGAGCACTTCGGGGATTTTTACGCTGCCGTCTGCCTGAAGGTTGTTTTCCAGGAAGGCAATCAGCATACGCGGGGGTGCGGCAACTGTGTTATTCAGCGTATGCGCGAAATATTTTTTGCCGTCCGGCGCGGTAACGCGGATACCAAGGCGGCGCGCCTGTGCATCGCTCAGGTTGGAGCAGCTGCCGACCTCGAAATATTTTTTCTGGCGCGGCGACCATGCTTCAACGTCTACGGATTTTACTTTCAGGTCCGCCAGGTCACCAGAGCAGCATTCCAGCGTGCGTACAGGGATATCCATTGAGCGGAACAGGTCTACTGTGTTCTGCCAGAGGTTATCGAACCATTTCGGGCTTTCCTCCGGTTTGCAGACAACAATCATTTCCTGCTTTTCAAACTGGTGGATACGGTATACACCGCGTTCCTCTATGCCATGAGCGCCTTTTTCCTTGCGGAAGCAGGGGGAATAGCTGGTCAGCGTCTGCGGCAGGTCTTCCTCTTTATTCATGGTGTCGATGAATTTACCAATCATGGAGTGTTCGCTCGTGCCGATGAGGTAGAGGTCTTCCCCTTCGATTTTGTACATCATAGCGTCCATTTCTGCGAAACTCATAACGCCTGTAACGACATTGCTGCGAATCATAAACGGCGGAATGCAGTATTTGAAGCCGCGGCCAATCATGAAATCACGCGCGTACGCCAGAACTGCGGAATGAAGCCTTGCGATATCGCCCATGAGGTAATAAAAGCCGTTGCCGGCAACTTTCCGTGCGCTTTCCAGGTCGATGCCGTCAAAGCTTTCCATGATGTCCGTATGGTAGGGGATTTCAAAATCAGGTACAACGGGCTCACCAAATTTTTCGACTTCGACGTTTTCGCTGTCGTCCTTACCGATGGGCACGGAGGGGTCGATGATATTGGGAATTGTCATCATAATGACTCTAATACGTTCCTCAACCTCTTTTTCGCGTACGCTCAGGCTGTCCACGCGTTCCGCCTCTGCGGCAATCTGCGCTTTTACTTTTTCAGCTTCTTCTTTCTCGCCTTTTGCCATTAAGCCGCCAATCTGTTTGGAAAGCTTATTGCGTTCCGCGCGCAGGGCTTCTACTTCCTGCTTGATTGCGCGGTTTTCCTTGTCCAGCTCAAGAACTTCGTCCACCAGAGGCAGTTTATTGTCCTGGAATTTTTTGCGGATATTTTCTTTTACGATTTCGGGATTTTCCCTTACAAATTTAATGTCGAGCATGTTTGCAAATCCTCCTTTGTTTTTTCAAAATACAGACGGCGCGGGTGGAAAAACCACGGGAATTCTGTCCCCTTTCCCGTGTGAATCCTTTGAAATGGAAATAAAAAATCGTCCCTGCATAAAACAGGGACGAGAATATTTCCCGCGTTGCCACCCGGATTGAACGGCGGATTTCCGCCGAACCTCTTAAACAGCGATAAAGGGCTTACCCTTCCGGCTTTCACCGGCAGCTTGGAAAGTGGAACTTCCTGCCTTTTTCACCGGCTTTCACCGACCGCCGGTTCTCTGGGGAAAAGGGTGGGGATATAGCTTTCCTTCCGGCGGCACTGCCGCCCGCGCCTCTTTGACTCTATTATTATAGCACATTCGGGAAAAATTACAATAGGCATTTCACTTTTTCCGATACGACGCAGGTATTTTGAAGTATTGAAAAAAAGACCAAAAAAAAGGTTGACAAATATATTTAAGCCGCTATAATAGACCGTAACAGCAGAACAGAAAAAGGCAGTGAAAAGAAGAGTACATTCTGAAAGCTTTTACAGAGAACCCGATGAGGCTGAGAACGGGCGGGGCGGCAGGAGTGGAAGATGGTCTTGGAGCCGCGCACCGAGAAAGGATTCCCTTTTTAGGCTGCGACGGGAACGCCCGTGACAGCGTCAGAGTATCGGCAGGCTTGCCCGTACTTGCGAAGGCTGTAACTGTGAGGTTATGGTAAACTAAGGTGGTAACACGAAGCATTGCTCTCGTCCTTGGAACTATTGTTCAGGGATGAGGGCTTTTTTCATGAAATACAAATCAAAAGATTCAGGCTGCCTGTTAAGCGAATTTTGAAAAAATGGTTTGTATAGCGGAACTTGCTCTAAATGATTTGCTTTGTAAATGTTTTAACGTTAACCCAATAATTTTTGTAAATCCCGGGTAAAACGCAGCTTTGCAAAAATAAAGTTTGGGGTCAGGCCCTTTTGAATAGGTACCGGAAAGAAGTCCGGACACCGCAGGTGGCTTTGCCGCAGGCAAAGTACTGACAGGATTGTGGGAGTTTGGTGGCAAGGCCCCCCAAAGAAAAGCCACAGAAAAAGAAAGGTGATAGCAAAATGGAAGAAAAACAAGCCATGATCCGGCTGCGGGGTATTTGCAAGAGTTTCCCGCAAAAGAAAGACACCATTGAGGTGCTGCATAACATCGACCTGGATATCTATAAGGGTGAAATATTTGGTATCATTGGTCTGAGCGGCGCAGGAAAAAGTACGCTTGTGCGCTGCATTAACCTGCTGGAACGCCCTACCGTTGGCCAGGTTTTTTTGGACGGGGTGGAACTGACCTCCCTTGGTGAAAAGGAACTGCGCGCGCAGCGTCATTCTATGGGTATGATATTCCAGCAGTTTCATCTGCTGATGCAGAAAACTGCACTGGAAAACGTTATGTTTCCAATGAAAATTTCCGGTGTGCCAAAGGCAAAGGCGCAGGAACGTGCAAAGGAGCTTTTGGAACTGGTTGGGCTTTCGGAGAGAATGCTCTCTTATCCGGCACAGCTTTCCGGCGGACAGAAACAGAGGGTCGCAATTGCCCGCGCATTGGCAACAGAGCCGAAGGTGCTGCTTTGCGATGAGGCGACTTCCGCACTTGACCCGAATACGACGGCTGGCGTACTTTCTCTGCTGAAGGATATCAATGAACGGCTGGGTATTACGATTGTTGTGATTACGCACGAAATGAGTGTCATACAGAAGATTTGCAGCCGCGTTGCCATTTTGGACGGCGGCGATATTGCGGAAATCGGGAGTGTGGAAGAAATTTTCCGCTCGCCGAAAACACAAATCGGACGGGAGCTTGTATTCCATGATGGTGAGAAAAAAGAGGCGTATGTCGGACACGTGCCGTATTGTTACCGGACGGTTTTCAAGGGCGATTCCGCAAACGAGCCGATTTTGGGCAATATGATGATAGAATACGGCGCGCCGGTCAATATCCTTTCCGGCAACACGCGAAATATCAAGGGCGGCGTATTTGGGCAGATGATTTTGCAGTTTCCGGAGGACGCGGAGATACGCGGAAAAATGATACAATATCTGCGGGACAGGAAGGTCGAGGTTGAGGAGGTAGAGTATGTTTGAGCAAGGTATGCTGCTGCTGGTCGGCGAGGCGTTTTTGGAAACGCTGTTTATGACGCTGGTTTCAACGTTTTTCGCTTATGTGATCGGTCTGCCGCTGGGAATGTTATTGGTTGTTTCGGATAAGGACGGGATTTACCCGATTGTTTCGCTGAATAAGATTTTCGGCGTTATCATTAACTTTATCCGCTCGGTACCGTTTTTGATACTGCTGGTTGCAATCATGCCGATTACGAAAATTGTGGTCGGTACGGTTATCGGGCCGAAAGCCGCAAGCCTTGCCCTGCTGGTGGCGGCAGGTCCGTTTGTGGCGCGGCTGGTGGAATCCTCTTTGAAAGAGGTGGATAAGGGCGTTGTGGAGGCAGCACAGTCGATGGGCGCGTCGCCGTTCCAGATTATGACAAAGGTGCTCTTGCCGGAGGCTATGCCTTCGCTCCTGCTGGGCTTCGCTATCGCGGTTACAACGATACTTGGATATTCCGCAATGGCAGGTATCTGCGGCGCGGGCGGGCTTGGCGCGATTGCTATCAATTATGGCTATTACCGCGGGGATAAAGAAATTATGTATGTGATGGTAGTCCTGCTGGTGCTTATCGTGCAGGTATTCCAGGAGGTTGGAACAAGAATTTCCAGACATAGTGATAAGAGGCTGTAAAAACTGCAAAGGTTTTTATACATAAAGTAACGTATTTTTAAGGAGGATAAGAAAAATGAAAAAGTTTTTGGCATTAGCAGTAACAGGTGTTTTGGCGTTCGGCCTTGTTGGGTGCGGCGGCGGCTCTGAGGCCCCTGCGGACAATAACAGTGCGGAAAACACAGACGGCGCAGAAAGCGGCGAAGTAACATTGAAAATTGGCGCGTCTCCGACACCTCATGCGGAGATTCTTGCGGCGGCAAAAGATGCGCTGGCGGCAGAAGGCATTGCGCTGGATATTATTGAATTTAACGATTATGTACAGCCTAACCTTGCGCTGGAATCCGGCGATCTGGATGCGAATTTCTTCCAGCATCAGCCTTACCTTGACCTGTTCAATCAGGAACACGATACAGACCTTGTTTCCATCGCATCTGTACATTTTGAACCGATGTCTATTTATGCAGGTTCTGTGAAAGACCTTGCAGATATTCCCGAAGGTACAAAGGTTGGCATTCCTAACGATGGCACAAACGGCGGACGCGCGCTGCTTCTGCTGGAAGCAAACGGCCTGATTAAGGTTGACCCTGAGGCTGGCTTTGCTGCAACAAAACTGAACATCATTGAAAATCCCAAAAACCTGGAAATCATTGATATGGAGGCGGCACAGCTTCCCCTGTCTCTGAGTGACCTCGGATTTGCGGTAATCAACACAAACTACGCGCTCCAGAACAATTTGAAGCCCTCTGACGCGCTTGCGGCGGAAACAGCAGATTCCCTTGCAGGTGAAACTTATGCAAACGTAGTAGCGGTGAGAGCTGGCGATGAAAGCCGCCCTGAACTGGTGAAGCTGGCGGAAGTGCTGGAAGGCGCGGACGTTGCGGCTTATGTAAATGATACTTATAATGGTGAGATTATCCCGATGCACTAAGAGGAATACGCGCTGACGATTCCCCTTCAAAAGCCTGTGAAATGTCTGATTACAGATGTTTCACAGGCTTTTTTGTACTGTTTTCTGGTTTTTTCTGCTGAAACGGGAAGGAAAGAAAATATTCATTTCTAATCATTTTTTAATGTTTTTCTAAAGATACTCTTATCTGATTCGGTTATTCTATTGGAGTACAAGAAAACCCCTTTTCCTGTACCACAATATGCCCCGAGTGTGCGCACACTCACTGGCGCAATGTCTCCCCTGACATTGCGCCTTTCCCTTTTTCCCTCTTTTTTCAAATTTTCCATAAATTCTGACAATTTGCCGATAATTTTCGATTTTTTTCCTTGCTCAGTATGCATGTTTAGGGTATCATAAAAATGGATTTATGAAATCATCGGCTATAGCTTTGAGAGAACTTTACGTTACAGAAGGGGAGAGATTTATGAAGAAAAAAGCAGTTGTATTTTGTTTATTGGGCGCAATGGCACTCGGCACCTGCACCGTTTCCGCGGCGAACGGCACAAAAAACATTTCTGCGACATTCCGCAATATCAAAATCGTTGTGGACGGGAAAGAGGTTTCCACCAGCGCGGAGCCGTTCATTTATAATGGCACGACATATCTGCCGATACGCGCGGTAGGCGAAGCTGTTGGCAAAGAAGTAAGCTGGGATGCGGGGACAAATACCGTTTATCTCGGGGAAGTTCCTGCCAGCGCACAGCAGGCGCAAGCAGGCGCACAACAGCAGCCTGAAACAATGCCCACGGTGACAGGCGACCTGCCGGTTATGGCACAATACGGGGAATTTTATGTAAGTATTTCTATGGAGGAGCTTTCTGAGCTTCTTCCAACAATCCGTTCTGGTGATGAAAGTGCTTTTTTGCTTGCAGATCTTTATTTAATGTTTATGGAAAACACTTTATCTGATAACAAACCACAGATTTCAAAGGCTGCTTATGTGGAGGCACAGACCGCTTTTGCGGGCATTACAAATGCTCCCGAATACGCCGAGGCGAAGGAGTACTTTGAAGAGATTGCTCAATCTATGTTTTGATTTTGTGCTGATGATTGGAAACGCCCCTGCCTTGCTGACGCATGGCAGGGGCGTTGGTTTTTGGCTTTTTTTGAAGTGCATTCACAAACAGTATTTATGACCATATGAATTTTTCAATCACTTCTGCAACAGCGTTTTCCTCACAGCTTCGCTCCGTCACATAATCCGCGATGGCTTTTACGTCCTTCTCTGCGTTCTGTACGGCCACGCCCAGCCCCGCGCGCAGTATCATCGAGCGGTCATTATCGCTGTCGCCAATGGCAATGACTTCCGAAAGAGGAACGCCTGCCTTTTCCGCCGTATCCGCCAGCGCGTTTCCCTTATTTACGCCATGCCGCACGAATTCCAGATAAATTTCGCTGGAAAAGAAGGTATCCAGTCTGCCGTTTAGAAATGGCTGAACCTGTTCCCTTAGCTGTGCCAGCTTTTCTCTCGGTCCGCTGGCAAGGCATTTTGTGAATTCTCCATCATAATCCAGAGGATTTTCAAGAATGCCCATTTCTGTCCGCATGACTTTGCAGTATTTCTGCACTTGTTTCGTCGGGCGTTCTGTCATAAAACGTCTGTCATCGTAATAATACAACTCCAGCCCCATTTCCCGCGCGATGCGCGCCGGCTCTGCGAACCATTCCGGCGGAAAGCTGCGGCGTATTGCCACCTGCATCGTCTGCAAGTCGTACACTGTCGCGCCATTCTGACATATGGCATAGCCCTTTCTGCCAAGCAGTTTTAGCTCCTCTAAGTAACGCTCTACACCGAAAACGCCGCGCCCTGTGCAAAGTACAAACTCCACACCCTTGTCCACAGCTTTGCGTATGGCAGTCGAGTTTTCCACAGAAATCTCTGTTCCGTTGCGCAGAAGCGTGCCGTCCATGTCTGAAAATACCATTTTATAGCCCATTTTCCTCTCCTTTATCGCTTTATAATATGTGTGTAAACTGTGGATAACCCTGTTGATACTGTTGATAAGTTTCTGGACAACTTATTTTATCCACAGTTTGTGGATAATTTATCCACTTATCCACAGATTAAAACGGAAATTTTATTCTTCTTCTTCGGGTTCCTGTTTCGGAGCCTCTAAAAATACTGCTTCAACAAACGGCGTTTCTATATCCTCTGTTGTTTGATTTACTGTCTGCATTGTTTCCTCAAGCGGGGCAGATTCTGCTGTTTCCATACTTGCTGCACGCGCCCTGCGTCTTGGCGGAGTTTTGTCAAGCAGTTCCTCGCTTTCAGTTGTTTCGGTTTGCTCCATACTTTCTGTGACCTGCTCTACAAGCTGGTTCGCTTGCTCGCGTTTTTTCAATATTGCTTCGGCGGCCGCGATTTTACCCGCAAGCGTTTCTTCCTTTAGAATCAGCGCGCGTTCTTCCTCTGTCACGTCGCCGATAGAAACCTTGTGCTCTTTCGGTGCAGCGTTCTGCATTGCCTGCTGCTCCTGCTGCGCGGCCGCGATTTTTTCACGCATGATATCATCCTTATCACGCCGTTTGAATGTGCGTTTCATCCGTACTTTGACTACTTTTTCGTGCTCCGGCTGGTAGGCGTTCTGTTTTGCCATTTCAACAGCTTTGATTTCTTCGTCCGACAGCATGTATGTGCTGACGCCCAATTCGATGGGCTTCGCGTAGGTGAAAGAACCTGTGCGGCTGTGAATGCCGTTCAGCACGACACCGTTGTCGCTTCCGTCCAGCAGGGCAAGGGCGAAGCAGAGATTGCCGCCCATCTCATCGAAGGGGTTGTATCGAATCAACCCGACCTTTTGTATATTGGATTTCATAGTTTTGTCCATGTCTGTTACCATATCCAGCAGTTTCGCGTATTTTTCCGCAATCCCTTTGGAAACACTGTAGTAGCTTTCCAGCTTGGATTCCAGACTGTATGATGGCTTGCGGTTCGTGCCCATGAAAAAATCATATCGCTTTTTCTGTTTGTTCAGCTTCACAAACAGAACGATACATAATATAAAAAGCAGCAAAACTGCCGCCGTCAGCCCAAAAAACAGCAGCGTCAGTTCTTCCTGCGTCAGTGTAATCGCCATAGTGTCCAATTTTAATGCTCCATTCTTTTTATCATTGTCAAAAGCCTTTCCAAATCATCCCTGGAATAGTATTCAATTTCAATTCGGCCTTTATTCTTTTTTCTGTTCAGCTTTACCTTTGTCGCAAAAATGGATTTCAAATCATCTTCGATTGCCTGATAAAATAGGGTTTCATCATTTTCCGACTCTTCAGGGGCAGGCATGGGCGGCGTAAGTATCAGATTTTCCAGCCGCTGCTGTTCTTTTTTCACAAGTGCCTCCAGCGCGCGCACGCTCAGCCCTTCCTCTATGACATGCTCGGCCAGTTCAAACTGCGCATCATTATCTGAAATGCCTAAAAGCGTGCGGGCATGGCCGCCGCTGAGCTTGTTTTCTATCACAAAGTTTCGCACACGTGAGTCAAGCTGCAAAAGACGGAGGGAATTTGCAATTGCGGAACGACTTTTGCCAACTCTTTCTGCAATTTTTTCCTGACTCAGCTGAAATTCTTCCTGAAGTCGCTGATAGCTTTCGGCCTCCTCGATTGGATTGAGATCTTCGCGCTGTAAGTTTTCAACGAGTGCAGCCTCGAACGCTTCGCCTTCTTCCCATGCTTTTATTACAACAGGAATTTTTTGCAGACCGGCGATTTTTGCTGCACGCCAGCGGCGTTCCCCTGCGATGAGTTCATAAAAATCCTCATTTTTTTTCACAACAACTGGCTGAATCATGCCGTATGTTTTGAGAGATTCCGCCAGTTCTTCCAATGCCGTAGGATCAAAATATTTACGGGGCTGCTTGCGGTTCGGCTCAATTAAATCTATATCCAATTCATTTACTGCTTCGCCAGTTTGCTGCCGCAGGCTGACTTCCTTAAAATCTTCCATTTTATTGTTAATCAACGCTTCAATACCGAGCCCTTTTGAACCAAGTCCCTTTTTTTTCGCTGTCATGCTCATTTCCACTCCTTCTCTATCACTTCTTCTGCCAGCAAATCATATGCTTCCGCCCCTTTGGATTTCGGGTCGTAGAGCGATATTGGCAGTCCATGGCTGGGAGATTCTCCAAGCCTTACGTTGCGGGGAATAATCGTGCGATAAACGTTTTTCCCCAGACTGCGTTTGACCTCCTCAACCACTTGCAGGGAGAGGTTTGTCCTTGCGTCAAACATGGTGAAAACAATGCCTTCTATTTCAAGTGCGGGATTTAGCCGCTCTTTTACAAGGTTGACGGTATGCAGAAGCTGCTCCAGACCTTCCAGCGCGAAATATTCGCATTGAATGGGAACAAGTACGGTATCTGCGGCTGTCAGTGCGTTTATAGTAATCAGATTGAGGGAGGGAGGACAGTCAATGATGATGAAATCATAGTTTGTCTTCACTTTTTGCAGTTCCTCACGAAGAATGAATTCGCGGCGATCCTTGCCAATCAGTTCGATTTCCGCGCCTGTCAGATTGATATTGGAGGGGAGAATTTCCATTCCTTCCATACATGTTGGCTGTTTGACTTCCGAAACTGTTGCTTCGCCCAGAAAAATCTCATAAATCGTCTGTGCAATTTCGTTTTTTTCCAGCCCGAGCCCACTTGTTGTATTTCCCTGCTGGTCTGCGTCCACAACCAATATGCGTTTTCCTTTTTCCGCAAGGCTGGCGGAAAGATTGATAGCTGTTGTTGTTTTGCCAACGCCGCCTTTTTGGTTTGTAATCGCAATGGTGCGTGCTTTGCTCATATTTTTCCGCCTTTCTGCGATAGTTTTTCATATTTTTGCAGTTTTTATTATTATAGCATATTGGAAGTGGTTTGCAAAGAAAAAAGCAGTGTTTCACGTGAAACACTGCTTAAATTTTTGGTTTTGAATTGTTTCACGTGGAACAATCTGCTTATCAATCATAAAACTTTCCAAACACAGGCAATGCTCTCGGTAAAACCCGCACTTCAAACGGCATTTTTGGCCCCATCTCTCCATCTACGGTAGATTCCATGATCTTAAAGTTTTCATCCAGACATTCAATCTTAAAATAATCGTCCCGCAGATACAAAATATTTTTATGGTCACGGATATGGTCGCCCGAAAGCATTTTCAGGAACACAGGCGAAAGCTCTATCAGGGAGCGTCCGCGAATTGCAATCAGTTCAAACATGCCGTCTGTTACAGAAGCCTCGGGAGAAAGTTTGGTAAATCCGCCTGTACCCGCGCTGTTCATGATCATATATAGATAAAGGTTTTCTTCTATGACTTCATGACTTGTGGTGATGCGGAAAGGAATCTTATGAAAGCTCGGCAGTTGCTCCACACCTTTCAGATAATAGGAAAGGCTGCCGAGGGCATTTTTTACATCCTTATCCACTGTCTGCGAAACATTCGTCAGCAGACCGCCCGCGCACACATTGATGAAGAAAATATTGCCGTTTACAACACCAAGATCAATATCAACCGGCTCTGTTTGCACGATAGTCCGGCAGCATTCCTCTACCTTACCGCTTTTCAGCCCAAGGTAGGTCGCGAAGTCATTCGCTGTGCCGGAGGGAATGATTCCCAGGGGAATGCGCAGCCCGCGCCGCATCAGCGCATTGAGTACAATATTTACGGTACCATCACCGCCGGAGGCAACGATGATGTCATAATCCGCAGGCATCTGTGCAATATGTTTTTCGATATCGCCGGGGGAGAGGGTACGGAAGGGGTGGACCTCATAGCCGCCTTCCTGAAAAATTCCGATGCAGACGTCTAAGTCAAACTTAAAGCTCTTGTTGCCGGAAAAAGGATTATAAATCAATTTCAACTTTTTCATCACAACAGCCCCTTTCCATGTTACATCTGTTCGGGAGCGTCAATGCCCAAAAGACGCAGACCTTCTTTTAATACAGCCTCCACAGCAAGCACAACGGCCAAACGCGCCTGCCTTGTTGCCGGTTCACTGTTCAAAATCGGGTTATCATGATAAAATTTATTAAACGCCTGCGCGATTGCAACAAGATGGCGCGTGACAACGGAAGGTTCCAGCTTTTCTGCTGCATCGGCGATTTTTGCGGGGAATGCCTCCAAAAGTTTGCAGACGTCCAGAGAAACTTCGTCGGAAAGCGTACTGAAATCAATCTGTGTATCGGCAGAGGGCAGTTCTTCCGCGCGGCGCAGAATGCTGCACGCACGTGTATGCGTATACTGCACGTAGGGACCTGTTTCACCGTCAAAGTTCAGCATACGCTCCCAGGAGAATACAACGTCCTTGATACGGGTGTTGTAGAGGTCATTGAAAATGACTGCGCCAATGCCGACCTGTTTTGCAACATTCTCCTTATCTGCAAGGTCAGGATTTTTTTCTTCAATGATTTTTTTCGTTTCGCTGATTGCCTGATTGAGCAATTCCTCCATCAGGACTACATTTCCATGTCGTGTAGAGAGCTTGCCGCTGTCCAGGCTGACAAGGCCAAAGGGTACATGAACCAAATTCTGATACCAGTCGTAGCCCATTTTGTGAATGACCTCAAACCACTGTGCAAAGTGGAGATTCTGGTCGAGCGCGGTCAGATAGACACACTTGTCAAAATTGTATGTTTTTTTGCGGTAAAGCGCGGCGGTGATATCTCTTGTGGCATAAAGTGTGCCGCCGTCCTTTCGGATGATCAGGCAGGGAGGCATGTTTTTGTCTTCCAGATCTACAATCATCGCGCCTTCGCTTTCTTTCAGCAGTTGTTTCTGCTTCAATTCTTCCACAACGGGAGCCATTTTATCATTATAAAAGCTTTCGCCCGTATATGCGTCAAATTTAACGCCAAGCATATCATAGACGCGTTCAAACTCTTTTATGCTGATATCATAAAACCATTTCCAGAGAGAGAGAGCTTCCTCGTCGCCGTCCTGCATTTTTACAAACCAGAGCCGCGCCTCGTCTTCCAATGCGGGGGCATGTTCCGCCTCGTCATGAAATTTTACGTAAATCCGCATCAGTTCCTGTATGCCGTCACGCTCAACAGCTTCTTTGCTGCCCCAGTTTTTGTAGGCAACGATTAGCTTGCCAAACTGCGTGCCCCAGTCGCCCAGATGGTTTACGCCGACACAATGATAGCCCAGCTCTTCGTAAATTTTATAGATGGCGTTGCCAATTACGGTCGAACGCAGATGGCCGACATGGAAAGGCTTTGCGATATTCGGGGAAGAATAGTCGATAACAATGGTTTTGCCTTTGCCCATATCGCTTTTGCCATAATTTTCTTTTTCTGACAGCACGCGGCGCAGTACCTGCTCAGCATAAACGCCTTTGTCCAGAAAAAAGTTTACATAAGCCCCAACGACTTCCATTTTGGAAAGAAAGGCGGGCTGTTCCAGTTTTGCAATCAATTCCTGCGCAATCAGCGGCGGAGCCTTGCGAAAGGTTTTTGCCAGACGGAAACAGGGAAAAGCATAATCCCCCATTGCCTTATTGGCAGGCACTTCCACAGCCGCCGCGGCGTCTTCTGCGGAAATTCCGGCGGCGTCTGCCAGTAGTTTTGCGATTTCAAACTTAAAATCCATGTTTTTTCCTCCTATAATAACGGTACAACAGGCAAAACGCGTTTCCTGCGCCGTTTGTAATATAAATAAGATATCACATTTCATGTTTTTGGTACTTCTCATATACTCAAAACTTTAGCATAAAAATGCAGGAAAAGCAAGCAGTATCCCTTTGTACTGTGATTGCGGGATATCCTGCCGCATCTCTGAAAAATAATTGCCTTGGGCAAATAAAATGATTGACAAAGGCAACTAATTTTATTAAACTATAATAAAGAAAGGGGCTGAGACTGCAATGGAACGGAATACACAAAAACAAATCAGTGAAATCAGGAGTTTTAACCGATATTACACGAATATCCTTGGGCTGCTCGACCAGCATATTCTGGAAAGCGGGCTTTCGCTGGCGGAGGCGCGTGTGCTGTTTGAAGCCGGCAAAGCGGGCTGCACGCCGAAGCTGCTGGCGGAGGCTCTGCAAGTCAATGCAGGGTATATCAGCCGCATTATAAAGGGACTGGAAACGGCTGGCTGGCTGGAAAGAAAGCCTTTCCGCGAGGATGGGCGCGTGCAGCTGCTGTCATTGACGAAAGCGGGGGAGGAAAAACTTGCCGCGCTGGAACAAAGCTCTGAGGAACAGATTGCATCGCTCATTGAGCCGCTGCCGGAGACACAGCGGACAGAGCTGACGCGGAGCATGGCGGCAGTGCGGACGCTTCTGACAGGCGGGAAGGAAATCCGACCGGAGGAGGTTACACTGCGTACAGAACAAAGGTCGGGCGATATTGGTTATCTGACTTATATGCATGGGTGGATTTATCAGGAGGAATATGGCTATAACGCATGTTTTGAGGCATATGTCGCACAGTCTTTTTTTGAATATATGCAGAACGCGGAGCCGGAAAGAAGCAGGATATGGTGCGCAGAGCATAACGAGAGGATTGTCGGTTGTATTGGCATTGTGGAGCGCGGAGAACGGGCGCAGCTGCGCTGGTTTCTGCTTGACCCGCTTTACCGCGGCATAGGATTAGGCAGACATTTGCTGGACGCCGCGCTGACGTTTGCGCGGGAAAAAGGTTTCCATAAGATATATTTAGAAACAACAGATGATTTGAAAGACGCAGTGCGCATGTACGAAAAAGCGGGTTTTCGCAAATGCGCGGAAAGACCGAATCACTCCTGGAGAGAGGATTTGACAGAGCTGGAGTTTGAAATGGAGTTATGAGAGGGACAAAAAAGGCTTTATGCGGCAGACGCCGTATAAAGCCTTTTGATCAGCCGTATTTTACTGTCAGATTTACATAAGAAATATGCTCCCGCATAGCGGTGTAGGCAGTCTGATAATCCCCGTTTTTAATGGCTTCTATAATTTTTCCATGAAGCTCTATTGTAACATCGATTACACGTGGGTTCTGCGTGAGGGATTCGCGCAGGGAAAGACGGATACCCTTTTCAAAAGAATCTTTTGCCGCAATCATGGTACTCATCAGCAGTTTATTATGCGTTGCAGCGGAAACCTGCATATGGAACATTGCGTCATAATCTACAAACTGATTGACATCATGGCGAAATTCAATCATTTTCCCATAGGAATATTCCAACTGGGAAATATCCTCAGGGGTGGCGCGTTTGGCGGCGTAGTTTGCCGTTTCGCCTTCCAGCATATAACGGAACTCCAAAAGGTCGCTCAGGTCGGAGTTTTCAACGGTGATGCTGAACGGTGCAATATTGACGATATTGTCGATTTGGTTGATGAATGTGCCGGCCTTGGAACGCTGGATAAAGCCGAATACAGCCAGAGCGGTATAGGCTTCCCGCAGGGTGCTCCTGCCAACGCCCAGCATTTCGCTGACGACGTTTTCATTTGGCAGCATATAGCCCGCGGGCAGCTGGCCGGAAATAATCAGTTCCTTAAAACGCTGGAACAAATTCTGCGAGATATTGTTTTTCCCCAAATCCTTCCGCAAAGAGGCAACGTTTTCCGCAAGGTAATCCGTTTCCGTCATTGTAAATTCCCCCTTTTCTTTTACAGCAAAACGAAAAAGCATAAAGACCCAAAAGACCTTGAGGGCTCTGGTCTGCACTCCGTTCCGGTCCGCGCTGAACGAGCCTCCACCGGAGGCTCACCACCCTCAACCACCCGTAAGGGGCAAGCCCCTTAACCCGATTTCAGCCGCATAATATGCGGCTGGCGTCTAAATTTATATAAAAACTTGTTGGATTTTGAGATATTCTGTTATTGCTTCTCAGTATACCACTTTGTTAATTATAAAACAAGCACATTTTACGGTTTAGGGAAAACATATTCTTCCTGCATTTCCTCCAGCGGAATATCCCTGTCCAGCAGGAAACAGGCTGTTTCCTTATGGATTTCGCGCAGGCGGTTCTGGTCCTTTCTGCGGACAGTCTGATCCAGTTCAGGCTGGGGCAGGCTCAGCATTTCATAAACACTGCGCACTACAAAATGGTTTACATCTGCCGCACTGCGGAACTGTGTCCAGATTGGCACAAACGAAACTTCGCGCACATTGGGCGGTTCATTTCCGACTTTTTCAACAGTCAGATGCAGAACGATGCTGGCATTTCGGGGCGGCGTTGTCTGGGAGGATATGAAATTCCCGAGGGAATAGATGATAAAGCCGTCATGCTCTCCATCGCCATGATCCAGCCTGCGGTATTCCATGCGCTGCAAAACATGCGGGTGGCTGGCAAGCACAATATCCGCGCCGGATTCAAACATCAGGTCAGCCCAGTCCACGAATATCTGCCGCGGGGTGGATTCATATTCATTGCCCATATGCGGCATAACAACCACAACATCTGCGTTTTCCCGCGCTTCTCTGATTTGCTGCACCATGCGGTCGTTGTCAATGAGGTTTACAAGATACGGCTCGGGCATGGGTATGCCGTTCGTGCCATAGGTATAGGACAGGAAGGCGAAGCGAAGTCCGTTCACGTCTTTGTAGAGTATGGCGTCCTGCTCCTGCTGGGAACGGTTCGTTCCGAAATGCAGGATACCGTATTCATCCAGCTTGTCCAGCGTGCGGATGACGCCGGCTTTGCCCGTATCCATGCTGTGGTTGTTCGCCGTTGTCAGCAGGTTAAAGCCTGCGTCTTTTACGGCGTCCAGAAAGCTGTCAGGCGTATTGAAGCAGGGGAAGGAGGAATAGGGGCGGTCGGGCCCGCCGAATGTCAGTTCCAGATTGCCCAGGACGATATCCCGCCCTTCAAAATATTGCTTCATATCCTGAAAATTGTGCATAAAGTCATATGTCCCCGTTGCGGGGTCGTAGGATTCGTTATACTGATAGTCATGCACCATGATATCCCCGACTACCGCAAATGTGACTGTTTTCACAATTGGCGACTGTGTTCCTGCCTCCGCTGTAAACGTTGGCTGATCTGCGCCGCAGCCGACCAGCGGCAGAACGGATAAAAGCAGGGCGCAGAGTTGTTTTTTCTGAACCATTGCAATCCCTCCAAAATGAAACGGCAGGCGGAAAAAAGTCCGTACCTGCCGTATGGTTATTCTTCCTCTTCTGGATGATAGCCCAGCCCTTTTGCGACATTCCTTCTGGATATGTAATACACAAAAAAGCAGATAGCCGTCGGCACCAGCATAAACAGAAAATACTGAAAGGAGCGGGAAACTGCCCACACGATAATGGAAATCACACCAATGAAGGATGCGAAAAGCAGCCCCGGCCATTTTCCGTCTGGTCTGCCGGAAATTACACCCTCAATGAATATGATAACGAACAGGAGCGAAAGCGTTTTTCCGAGTTCCAGCATAAAATCAATATCAAAACTCATTTCATGACCCCCATGTACATTTGTCCTTCTTTTGATAAGCATAGCACTTTGCAGGGGGAAAGTCAATAAAAGTCCCGCCTGAATGAGGATTTTCATCCTTTTCTGACCTGTTTTAAATTATAAGGTAAGAAAATTTTGAAAATTACTGCCGAAATCCTTAAAAAATGTTGTGAAATCAATACTTTCCGCTTGTCGGCAAAGACAAATTATGGTATAATCAAAACGATAAGATTTTTGGGTTTTTAGAAAGGAAAGACTGCTTACGCGCTTGCTTTTGCTGAATTTCTGAAAAAAGCGCACAGGATTTCTTTTTTGTTTTGAAAAGATTGTTCCCGCCTGATAAAAAAAGAACGGCAGGTAAGACAAATCTGCCCTGCTTCTGAAAAAATATCGGCAAAACGTCAGTCTTGCCCATTAACGTTTAAGGTCAAAGCAAATGCTGAAGGGCTCGCGGGAATTCAGGGGGCAGTGTGCCTCCGGAAAAGGTTCGTTCCATGCTGAGCGGAGCATAGAACGAAGTCTTCAAGGTTTGGCTTTTTGAAAGGAGAGGATTTGGTGTCAGCGGAATATAACGAAAATCAGATCCAGGTGTTGGAAGGATTGGAGGCTGTCCGGAAGCGTCCGGGCATGTATATTGGTTCCACAAGTGAAAAGGGGCTGCATCATCTGGTTTATGAAATCGTAGATAATTCGGTAGATGAGGCTCTGGCGGGCTATTGCAGTGAGATTACGGTGACGATACATCCGGATAACTCTGTTTCCGTCAGGGATAACGGCAGGGGCATTCCTGTCGGTATACAGCAGCAGAAGGGCCTGCCTGCGGTTGAGGTCGTTTTCACCATACTGCACGCGGGCGGTAAGTTCGGCGGCGGGGGCTATAAGGTTTCCGGCGGCCTGCATGGCGTGGGCGCGTCGGTTGTAAACGCGCTTTCCGACTGGCTGACAGTGCGCGTTTATACAGAAGGGAAAATACATGAACAGAAATATGAGCGCGGCAATGTGGTATCCCCGCTGGCCGTAGTCGGAGATACAGAGGAACATGGCACATTCGTTCACTTCCTGCCGGATGCAACGATATTCGAGGAAACGGTTTTTTCCTATGAAACGCTCAAACAGCGTCTGCGGGAAACGGCTTTCCTGACGAAGGGGCTGAAAATCAACCTGATTGACAAACGGGAAGGCATAGAGCAGGAACGTACATTCCATTATGAGGGCGGCATTAAGGAGTTTGTCACATACCTGAATAAAAGCCGCCAGCCGCTTTACAATGATATTTTTTACGCCAGCGGCACAAAGGACGGTATCCTTGTGGAAGTGGCGTTCCAGCATAACGATGGTTATACGGAAAGCATATTTACGTTTGTCAACAATATCAATACGCCCGATGGCGGCACGCATCTGGTCGGCTTCAAATCCGGCCTGACAAAAACGCTGAACGATTACGGAAAGAAAATCGGCGTGATAAAGGACGCGGATAAGAAGCTCTCCGGCGATGACGTGCGTGAGGGCATTACAGCGGTTGTCAGCATAAAGGTCGAAGATCCGCAGTTTGAGGGACAGACAAAGGCAAAGCTGGGCACCAGCGAGGCCAAAAACGCTGTGGAGAGCGTCCTGAGCGAATACCTGAATTATTATCTGGAGGAAAACCCGAATATCGGCAAGACCATCATCGAAAAGGGCATGATGGCCTCCCGCGCAAGGGACGCGGCAAGGAAAGCGCGCGAACTGGTGCGCAAAAAGACAGGACTGGAAAACAATAAGCTGCCGGGCAAGCTGACGCCCTGCACAAGCCGTGATCCTTATGAATGTGAAATTTATATTGTAGAGGGGAACTCTGCGGGCGGCTCCGCCATTAAGGCGCGCGACCCGCGGACGCAGGCAATACTGCCGCTGCGGGGCAAGATTCTGAATGTGGAAAAAGCAAGGCTGGACAGGATACTCAACAGCGAGGAAATACGGAACATGATCACCGCCTTTGGTACGGGCGTTTCCGAGGATTTTGATATTGAAAAGCTGCGTTACCATAAAATCGTAATCATGACGGACGCCGATGTGGATGGGGCGCATATCCGCACGCTGCTCCTGACGTTCTTCTACCGCTATATGCCGCAGCTCATCGAGGAGGGCAAGGTTTATATCGCCCAGCCGCCGCTTTACCGCGTTGAGAAAAACAAACAGCATTACTATGTATATGACGATATCCAACTGGAAGCGTTGTATCAGGAAATCGGACGAACAGGAATAAAGGATATCCAGCGGTATAAGGGCCTGGGTGAAATGGACTTTGACCAGCTCCGCGATACGACGATGGCTGTGGAGCACAGGATACTGAAGCAGGTCACGATCGACGACGCTGTGCTGGCGGATGAGATTTTCAGCATGCTCATGGGCGATGCTGTGGAGCCGAGGAAGATTTTTATTGAGGAAAACGCGCAGTATGCGGAGATGGATTTTTAAGGGAAAGACCTTGGAGGCTCTGCCTCCAAACCTCCGCAAGCCCTGTCAGTACTTTGCTCCGCAAAGCCGCCTTCGGCGTCCGGACTTCTTTCCGGTACCTATTGAAAAGGGCTTGACCCCAAACTTTGCTGTCAGCCGCATGGAATGCGGCTGAAAACGGGTCAAGGGGTGAAACCCCTTGCGGGAGATTGAGGGCAGAGCCCTCAAGGTCTTATCATAAAAGAGGTGGATGCGCAGTATGCGGAGATGGATTTCTAAGAAAACCTTGGAGGCACTGCCTCCAAACCTCCGCAAGGGGCACCGCCCCTTGACCCATCTGCACCGCGCAGATGCGCGGTGAAAGCCATTGTATGGGATGTTTCAATGGTACACCCCTGCAAAAAATGAGCCGTTGTAAGTACTGCTATTGCGGCGGCTCTGTGAGCCGATACGCGAAGTGAACTGTTACACCGTTTCATTTTTTGCCATGCTTTCGGCTAAAATTCGGCTATATAAGTGCGAAGGTTGGGAAGTTGGGATTTTGCTGAAATTCAGGCTTTCTCAGTAATGAAGTGATATGCAAGTAGAGATATAGGATTTGAATCCAGCCGCATGGAATGCGGCTGAAAACGGGTCAAGGGGTGAAACCCCTTGCAGGGGTTCGGGGACAGAGTCCCCGAGGTTTTAAAATAAAAGAGGTGAAAAAATGAGTGATGAGCAGAGAGAGATAGACAAGATAGTCACCATAGACATCAATAAGGAAATGAAGAAATGCTACATCGACTACGCCATGAGCGTAATTGTCGCGCGCGCCCTGCCGGATGTGCGCGATGGCTTGAAGCCCGTACAGCGGCGTATTCTGTATTCCATGAGCGAAATGAACCTTGACCCGAATAAGGGGTACCGGAAATCGGCGCGTATTGTCGGCGATACTATGGGTAAATACCACCCGCATGGCGACAGCTCCATTTATCAGGCAATGGTGCGTATGGCGCAGAATTTCTCCATGCGGTATATGCTCGTGGACGGACATGGCAACTTTGGTTCCATTGACGGCTATGGCGCGGCGGCAAGCCGTTACACAGAAGCGCGTATGTCCAAAATAACGGCGGAAATGCTTGCCGATATTGAGAAGGACACAGTGGATTTTGAGCCGAACTATGACGGGAACGAAAAAGAACCGGTCGTACTGCCCTCCCGTATCCCCAACCTGCTGGTGAACGGTTCCTCCGGTATTGCGGTCGGCATGGCAACAAATATTCCGCCGCATAACCTTGGGGAGGTCATCGATGGTGTGGTCTGCATGATCGACCATAAAATCAACGGCGAGGAAACAGACGTAGAGGAACTGATGGAGCATATCAAGGGCCCCGATTTTCCTACAGGTGCGAATATCCTGGGCAAAAGCGGTATTCGTGCGGCATACCGCACAGGGCGCGGCAAAATTATTGTACGCGCAACGGCGGAGATTGAAAACCATAACGGGCGCGACAGTATCATTATTACGGAAATTCCGTATATGGTGAACAAGCTGCGTCTGATTGAAAAGATTGACGAGCTTGTGCGGGAGAAGCGCGTGGAGGGCATCAGTAACGTGGACGATGCGTCTGCGGGTGATGATATCCGTATTATTATCGACCTGAAAAAAGACGCCAACGCGAACGTTATATTGAACCAGCTTTATAAATATACACAGCTTCAGGATTCCTTCGGCGCGATCATGATTGCGCTGGTGGACGGCAAGCCTGTTGTGCTGAACCTCAAGCAGATGCTGGAGGAATATCTCAAGCATCAGGAGCAGGTCGTAACACGGCGGACACGGTTTGATTTGGATAAGGCGGAAAAACGCGCGCATATCCTCGAAGGTCTGCGCATTGCCATTGATAACATCGACGAGGTCATCCATATTATCCGTTCCAGCTACGACAACGCCAAGGAGCGGCTGATGGAGCGGTTTGGCTTCTCCGACCTACAGGCGCAGGCGATATTGGAAATGCAGCTGCGCCGTTTGCAGGGCCTGGAGCATGAGAAAATAGACGCGGAATACCGCGAATTGCAGGAAAAAATTGCGTATTATAAGACAATTCTGGCGGACGAAAAGCTGCTTTTGGGCGTGATAAAGGACGAAATTTCAGCGGTACGCGACAAATATGCCGATGAACGCCGCACAAAGCTGCTGCAAAACCCCGGTGAGATTGACGTAGAGGATTTGATAGACGAGGAAACTTGCGTATTCACGCTTTCTAACTTGAATTATGTAAAGCGCACGCCGCTGGATACCTACAAGAGCCAGAACAGAGGCGGGCGCGGCATTGTCGGTATGCAGACGCGTGAGGAGGATTATGTCAGGGATCTTTTCCTTGCCTCTACCCATGATACAGTGCTGTTCTTCACCAGTCATGGCAAGGTTTACCGCATGAAGGGCTATGAAATTCCCGAAGCGGGACGTACATCGCGCGGCATGGCAATCGTAAATCTTCTGGAGGTTGACGCTGGCGAAAAAATTACGGCGGCGATACCTGTGAAGGAATTCCGGACAGACCAGTACCTTGTTATGGTAACCAAACAGGGGCTGATCAAAAAGACCGATATGGCAAGCTTTGCCAACATCCGCAAGATGGGTCTGATCGCGCTGAACCTGCGGGAGGACGATGATCTGATTGCCGTTATGACGACGGAAGGGGAGGACGAAATTTTTGCCGCAACGCGTTTCGGTATGGGCATCAAATTCAGCGAGAAGGATGTACGCCCAATGGGCAGAACGGCAGCGGGCGTGAAAGCGGTCAGGCTGCGCGAAGGGGATTATGTGGTTTCCGCGGTAAAAATGGTGCAGGGCGCGAAGGTGCTGAATGTCACAGAAAAGGGTTTCGGCAAGCAGACAGATGTTTCCCTGTTCAATTTACAGAACCGCGGCGGCATTGGCCTGAAAATACACCAGCTGACAGACCGGACAGGGCTTTTGACGGGCGTGCTGCTGCTTGAGGAAGATGAGGAAATCATGCTCATCACTTCTGAAGGCGTTATTATCCGCCTGCGTGGAAATGAGATTTCCAGCTACGGACGCGTTTCGCAGGGCGTTAAGCTGATGAATCTGGATGAAGGCGTGACGGTTGTTGGCATTGCGAAGATTTCCAGTGAGGACGTGGAGCGCGCGGAGGAAACCGGGGAATCCGAAGAAACAGAAAGCGCGGACGAAACGGACGAATAAGGAATATGCAGTTATAAAAAAGGAGTATGAACCATGAAATTTGGAAGAAACGATTCCTGCTGGTGCGGAAGCGGGAAAAAATATAAAGTCTGCCATGCGGATTTTGACGCGAAGCTGGCGGATTATAAACGGCGCGGCGTGCTTGTGCCGAAGCATAAACTGCTGAAAACGCCGGCACAGTTGGAGGGAATCCGTAAGGCGGGTAAGCTGAATACGGAAATTTTGGATATGGTGGGGGAAAATATCCGCGCGGGTATGTCTACGGAGGAAATCAATACGCTTGTGCATGAATATACGGTTTCCCATGGCGGTATTCCCGCGCCGCTGCATTACAACGGCTTTCCCAAAAGCGTTTGTACGTCTGTGAATGATGTAATCTGTCATGGCATCCCTGCCGCGGATGAGGTGCTCAGGGAGGGCGATATTATAAATGTGGACGTGACTACCATATTGGATGGCTTTTACGCAGATGCTTCGCGGATGTTCTGCATTGGTGAGGTCAGCGAGGAAGCAAAAAGGCTTGTGGAGGTTACGAAAGAATCGGTTGATCTCGCGCTGAAAGAGGTAAAGCCCTGGGGCTTTCTGGGCGATATCGGCGCGGTTATCAGCGAATATATTTATGCGCATGGGTATACGGTTCTGCATGATATCGGCGGGCATGGCGTAGGCAATGAATTCCATGAGGACCCGTATGTCTGCCACGTTGGCAGGCGCGGGACGGGTATGCTGCTTGTGCCCGGCATGGTGTTTACGATTGAGCCAATGGTAAACGCGGGTGAAGAAGATTTCTTCCAAGATGCGGATAACGGCTGGACGATTTATACAGAGGACGGCTCTCTTTCCGCGCAGTGGGAATATACTGTTGCAGTGACGGAGGACGGCGCGGAGGTGCTGACGCACTGAAATCTTGAAAACATTGGAACTTCGTTCCAAACCTTGCTTCTTTCTTTCAAAGAAAGAAGCAAAGAAGACTTTACGGAACTTTGTTCCGTAGGGAAAATATCAAAGATGTCTTTCGCAGACAAAAGAAATGCGGTCTTAAAGGGTAAGGCAAAGCCTTGCCCTTTTTTCAGTGTTTCCAAGAAAAGAGGCAAAGAAGGCTTTAAGGAACGCCGTTCTGTGGGGAAATATCAAAAATGTTATTCCCAGACGCATGAAATGCAGCTGAATAATGGGTCAAGGGGCGCAGAAGCTTCGGGGAAGCTTCGTTTTGCGCCGACTGGAGCAGAGCGGAGAAGAAGCCCTTGCGAGGGGCGTGAAGCCCCAACGGGGTGCGGGACAGAGTCCCGCGGTCTTTAAGCCTTACCCTTTTTTGATTGTTTCTGCAATATTCTGTATCACCTGGGCGGTAAAGCCCCATATGGTGTGGCCGTTGTATTCGTAAAACAATTCGGGGAATACGCTCTTGCTGAATGGGTAATCCTTCCCGCCTTCGATGCGCTCATAGGGGAATCCCGGCATTTCAACGGCTTTCCATGTCATCGGATGGTTTTCCGGCTCTGTTTCCAGAAAAAAAGAAAGCGGGACGGTGAAAACTTCGTCTACCTCCATCGGGTTGGGCTTTGCCGCCGCAAATGTTTCCGGTGAAACATAGCCGATAAACGGCTGTATCATGCCGCGGTAAACGGTCAGCATATAATCGCTTTTGCCAAGCAGGCGTATCTGCCCGCGCGGAATCCCGATTTCCTCCTCTGTTTCCCGCAGGGCGGTTTCCTCCAGCGTTTCGTTTTCCTCTCTGTGGCCGCCGGGAAAGCAGACGTCGCCCGGCTGATGGATGCCTTTTGCGCGTTTGTTTAATATAAAATGCAGTTCCCCGTCAATTTCCGTCAGCAGGGCAAGTATGGCAAAATGCCGCAGGCGGAGAATGGGACGGGGCTGGCGCGCGGCAAAACAGGCGGTGACGTTTTCCAGAGAAACGCTTTTTTCCATATGCTTCAATCCTTTCTGAGTTTGATTTTTGAGGTCGCTATGCGGCGGCGATATTCTTCGACCTCCGCATAATGCTTGCGGGTGGTATTGACGTCGGCATGGCCGAGGGCGTCCGCCACAAGGTAGATATCTCCGGTTTCCTGATACAGGTTCGTGCCAAATGTGCTGCGCAGCTTATGCGGCGAGATATTCTTGACCGTTACGCCGGAAGAATATTTTTTCACAAGGTTCTGCACAGAGCGGACGTTGATTCGTTTCCCCTGCGAGGAAAGGAACAGCGCGTCTTCTTTTTCGTCCTTAGTAACGGCGGTTTTCCGTTCTTCCAGATAATCCTCCAGAGCTTCGCGCACTTCTTCCCCAAAAAAAAGGAATACTTCGTTGCCGCCTTTGCGGGTGACGCGGACGGCGTTATTCTGGAAATCCAAATCATGAATATTGATTCCGACACATTCGGAAACACGCATACCTGTGCCGAGCAGGAGCGTTGTGAGGGCAAGGTCGCGTTTTTTTGTTTTTTCATGGAACGCTTTCTGTCGTCCGGTCAGCTTTTCGCCCGTTTCCACAGCGTCTAAAAGGTTTGCCACTTCGTTTACATCCAGTCTTGTGATGGTTTTTTCATGTATTTTGGGCGTATCCACCAGCGCGGCAGGGTCGGCGGCGATTTTATTTTTCCTGTAATAAAACTTGAACATGGAGCGGACTGCCGCCAGCTTGCGGGATTTTCCTTTTTCGTCATTGTGCATTTCGGCGGCGTATTCAGGGTTTTCATGGTCGGGCCGGATATAATAGGAAAGATATTCCATAAAGCAGTCAATATCCTCCGCCGTAATTTCGTTCAGACATTCCACAGTGAAATCCTTCGGCTCTATGCCGCCCAGCGTGCGGTGTTCTTCATAGAGATAGCGGAAAAAAATCCGCAGGTCATAGGCATAGGCAAGGCGGGATTTTGGGGAAACCGTCTGCGCGATGCCCCGGAAAAAAGTCTGCGTGAAGGGCGGCAGCTCCCGCTGTATCTCCCGCAGGCGTTTGGTTTCTTTCAGCTTCATTTCTTCATGATATGTGGACATTTCTCATTCCTCCCGATTCCAGCCCTTCAGCGCGGAACGTTGTATTGCGCCGAATACTTTTTCCTGCAAATGGTCGTATCTGCCGGAAAGCGTTTCCAAAAGCTCTTTAGTTTCCTGCCGCTTTGTGTTGCCATCGGCGGGGCAGGGGTTTTTTACGATTTGTATGCCGCTGCGGGCGATAAAGCTCCGCGCCTCCCATTCCGGCACATACAGGAGGGGGCGGATAGAGTAGAGCTTCATACGGTCAAGATAGCTGACAGGGGCGAAGCAATTCATGCGGCCCTCATAAAAGAGGGACATAAAGAATGTTTCCACAACATCGTCTTTATTATGCCCGAGCGCGATTTTATTGCAGCCCAACTGTTCCGCGGCGGTATTCAGCGCGCCCTTGCGCATTTTGGCGCAGAGTGAACAGGGGTTCTTTTCCCGGCGTTCTTCAAATATAATCTGCCCAATATCTGTTTCGATCAGCGTGTATGGCACGCCAATCTCCTCACAGAGCGCGCGGATATCGTCATACGACGCGCCGGGCAGGCCGAGGGAAACGGTGACAGCCACAAGCTCAAAGGGCTGAGGATAGAACCGCTGGAGGTGGCGCAGGGCAAGGAGCAGGCAAAGGCTGTCCTTGCCGCCGGAAACGCCTACGGCGATTTTATCGCCGGCCTGTATCATATGGTAATCGTCCACCGCGCGGCGGACGTAGCTTAAAAGTTTTTGCAGCTTCATGGCATAGACTCCTTTGGAAAACCAGACCAGAACCGCGGGCCGCTGTCCCGCACCCTGCAAGCCCTTTTCAAAGGGCCTGACTCCAAACTTTACTGCCAGCCGCATAAAATGCGGCTGGAGGATTTTTATTTTTGGGAGTTGGCTGTTTTATCTGTTTTTGTAATTTTTATGTGTTCCATAAATTTAATTATAGCGGAAAAAAGGGAAAAAGAAAAGGGCCGGTTCGGGCGGGATTTCGTTTGGAAAGGCACTGTTTCTGCGGTTTTTACTATTTTTTTCGATTGGAACTGTTCATTTTGGCGAAAAAGGGCTATAATATATAGATAAAATATGGAAAAACAAAAGAAGAAGGGGAAAGGACGGGGAGAAAATGAAACAAAAAATTTGGCTGCTGGCAGCCGGACTATGCCTTTGCATGGCGGGCTGCGGGGGTGTGTCCGAAACGCCCTCAGCAGGACAGGAGGATACCCCGCCGTTAACGAAAGAGGACCTGATTGCGGATATGATTGCGGAAATGACGCCGGAAGAAAAGGCGGGGCAGTTTTTAATGATGGATTTCCGGCAGAATATGGACGGGAGCGGTATGACTGTGCTTTCAACGGAAGCGGCGGAGGCTATTGCCGATTACCACATTGGCGGAGTGATATTATTCGCGGAAAACCTGGATACGGCGGAGATGGCGAAGCAGCTGACTGCGGATTTGCAGGCGGCGGCGGAGATTCCCCTGCTCATCGGCATAGATGAGGAAGGCGGTGTTGTTTCCCGACTGGACAAAAGCCAGATACCGCATGAGGAAATTCCTGCTGCTGCGGAGCGGGACGCCGCCGCGGCGGAACAGTCCGGGCATACCATAGGGAAAGAGCTTGCGGAGCTGGGAATTTCAGTGGATTTCGCGCCTATCGCGGATATCAACACGAATCCGGAAAATACCGTTATCGGCAGCAGGGCATTTTCAGATAACCCCGCCGAAGCGGCAGAGTGTGTTTCGGCGTTTCTGCGGGGCTTGCAGGCCGAGGGGGTAAGCGGGTGCGCAAAGCATTTCCCGGGGCATGGAGATACGGCGATGGACAGCCATAATGGAGAAACGTATGTGACGCATGATTTGGAGCGTCTGCGGGGGACGGAGTTCGTGCCGTTCCAGGCGGCGGCGGATGCGGGCGCGGATTTTATCATGGCGGGGCATATCAAAACGCCCAACGCCACGGCGGACGGCTTGCCGGCTTCGCTTTCCGGTGATACGATCGGGCTTTTGCGGGAAGAAATCGGCTTTGACGGCATCGCCATAACAGACGCCATGAATATGGGCGCGATTGTGGACTGCTATGGCTGCGGGGAAAGCGCGGTGATGGCGGTGCAGGCGGGAATAGATATTGTGCTGATGCCTGCGTCTCTGCCGGAGGCCGCTGAAACGCTTACGGAAGCCATCGAAACGGGCAAAATCCCGCCGGAACGGGTAGAAGAAAGCCTGAAACGTATCCTTTCTTTGAAATATGACAAGGGATTGCTGAAAAATTCTTGAAAATCTGGCTTAGAGAAAGTATAATATTTTTCATAATTATAGCCTGAGAGTGATGGAATGATTGGGGTTCCGCCCAAAACCCCGTTTTTTTCTCTGAGAGAAAAAAAGAGTATTTTGCGGGCTGCGTTCCGCAGGATTATTTTGAAATATTTGCATAATACGAATTGCCTTTCGGCAAAACGGCAGTTTTGCCGCAATAAAGTTTGGGATTGAACCCTTTTCAAAGGGTTCATGGGAGTTTGAGGGCGAAGTCCTCAGGGTCTTTTAAGTTCTTAAAAAAGGGGGGTGATGAATATGGGAATTGAAGAACAGCTTTATCAGGAATTGATTGAAAAAATGAAAACCTACCATCCAACGAAGGACTTCGACATGGTGGAAAAAGCCTATCGCCTTGCGGTCGATGCGCACAAGGACCAGAAGCGGAAATCAGGGGAGCCATATATCATCCATCCATTGAAGGTAGCCTATATTCTGGCAGAACTGGAACTGGACAGAGAAACCATCGTTGCGGGCATACTGCACGACGTTATCGAAGACACCGTATACAGCTATGAGGATATCTCCCGCATATTCAGCGAGGAAATTGCCGTATTGGTGGATGGCGTAACAAAGCTGGGCAAACTTTCCTATTCTACAAAAGAAGAAATACAGGCGGAGAATTACCGGAAAATGTTCCTCGCAATGGCAAAGGATATCCGCGTGATACTGATTAAGCTGGCTGACCGTCTGCATAACATGCGGACGCTGGACTTTATGACGCCGGCGAAGCAGAAGGAAAAAGCACAGGAAACGCTGGATATCTATGCGCCGCTGGCACACAGGCTCGGTATCTCCAAAATACGGACGGAGATGGAGGATCTCTGTTTTAAGTACCTCAATCCTGACGCGTATTATGATCTGGAAACGAAAATTGAAAAAAAGAGGATTGAACGGGAGTCTTTCGTCAACAACATTGTGCGGGATGTTCAGGCGAAAATGGATGAGGCCGGAATAAAGGGCAAAATCGAGGGACGGAGCAAGCATTTTTTCAGTATTTACAAAAAAATGGTCAACCAGAACAAAACGCTTGACCAGATATACGATTTGTTTGCGGTGCGCGCAATTGTGGATTCCGTCAGGGACTGCTACGGCGTGCTGGGTATCGTTCATACGATGTATAAGCCTATGCCGGGACGGTTCAAGGATTATATTGCAATGCCGAAATCGAATATGTACCAGTCCCTGCATAATACCCTGATCGGACCTTCCGGCGAGCCGTTCGAGATACAGATTCGGACATGGGAAATGCACCGGACAAGCGAATATGGTATTGCGGCCCACTGGAAGTATAAGGAAGGCAGAACGGGCGATAAATCCATGAAAAAGGAAGAAGCCAAGCTGGCATGGCTCAGGCAGATTCTGGAATGGCAGAAGGATATGTCCGACAACAAGGAATATCTGGATACCATCAAGCTGGATTTGAACATTTTTACCGACCAGGTATACGCATTTACGCCGCAGGGCGATGTGATACAGCTTGCGAAAGGCTCTACGCCGATAGACTTTGCGTATATGATACATTCCGCTGTCGGCAATAAGATGGTAGGCGCGCGGGTCAACAACAAGATGGTGCCGATTTACTGGACGATACAGAACGGCGACATTGTGGAAATCATGACATCGCAGAACAGTAAGGGTCCCAGCCGCGACTGGCTGGGGATTGTCCGCACTTCTCAGGCGCGGACAAAAATCAAGCAGTGGTTCAAGGCGGAGGAAAAGGAAGAAAATATTATCCGCGGGAAAGAAATTCTTGCGGCGGATATGCGCAAGAAGGGTTTCCAGCCGCAGGATCTTCTGCGTCCGGAATGGGTGGAAATCGTACTGAACAAATACGATTTCAAGAACTGGGACGCGCTGACTGCTGCTGTGGGCTATGGCGGGCTGAAAGAGGGTCAGGTCGTCAACAGGCTCAGGGATGAATACCTGAAGGAAAAACGCAAACAGCAGACTGCGGAAGAACTTTTGCAGGATATTGAAAAAACGGTTGATTCCAAACCCGTAAAACGGCATAAGAGCCGGAGCGGCATTATTGTGGAAGGCGTGGGCGATGTGGCGGTGCGCTTTTCAAAATGCTGCAGCCCTGTGCCGGGGGACGATATTGTAGGCTTCGTAACACGCGGGCGCGGCGTTACCATACACCGGACGGACTGCATAAACGTCATGAACCTCAGCAATGAGGAACGCCACCGGCTGATTAACGCCGAATGGGACGCGCAGTTTACGAAGGGCGAGACAGCCGCCTCCTTCCTTGCGGAAATACGGGTGACTGCGAGCGACCGTGTCGGGCTTATTTTTGAAATCAGCCAGATACTGGCGGATAATGACATTTCCGTTAAAAATCTGAATGTCCGTACGACAAAGGAAACGCTTGCCATTATCAATGTGACGATGGAGATTCGGACGAAGGACCAGCTGGAGAGGATCGTGAACCGGCTGAAAGCGTTGAAGGATGTGCAGGAAATTGAGCGTGTGTCAGGAATATAAAAGAGAGAAAAGGTGCAAAGACGGGATGTTTTTGCGCCTTTTTTAGTGTGAGCGGCAAATCTGGCGCGATGCAGGCCCCTCCCCCATCTTTCAGGCGCGCTCAATTCTTACAGCCCCGTTTACTTTTCTGCGGCATTATGATATACTCTATTCAATTATTCGCGGTGGGCAAGGAGGAAAACTATGAGAGCGGTACTGCAAAGAGTTTCGGAGGCAAGCGTAACGGTAGACGGTCAGGTCGTTGGCGAAATCGGAAAGGGCGTTATGGTGCTTTTTGGCATGCTGGGGACGGACGATGACAAAACCATTGAATATATGCTGGATAAAATCATTAACCTCCGTATTTTTGAAGATGAAAACGGGAAAATGAACCTTTCCCTTCTGGATATTGGCGGGGAATTGCTGATTGTGCCGAATTTTACCCTTTATGGCGATGCGCGGAAGGGCCGCCGTCCCGGGTATTCCGGCGGGGCCGCACCCGATGTGGCGCGGGATTTATTTGAACGGCTCTGCGCAAAGGCGAAGGAAACGCCCGTAAAAAAAGTGGCCGCGGGGCAGTTTCAGGCATACATGGAAGTCGCCCTTATCAATGACGGCCCGATTACACTGCTTCTGGACAGCGAAAAGGTGTTTTGATGGAAATGGAGAAAATGGTTGTCTATGTCCTTGAGGGGCATGAACTGCAAAACGATGTGCAGACGATGATACAGGTCTTTCTGCCGAACAGCCGTTATTCCTGCCGGAAGGAACCGGTGGAGGAAGGGCTGAGCGTTGTCAGCCGCATGGAAAAAGGCATTGCTTCGGCAATGCTTTATCGCAATGGGGAAAAAACGGCAGAGTGGTCAATGGAATATGCAGCGGGCGCGTTTTCCGAAAAGGAGCGGAAGCGCGTCGTAAAGCGGACGCTTTATGAGCTTCTGCGGCGGGAAACAGGCATTGAGCCGCGCTGGGGACTGCTGACGGGCGTGCGTCCGGCGAAGCTCATCAGCGGTATGCTGGCGGAAGGCAGGAGCGATGCGGAATGTATGGCGTTTCTGACGGAGCGATACCTTGTGGCGGAAAGCAAGGCGCGGCTTGCCTTGCAGGTGGCCAGGGCGGAGCGGAGGATTCTGGAGAACAGCCGACCGGAGGAAATCAGCCTTTACATTGGGATTCCATTCTGCCCGACGCGCTGTTTATACTGTTCGTTTGCGGCATACCCGCTGGCGCAGTATCAAAACCGTGTGGACGAATATCTGGACGCACTGTTTAAAGAGTTGGAATTTCTGGCGGAGTACAGCCGGAATTTTGTGCTGAAAAATATCTATATCGGCGGCGGCACGCCGACCTCGCTGGATGAAGAACAGTTTGCGCGGCTTTTAGGCAGGGTGAAAGAATTGTTCCGCCCGTCCGCGGAAATGGAATATATGGTTGAGGCGGGACGGCCGGATACCATTACGCGCGAAAAGCTGCGGCTGATGAAGGAATATGGCGTGAACCGCATCTCCATCAACCCGCAGACCATGAACGAGGAAACGCTCCGGCGCGTCGGCAGGAGGCACAGTGTGGAGGATATCCGGCGGGTATTCCGGGAAGCGCGGGAGGAAGGGCATGAAAATATCAATATGGACCTGATTCTCGGCCTGCCGGGAGAAACGCCTGACGATGTGGCGCATACCCTGCAGGAGATGGAGGCACTTGCGCCGGACAACCTGACGGTGCATACGCTTGCGGTTAAGCGGGCGTCCCGTCTGCGGGAGGATCTGGAGCAGTATGATATGACAGCGGCGGAGGATTTGGAGGAAATGCTCGCGCTGGCGGCGGAATCCGCTGAAAGGATGGGTATGGAGCCATATTATATGTACCGGCAGAAAAATATGGTCGGCAATTTTGAAAACGTGGGCTACTGCCGCCCCGGCATGGAAGGCGTTTACAACGTGCAGATTATGGAAGAAAAGCAGACCATACTGGCGGCGGGCGCGGGCGCGAGCACGAAGACCGTAGACCTGACAACGGACAGGATTGAACGCGTATTCAACGTAAAAAGCGTAGAGGACTATATTGGCAGGATAGACGAAATGATAGAACGGAAACGGGCGGGCTTGCCCCAGGGAGGGAAAAACGTATGATACAGCTTGTGAAAGGTACAAAGGACATTTACGGCGCGGAGGTCAGAGCGTGGCAGGAAATTGAGGGAAAGATGAGAAGGCTTTGCGAAACCTTCGGCATCGGAGAAATCCGAACGCCCGCGTTTGAGTTTACGGAGTTGTTCGTCCGCGGCGTGGGTGAAACAACGGACATCGTGCAGAAGGAAATGTATACCTTTACGGACGATGGCGACAGGAGCCTGACACTGCGGCCGGAGGGGACTGCGGGCGCGGTGCGCGCGTATATCGAGCATGGGATGCACAACCAGGCCCAGCCCACGAAGCTTTACTATATTTCTCCGACATTCCGCTGTGAAAATACACAGGCGGGCAGACAGAGGCAGTTCCACCAGTTCGGCATTGAAATACTCGGTTCTTACAGCGCGGCGCAGGATGCGGAGGTTATTTCCGTTGCAACGGCACTGCTGGAGGAAATGGGTATCAAAGGCGTGGAGCTCAGAATCAACAGCCTTGGCTGTCCGGAATGCCGCGCGCGGTACAACAAAACGCTGAAAGAATTTATCGGGAAGAACCTGGATAAGCTCTGCGATACCTGCAAGGAGCGGTTTGAGAAAAACCCCCTGCGCGTGCTGGACTGCAAGGAGGAGGGCTGTCAGGCAATCATTGCGGACGCGCCTTCTGTGCTGGATTGTCTGGACGAGGAATGTACGGCGCACTTTGAGAAGGTGCAGGCAATATTGAAGGAAAACGGAATTCCGTTTACGGTTGACCCGAAAATTGTGCGAGGGCTGGATTATTATACGCGGACGGTGTTTGAGTTCGTGTTTGACGGGCTGACGGTCTGCGGCGGCGGCCGGTACGATATGCTTGTGGAGGAATGCGGCGGCAAGCCTACGGGCGCGGTCGGCTTCGGGCTGGGCATTGAACGGCTGATGATGATACTGGAAAAGCTGAACGGTCCTCTTGCGGACGCGCCGGAGCGGGACGTTTACATCGGCTCTATGGGCGAAGCGGGGCTGATGCGCGCGCAGGCTTTGACGTTTGCACTGCGCAAAAGCGGCGTAAAGGCGGACTGCGATACCGTAGAGCGCAGTGTGAAAGCGCAGATGAAATACGCCAATAAGATTGGCGCGAAATATTCTGTGATACTTGGCGATTCCGAACTGGAAAGCGGTAAAGTGCAACTGAAAGAGATGGAAACCGGAGAGGTCGAAGAAGCTGCCGTAGCGGATTTGGTGGAAATTCTCAAAGAAAAATGCGGGAAATAAAAGAAAGATAAAGGGAAAAAGGAAGGAGAATGGACGATGAACACAGGCTTTGTTAAAACAGCGGGAAAAGCACGCCTTTCCCTGAAAGCGCAGACATTGGCGGCAGCGGCGGCAATTGCGGGCGCGGTGGCTGTGCCGCAGTTGTTCCATGCAGCCGGCGCGGCGGTTGGAGCAGGTACGGCATTGGGGGAGGTTTTCCTGCCGATGCACCTGCCGATTATACTGGTCGGGCTTTTGGCGGGACCTTTTGCAGGGGCGGTTTCCGGCCTGCTGGGACCTCTTGCCAGCTTCGCGCTTTCCGGTATGCCCGGGGCGGCGATGCTGCCGTTTATGATGATTGAACTTTGCGCGTATGGGCTTTGCGCGGGTCTGCTCCGCAATGGTAAAATGCCGACGCTGGCAAAAGTTGCTCTGACGCAGATTGCAGGCAGGGCTGTCCGCGCGGCGGCAATACTGCTTGCTGTTTATGTGCTGGGGAATGAGAGCGTTCGCGTTTCTGCAATCTGGACGAGCGTCCGCGCGGGGATGTATGGCATCGCGCTTCAGTGGATACTGCTCCCGCTGATCGTTTCCGGCGTGGAACGGCTGAAAAAGAACGAGGACTGACGGAACACGAAAAGGAGAATATGCGGCATGGCAGTGAAGCGGAAGGATTTCGTGATATGGACGTTTTGTTTTGTTTATATCGCGACAGCGTTTTATTTCCTGATTGGGAAAAACTGGGATTTGGCGTTTATTGCTGATGGTTACAGCAGTTTTGGGAAATGGTGCGATGAAGTGCTGTGGAACCTGAATCTGGTTCCGTTCCGGTTTGGCTATCAGCGTTATGGCTATTCCCTGCCCGAATGGCATGCGCATATTATGGGCAGTATCGCTCTGCCTGCGCCTGCCGGCGTTTTTCTGCCATATTATTTCCCGAAAATGCGGACGTGGAACGTCTGGAAATTCGCGGCGGTCCTGGCGGCGGGCGTCCTTGCGGTGGAGCTGGCACAGCTGTTTATGATGTGCGGGTACTGCGATATTGATGATTTGATTTTGAACCTGTTTGGCGCGTGCATCGCTTTTATGGGGGTACAGCGCGTATGGAAACGGATTCATTTTGCGAAATAATTTTTCACAGCTTCTGTGATTATGTAAGATTTGGAATGTATTGATTCTTCCGGACGCGTTGGCGCGGCTGGCAATAAAGTTTAGGTCAGAGCATTTTGCGACTGGTACATACCGCAAAACGGGCTTGCAGCTTGCAAAACCATGAAATTGGATAAAATCGGCAAAACGAGAGTTTTGCCCAATAAAGTTTAGGGTCAAGCCCTTTTCAAAGGGCTTGTGGGAGTCTGAGGGCAAAGCCCTCAGGAATCCTTTAAGGTCTTTTAGGAGGAAGAACCCATGAAAGTCGTAATCGTTGGGGACGGCAAGGTCGGCGGCACAATCGCCAGCCAGCTTGCCACAGAAGGCCACGATATCATCGTAATTGATAATAACACAACTGTGCTGACGAATGCTGTGAATACCATGGATATCATCAGCGTGGAGGGCAATGGCGCAAGTCTGGAGGTGCAGCGGCGCGCAGGCGTGGAATCGGCGGATATTCTGATCGCCGCGACTTCCGCTGACGAGGTGAATATGCTTGCCTGCCTGCTTGGGAAAAAACTGGGCGCGAGGCATACTATTGCCCGCGTCCGCAGCCCGGAATATATCAGCCAGATCGCTTTTTTGAAGGACGAGCTGGGGCTGAGTATGTCCGTTAACCCGGAACTGGCGGCAGCAGAGGAAATTTCCCGCCTGCTGCGTTTCCCTTCCGCATTGAAAATAGAGCCGTTCGCCCGCGGGCGCGTGGAGCTTGTGGAGGTGCGGATTCCGGAGCACAGCGTATTGGATGGTATGCCCCTTTGGGCGATTTATAAGGAATTTCAGGTAAAAATCCTTATCTGCGCCGTACAGCGGGAGGGGAAGGTCTTTATCCCCGGCGGCGCGTTCGTTTTGCAGGCGGGGGATAAGATTAACGTGACTGCTCCGCATTTGGAAATCGCAAAATTTTTCCGTATCATCGGTATTTTCCGCAGCAGCGTGAAATCCGTTATGATTATCGGCGGCGGCAGAATGGCGTATTACCTGGCTAAGGAAATGCTCCTGCTGAAGGTCAGGGTGAAAATCATTGAGCTGGATATGAAACGCTGTGAATATCTCTGCGAAATGCTGCCCGAAGCCGTTATTATAAATGGCGATGGTACGGATAAGGAGCTTTTGCAGGAAGAAGGGCTGGAAAAAACAGACGCGGTCGTTACGCTGACAAGCATGGACGAGGAAAACATTGTTGTTTCGCTTTATGCGAAGGTGAAAAAGGTTTCCAAGGTTATTGCGAAAATCAACCGGATTTCGTTCGATGAAATTCTGGACAAGCTGGATATTGACGGGTTCATCTCCCCGAAAACCATTGCCGCGAACAATATCGTGCGCTATGTGCGCGCAATGCAGAATTCTGTGGGGAGCAGCAACGTGGAAACGCTCCACCGGCTCATTAACGATCAGGTGGAGGCGTTGGAGTTCCGGGTAAATGAAAATTCACCTGTGGTGGGGATTCCGCTGAAAGACCTGCGGACAAAGGACGAACTGCTTGTAGCGACGATTATCCGCGGGACACAGGTTATTATTCCCGCCGGTAACGATACCATAGAAATCGGGGACAACGTCATTATCGTAACGGCGAAAAAGCACCTGATGGATTTGAAAGACATTTTGAAATAGCGGCTGGAGCAGGCGTTGCCATAAGGAAATTTCATTCTGAAACTGCCTGAAAAATGAGGATTTTTCAGAACAATTTCTATTTCGGAAGGAATTTTTTTCGGGCATTTGCCGTCTGCGTCTGGCTTAAGGAATCAATCTGAAAGAAAGATTTTTTTCTTAAGCCAGGCCGTCTTAGGTTGGAGTGGGCTTATGAATTTTAGAATGATCGTCTATATACTGGGCAATATGCTGCGGCTGGAAGGACTGCTGATGGCGGTACCGGCGGCACTGGCGTTTTATTACGGGGAAAGCCCCGCGCTGAAAGCTTTTCTGGCAACGATTGCCGTATGTGTCCTGACGGGGACGGCGATGGAAAGCAGAGAGCCGGAAAACAAGCGGATTTACGGCAGGGAGGGCTTTGTTGTTGTCGCGCTTTCGTGGATTATGATGTCTATATTCGGCGCGCTGCCGTTTTACCTGAGCGGCGCGATAGAGGGCGTGATGAACTGCTTTTTTGAAACGGTATCCGGCTTTACCACAACGGGCGCAACGATACTTTCGGATATTGAGGCCCTGCCGCTGAGCGTGCTGTTCTGGCGCAGCTTTACGCATTGGGTCGGCGGCATGGGGATACTGGTTTTTATGCTGGCGGTTTTGCCGATGGGCGATGACCGTTCCATGTACCTGATGCGGGCGGAGGCCCCCGGACCTGTGGTTTCCAAGCTCGTGCCGAAAGTGAAATCAACGGCAAAGCTTCTGTATACCATTTATATCGTGATGACGCTGGTTGAAATGACGCTGCTGTTTTTTGGCGGTATGCCGCTGTTTGACAGCGTGGTAAACGCGTTTTCTACGGCGGGGACGGGCGGTTTTGCCATCAAAAACGCCAGCATAGCGGCATATGACAGCGTGTATTTTGAATACGTGATAACGGTGTTTATGCTTTTATTCGGCGTGAACTTCAACCTTTACTACCTGCTGCTGATACGCGATTTCAAAAACGCCCTGCGCAACGAGGAGCTGCGGTATTACGCGGTGATCGTGATTGGATCGATACTGCTGATTACGGCGAACATTTACCGCTTTTACCCGACGCTGGAAAGCGCGTTCCGTCATGCGGCGTTTCAGGTGGCGGCAATCACAACGACAACAGGCTTTGCTACGGCAAACTATGAGCTTTGGCCGGAGTTTTCGCGGACGCTGATATTCTGCCTGACGATACTGGGGGCGTGCGGCGGCTCCACGGCGGGTGGGCTGAAGGTTTCCCGATTTATTATACTGCTGAAAATGGCGGCGCGGGAGGTGCGCCATATCATTCACCCGCGTTCTGTCAACCTGATTAAGCTGGACGGGTATAAGGTGGAGGAGGACGTAACGCATGGCGTAACGGGGTATATCATTGTGTATATCCTGCTCCTGCTGGGCTCCTTTATATTGGTTTCGCTGGATAATTTTGACTTTACGACCTCGATGACCTCTGTTGTGACCTGCCTGAGCAATGTGGGGCCGGGGTTCGGCATGGTTGGGCCGGAGGATAACTTTGGATTCTTTTCCGGCTTCTCCAAATTTGTGCTTTGCATGGATATGCTGCTGGGCAGACTGGAGATTTTCCCGATCATACTGCTGTTCGCGCCGCCGGTATGGAGAAAAAGCTATATGTAAAAACCTGCGCCGTATTTTGGGGAATGCCGGATTTGCCTGAATTTTGCCGTCAGACAAAAGGGGTTGCTCTCCTTGCGGAAGACTGGGGCAAAGGCAGGGGTCTTTTGCCGGGAATAGAAACATTGTTAAAAAACAACAAAAAAAACCGCCAAATTTCGTAGCTGTGCGGCGGGATAGGGCTTGATTTTTATGCAGGGTATCGTTTATACTATATTGCATGGGACAGAATATGACTCAGGCGCGCAAAGGGCGTTTTGCCGGGAAATATGCCGTTCCGCGCTGCCGGAAAACAGGGCTTTGGCGCGGCGGAAGGGGGTATTCCCGCATTTTCCGCGGAACAAGGCGGAGCATTAGGAGAATGGAATGGCGGACAACGGCCCCGCGCGCAGGATTCCCATATTCAAACTCAGGGATTTATGCATGATTTACTATTCTAAAAACAGGGGGACTAATTATGGAAAAAATGATGTATCTGGCACCTGTGCTGGGCATTGTGGCATTGGTATTCGCCTTCGTCCTTGCCGGCAAGGTAGGGAAGATGGACGAGGGAACCGACCGCATGAAAGAAATTGCAGGTTCCATCAGGGAAGGCGCGAACGCGTTCCTGAAAGCGGAATATAAGATTCTGGTTATTTTCGCGATTGTACTGTTTCTGCTGATTGGCTTCGGCGTCGGCTGGAAAACGGCGGTCTGCTTTGTTGTTGGCGCGGTATTCTCCACGCTGGCCGGCTATTTTGGCATGACTGTGGCAACAAAGGCAAATGTAAGAACTGCGAACGCAGCGAGAACCGGCGGTATGAACAAGGCCCTGTCTATCGCTTTCAGCGGCGGCGCGGTTATGGGTATGTCTGTTGTCGGCCTTGGCCTTCTGGGCGTGGGCGCAGTTTACGCTGTAACGGGCGATGCGAACATTCTGTTTGGTTTCGGCCTTGGCGCGTCCTCTATTGCTCTGTTCGGACGTGTTGGCGGCGGTATCTACACAAAGGCGGCAGATGTTGGCGCGGATCTTGTTGGTAAGGTTGAAGCGGGCATTCCTGAGGACGACCCTCGTAACCCTGCGGTTATTGCCGATAACGTAGGCGACAACGTAGGCGACGTTGCGGGCATGGGCGCGGACCTGTTCGAGTCCTATGTCGGCTCTATCATCTCCGCTATCACGCTGGGCCTGGCTTCTTTTGCCATAGAAGGCGCGGTGTTCCCGCTGGTATTGGCGGCTGTTGGTATTCTGGCTTCTATTATCGGTACGTTCTTCGTAAAGGGCGATGAAAATTCCAACCCGCATAAGGCTTTGAAAGCGGGTTCCTATTCCTCCGCAGTGCTGGTCGTTATTGCTTCCCTCGCGCTGAGCTGGAAATTCTTTGGCAACATGAAACCGGCTATCGCTATCATTGCAGGTCTGGTCGTTGGCCTGATTATTGGTATTATTACAGAGGTTTATACCTCCGGCGATTACAGATCTGTTAAAAAGATTGCGGATCAGTCTGAAACAGGCCCTGCAACAACGATTATCAGCGGTCTGGCAGTTGGTATGGAATCTACGGCGATTCCCATTGTCCTGATCTGCGTAGGCATTTTCATTGCGTTCCAGGTAAGCGGCCTGTACGGTATCGCTCTGGCGGCTGTCGGCATGCTTTCCACAACAGGTATTACGGTTGCGGTTGACGCATATGGCCCCATCGCGGATAACGCGGGCGGCATTGCGGAAATGAGCGGCCTTGACCACTCTGTAAGAAACATTACGGATAAGCTGGACGCAGTTGGCAATACAACGGCGGCTATGGGTAAGGGCTTCGCGATTGGTTCCGCGGCTCTGACGGCTCTGGCTCTGTTTGTATCCTACTCTCAGGCAGTTGGCCTGATGGAAATTTCCATTCTGGAGCCGAGGGTTATTATCGGTATGTTCATTGGCGGCATGCTGCCGTTCCTGTTCTCCGCGTTTACCATGCAGTCCGTAGGTAAAGCGGCGTTTGAGATGATTGAAGAAGTAAGACGTCAGTTCCGTACCATCCCCGGCATCATGGAAGGTACAGGCAAGCCTGACTACAAGAAATGCGTAGAAATTTCTACGACTGCTGCCCTGAAAGAAATGCTTGTACCCGGTATCATGGCGGTTGCGGCTCCTCTGGTTGTCGGTATACTGCTTGGCACAGCGGCTCTGGGCGGCCTGCTGGCCGGCGCGCTGGTAACGGGCGTGCTGATGGCTATTTTTATGTCGAATGCCGGCGGCGCGTGGGATAACGCGAAAAAATATATCGAGGAAGGCAACCACGGCGGTAAGGGCAGCGAAGCGCATAAGGCGGCTGTTGTTGGCGATACAGTTGGCGACCCCTTCAAGGATACTTCCGGCCCTTCCATCAATATCCTGATCAAGCTGATGACAGTGGTTTCTCTGGTATTCGCGCCTCTGTTCATCTCTATCGGAAGCCTGCTGTAAGACAATGGAAGTCTGCTACGAGGCAGACGAAGGTCTGAAGCAGAACGGAATCAAATATACATGACAAAAACAGCTATGACGTTCCGGCTTCCCGACTGCATGAGGGGAGCGGCGCGCCATAGCTGTTCTTTTTTACAAAACATAAAACTTTTCGGAAAGAAAGGAGTGCAGTACAAATGAGAAAATTTATTGTTGATGCAAAGGTGTTTGAGGTTTTGCCGCATTACTGTCTTGGCGTAATTGCGGCGAAGGGCGTGGACAACAAGGCCATGAACGCCCGTATTGAAGCGATGCTGGACGAGCAGGTTGAGAAATTCGCGCAGGAAAACCAGGGAGCGAATGTGCGGGAGCTGTCGAATGTGAAAGCGTACCGCGATGCGTTTACGGCTCTCGGCATGAACCCGAATAAATTCATGTGCTCCATTGAAGCACTGACAAAACGGGTACAGAAGGGCGCGAAGCTGCCGCATATCAACTCTGTTGTTGACCTTGGCAACGCGCTTTCCGTAAAATATCAGTTTTCCATGGGTGCGCATGACCTTCGTAAGCTGGACGCAGACATAGAGGTACGCTTTTCTACGGCGGAGGATCACTTTTTGCCGATGGGTGAGGCGGAGCCGGAAACCATGCCGGAGGGCGAGCTGGTTTATGTCAGCGGGCATACCGTAAAGACAAGACGCTGGATCTGGCGGCAGAGCGATGACGGGAAAATTACAGAGGATACCTGTGATGTATTTTTCCCTATCGACGGCTTCGAAGATGTGAACCGCGAACAGGTTTTGCAGGCGCGCGATGAACTGGCAAAGATATTGCAGGAAGAATTCCACTGCGAGGTCAGGACAGGGTATATCAATAAGGACGAAAATTCGTTTGAGTGCGAATAATCGTATGAATAACAGGAGCGGAGCTGTTTATACAACTCCGCTCTTTCTGTTCAGCAGGATGATATGGCAGGTTTACAGTGCGGCGCGGATACCGGACAGGATGTCACGATAAGCCTGTATCAGTACAGGCGCGTCAAGGCTGTATGTAAGCGCGTCAAAGCCCTGACGGAAGTGCTCCGGCACAGCCGAGGCATTCACCGTAAAATAGATGCAGAATTTCCCCGCGGCGTGGCACGCGTCCAGAACGCGCCGCAGAGCCGCCTGAAATTCCGGCCTGTCAAACTGCCCCGGTATCCCCATAGATATGGAGAGGTCAAACGGCCCGATAAAAATACCGTCCACACCATCCAAAGCGACAATCTCCTCAATATGCTCCAGCGCGCCAGACGTTTCGCACTGGGGAATCAGGAGCGTTTCGTGGTTCCAATATTCCATCTGCTCTGCAACACCCTGTGCCGCGGCTTCGTCAAAGCCCCAGCCGTCCTTGCGGGACGGGCAGAAACCACGCTTGCCGAGCGGCGCATATTTCGCATAGGCAATCAGTTCTTTTACCTGCTCTACGCTGTGTACATCGGGGATAATCAAGCCCTGCGCGCCGATATCCAGCAGCTTCAGCACAGCCGGACGGCTGCTTTCGCGCACGCGCGCCAAAGGGCACAGCCCGCTGTTTTCTGCTGCGCGAATAAAATCCCGGGTGCTTTCCGCCTCAAAAGGGCCATGTTCGTTGTCTATTATGACAAAATCCAGCCCTGTCCGCCCGAGGGCCTCCACAACACTGGGACTGCCCAGCTCAAAAAATGTCCCGATGGGCTTTCTGCCGTTTGCTAATTTCTCTTTCAAAAAATTTTTCATTGTTTCCTGTTCTCCTTTCCGATTACGGTTTTGCGGGGATAGGGCTTTTTTTCGTCCGTCAGGCCTGCCAGATAATCCATGCTTGTATCCAGCGCGAGGGCGATTTTTTTCAGCTGTTCAAAGGTATAATAGCGTTTACCCGTTTCCAGCTTGGAATAATCGCTTTGGTCTATACCCGTAAGCATCTGCATTTTGATCTGCGTGTAGCCCTTTTCCAGCCGCAGGTTTTTCAGTCTTTTCATGATATCACTCCTATATGTATTATGTCAAAGTGACCTATTGACATTAGGGTGAAATTGACCTAAAATATTTTTGGAGGTGACAGAAATGGAGCATTTGGCCAAAATTCTGACATATCTTTTGCAGCAGCAGGAAAACGGGGAATTTTCTGCGGAAAAAGAGGAAATCGACAGGGCGGAACGCGCCATACTTCTGGAACAGATTGGCACAACATTACAGGAGGACGGACTTTCGGATGAAGCGCGGCTTACGCGTATCGTATCGCTTTTGAAGGAATCCGGAAGAAGCTGAGGGGCTTTTTCTGTTCATTTTATCAAAAAAGGCCGAAAGCCCCAATATTAAAACATTTTTAGTTGTCTTTTTTGCAAAATCCCCCTATAATAAAAAAAACAAATAGCGGGAGAGTGTCGGTTTTGAAGGAGAAAAAAGAAAAAAGCCTGTTCGCGCTTTATTTTAAGGTGCTGTTTATTGTTCTGGCGATACTTGCGGTTTGGGGCGGGATTGCCTATGGTATTTTTCATTATCTGGTCGGCGGGCTGAACCGTTCCGAGGTGGACGAAAAAAACCTTTCTGTGAATGAGGAGGTTGTGAAGCAGTCAAAGGAACAGAAAATAATGAACATCGCGCTTTATGGCGTGGATTCCAGAAATCAGGACTATAAAGGGCGTTCGGACGCTATCATACTGCTTTCGCTGAACGGAAACACCGGCAGGATCAAGCTGGTTTCCATTGCGCGGGACAGCTATGTTTCCGTACCCGGGCATTATGATACGAAAATCAACCATGCGTATGCCTACGGCGGGCCGGAACTGGCGATACAGACGCTGAATGAAAATTTCGGGCTTGACGTGACGGATTATGTGACGGTCAATTTCGATTCGCTTGCCGATATTATAGACGAGATGGGCGGGATTGATCTGGAAGTCAGCGAGGCGGAACGCCAGCAGATAAATGCGTACCTTCTGCGCGGCGAGCCTTTGCGGCAGACAGGTATGGTTCATTTGAACGGACCGCAGGCGGTAAGCTATTCGCGCATCCGGAAGATAGACAGCGACAGCAAGCGCGCGGAGCGGCAGAGGCGTGTGCTGACCTGCCTGTTTGAAAAGGCGTTGGAGATCAAGCCGGTGCAGTATCCGGCATATATACGGAAATTTGCGCCGATGGCGGAAACCTCCCTCAGCAACGAGGAGCTTTTGCAGATTGCTTCCATAGGGATGAAAGGGAGCCAGTTGAAGCTGGAACAGGCGGCGTTCCCGAATGACTTTCTGCCGTATCATGGGGAAACGATTGCGGGAGTATGGTATTATGTATACGATACGGATATAGCCGCGGATATGCTCCATCAGTATATTTATGAGGACGTGCCGTTTGAGGAATATGTCCAGCCGGAGAATATTACGAAGCGGCGGAAATATTCCCCCGCGCCGGTGTCTGTGAAACCTGCGGAGCCGGAGGAAACGGAGGAATCTGAGGAAAGCGATGAGCCGGAGGAGGGCTTGACAGAGCCTGTGGAGGATATCCCGCATGTGCCGGAATGGGTGACGCCTGCCGAGCCAATAGAGCCGGAAGAACCGGAGCCAATAGAACCTCTGGAGCCTGTTGAGCCGATAGAGCCGGAGCCTGTAGTTGAGCCGGAGCCGATACCCGAAAGCGAGCCTGAGCCGCTGCCGATGGAGCCGACCTGGGTTACGGAGCTGACAGGTGAAGGATAAAGAAGAAAAATAAAAGACATGGAAAAGCCTTGAGAATGCTGTTATCCTCAAGGCTTTTGCTTTCCGCAGATGAAACATATCCTTTTGTGAAGTGACTGCGAGTGCGGGGCAATACCTGTCTGACAGGCTATTGCGGCGTTTTTTCCGGGTTCAATGATGGAAAACTGCATTGTATCAAAGCCGCAATATGATTATATTTCTTTCCGGTTTACAACGGAGAGATATTCGCCCATGCAGCAGCCGAGTACAGCCACGCGGCAGGTATAACATTCCCAGCCTTCGCCCGACCACTCCGCAACGCCGTTTTGCAGGATGCGGTTGATATGGTCGCGGGCATTCTCCGGCGTGCGCATAGGAAACAGGCGGATAAAGTCCGCGAGGGTACCCTCAAACGCCATATCATCGGGGAATGCGGCGTCCGTCAGCAGGAAGGATTCCACCTGCCTGGGGGAGAGGATATGCGCCGCGCTGCCGCCGGCAGCCAGCCATTCCGCGCGCGCCTGCGGGCTGCCGCCAAGGCAGCAGAAGGGTTCGCCTGTTTTACGCATTTGTTCCAGTTTTTCTTTCAGCATAGCACCACTTCCTTAAAAAAGACCGTGGGGCACCGCCCCACTACCCCGCTGGGGCATCATGCCCCAGACCCCGATTGCCGCCACGCAAAAGCGTGGCGGTAGTTTTCTAAAATATAATCCTTCCCGCAAAACGCAATTTTGCGGCAAACGGGTCAAGGGACGGAGTCCCTTGCGGGAGTTTGGGGGCCTGTGCACCGCCAAGAGGAGGCGGCGGGCGATATGCCCGTTTTGCAGCCAAAGGCTGCAAAATGCTTTGACCTGGCCCTCAGGGTTTTAACAGGGGGCGGGACAGCGTCCCGCGGTCTTTCATCCTTTATTATTTCGCCGCTTTTACCTTTATCCAAAGCTCCGCAAGCGTTTTCTTCAGCACCTGATTGTCGCGGAATACCTCATCTTTTGCGTAGCCCGCGCGCGGCAGGTATGCTTCATTTTCCGCGAACAGCCCGCCTTCGCCGCTCAGGTTGTCCAGAACTTCCTGATTCGAGGACGCATAGCCCACAAATTCCGAATTATCCAGCGAAGCATCGTATGTCAGCACATAATTGATGAACTCATGCGCCAGCAGAGGGTTTTCCGCATTCGCCGGAATCACCATCGCATCACTCCAGAGGTTTGTGCCTTCGTTTGGCATCCAGAAACTCATGTCCTCGTTTTCCTGCAAAATGGTCGTTGCGTCGCCGCTGTAAACCACAGCGATGTCTTTTGTGCCTGTAATCATGCCGTCGATGACTTCATCCGTTACATAAACCGGCTCCATTGTGTTGTTCATATCCAAAAGCCAGTTATAAGCGTCCTGGATCTCCTGCTCATTTTCGGTATTCATGGAATAGCCCAACGCCTTAAACGCCATCATAAAGGAATCGCGTTCGGAGTCATAAACGTAAATGCGTCCCTTATAGTCCGTATTCCGCAGAATTTCATAGCCCTGTTTTTCTACTACGGCAGGGTCAACGTTGTTATGGTTGTATACAATGCCTACACTGCCCCAGAAATACGGTACGGAGTAGGTATTTGCCGGATCATACGGCAGGGCGCGCACGCCTTCCGCCAGATTGGCGATGTTCGGGATTTTTTCAATATCCAGTTCCTGAAGCATATCCTCCGCTATCAGCCGTTCGATCATGTAATCCGAAGGAACAAGCACATCGTAGGCGTCGCCCGCCTGCAATTTTGTATACATCATTTCGTTGGAATCGAAATATTCCAAAATGACTTTTACGCCGAACTGTTTTTCAAAATTGCTGATGAGATCCTGCCCCATATATTCGCCCCAGTTATACAGCTTGAGCGTGTCAGAGCCGTATTTTTCTACGGCGTTTTCCGCGGCTTCGCCGCCTCCGCCGCAGCCAGACAAAAGCATTGTATTTGCCAGAAGCATTGTACCCGCCAGAAGCAGTGCAAACAGTTTTTTCATTCTTTTTCTCTCCTTCGTTCTTTAATGATAGGTACCAGGTTCACAATGAGCAGGGAAAACGTAATCAGCACGATCACCAGCGTGGAAAGCGCGTTGATGGAAGGGTTGACGCGTTTGCTCATGGTGTAGACCAGTATGGATATATTGTTGACACCATTGCCTGTGACGAAATAGGAAATGATAAAATCGTCAAAGCTCATGGTGAAAGCAATCAGCGCGCCGGAAATGATGCCCGGCATAATCTGCGGCACGATAACCTTTGTCAGAGCCTGCAACGGCGTCGCGCCCAGGTCCAGCGCGGCGTCCGCAAGGTTGGGGTCAAGCGAGCGCAGCTTTGGGGAAACCGAAAGTATCACGTAGGGCGTGCAGAACATGATGTGTGCCAGCAGGAGGGTCAGAAAGCCCTTGTTTACGCCGAGCGCGCTGAAAAACATCAGCAGCCCGATTGCCGTTACGATTTCCGGATTCATGATCGGCAGGTTATTCACCTGTTCCACGACATTCCGCAGGGCGCGGCGGGAGCGGGAAAGCCCGATTGCCGCAAGCGTCCCCGCAAGGGTGGAGATGATGGTCGCCAGTATGGCGATGACGATGGTATAAACGACCGCCTGCATCATTGTCCTGTCGGAAAACATGCGCTCATACCATTGCAGGGAAAACCCGCTGAATTTCGTCAGGGAGCGGGAATCGTTGAAGGAAAACACGATGATATACAGTATCGGCAGGTAGAAAAACAACGCAGTAAAACCGAGAATGATTTTTCCGCCAATGCCTGTTCTCTGTTTTGGCCCCATGCTATTCCCTCCTTCCGTTTGCCGCAGGGTCGGTATCTACCTTGCGGGTCAGGTACATCGAAACCATGATAATCACTGCCATAATCAGTGAAATCGCGCTGCCAAAATTCCAGTCGCCGCTGGTCAAAAACTGCGTTTCAATGACGTTGCCGATGAGCACATACTGCCCGCCGCCCAGCAGCTTCGGGATAAAGAAGCTGGAAACCGCGGGCAGGAACACCAGCGTAATGCCGCTTAATACGCCCGGCAGGGAAAGCGGCAGTGTGACGCGCAGGAAGCTCTGCACGCGGTTCGCGCCGAGGTCGCTGGCGGCTTCCAGATAGCTTTTGTCCATTTTGGAAAGGGACGTGTGTATCTGCAATATCATAAACGGTATAAAATTGTATACCATGCCGAGCACGACAGCGAACGTGCTGTACATCATATGGAACGGGCCAATGCCGAACAGCGCGAAGACGCGGTTCAGCAGGCCATCATCCTGCAATATGCCGACCCATGCGTAGGTGCGCACGAGCATGTTGATCCATGTCGGCAGTGTAATCATCAGTATCCAGAATACGCGGCTTTTTTCCGGCCCGGACGCGATCACGTAGGCGATGGGGTAGCCGAGCAGTACGCAGACGATTGTTGTCACTACGGCGATTACAAGCGAACGCTTCAAAACATCGAGGAATACAGCGTCCTGAAAGAAACGGGCGAAGTTTTCCAGCGTGAAGCGGAATGTGGTGACGTCGTTGCCGGCCTTTGTGAAGGCATAGAGCAGTATCATCAGCATCGGCAGGACGATCATGATGGCGGTCCATGCCGCATAGGGGTAGATCATGCTGCGGAATTGGCGCATGGCGGAGCCTCCTTTCGTGAAAAGACTGAAAATCTTAAGACCTTGGGGCTTTGCCCCAAACCCCACAAGCCCGGTCAGCACTTTGCCTTTCGGCAAAGCCGCGCTTTGCGCGTCCGGATTTCTTTCCGGTGCCTTATGAAAAGGGCTTGACCCTAAACTTTATTAGGCAAAACTACGTTTTGCGGGTGTTTTTGCAAACCAAACCTGATAAACAAATATCAAAATAAAACAATTTATTTAATGAAGTAAGTCTTATCTGTTGTTAAGGCTTTACTAATCATTTGTCGTCTGCGTTTTGTGGATATAGTTAAAACACCAGTGACTACAAGGGCAAAAAGAATTAATCCATCCCAAATGATAGCATACGGCTTTTTTTCTGCATTTTCGAGAAATTCATCGAAATCTTTATCTGTTTTTTCTTGTGCAAGGCTATGTTCTTCAATACGATTTTGAGCCCATACTTTTGTTTTTTCATCGATTTCAGGATTTTTAATGATTTCATATAGACTTAATTGTTCTGCTTCCCATGATTTTGAGTTTAATTTTATGCTTTCGATTTTTGCATCGATTGTTTGTTTGTGAATAACCGTACTCGAATCAAATACCTGCTTTAAGCCACTTTCAAATATCTTTGATTTTTCCAAATTTTTTTTGTGTGCCTTATCTCCGCGTGTCAGTCCCTGTTTTGTTGTTCTTGTTTTTTCCATATGTTGTCCCCCGATTCTGATTTGTTTTCGTGCAATGCCGCGGAAGGGTTCGGGAAACGAAGCGTTTCCCGAATTTAATCCGCAGGGCGGGCTTTGCCTGCCCGAGGAAAAGGGTGAGTTTCGAGACTTTTCTGAAAGAAAAGCCGCTGGAACGAGTCCCTTTATACCTATGACAACCTCAAAAAAGGCTTGAAGGCGCAGCCTGAGCCTTTTTTGAAACGGAGTTTACTCCGTTTTCGCCATAATATGAATATCCTCCGGCTGGAACATCAGCCCGACCTCGTCCCCGACCTCATATTTATCGGTTGTATCGACCTTATACTCATAGCCCTTTGTGGCGAATGTCACGTCATACACGCCGGGCGTGATATGCTCCGGATCGAAGGTATATTTTACATCGGAGATATCTACCGCCGTCCCGTCCTCCAGACTCCATGCGGAGGCGTTCGCCCATGTTTTCAGGTCTGTTTCCAGCGCGATGGATTCCTGTATTTCATCGGCTTTTTTGAAGAAGTTTACCGCAAAAATTTCTTCCTCATTTTCTGTGCTGGTGACGCGGTTTTCGTCCTTCACAATCATATTGACCGTTACAGAAGTTCCCGCGGCGGTGGAGAATGTCACAGGATATGTCCCATTCTGCTTTTCAATGGTATAGGATACCTCCTTAATGGAGATAAATTCGTCCTCATCGGGGTTCCACGCCTGCGCGTCCGCGCGGGCAATGATGGTTGCGTCGTCCAGCTCCTCCACGTCCTCCATGTCAAGGTAAAAATCGTTGGCGGACATCTTTTCATTGGCGGTCTCGTTAAAGACGGGCCTGTCGTCGGAAACCTGCATTTTAACAGTGATTTCGGTGCCAACTTTTGTTTCTACCATTGTTTCATAATGCACGCCCTTGAACAGAACGGATTTCACCACGCCTTTCAGCTTGCCTTCTCCGCGCGGCACAATATCCAGGTCCTCCGGACGAATGACAACGTCCACAATCTCATTTTTATTAAAGCCCTGATCCACGCAGGCAAAGCGGCGGCCTTCAAATACGACTTTGAAATCCTCCAGCATAACACCCTCAATGATATTGCTTTCGCCAATGAAATTCGCGACAAATTCGTTGACCGGCTCGTTATAGATATCTGTCGGGGTGCCAATCTGCTGGATTTCTCCATCCTTCATGACGACGATTTTATCGGACATCGTCAGGGCTTCTTCCTGATCGTGCGTGACGTAAATGAAGGTAATGCCAACCTCCTGCTGTATTTTTTTCAGCTCGTGCTGCATTTCCTGCCGCAGCTTCAAATCCAGCGCGCCAAGGGGTTCGTCCAGAAGGAGGACGCTCGGCTCGTTTACCAGTGCGCGGGCGATGGCGACGCGCTGCTGCTGTCCGCCGGACATCTCGGTAACGGCGCGTTCGGCGTATTCCTCAAGGTTTACCAGCTTGAGCATACGCTTGACTTTCTGCTCAATGACGTCCTTCGGCTCTTTTTTGATTTTCAGGCCGAAAGCAATGTTATTGTAAACGTTCATATGCGGAAAAAGGGCGTATTTCTGGAAAACGGTGTTGATTTCGCGCTTATATGGCGGGACGGTGGAAATTTCCTCGCCATCGAACAGCACCTGGCCTTCGTTCTGGGTCAGGAAGCCGCCCAGAATACGCAGGAGAGTGGTTTTGCCGCAGCCGCTGGGGCCGAGGAGCGTGACGAACTCGTTTTCATAGATATCGAGGTTGATGCCTTTCAGCACGAGTTTCCCGTCGAACTCCTTTACGATATTTTTGAACTGTATCAGTTTTTTTTCCATTTTTACCTCCTAAATCGCCTTGCGGCTCTAAGTCTGGGTCTCAGCTCCTGCGGAGCTTCAAGCCCCAGACTTGTTTCCGCAGGTATAAACAGATGCGTTCCGGCGGCTTGCCTGCAAGCCTTGAAACGCCCTGTTTTCCTCGTGCGGGCGAAGCCCGCCCTGCGGATGAAACGCGGGACTTTGTCCCGCACCCCGTTAAGACCTTGAGGGCGTTGCCAAAGACCTTGGGGCTCTGCCCTCTGGCACCCTGCTGGCGCAGGGCAGGCAAAAATGCCTGACCCCGCAAGGAATTTCATCCCTTGACCCTTCAGCAGCCGCGCAATGCGCGGCTGAAAATAAAGTTTGGGGTCAGGCCCTTTTCAAAGGGCTTGCAGGGGTGCAGGGGACAGCGTCCCTGCAAAAGGTTTTTCAAAACAAAGGCGGTGTGGATACCCATAAGACTTTTGCCGTTGTTTTTTTTTCGTTCCGCAGCGTATGGCTGCTTTTGCCGGAGAGATAGAACGTTTCGCCCTTGTGTACAGTATGGCGTTCCTCTCCTGTCAGCAGTATGATGCTGCCCTCCAGCACATAGCCAAACTCCTCGCCGCTGTGCGGGTCCATCGCGAAGGATTCACCGCCCTGCGGCAGTTCCAGAAGTATTGGCTCCATTTCGTTTTTCTGCGTGTTCGGGACGATCCAGTGTATTGTGCAGCTGCCGCGCTCGTCCACAAAAAAATCCTTCTTCCGGAACACAAGCTGTTCCTGCTTTTCGTCCTTGAAAAATTCTGACAGTGAGCTTCCCAATGCCTCCACAATGTCATTCAGTGTGGCAATGGAAGGCGAAGTCAGGTCGCGTTCCAGCTGCGAAAGGAAGCCCTTTGTCAGCTCGCTCCGGCTGGCAAGCTCCTCCAGCGTCAGCCCCTTCTGGATACGGAGCCGCTTGATCTTCTGTCCGATTTCCATGCGCCTCTGCACCTCCTTTTATTAACCCTTTTGGGATTTTCCATTTTTGAAATATAAACGTTACTCATTATACAGAAAATCTTTCCGAATGCAATAGAAAATAAACAAAAAATTCGATTTATTAAACATTTTGGTATTCTTCAACAAAAACTGCCGGATTTCGCTGGATTTTTTTGTCCTGCTGAAAATCACGTATTTTCTGTGGTTTCAAACAAAAATGCAGCTGCATTGTTTAGTAATACAAAACCACAGGAAAAGAAACCTTAAACCGCGCGAGGGATTTCTTTTCAAAGATTTTGGGCGTGTGTTCGTACATAAAATAAAAATAGAAATATACGTTTCCATTTTATGTAAGGCACTTTTTCCTGTTTTAAAAAAAATACAATATACTGTCTACACTGCACCTCGTTTCGCAAGCCTTGAATTTCCAACTGTTTTTTTATGGAAAGTACGTCTGGCCAGCGTTATATTGCAGGATTTCAGCGATGTCCGCAGAAAATTTTGATTGACTTTGTGAATTATTTGTGTTTCAATATATATATAAGGAACGATTTTCGATAAATTTTATAGTTTGAATTGAGAGATCGCTCCTGTTGGCAGACACAATGTTATATTTTTTCAATAAGGAGGACGATCCCCATGGTAAAATTTGCTAACAGAATGAGCCTTTTGACAGGTTCCGAAATCAGAGAACTGCTGAAGCTGACGTCCCAGCCGGACATTATCTCTTTTGCCGGCGGTATGCCTGCTCCTGAGCTTTTCCCCGTTGAAGGCGTGAAAGAAGCGGCGATCCAGACTCTGGATGAACGCGGCCGCGCGGCTTTGCAGTATGCTTCCACAGAGGGTGACCCTGCGTTGAGAAAGCACATTGTAGACAGAATGGAAAGGAAAAACGGCATCAAGACAGACATTGATCATGTTCTGGTAACAAGCGGCTCCCAGCAGGGTCTGGATTTCTCCGCACGTGTTTTCCTGAACCCCGGCGATGTTGTTCTGCTGGAAAGCCCTTCCTACCTTGGCGCAGTAAACGCGTTCAAAGCATGCGAGCCTAAATTCATGGATATCCCTACGGATGACAACGGCATGATCATGGAAGAGCTGGAAAAGGTTCTTTCTACAACAGACAATGTAAAAATGATTTACGTTATCCCTGACTTCCAGAATCCCTCCGGCCGCACATGGACACTGGAGAGAAGACAGAAATTCATGGAAATCATCAACAAATATGAAATCCCCGTTATCGAGGATAACCCTTACGGCGAACTTCGTTTTGAAGGAGAGAGCCTGCCTTCCCTGAAATCTATGGATACAAAGGGTCTGGTTATTTTCCTTGGCACATTCTCCAAGATTCTGGCTCCTGGCTATCGTCTTGGCTGGGTTTGCGCGGAAACAGAAATCCTTGGCAAATACAACTTTATGAAACAGGCGTCCGACCTGCAGGCTTCTTCCATCGGCCAGATGGAAACTGCAAAATTCCTCGACCTGTATAACCTTGACGAACATGTTGAGAAAATCAAAGCGGTTTATGTAAAACGGAGAGACTGCATGCTGAAGGCAATGGAAGACTACTTCCCCGAGGGCGTTACATGGACGCATCCCGAAGGCGGCCTGTTTACATGGGTAACCCTGCCTGATTACATGAACGCGAAAGACTTGCAGATGAAGTGTCTGGATAAGAAGGTTGCGTTTGTACCCGGCGGCGGCTTCTTCCCGAACGGCGGACATGAAAACACACTGCGTATGAACTATTCCTGCATGCCGGAAGAAAAGATTGTAGAAGGCATCAAGAGAATCGGCGAAGCAATCAAAGCAAGCATGAAATAAAAGTTTGTATCCGGATATTAACGGTACATAAGGAATAAAAGAGGAAAGCCTCAGGGCTTTCCTTTTTTTGTGCGGAAAAGGGCAGGGCAGGAAAAAATTCCATGCCCTGCCGACTGTTGAGGTGAAAGATGTATTGACCGCAAACGGTCTGTAATCGGAAATGCTTTTGTTCTGCAATATTATCCGATGAAGAACTGTGTCCAGTAATTGCCTTCCAGATAGCCCACGCCAATGCCTGTGAACTGTGAACTGAGGATGTTCTTTCTATGTCCTTCGGAGTTCATCCATGCCGCAACAACTTCTTCGGGCGTTCTCTGTCCGGAGGCGATATTTTCACCCGCCGCGCGGTATTCTACACCGGCTTCCGCTAATGCCGTGAAGCAGTTTTTGCCGTTGGGACGCGTGTGGCTGAAAGAAGTGCGGATTTCCGCTGCGCGTACCTGTGCCGCCTGAGAAGCGGCGGCATCCAGCGTCAGTGCGGGAAGCCCGGCTTTCGCACGCTCTGCATTTACCAGCTCCGTCACTCTTGCCGCATATGTGGAAACATTTTCGGCGTCTGTGCCAGTCTGGCTGTCGTCCGGCAGCTCCGGCAGTTCCGGTTTTTCTGCGGGCTTATCCACAGGCAGGTCGATAACAGGCTTGTCCGAATCCGGCTTGTCTGTGTCGGGTTTGTCAATGCCGGGCTTGTTGACAGGCTTGTCTGAATCCGGCTTGTCAGAGGGGATAACGGGACAATCCGGCAGGATTTGTGTGCAGCCCGGCAGGCATTTTTCCAGCCGCTGCAATACAAGCTGCCGCAAAGAGTCTATCTCCTGCCCGCCAACGTACTGCCGCAGGATCTCGCATGTACTTGCCGCCTGTAAAGGTGCGGCATAGGCTGTGGCGGACATGCCTGCCGTCAATATCGCCGCCACGCAAAGTGCCATGGTCTTTTTCATTGAAAATCACTCCCTGATTTTTTTTCAGAAAATTGGGCAGCCGTTTCCATACCTGTGGCATTTGTGGAAATGCTGTCATTTCCTGATGTACCTAGTATAGCACAGGCAATTCTGGCAGGCAATGGTACTTGTTGCCAGCAATAATTGCCAAAAACGCTGACATTATCCGCTTTTTCTGCAATTTCCCACAATGAGCCAGAATTTGACAGGATACAGGAAGATATCCTGCGGCTTCTGCCCTCTGCAGCACTCTGTATGGAATAATTCTTTACATTTTGCGCGTTTCTGCTAAAATAAAAATAGGACAATCCGGGGAGCTTGCTTCGTATCTCCCCGCAGGCATTGGGATACGGAACAGGCTCTAAAAAAGAGGAGGGCGTATATGGCGGATTTGGAAAATACAGCATTCCAGAATAACCTGGTTTTTGCACTGGATATTGGAACAAGGAGCATCATTGGCATGGTGGGACGCTTGCAGGATGACCGCGTGAATATTCTGGCGGTGGAGAAGGCGGAGCATACAGGCCGCGCTATGGTAGACGGGCAGATCGAAAATATAGACAAGGTTGCGGCTCTGGCTGAGGAGGTCAAAAAGCGGCTGGAAAAACAACTGGATGTTGAACTGAAACGCGTCAGCATTGCGGCGGCAGGGCGTGCTCTGCGGACGCAGCGGGTGACGTATGAGATTGAACTGCCGGATGTGCAGCTTGTGACGGAGGAAACTGTCAGCCGTCTGGAGGCAGGAGCCATCAGTGCGGCAGAAGCGGAGTTTTCCGGAGAAAATGAGGAAGAACAGACGCACCGCCGTTTTTATCTGGTAGGCTATTCTGTCTGCCAGTATTATCTGGACGATTATATGATGTCCAGCCTGAAAGACCATCATGGCAAGCATATCCGCGCGGATATCATTGCAACATTCCTGCCGGGCGAGGTGGTGGAAAGCCTGTACACCACAATGCATAAAATTGGTTTGGAAGTCGCCAGCATCACGCTGGAGCCTATTGCGGCAATCAATGCTGCCATACCCGAAAGCCTTCGTCTTCTGAACCTCGCGCTTGCTGATATTGGCGCGGGGACGTCGGATATTGCTGCGTGCCGCGATGGCAGCGTGATTGGCTATACTATGGCAACGATTGCCGGAGATGAAGTGACCGAGACCATTATGAAGGAATACCTTGTTGACTTCCAGACGGCAGAAATCATAAAATCCCAGCTGGAGGAACGCGCCGATATCTCCTTTATAGACGTGCTGGGCTTCGAGCAGAAAATTTCTTATGATGAAGTGATGAGCTGTGTCAACCAGACAACAGAAAAGCTCTGCGCCGAGATTTCTGCAAAAATCAAGGAGGTCAATGGCGGCGTACCTTCGGCTGTGTTCCTTTCCGGCGGCGGCAGCAGGCTGAAGGGACTGCGCGAGGGGATCATCAACGCGCTGGAAATGAACCCCGGGCGCGTTGCCATTGCGGGCAATAACTTCAAGATACATGCGTTTTCCGATACCATTGATATCAATAATCCGGAATACGCAACGCCGATCGGTATTCTCGTTTCCTCCGGCCTGAACCTGATTAACGACAGCTTTCAGATCTCGCTGAACGGACGCCCGGCGAAGCTGTTCCGCAGCGGTGCGTTTACGGCGCGCGATCTGCTTATGATGAATGGGTACAGCTATCAGGATATGATTGGACGTTCCGGTAAAAATATCGTTGTTTCCGTTAATGGGGAGCGGGTGGTTTTCTATGGCACACATGCAGAGCCTGCTGTTCTGAAAATCAACGGACGGGAAGGCAAGCTTTCCGACACCATTCATGCCGGGGACGAAATCACGTTTACTTCTGCCGTTAACGGCGCGACGCCGGACTGTACGCTGAAAGACATTCAGGGAATTGACAGCGCAAAAAGGGTCAGACTGAACGGAGAGAGCGTTGCGCTGAGCACGCCGTTGAAATTCGGGGACATTATTACATTCGAGGAGGCCGATGAAGCTGGCTATGGCAGCTTTGCGGAAACAACAGATGATGAAATTCTGGGCGGCTGGGATGATTCGGCTGATACTGTAATGGAGGAAGCTGAAAGCACTGAATTGCCTGTAAGCACAGAGGTGCCTGTAAGTACAGAATTGCCTGTAAGCACAGAGGTGCCTGTAAGTACAGAATTGCCTGTAAGCACAGA
>CAJTQX010000004.1:96586-97443 GCA_910578425.1 uncultured Anaerotignum sp.
CAGAGGTGCCTGTAAGCGCAGAAGTGCCTGCAAGTATCGGGGAGCCTGTGACTGCCGAGGCAGCAGCGAGTGAAGAAACGGCGGCAGTGTCTGACGTTCCTGCTGTGTCTGATACGGCAGTGACGCCTGTTGAGCCCGCTGCACCTGTTGCACCTGCTGCACCGGCTGAGCCTGTGGAGGCTGTCGGCCCTGCCGCACCCGAAAAGCCGGCAGGGGCTGATGCGGTTTCCATGCCGGATGCGCTATCTGTGCCATCTATGACATTTATGCTGAACGATAAACCCCTGACACTGATGCGGCGAGATAAGGACAACCCGTATCTGCTGATGGATATGCTGGAATACGCGGAACTGGATTTCAATAACCTGAAAGGGCAGGTTATATTGCAGGTCAATGGAAAAAATGGCTATTTCCAGCAGCCTCTGCGGGAAGGGGATTCGATTTCTATTTTTGAACAGGAAAAATAAGCAATGCGCATGAAAAGACCCTGTGGGGATTCCTGAACTGCACCCCATTTGTTAGACAGTGTGATATACTATCTAACAAGTGGGGTGATTTTTATGTCAAAGGGAAAACCAAACAAACGATACACGCCGGAATTCAAGAAGATGGTTATCGAAACGATGATGGAGGAGAAGTTGAGTTACAGTGAAACGGCCAGGAGATTTGAAATCAACGACCACCATCGCATCCAAAGCTGGGAGCGGATCTACTTAGAGGAAGGCCCTGAGGGCTTTGCGGTGGAGAGGCGAGGGCGCAGCAGCACAGGGCGGCCCCGGAAGCTGCCCAAAGAGGTGGAAGAAGACTTGCTGGCGGAGGTACAGCGGCTGAGAGCGGAGAACGACTACTTAAAAAAA
>CAJTQX010000005.1:0-78751 GCA_910578425.1 uncultured Anaerotignum sp.
AGAGGACCGGGATGGACGTACCTCTGGTGTACCGGTTGCAGACCAACTGCACAGCCGGGTAGCTATGTATGGAACGGATAAACGCTGAAGGCATCTAAGCGTGAAGCCGGCCTCAAGATCAGATTTCCCATTCTTCGGAAGTAAGGTCCCTTGAAGATAACGAGGTAGATAGGTTGGAGGTGTAAGCATGGCAACATGTTGAGCTGACCAATACTAATAGACCGAGGGCTTGACCAGAAAAACAGTTGCTGGATTGACGAAAGGCTTCTTGTGTTCAGTTTTGAAGGTGCGGCAATAATCCTCGATAGCTCAATGGCAGAGCATCCGGCTGTTAACCGGAGGGTTGCAGGTTCGAGTCCCGCTCGGGGAGTTTAGAAGCAGAATGATTTGGAGAGAGCAAAGCAGGACGCTTCAGAGATGGTCCGTTGGTCAAGGGGTTAAGACACCGCCCTTTCACGGCGGTAACGCGGGTTCGAATCCCGCACGGATCATGAAAAAAGAATATGGCGCCATAGCCAAGTGGTAAGGCAAAGGTCTGCAACACCTCTATCCCCGGTTCAAATCCGGGTGGCGCCTTTCAAAAGTTCGTTTTACATAAAACTGTAAAACGGGCTTTTTTATTTGCAGCCAGAAAAAAATGGAATATAAATAATGACAAATGACCGTTTTTATGGTACTCTTAATTTTGGAAACAGAATGAGGAGGAACGGCTATGAATGGACAAAAACACGAATACAATTTGATTGAGCATATGTTATCATTGCTCAACCTCCTTCAAATCAATCAGATTGAAATTGACCAGCTCATGGAAGAAGGAAGCCAGGCGGCGGAGCTGTATGCAGGCAGTCCGAGGGATATTCGGATGATATATGAGATTATGAAGTTTATGGACGAAATTCCAGGCGGTTTCCTCATTTACCATGCAGAGGGGAATGAGCAGATTATTTACGCGAATCTGGGTTTGCTGCGCATTTTCCATTGCGACACGCTGACGGAATTTCGGGAACTGACAGGGAACAGTTTTCGGGGGATGGTTTACCCTGATGATCTGGAAGACGTGGAAAAAAGCATATGGCAGCAAATCAGCGAAAATCAATATGATTTGGATTATGTGGAATACCGGATTACGCGGAAGGACGGACAAATGCGCTGGATAGAGGACTATGGACACTTTATTCACAGCGATGCAATTGGCGATATCTTCTATGTCTTTTTGGGTGATGCGACGGAAAAACGGAATCGGCTGGCGTCGGAAAAGGAAGTTTTCCAGCGGGAAAAAAGGCAGAGCGAACAGAAACTGCGGAATCTGATGGAGGCCTTTGACAAGGAGCGCGCGCTGGTGCGGCGGGAACAATTGCGGCGGCTGGAGGTTATTGAGGGACTGAGCATAAATTACGAGTCTATCCTTTATGCCGATCTGGAAACGGACGAGGCAACGCCCTATCGTCTGAGCACGCGCATGAAGCCGTTGTTTGGCGAAATGTTTCAGGTTAGCAGTTTTACGAAATATGTTACAAAATATGTCAACACCTGGGTTTATCCAGAGGACAGAGAAATGGTCGGCAGGATGACAGAGCCGGAGTTTATCAGGAAACATATTGCAGAAAATAAAACGTATTATGTCAATTATCGCGTGATCGAAGACGGGAAAATCGAATATTTGCAGCTTCGCGTGGTAGATGTAAGCAAGGAAGGAAAGGCGCAGATCGTCATTGGTTATCGGAAGGTGGACGAGGAGCAGCGGGAAGAACAGGAGCAAAAAAAAATGCTGGCTGACGCCCTGAACAATGCGAACCTTGCGATTGATGCAAAAAACAGTTTCCTTTCCAATATTTCGCATGATATGCGAACGCCGCTCAACGCTATTTTTGGCTTTGTCGCGCTTGCAAAACGCGATCGGCAAGATATGAACGCAGTGCAGGAATATTTGGACAGAATTGATGCGTCCAGCAGGCAGTTGTTGGATTTGATTGACAAGGTTTTGGAAATCTCATGGACGGAATCCAGCGGGATTTATGCGGAGGAAATGGAATGTGACCTGCAGGAGATTTTAGAGGAAATTTATGAATTCCTGCATTTGCAGGCACTGGAAAAGGACATTGATTTCAGGCTGGATTTCTCAGGTTTGAGGCACAAGCAGATTTACAGCGACCATCAAAAACTGAAACAGATGCTTTTGTATCTGGTAAACAACGCCATTACCTATACGAAGCCCGGCGGTATAGTTTCGATTGCCGTAACAGAGCAGATTGAGCTGCTAAACCATTATGCAACGTATCAGATTGTGATTAAGGATACGGGCATCGGCATCAGCGAGGAGTTTTTGGAACGGATATTTGAGCCGTTTGTGCGGGAGAAAAATACCACTCTCAGCGGAATACATGGCGTTGGACTTGGACTTTCCATTGCGAAAAACATTGTGGATTTGCTGGGCGGGACGATTCAGGCACAGAGCGTTGTCGGCGAAGGCAGCACATTTACGGTTACGCTGCGGCTCAGAATGTGTACGGACGCGACGCAGACGGCTGTGGAGGCCTCCGGCCCGGTATCGGCCGTAAAGCTTTCAGGACAGAGGATACTGCTGGTGGAGGACAATGAACTGAATTTGGAGATTGAAACGGCGATATTGCAGGAACAGGGCTTTTTTATAGAAAGCGCGGAAAACGGAAGCATTGCTGTGGAAAAGGTGAAACATTCCAGACCGGGGGATTTTGACCTTGTGCTGATGGATATACAAATGCCGGTTATGAACGGGTGGCAGGCGGCAAAGGCCATTCGCGAACTGGACAATCCTGAACTTGCGAATATACCAATCATTGCTTTTTCGGCAAATGTATTTGAGCGTGATATCCGCATGTCTATGGAAAGCGGCATGAACGCGCATTTGACAAAGCCGATTGACATCCCCCTGCTGCTGAAAACCTTTACGGAGGTTTTGCAGGGAGAAAGGAATTAAAAACGGTATCATTATTTGAACGGAAACGCACAGATTTTCAAAAGAAGGTCTGTGCGTTTTTTGCCGAAAAAGAACAAAGAAATTTTGACAGAATTTGTGTCTGTTTCTATCTTTTTTATAGGGAATATGCGGCGGCGGGTGTACGGCGGGGGATACAGTCTGTTCAAAATAACTAGAATTTTTTGCGGGAATCCTTGACATTTTAGCGCATTTGAGTATATAATGAGTTGGATAAAGTCTTTTGAGGAAAAAAGACGATATCGCAAAAAATTACAGGCAGTGCAGCTGCAGGCGGCGGCCGGTATTGCGGAAGGGAGGAACCTATGGGGGACGAAATTAAACTACGGGTTTCAAAAATTGAAAAATCTTTTCCGGGCGTAAAAGCATTGGATAAAATCGACTTTAGCGTGAGGAAAGGGACGGTACACGCGCTTTGTGGTGAGAACGGCGCGGGGAAATCCACCCTGATGAAGATTATCAATGGGATTTATAAGCCTGACGCGGGCGAAATCTATATTGATGAAGAACCGGTTAAGATCAAAGATCCGATTAAGGCGAGGTCTTTGGGTATTGCGATGATTGCGCAGGAATTGAATTATGTGCCGGAAATGTCCGTAGAGGAAAATATTTTTCTGGGACGGCTGCCGGTGGATAAGTTCGGCAGGGTCAAATGGGGAGAGGTGCGCAGCAGGACGCTCCAGCTTTTGCAGGACGAACATCTGCCCTATAAGCCTACGGATAAGCTGAAAATGCTGACGACCTCTGATATTCAGATGCTGGAGATTATGAAGGCGATTTCGAACGATGCTTCTATCATCGTAATGGACGAACCGACTTCCTCCATCACGCAGAAGGAGGTTGAACTGCTGTTCAAAAAGATAGATATTCTGCGGGCAAAGGGTTGTGCAATTGTCTACATATCACATAAAATGGACGAAGTGTTCCGCATTGCGGACGATATTACTGTGTTCCGCGATGGAACGGTGGTAAAGAGTATGCGCGCGGCGGATACCAACATTGACGAGGTTATCGCGCTGATGGTTGGGCGGCGTATGGAAAACGTATATCCCAAGGCGGATATCGAAATCGGCGAGCCTTTGCTTGAGGTGGAAAACCTCAGGAGCGGGCAGTTGTTTGAAAACATCAATTTCCATGTAAACAAGGGCGAGATTGTTGGATTCGCGGGGCTTGTCGGCGCGGGGCGTACAGAGGTTATGCGCTGCCTGTTCGGGCTTGACCCCATCAACGGCGGCACTGTAAAGGTGCATGGCGAGGAAATCAAAGTAAAATGCGCTTCGGACAGCATTAAGCATGGTATGGTTATGCTTTCGGAGGACCGCAGACGGTACGGCATTATCCCTATGCGAAGCGTGCGCGAAAATGCGAGCCTTTCTTCGCTGGAAAAATTTTTCTACGGCGGTACGGCGCACCCGAAAAAAGAGGCCGAGGTTGTTGGGATGTATTTTGACAAGATGAGCGTGAAAACGCCTTCCCAGGAAACGGCGATACAGTCGCTTTCCGGCGGCAACCAGCAGAAGGTGCTTCTTGCAAAATGGATGATGCGTGACCCCGAGGTATTGATTTTGGACGAACCGACCCGCGGCATTGACGTCGGGGCGAAATTTGAAATATATAAACTGATGACGGAAGTGGCACAGGCAGGCAAGGCAGTCGTTATGGTTTCCTCTGAACTGCCCGAACTGATTGGTATGTGTGACAGAATATACGTTATGTGCGAAGGGCATATTGCGGGCGAACTGCACCGAGATGAATTTTCGCAGGAAGCAATCATGATGTATGCGACGGGCACACACAGCATTATAAAGGAGGAGATCTAAATGAAAAGCGGCAAAGTCGGGCAGGCAATGTCCAAATATTCCATATTTTTCGTTTTACTGGTTATGATTCTGATTTCCATGCTGATGAACGACAAGTTCCTGAGCACGCGGAACATCACGAATATCGCGGTGCAGCTTTCTGTTGCAACAATACTGGCTTACGGCGAAATGGTGCTGATTGTCAGCGGGCTGCTGGATCTGTCTTCCGGCGCGGTGCTTGCGCTGGCGGGCGTGCTCTCGGTCAGCGTATACAAGAGTACGGGAAATCTGGCACTGGCGGTAGCGGTTTCGATTGGCGTTGCAGTGGCGTTCAATATGATTAACGCGCTGTTTGTGGCGAATTTCGCAATGCCGGCCTTTATCGTGACACTGGCGACGCAGATGGCGGCGAGGGGCCTTGCCCTGTTGTATACAAAGGGGCAGAATATTCTCCAGATTGGTGATTATGCGAAGCTGGGGCAGGGCAGTATTGGGCCGATTCCCATTCCGGTTATATTTATGATTGCAGCAACGATTGTAATATGGTATATTATGAATCATACGAAGCTGGGACGTTCGTTCTATGCCATCGGCGGCAATGAAGAGGCGTCTATTGCTTCGGGTATCAACGTAGTAAAGAGCAAATACAAAGCGTTTTTGATCAATGGTATTCTGGTTGGTATCGCGGGCGTGCTGTTTATGGCGCGTGTAAACGCGGGTCTGCCGAACGGCGCGCTGGGCTATGAAATGGAAGGCCTGACGGCGGCAATCGTTGGCGGCACGAGCTTTTCCGGCGGCGTGGGCACGACTTCCGGTACGCTGATTGGTTCCTTTATCATCGGCTGCCTGAACAATATTATGAACCTTCAGGGCGTTGACGCGTACATACAGCAGGTAGTTAAGGGCGGCATTATCGTTGCGGCGGTACTGTATGATATCCGATTCAAAAACAAAAAGGCACCGAAGGTTATCCTTCAGAAGAAGGAGGACGCTCCTTCCGCTAAGGCTTAAAGACCGAAAGACCGTAAGGCTCTGCCCCACTGCCCCGCAAGGGCTTTCAGCCCTTGACCCATTTGCCATCGCATTCCATGCGATGGAAGGGAGATATGGGTTTGGGTTTCGGAAACGGAGTTTTCCGCAGTAAAGTTTGGGGTTAAGCCCTTTTCAATAAGTGCCGGAAAAAAATCCGGGCACGCAGCGTTTGTCTTTGCAAAGCAAAGCACTGACCGGCTTACAGGTGCAGGACAGCGTCCTGCGGTTTTAAGGGTTTGGGGGCAAAGCCTCCAAAGAATAAGGCTTTTATTTGATTTTTCAAATTCAGATAAAGCAAACGAAAGTGAAAATTCAAAAAAGAAAGGGAGAGGTAACAATGAAAAAGTATCTTGCAGCATTATTGGCTATGGCTATGACAGTGACAGCACTGGCAGGCTGCGGCGGCGGATCTGACGCTCCTGCGGCAGACAACGGCGGCGATGGCGAAGGCGGCGAAACCTATAAGGTGGCGTATATCGCCAGAGCACAGTCCGACTCTTTTGCGGCATGGCTGGCAAACGAGATGATCGCGGCAGCAGAAAAATATCCTGACATCGAATTGCAGGTATTTGACGGCCAGGCTGATGATGCGAAGGAAAACGCGGCAATTGAAAACGCAATTGCAAACGGCTTCGATGCGATTATCGTACAGCCCAACAACGGTGAGGCACAGCGGCCTTATGTAGAACAGGTAGTTGCAGAAGGCATTGTTGCAATCACAACAAACGCAAGAATTGAAGGCATCGAGGGCGCATCCTCCGTTGACGCTGACCCTTACAAACAGGCACAGGTTAACGCAGAGCTTGCGCTGACACAGGTTCCCGAAAACGGCAAGGTTGTTGTTCTGAAAGGACCCTCCGGCAACTTCCACGCTGACGAAAGACTGAAAGCATGGCAGGAAGTATTCTTCGCTGCAAGACCTGACGTAACAATCCTTGGCGAAGACTTTGCAAACTGGAACAAGGACGAAGCTATGCAGCTGATGGAAGACTGGACAATCGCATTCGGCGATATTGATGCGATCGTTTCCATGAACGACAACATGGCTGCCGGCGCGCTGGAAGTTGTAAAAGGCAACCCTCAGTATGCTGATATCCTGTCCTACGGCGTTGACGGTACGGCTGAGGCTGCGCTGCTGATCGAAGAAGGCACAATGACAGCTACATGCCTGCAGTCCGCTATCGACCTTGCAGAGCTGAACATGGAAACAGTTCATAAGCTGCTGACAGGCGAAGAAACACAGATTGACACAGATATCGCGGAAGTTCTGATCACAAAGGACAACGCTTCCGAATTCGTTGAAATGTACAGAGAAAGAGGTCAGATCACAGAATAATTACATATTGTAAAGAAATGTGATTTGCTTTGCAGTGCAAATGCGCCGCGTTCGGGTTTTCGAGGGCGGCGCGTTTTTTTAGCCCGATGGGCAAAACGCGGGCGCGGGAGCAGGATTTTCGCGTTGTAAAAAAGAAGATTTGAGCATAATAGCATTACATGTTGCGCAATGGCAGCATGGCTGGTAAGATAGGAAATAAGCGGAAAGAGGCATTCCAAAAAAGAAAGCGAGGAGATATAACATGAAGAACAGAGCGGCATACATGACAGAGCTGAATAAAATGGAGATTCGTGAGGTTCCTGTGCCGGAGCCGAAGGAGGGCGAGGTACTGATCCGCGTGGAATACGTGGGTATCTGCGGCTCCGACGTGCATTATTTCCATGACGGAAGATGCGGCGATTTCGTGGTTGACGGTGAATTTATGCTTGGGCATGAAGCAGGCGGCGTTGTGGAGAAGCTCGGACCAGGCGTGACAACGCTTGCAGTCGGCGACAAGGTCGCGCTGGAGCCCGGCATTACCTGCGGACAATGTGAATTCTGCAAATCCGGCAAGTATAACCTTTGCCCGGACGTGCAGTTCCTTGCGACACCCCCAGTACAGGGCTGCTATGAAAATTATATTGCGTTCCCGGCGAATATGTGCTTTAAGCTGCCGGAAAAAATGACAACAAAGGAAGGCGCGCTGATTGAGCCGTTTGCGGTTGGCCTGCATGCGGCACATCAGGGGGCTGTCGGCATGGGCGATCAGGTGATCATCCTTGGCTCCGGCTGCATTGGGCTGATGACGATGCTGGCATGCAAGGCTTGTGGCGCAACGGATATTACTGTGGTGGATATGGCGCAGAAACGTCTGGATTACGCGATGAAGCTGGGCGCGACACGCGTCATTAACGCGAAGGATAAGGACGTTTTGAAAGAGGTTGCGGCGTTCACAAACGGTGCGGGTATCCCGAAAGTATTTGAAACAGCCGGCTCCCCTGTGACGATTGCGCAGACTCCTTATCTGGTAAAGACAGGCGGCACGATTGTTCTGGTCGGCATGTCTGCAAACCCTGAAATTACGTTCAACTTCGGACAGATTATGGCGAAGGAGGCACGCATCGAATCCGTATTCCGTTACAGGAACCTGTACGCAAAGGCGATTGCGGCAGTTGCCAACGGGCTGGATATCGCGACGGTGGCAACGCACGAATTTGCGTTTGACGATATTCAGGCGGCGTTTGAAGCGGCAATCAACGATAAGGAAAACGTGGTAAAGGCGGTCATCAAACTGTAATTTGCAGACAGGCGGTGGATTTATGGAATATTTACTGGGGATTGACATTGGCACTTCCGGCACGAAAACGGTGCTTTTCGACAGGAACGCCAATCCCGTTGCGGCAAAAACATTTGAATACCCGCTGTATCAGGAGCAGAACGGCTGGGCGGAGCAGGAGCCGGAGGACTGGTGGCAGGCTGCTGTGCAGGGCGTGCGGCAGGTGCTGGACGTATCCGGCGTTTCCCCTGCGGATATTAAGGGGATTGGGCTTTCCGGCCAGATGCACGGCCTTGTAATGCTGGACGAAAAGGGCGAAGTTCTGCGGCGTTCGATTATCTGGTGCGACCAGAGGACGGGCGAGGAAGTGGAGGACATGAACCGCCTGCTTACGCCGGAAAAAATCATACAGATTACGGCAAACCCCGCTGTGACGGGCTTTACGGCGGCAAAAATACTCTGGGTGAAAAAGCACGAGCCGGAGCTTTACGCGAAATGCGCGCATATCCTTCTGCCGAAAGATTATATCCGCTATAAGCTGACAGGCGAATACGCTACAGAGGTTTCGGATGCTTCCGGTATGCAGTTGATGGATGTGGCAAAACGCACATGGTCTGACGAGATACTCGAAGGGCTTGGGGTTGAAAAACGGCTGCTGGGGAAAATGTACGAATCCCAGGATGTGACGGGAACGGTGCATAAAGAGGCGGCGGCACTGACAGGGCTTGCGGAAGGCACGATTGTGGTCGGCGGCGCGGGCGATAACCCTGCGGCGGCAGTCGGTACGGGCATCGTTTCGCAGGGCAAGGCGTTTACGACCATCGGGACATCTGCCGTAGTTTATGCGGTTTCGGATAAAATGGCACTTGACCCGAAAGGGCGCGTGCATACGCTCTGCGCTTCTGTGCCGGGCAAATGGACGGTGATGAGCTGTACGCAGGCGGCAGGGCTTTCCCTGCAATGGCTGCGGAACAACGTCTGCACGCCCGAGATGGCAGAGGCCGCGGAAAAAGGCGTTGACCCGTATGAAATTATGACGGCGGCGGCGGCGGGCGTGCCGATTGGCGCGGAAAAGCTGCTGTATCTGCCTTACCTGATGGGGGAACGCTCCCCGCACCCTGATCCGGACTGCCGAGGCGTGTTCTTCGGGCTTTCGGCGATGCACCAGAGGCCGCATTTGATTCGTGCGGTAATGGAGGGTATTTCGTTCTCGCAGTGGGAATGCGTGGAGGTGTTCCGCGAGATGGGCGTGCCGATCGAGGATATGATGATCTGCGGCGGTGGCGGCAGAAGCCCGTTCTGGCGGCAGATGCTTTCGGATATGTACGGCTGCCCTGTGAGCACAGTGCAGTCCGACCAGGGCGGCGCATTGGGCGCGGCGATACTGGCGGGCGTTGGCGCGGGCATTTACAGCGATTTGGAAACGGCTTGCGCGGAGCTGGTGCGGAAGAAAGACGTTTCCGAGCCGGACATGGGCGCGAACGGCGAATATGCAAAATATTTTGGGCTTTACAAGGAGCTTTACCGCACGCTGTTTGACAGCTTCAAGGAGTTGCGGGATATATAAAGACCTTGGGACGATGTCCCAAACCCTGCAAGCCCTTTTCAAAGGGCTTGACCCTAAACTTTATTGCGAAAAACTGCGTTTTCCGAATATGAGAATGAGGGAGAGTCAGAATTTTCACTGCGGAAAACAAGGTTTTCCACCATTAAAGTTCTTTGCCCCGATTTCTCCGAAAGAAAGCGGGCGGGGTTTGGGGCAGAGCCCCATAATCTTTTTCACTAAAAAAGGAGGGCGGAGATATGGACCATATCAAACGGCGGGACGCAGGGCTTCCCTATGTTTCTGACGACAGGGTTTTTGAACAGCAGAAACGCGCAAGACGTCTGACCCAAGCACTGAATACCGCTGACCGCGCGGATTTCGATAAGATTGCGGGTATCGTCAGGGAGCTGTTTGGGAGATCCGACGGCGCATGGGTAAACCCGCCTTTTTACTGCGACTATGGCTTTAATATTGAGGTTGGCAAAAACTTTTTCGCCAATTATAACTGCACGATACTGGACGTGGCAAAGGTACGGATTGGCGATCATTGTCAGATGGCTCCGAATGTGGCGATTTATACGGCAGGCCATCCAATACATCCCGCAACGAGGAATACCATGTATGAATACGGCATTGAGGTCACGATTGGCGATAATGTCTGGATTGGCGGGAATACCGTTATCTGTCCGGGTGTGCGGATCGGGGATAATGTTGTCATTGGCGCGGGCAGCGTTGTGACGAAGGATATTCCGGATTGGTGCATCGCCGGAGGGAACCCTTGCAGGGTTATCCGGAAGATAACCGAGGCGGACAGGAAATATTACTATAAGGACAGGGAGTTCGACAGCGAAGCATGGGCGGACGTGCAGAAAAGGATTGCGGAGAAGAACTAAACCGCAAATCCTTATTTCTGAGCTGAAACAGAATTTACGGTTTTATATTGGATTGTATTTGTGCCAGACATACAATCTAACAATCTCAATAATCCCTTTATAGGCGTTTGGGACGATGCACCCAAACGCCTTACTTTGACCTGAAATGTGCTGACCGAGACTTACAGGTATGTTCCTTCGTTCCTTTCAGCTGTTCCACCAATTTCAGCAGCTGGGGTAGCGTCCATCCCACACAATTTCCCGGTAGGCTGTGCGGTCGGTGGCCCCTTCGGTAGAGAAGCAGAGTACCTTTGAATCCGCGCAGAGGCCAAGCTGCTCCCTGAGCCCTGCCAGGGCATGGTTCTCCATCACCTCGGCAACAAAGCCCAGTGCCGCTGCTCCGCTCTCACCGGATATAATCTTTCTATCGCCGCCAGCGGGATTCCCCAATATCCGCATCCCCTTTGCCGCGATATGTTCTGGTATGGAGACAAAGTTGTCCGCATAGCTGCGGAATACCTCCCATGCAATGGTGCAGGGTTCGCCGCAGGCAAGCCCTGCCATGATCGTGTTTAAGTCCCCCTCCACAGAATGGATATGGCCATCATCTGCCTGTGCTGTGCGGAAAAGGCAGTTTGCCCGATGGGGCTCTACAATGGTGATGATCGGTTTTTCGTCCCCGGGATAAAGATTCGCAAAGAAACCCGCCACTGCGCCCGCCATCGCGCCGACGCCCGCCTGCAAAAAGATATGGGTCGGTTTTTCCCCGCATAACTGCTCTATGGCTTCATATGCCATTGTGGTATACCCTTCCATGATCCAGCCGGGGATTTCTTCATAGCCTTCCCATGCGGTATCCTGCACCATGATCCAGCCATTTTTTTCCGCGGCCGCGTTTGCCAGCCGTACCGCATCATCGTAATTCACATCAGTGACAGACGCCTCCGCCCCAAGTGCCTGGATATTGTGCAGCCTTTCCAGGGAACTGCCCTTAGGCATATAGACAACGCTCCGCTGCCCAAGGCGGTTTGCTGTCCATGCAATCCCGCGGCCATGATTCCCGTCCGTTGCAGTGATGAATGTCAGGGGCCCCAGAGCTTCTTTCACCTCTGCGCTTGCCATTACGGGGGAGGGCAGTTCGCTGATATCCTTTTGGAGCCGGCGCGCTATGTAATTGCCGATTGCATAGCTGCCTCCCAGAACCTTGAACGCATTGAGGCCAAAGCGATAGCTTTCGTCCTTGACAAATACCTTGCTGACTCCTATGGCTTCAGCAAGAGCGTCAAGCTGCACCAGCGGCGTCATGGAATACTCCGGAAAACTTTTGTGGAAGGCCACTGCTTTTTGGACATTTTCCATACGGAAACGCTGTATCGCGCGGGGATTGCCCTCTTTTTTGTTAAAATGGATGAGCTGGATTTCTCTTTCTTTCATGTGTCAATTCCTCCTCTTTTCTGTAAACAGTTTTTTCCGTCAGGCTGCCCCAAAGGGCCGCCCTTGTATTGTTGGCTGATAAGTGATTGTCTACATTTTATTTCCTTCCCGGCTTTGTGTCAAATCAAAGTAAAATACTGGTTTCAAACCATTTATTTATCATTTTTTTGCTGTATTCTTGATAAAAGTAGCGTAATATGAGATAATTATATGAGAATATTATCATTTTTCTGACGTAAAGGCATTATAGGAGAAATACGAAAAGCTCGGTATTTTGTGCAGAATAGATAAACAGCAGGGATGTTTTGAGAGGGATTTTCTCATGCAGGCTGTTGGCTGTGAGCCGTTTCCCTGTTTCCTGAGCGGCCATTTTCCGGCGGAAAGGAAGGTTTTTATGCATTATGACCTGAAAATACTGTCATCCAAACTAAACGAGGCTGCCAGCATCATCTCCCAGGTGCTGCGCATTGATGTGGAAATTGCAGACGCAGACCTTATGCGTATCGCCGCAACAGGGAAACTGAAAAAGCTGGTCAACAAAAGTATGGAAAATGAAGGGGAAGCTTACCGGAATACGCTCCTGACAGGCAAACCTACCATTATAAAAACGCCAAAAGAAGACCCTGTTTGCCAAAAGTGCCTCAACCGCCAATCCTGCAAGGAAGAATTTGAAATTGCCTATCCCATAAAAGCAGGGCAGACTGTGGTAGGGGTGATTGGGCTGCTCTGCTTTTCCCGGAAAAAGAAGGAGCGTTTGCTTGCCAACCTGAAAAGCTACAGTGCGTTTTTGAAAAAGATTGCTGATTTTATTGCGTTGGATTTAACCTCAACGACGGATTCCTACCAAAAGCTTTTGGCTTCTGAAATCATAAATGACATTCAAAACAGTACCTCTTTGGGTATGCTGGCAATAGATGGGAAAGGCGGGGTATCTCTGCTAAATGCAGCCGCTGAGGCTCTCCTTCCGGCGGTGCTCCGGCGCGAAGAAACGGTCAATATCCTCCCTGCATCGGCGCAGGGCGGAAATCCCCTGGCGTATATCATGGAAATAGGGAAAAAACAGCTTTATGTCACAGGCAAGCTCTACCATATCGGCATGCAGCGACTGGATAAGCTGCTGTTATTCACAAGCTCAGTTCCAATTCCCGGGAGCAGCGTCAGGCAGGTGAAAAAATATGGCGCGGGGCGGTTGTCTGGACACTCGCCCGCGGTTAAGGCGTTGAAGGCGGCAATCCGCGAAATCCCGCACCAGTACCATGTATACCTGCAAAGCGCGCCAGGGCTGGATATTGACGAGGTTGTGACGGCGGTTTTTGAGGAAGGCGGCGTTGAGCGCAAAAAATTATATTGGCTGAACTGTGCTGCGTTTTCCCCGCAGGAGCTTTCTTCTATCCTGTTCCCCGAGTCGGGCGCGTTTTTGGAAAAAGTTTCAGGGAACGCACTTTATCTCGCAAATATTGACAAGCTCACCCCGGAAATGCAGGAAAGGCTTTACGATGTCATCCGTCAGGGGCATGTGCAAAAGCCTGCATCGCAGCGGTCAAAGGCGGTAAATATCCGTATCCTTTCCTCCTGCGAAACAGGCCTGTATCCACTCGTGCAGCAGGGGGCGTTCCATTTGGGGCTGTTTTATCTTCTTTCCCCCGCTACTATCCAAATCCCTTTGCTTTGTGAAATGGGGAGGGATATTCCCGCGCTTTTGAAAAATGAGATCCTTTCAAACCGGCATCCTCTGGCACCTAAAAACATTTCGTTTTCTGAGGGGCTTACTGCTGCCCTGACGTCCTATGATTGGCCAGGAAACCATGCGCAGCTAAAGCATCTGGGGCAAATCCTTGCCGCAATGGAACGGGAAGTATATGAGCTTTCCGACCTCCCCGGATATCTTGCCGAAGCAATGGGCTCCGGTCAGACTTCTGACAAGCCGGAAGAAATGGCGCAAATCGAAGCATTATTCCAGCAGTATGGACGTTCGTTACAGGGGAAGCAGCAGGTCGCGGAGGCATTAGGGATCAGCATCGCAACCCTTTATCGGAGGATCAGTAAATACCAGTTATAGCGGGGCCTTTTGGGACGGAAAGTATCCCCTTGTCAAGCGAAAGCAGCGGTGATGGTTTTTGTCCGGATACCGGGGCTGTTGATGGTGTGCTGCAAGCCTGCCTGGACTGCACCCCAATTACCGTACTGATAAAAAACCATACTGCCAGGAAATCAATTGGAGCAGTAAAATAGATTTTTACTGCTTATAGGAACAAAAAACTACCTATGATTGGAATTTCACAGGTAGTTTCCGCTCTATATTGTATTTATATTGTTTTTTTGATAAGGATAATGCCATTAAAGGCGCGTACCCTTTTTCAGTACCGCAGGCTCGTCAGAGGAAACGCCGATGATTCTCTGTCCATCGGAAAGCTCCACTTCCTTATCCAGTATTGCGTTTTCCACAACACAGCCGCGTCCAATCCGGCAGCCTTCCATCAGTATGGAATTGCGCACCTGCGCGTCCTCCGCAACATAAACCTTGCGGAATATGACGCTGTGGTCAACCCTGCCGTTGAATATTGTGCCGCTGCCCACGATGGAATCTGTAACTTCCGCGCCAATGTTATATTTTGCGGGAGGTTCATCTTTGGGCTTTGTTTCGATGTAAGGATATTCGTTCACGAAGGTATCGCGCACGTCCTTATTCAGGAAATCCATATTTGTCGCGAAATACGCGCTCACGCCGGAGCCGATGGCGTTCCAGTAGCCGTTAAATTCATAGCCGTAAATTTTCAGCGTTTTGGTAAAGCGGATAATGATATCCTGTACCAAATCGTATCTGCCTTCCGGTACAACCTGATTCAGCAAATTAATCAGCAGCTTTCTGGAAATGACATAAATGCCAAGCGAAGCCATATTGGAAGGCGGAGGCGTTGTCGGTTTTTCCACAAACGCAGTCAGCCGTCCTTCCTCGTCCATCTCCAGTACGCCGAATTTGGAAAGATCCTTTTCTTCCATTTTTTGATATACAATCGTAATATCCGCGCCTTTTTCCGCATGCTGTGCAATCACCTGCCGGTAATCCATTTTATAAATCGCATCGCCGGAGGTAATTACAACATATTCTTCGCTGCTGCGCATCAGATATGTCATATTCTGGTAAATGGAGTCCGCTGTGCCGCGGAACCAGTTGGAATCCTCGCTGCTTGTAAACGGCGTGAATACAAACAGGCCGCCCTGTTTTCTGCCGAAGTTCCACCATTTGGAGGAAGTCAGATGATCCCGCAGAGAACGGGAATTATATTGCGTCAGGATAGCCGCTTTGCGAATCCCGCTGTTTGTCATGTTGCTCAAAGAAAAGTCAATCGCCCGGTAGCACCCGCCGATTGGGAGAGCCGCAGCCGCCCGGTGGTCGGTCAGCGCGCCCAACCTGCCTTTGTTGTTGCCGCCTGCCAAAATAATACCAATCGCCTTCATGCTCACATCCCCCTCGTTACGGATTTTCCGCTTTCCAGTTTTCCTTCCGGATAATCCTCGAAAGCTGTTTCCCCATAAATTACACAGTTTTTGCCGATGGTCACATGATTCGGCACAGTAGTTTTTACGCCCACAACGCTGATGCCGGAATAATAGATGTTGGGCTTTGCTTCGTTCGGTGTATTTTCGCCAACACCGATCTGTACGCCATCGCCAATCTTACATTCCTCGTCCACAATTGTGCGGTCAAGCACGGAGTTCTCGCCGATAACAGAATCGCACATAATGATGGAATCCCGTACAACCGCGCCTTTTTTCACGATAACGCCAGGCCCCAGTATGGAGCGGTAGACCTCTCCGTAAATTTCGCAGCCGTCCGTAATCAGGCTTTCCTTTACCTTCGCGCCCGGCGCGGTATACTGCGGCGGCTGATGGTCGCTGTTGGTATAGATTTTCCAGAAATCCTCATAAAGGTTGAACTCCGGCAACGCGCGGATCAGATCCATATTGGATTCCCAGTAGGATTCGATCGTGCCAACGTCCTTCCAGTAGCCCTGGAAACGGTACGCATACAGCGGCTGCCCCTCGTCCAGCATTTTGGGAATGATGTGCTTGCCGAAATCACTGTCCGCATGTACCTGATTATCCTCCAGAAGAGCCTCGCGCAGTCTGTCCCAGGTAAAAATGTAAATACCCATCGACGCAAGGTTGCTTTTGGGATTTTCCGGTTTTTCCTCAAATTCGTAAATCTTGTCCTCCGCTTCGGTGTTCATGATACCAAAACGGCTTGCCTCATCCATAGGCACTTCCAGAACTGCGATTGTTGCGGACGCGCCTTTGTCCTTATGGAACTGAAGCATCGCCGAGTAGTCCATTTTGTAGATATGGTCGCCGGAAAGAATCAGAACATATTCCGGATTATTGCTGTCAATAAAATCAATGTTCTGGTAAATCGCATTTGCTGTACCCATGAACCATTCGCCGGAATCTCCGCCTTTTACATGTGGAGCCAGAATTGTTACGCCGCCGTTCCTTCTGTCCAGATCCCAGGGGATACCGATACCGATATGCTGATTCAGCCGCAAAGGCTGGTACTGTGTCAGCACGCCGACCGTATCCACGCCGGAATTGATGCAGTTGCTCAAAGGAAAGTCTATGATACGGTAACGCCCGCCATAAGTTACAGCCGGCTTTGCCACTTTCCTCGTCAGAACGCCAAGCCGGCTACCCTGTCCTCCCGCTAATAACATCGCAATCATTTCTTTTTTACGCATATTCAACACCCCTATCTTTCAGGTTGCACATATGTACTAAAGCCTTTCCTCCGCCTTCTGCCTGATGACCTCCCCAAAAACGGCAAAAAGCCACAGACCCTGCCCTGCCTCAAAGCGCATGGCCGAACCTTTAGCCCGGAACGGCAAAGTACCAGCTTCGTTGTACCCATTATAGCACAATCCTGTTAAAATGCAACGTAAAATCATTAAAACTATGCCAAAATTTCGCTCTTTTTCCTAAAAATGTTTGTGCGGCTTGAAGGAATAAGCGCAAACCGCCGTAAGGGAGGCACTCATTTAGCCGGAGGTTTGGCAAAAATGCCGCTTTTTTTGTTTCTGCTTTTGTGTAACTGTGCCCATAAAAGAACAGACTGCCCTGTCGTTTCCATTCTTGACAGAAATGTCAGGAACGGCTATAATGAATCCAACGCTTCCAAACATGAAAGGAGGGGATTCCGTATGAGACTTCTTAAAAAAGTACGGTCTGCTTTCCGGGTAATCAAATCAGCCGCAATAAACTTTGTTGCCGGTCTGATAAATGGAACGATTCAAGTCGGCATTGCGAACGGGCGGTTTATCTATGAGAATCATTCTCAAAATAAGGATATCAGAATCAATATCCCACCGTCCTCCGCTCCGGCACAGCCCGCGCTGTGCAATGCCTGAAAGCCGTTTAGCTTTCTTTTCCTGCCGACAGGCTGCGGCATGATAGAAAGACGGCAAAAGAGAATAAAAGTAAAAAGAATAAGCCCCAGAACGGAAACTCGCACAGGAAGCAGCGGAAACATGCCGTTCCGAAAGGGGGCTTTTTTCGTTCCGCAAAATCCTGTGCTGTTTTCAGGTTTATTCCCTCCGGTTTCTGTATAAAATATAGGAAATACAGAACATACGGCGCGGGCAGCTCTTGCCATTCCCGTGTCCATATACTATAATGATACTCAAACAATGTCCCAAATATCCAAAAAATTGAGGCGATACCACTATGAAAAATGAAATACAACCCAATTCCCATATTTATTTTATCGGCATCGGCGGAATCAGCATGTCCGGCCTGGCAGAAATATTGAAGGACCGTGGCTGTCGTGTTTCCGGCACGGATATCAAAGAGAGCAATGTCACAAAACACCTTGAATCTCTTGGCATTACGGTTCATTACGGGCACCGCGCGGAAAATATTACCGATGATATCGACCTTGTTGTCTATACGGCTGCGATACACCCCGGCAATCCGGAACTGGAGGCGGCAAAGGAAAAGCAGATTCCCCTGATGGACAGGGCGCGGCTTTTAGGGCATATTATGGAGGAATATCAGTATTCCGTTGCCGTTGCGGGTACGCATGGAAAAACGACAACGACCTCTATGGTTTCTGAAATTCTGCTGGAAGCGGAAAAGGACCCGACGATTACCGTCGGCGGCATACTGCCCGCCATACACAGCAATGTAAAGATTGGACATTCGCCGTATTTTGTGGCGGAGGCATGCGAATATTTTGACAGTTTCCTACAGTTTACTCCGCTTGTCGGCGTAATTCTGAATGTGGAAGCGGACCATCTGGATTATTTCAAAACGCTGGAAAATATCCGCCGCTCCTTCCATGCTTTTGCGCAGAGGATTCCTGCGGGCGGCCTGCTCGTGTTGAATGCGTCTGTTGCGCATCCGGAGGAGCTGGAGGAAAACCTGCACTGCGCTGTGGAAACCTTCGGCCTGGAGGAAAACGCCTGCTGGCAGGCGCGGCATATCATGCATGAGGCGGATGGGAAAAACAGCTTTGACGTGTACTATCAAGGAGAATTTTATACCTCTGTCCATCTGGATATTCCCGGTGAGCATAACATCACAAACGCACTGGCGGCGGTTGCGTCGGCGCATTTTCTGGATATTCCGGCAGAGGTCTGCGCGCGCGGCCTGATGCATTTTACGGGTGTAGACAGAAGGTTCCAGCGCAAGGGAGAGAAGAACGGCGTCACCGTTATTGACGACTACGCACACCACCCTACGGAAATTATGGCAACGCTTTCGGCGGCGCGGAATGTGCGGCGGAATAAGCTCTGGTGCGTGTTCCAGCCGCATACCTATTCCCGTACAAAAAATCTTTTTGACGAGTTTGGAAGGGCGTTCGCAGATGCAGATGAAATCATCATTGCGGATATTTATGCAGCGCGGGAAACAGATGATGGAACGATTTCCGCCGCCATGCTTGCGGATCGTATTGCGAAAGAGGGCAGGAATGCGCAGTATGTGGGCGACTTTGCCGCAATCCGGCAGTACCTTGAGGAGCATTGCCGGATGGGCGACCTCCTGCTGACTGTCGGCGCGGGAGATGTGTATAAAATCGGCGAAGAATTTTTGAAATGATGGAAAAGGCCTCTGTATGCAGTGCCTGATACAGGGGCTTTTTTATTGTGCCGGTTTCTTTCCACTTTCCGAAGATTTCATTAAGAAATCATTAACCCTATGGATTTTTGAAAGAACTGTGATATAATTAGTTCTATTATAAAATCATTTTGTCAATTTCCGGAATGGAGGTAAAAAATATGAATGGAATTGGATATAAAGTAAAGGGTGCGCTGGCTCTCGCGCTTTCTATGGCTCTTTTCAGCACAACGCTGTTCGCGGATACCCGCGTATATGCGGCGCAGACTGCCGTAAAGGCGGAGGAAAGCACCCTGCCTGAACTGACATACGAAGCGGCATTGGAGAAGGCGAAAAAACACAGCCCCGATCTGCGGGATATCGCGGATACCGCGGAATTTCTGCAAAAGACGAAAGAGGACCTTTGGGACCGCGTAGGATATTTCGATTCCCCCAATTATGATTATCAGAGGTGGGTCAATGACGGCTGGTATATGGTGACATCCTCGGCTTTCAGCACAACGACCGGCATGAAGCAGAACAGCTACAGCGAAGCTATTACAAAGCTTGGCCTGGAAGCGAGTGTGAAAAATTATTTCATGACCATATTGAGTCAGGAAGATAATCTGGAACTGCTGAAAAAGAATATGGAATTGCAGCAGAAGCTGTATAAGCAGGGCAAAACGAAATATCAACTGGGACTGATCAGTAAGTTTGATCTGGATAAACTGGAAACAGAAACCAATAAGCTGGCGGACAGCATTACGATTATGGAAAGCGCGCTGGAACAGATTCATACGCAGTTCAACAGTCTTTTGGGGGAAAGCCCTGAGAAACGCTATCAGCTTGTATACGATGTGTCCTATGAGCCGTTCACGCTGAACCAGACGATGGACCAGTATATCAATGGCAAGGTCAATGCCTCCAATACCCTCAAAATATTGGAGCTGAATGTGGAATCGGCGAAATTCAAAAAGAATTACCTGCCGGAATCCTCCACAGGCTCGGAAACGAACCAGAATAACCTGAACTATGATCAGGCAAAGCGGAGCCTGAAAACATCTAAGGATAACTTCGCGCTGGCAATCCGCAACGGCTATAATGCTATCCTGCAAAAGGAAACGGAATACGCGACCGCACAGGCGGCCCTGAAACAGGCGGAAGCGGATTACCACAAGGCAGAGGTAAATTATCAGGCGGGAAATATCACCGCGCTGACCCTGGAACAGGCGCAGATGGGTGTAGATAACGCAAAGAACGAAATTCAGCAGGTGGTTTATGACCATGATCTGGCGATATTCAATTTCCAGAACCCTGACCTTCTGAGCGGCGGCGCGGGCGCGTCCGGCGCATCGGGCAAATCAGGCAAATCAGGCGGCAGTGGCAGTGAAGGAAAATAATGCAGAACAGGCAGCTCCCGAAGGGAATACATCCCTTCGGGAGTTTTTTTGTGCAGAATGCAGGTGCTGTGTTCTGTTTTTTGCCTGTGTACCGCTTTGCATGTATAACTCTTCCTTTTTTCCGCAGAATAAGGACAAAGGCGGTGAAAGGATGAGGATTTCAAAGGATCTATCGAAAAATATGGCGGCGATTCAGGAAGCGTTTCGGGATTGCGGCGATATTATTATGCGCGAATTTCGGATAAACGGCGGCGAAGGGCGGCTGTTTATGGTCTATACGGATAACATCGTAGACGGTGACGCGATACAGGATTTTATCATGACAAACATCATGGCGCGCTGTGAAAAACAGGGGACAAAGGGGCTTTTGCAGTCGCTGATGGAAGATGTGATTGCCATTGGCGAAATGGGAAAAATCACTACGCTTCAGGAGGTTTATGATGCTGTCCTGCTGGGAGATACGGTGCTTTTGATGCAGGGGGACGATTTCGCTTTGCAGGCATCGACAAAGGGCTTTCCGTCGCGCGGGGTAAACAAGGCGGAAACAGAAGTTGTCGTACAGGGGCCGAAGGACGCATTCACTGAACTGATGTCCATAAACGTGGTGCTGACGCGGCGGCGGATACGCGATACAAAACTGAAGCTGAAGCGGAAAAAAGTCGGCGCGCGGAGCAAAACTGACGTCGCGCTCATGTATATGGAGGATCTGGTGCGTCCGGAAACGCTGCAAAAGGTAGAATGCCAGCTGGACAGGCTGGACGCGGATTTCATGCCGGACAGCGGTTATATGGAACAGCTTTTGGAAAAGCGGCAGTATTCGCCGTTTCCGCAGATGCAAATGACGGAACGCCCCGATAAAACGGCTTCCGCCCTGCTGGAAGGACGCATAGCCCTGCTGGTGGACAACACGCCCTACGCGCTTCTCCTGCCTTCCACGCTGAACACGTTTTTTCAGGCGGCGGAGGATTATTATGACCGCTGGGAAATCATGAGCTTTATCCGTCTGATTCGTTACGCGGCGGCGTTTCTGGCGGTTGCTCTGCCGGGGCTGTATATTGCGTTTTCCGTCTATCACCCCCAGCTAATGCCTACGGCTCTGGCGTTAAAGGTAGCCGCGACGCGTCAGGCAATACCGTTTTCTGTTGTCGGCGAGGTCCTGATTATGGAACTGGCGTTTGAGCTCCTTCGGGAGGCAGGAATCCGCCTGCCTTCGCCGGTCAGCTCTACCATTGGCATTGTGGGCGGTATCATCATCGGTTCCGCGGCAGTGGAGGCGGGGCTGGTCAGCCCGGCGGTCGTCATTGTTTCCGCGCTGACTGGCATTTGCAGCTTTGTCATTCCGAATATCTCCATCGTTTCCGGCCTGCGCATCAGCAAATATCTGGTGATATTCCTGGCGGCAGTGCTGGGGCTGTTCGGCGTATGGGCGGCTCTCCTGCTTCTGCTGGCGCATCTTGCCAGCCTGACTTCTTATGGTATTCCGTATCTTTACCCGTTCTGTTCTTCCTCGGTCAATGATGATGTGGACTGGGAAGACAGCATACTGCGTCTGCCGCTTTCCAAAATGAAGCGCAGGCCGATATTTGCAAAGCCCGATGGACGGGCGCGGAAAGGCGGTGGGGCGTGATGTTTGCGGAGAACAGAAAAATATCCCTCCGGCAGCTACAGGCAATGCTCCTGCTGGATTTTTTCGGTACGGCGGCGTTGTTTCTGCCGGGGGAAATGGCAAAGGCAGGCGGGCGCGGCTGTTGGATACTTGCGGGTGTGTGCGGGCTTGTTTTTGCCGCGCTTTCCCTGCTTTTGACGCTTCTGGGCAAAAAAATGCCCGAAGGGACAGCGGTGGAATGGTGCCGAATGCTTTTGGGACCGGTGTTCGGAAATCTTGTACTGCTGGGGCTTGGGGCAAAGATGTTCTGGGATGGCGCGCTGGAACTGCGGATTTTCAGCGAAATCATACGGCGCACCATGCTCCCCGCAACGCCCGTCTGGGCATTGACGCTTGTTGTCCTGCTGATTGCAGGGGCTTTGGCGGCACAGGGTATGGAATGCAGGGGGCGCACAGCGGAAATCTTATTTTTCCTTGTTTCCGTTCCCCTGCTTGTGGTATTGCTGGCGGTCGTGTTTTCGGCGGAATATGGACGCGTGCTGCCGCTGGAGCCGCCTGCCGCGAGGGGCTGGAAAGATGCTTTTGCGTCTGTGGGCGTGCTGTTTCAGGGGCTGGTATTTCTGTATTTTATATTTCCTGATTTGAAAAAGCCGCAGAAGACGCAGCGCGCGGTTCTGGCTGCGGGCGTACATGCTGCGGTCCTTTTTGCCGCGCTTACGTTCCTTTCTCTGGCAGTTTATGGAGAAGCCATGCTGAAACAAAAGCTCCTGCCGACATTGCAAATGCTGGAACGGGTCAGTTTTACGGGAATATTCCTGACCCGTCAGGATGTCCTTTTGCTCTGGTTCTGGATTGCGTCGGTTTCGGTATTCCTGTCCGGAACGCTGTTCTTTTCCTCCCTTATGGGCGTGCGTATGGCGGGGCAGCCGGAGGCAAAGCGGAAAAACTGGCTTTATGCCGCGTTTGCGGGGTTGTTTCTGCTGAGCTTTTTGCCGGAGGATATGGCACAGGCGCATGAGCTCCGTCTGCGGGCTTCGCTTTGGCTGAATGGGTTTTATCTTCTGGTACTGCCCGCTCTGCTGTTTTTTCTGGCGGCAGTGCGGAAGAAGGGAGGGAAAGCGGTATGAAGCTGTGGAGGATTTTGATGGTATGCCTGTTTGCAGCGTTTTTGCTGACGGGCTGCTGGGACAGGAAAGATCCGGAGGACAGAGCATTTTTTATTACAATCGGCGCGGACGCGGCCGAAGCGGGGTACCGCTTTTCTTTCGCTCCTGTCGGAACGGAGGAGGACGCAGAACCGTTTGGCATAGAGGCGGCAACGCTTGCGGACGCGGTTGCGCAGATGGACTGCCGCAGCTCCCGCAAAACGGATTTGGGGCAGCTGAAAACAGTGGTACTGGGCGGCAGGCTGCTGGAGGAACAGGAAAAGGTTGCATCACTGTTCAGCGAGCTGGAATGGGACCAGTCGGTATCGAAAAAAGTAATGCTTCTGGCAACAGAGGGTACTGCCGAGGAATGTGTCGCGGCGGCGGCAAAGCAGGACAGTGAAACAGGTCTGTTCCTCTGGGATTTCTATAAAAATACGGCGGCGGAGGTAGCGGTCACAAAGGCTCTTGATTTAGATACCCTGCTGACGGAACGGCGGGAGCAGGCCGGAACGGTCGTACTGCCGCGCATTACGGCGGAGGAAGGAAAGCTCCGGCTGGGCGGCGGCGCGGCATTTGCATCGGAGGGCGTATTTTTCCTGAATGATACACAGGAGCGGGCAGTGCTTTTTCTGCTTGGCGAAGCGGAGGGCGCGCTTGTTGAGGGGGAATATATGGGCAGGACGCTGCCGCTCCGCATTTCCAAAAGCCGCGTTTCCTATGATTTTTCTGAAAACGGGAGCGGCGGGATACTCTGTACGGTCGACTTGCCGCTGGAAGGCACTGTACAGGGCGATGATGTTTTTCTGTCCGAGGAATCGCGTGCGGAATTGGAAAATCTTTTTGAAAGCATCATAAAACAGGAAATTGAAAATACAATAGCAGTAGCGAGAAAAGCAGGGCAGGGCGATATTTTCGGCATACTGCCCAGACTTTCGCGGCAGGAGCCTGCACTGGCGGCAGGGCGGGAACGGCAGGAGCTATGGGAAAGCATGGTGTTCGATATCCGGCCGGATTGGAAATGAGAGGAATGATGTTTAAGGATGGAAAAATCCGGCAATCCTAACCCTGTAACGGAAAAAATACAGGGGAGGGATTTTCAATGAAATACTGGAAGGAAACGCTGAAAACGCTTTGGAAGCAGGAAAAATGGTACTGGTGCGGTGCGGTGGTGCTGGGCGTGCTGTTCAGCATAGGCTTTGGCGCGCAATGGACGAAAGGGTATTCGGAAACCATACAGAACGGCATTGCGGCGAAGGTCGTGCGGTTTCATGTGCTGGCGAACAGCGATACGGACGCAGACCAGAGCCTGAAGCTGGCGGTGCGCGACCGCGTCCTGCGGGAATACGGCGAACTGCTGGAAAACTGTACAGACAGGGAGCAGGCTTTGACGCAGTTGGAAAATGCCCGGCAGAAAATTACCGAAACGGCACAGGCGGAGGTTTTGGAGCAGGGCTTTTCGTATCCCGTTCGGGTTTCTCTGGTGCGGGAGGAATTTCCCTTCAAACGCTATGACGACCTGATTTTTCCGGCTGGCATGTATGATGCTCTGCGCATCGAAATTGGCGAAGCGGAGGGCGAAAACTGGTGGTGTGTATTGTACCCGCAGATGTGCTATATGGACGCGGCCTGGGGTTTTTCCACAGAGGAAAGCCATATCCGCCTGCAAAACGCGCTGACGGACGAGGAATACCTCGTCATTTCCGCGTTGGAGCAGGAGGAGCTGACGCCAAAGCTGAAATTTAAAATCGTGGAATGGTGGCAGGAAAGAAACTGACAAAGGGGAGAAGCAGAGATGGGGAAACGGACTGGATTGATAGTATGGGGCGTTCTGCTCCTTCTCTGCCTCTGCATGACAGGCGGGTTGGCAGAGAAATTTCCCCGCGGCGCGCCTGTTCCGGCGGCCAATATTGTTTCATGGGGCACGCGCGGCTCTCTTGTGCGGGAAACGCAGCAAAGGCTGGCGGATATGGGATATTATGATGGTCCTGTAGATGGGATTTTCGGCACGCGCACCTATGAAGCCATTCTGGAATTTCAGGAAAACAATGGGCTTACGCCGGACGGCATTGCGGGCGCGGCAACGCTAAGCGCGTTGGGCATCCCGATCGGCACAGGCACGAGCGGCGTAGGGGAGAGCGCGCTGTCGGATTTGGAGGAAGATTTATTCCTTCTTGCGTCTATCATTCATGGGGAGGCGCGCGGCGAGCCGTATGAAGGGCAGGTAGCTGTGGGGGCCGTTGTGCTGAACCGCGTTGCCAGCGAAAATTTCCCGAATACGATTGCAGAGGTCATTTATCAAAGAGGCGCGTTTGACGCTGTGGCAGATGAGCAGTTTTATCTGACGCCGAATGAAACGGCAATCCGCGCGGCGCAGGACGCGCTGAACGGCTGGGACCCGACGAACGGGGCATTGTATTACTGGAACCCTGTGACGGCAACAAGCCGCTGGATTTGGAGCATACCGATTACCACAAGCATCGGGCGTCATGTTTTCGGCACAAAATGAACCGGAACAACGGAAATGAAAAAAAATCAGACGGCAGCTTTGGGAAAGACGGACTGCCGAACTCCCGTAAAAGGGGCTGGAAATTTATTTTCCGGCTCTTTTTTTTGTCCCTGCACCATACCGGTGTTCTGCCATATCATGATATTGTAACCCCCAAAGGAGGAAAACTCTCATGAAGGAAATGTGTCAGAATTTTATATGTGATACGGGTGTGACTGGCCCTGACAGACCGCAGACCCCGCCGACGGCGGACAGCTGCACAGCATGCGTGCTTGCGAAGGTAGGGCTTGCACAGGCATTTGTAGCTTCACAGCCCTTTGAGCAGCCTATGGAACAGGAACAGAGCCTTGTCTGCGGCACAGCGTTCTCAGAGCTTGCTATGCCCTATTGCCAGGGCTGGCATCTTTATCAAAGTGCGAAGGAGGCATAATCATGGATCGTGAAGAAATGCTGAAAACATTAAGCGAACTGGATTTTATTGCGGTGGATCTGGGGCTTTTCCTGAATACCCACCCTGATAACAGCGAAGCTATCATTGCTTATAATCAGGTTATCGCGGCGGCAGATGCTGTCCGTATGCGTTATGAGGAGGCGTATGGTCCGCTCTGCTCGTTCCGCAGCTACGCGGCAAATACGCAGGATTGGCAGTGGAAGGATAACCCCTGGCCCTGGCAGCAGGCGGCGAATTTCTCTCTTGCAGGAAAGGAGTGCAGATAAATGTGGATTTATGAAAAAAAGCTGGAATTCCCTGTTAAGATCACACAGCCTGATGCAAGGCTTGCGAAGATTATGATAGAACAGTATGGGGGAGCCGGTGGCGGGAGGAGATAGCTGCCGGAACCCTTCAAAAGGCCTGCGGAGGTCTTTTTTTGCTGTTTTTTTCATACATTTGGAGTAAACAACATTTTGGAAGGGGATCGTTTCATGAAAAAAGGCATAGCCATGCTTTTGGCGTGTGCGCTGGCATTTGGGCTTTCTGCCTGCGGGAAAGGGGAGCAGATGAGCGAAATGGAGGCGATTCAAAAGCAGCTTGCGGAAATGGAGGGCTATTCCTGTACCGCCGAGCTGACCCGCACCTCCAACAAGGGACAGAATACATATGGCACAAAGCAGTATTATAAATCCACAGGGGAGTATCGTATGGAGCTGACCTCACCGGAAAGCGCGGCAGGGAATTATACTGTTTTTGACGGGCAGCAGGTCTGTCAGTATAATTCGCGTCTGGGCAGGAGCCTTGTGAAGGACGTGCCGGAATCGCAGCACAGGAACGAGCTGTTTCTGGGGCAGTTCGTGAAAAATTACATGCAGTCCGAGGGCGTTACGGTGGAAGCCGCCGCACTGGACGAGGCGAAATGTGCTGTGCTGGAGGCAGTCATACCGGGCAGCGATACATCGGTTTCCACAGAAAAGCTGTGGGTAGACAGGGAAACCCTTCTGCCTGTGCGCTTTGTAATTTATGATGCGGAGGGGGAGGAACGCTACCGCATGGACTACAGTGATTTTGTGTTCAACCCTGTGTTTGAGGAAGGGCTTTTCGTGATAGAGGAAAGCGAAGGCTGATTCCGGCAGGGAATTTGCAGCTTCGCGGAATAAAGACGCTTTTTTGCGGCAATAATGAAAGCGTCAGCAAAGGGTGAAACACAGGAGAAGGCTCGGGGAAGGGCAGGTTCCTTCCTGCGGCCGTCATACATATTTTTCTTCCGCTGCTGACTAGACCAAAGGCGGAGCGTGAGAAAGATGATTGTCAGACGTGGAGATATTTATTTTGCGGATTTAAGCCCTGTGGTGGGCAGCGAGCAGGGGGGGATTCGTCCCGTGCTGATCATACAGAATGATGTGGGGAATAAATACAGCCCGACAGTGATCTGCGCGGCCATTACATCGCAGATGAATAAAGCGAAGCTGCCTACGCACATCGCGCTGTCCTCCGCTGTTTATGCCCTGCCGAAGGATTCCGTCATACTGCTGGAGCAGATCCGCACCATTGACAAGCAGCGGCTGAAAGAAAAGCTCTGCCGGCTGGACGATGGCATGATGGAGCGCGTCAGCCAGAGCCTGATGGTCAGCCTTGGGCTGAGATGAACGGAAAAAACGGGGGCAGAATATTTTATACAATAAAGCGTCTGAAAAACACAGTTTTTCAGACGCTTTGCATTTTAAGCCAGGGGAACTTTTTACAATCTATTGAATCACCAGTTCCACAGGACAGTGGTCGGACCCCATAACATCGCTGTGAATTTTTGCGTCCATGAGCCGCTCCTTCAGCCGTTCGGATACTACATAATAATCAATGCGCCACCCGGCGTTATTTTTTCGTGCGTTAAAACGATAACTCCACCAGGAATACGCCCCTGTTGTATCCGGGTAGAAATGGCGGAATGTGTCAATGAACCCTGCCGCCAGAAGTTCCGTAAATTTTCCGCGTTCCTCATCGGTAAATCCTGCGCTGCGGCGGTTCGAGGAAGGATTTTTCAAATCAATCTCCTGATGTGCTACGTTCAAATCTCCGCAGACGATTACCGGTTTTTCCGCGTCCAGCCCGCAGAGGTATGCCCGAAATGCGTCCTCCCATTCCATGCGGTAATCCAGCCTTGCGTTCTCCTGCTGGGAATTGGGCGTGTATACCGTTACATGGTAAAATTCCGGAAATTCCAGCGTAATTACGCGCCCCTCATGGTCGTGCTCCTCCACACCGATGCCGTAGGCCACGCGCAGCGGTTCCTCCTTCGTAAATACCGCCACGCCGGAATACCCTTTCTTTTCCGCATAATTCCAGTATTGATGCCAGCCCTCTGTTTCCAGAGCAATCTGCCCTTCCTGCAATTTCGTTTCCTGTATAGAAAAAATATCTGCGTCGGCCGCCTTGAAATACTCTAAAAAACCCTTGCCCACGGCTGCCCGCAGACCGTTTACATTCCATGAAATGCATTTCATTCCTATCGCTCCTTTCAAAACAATTCCCGAATAGTTTACCACAGCCCGTCTGGTTTGTCTTGCCCGGAACCAAAAAATATTCTAAAATAATGGAAAAAGAAGGGGGAAAGAGAATGAATGCTTCATATCAGACAGATGTATTGAAAGAATTTTGCACACTCATGCTTTGCGGGCATCAGGAGAACGCTTTTCAACGCTGCAAAGCCTGTCTGGAAAACGCGGCTGATGAATATGGCGGTATTCCAGATGTTTTATATGTGCTGTCCGGACATGCTGTTGATCCCGAGGACCCTTTTGGAAATATTGCTTATCGGGAGGACCAGCCGGTAAGGCCGCAGTATTATTTGATTTCTACAGACGCGGGGGCACCCTGTCTGGAAGACTTCTTCTGGTTTATAGATAATATAAAGGAGGCGTGCGGGCTTGCTTTTCCTGTCGATGAAGAAAGGTTTTCAGATGATGACTGCATTGTGGAATGGCTGGCGGAGCTTGCGGGGCAGTTAGAGGGCTCTTATGATATTGTGGACTTTGACGGAGCCAGCGAGGATTATCATTTTACCATTATGAAAAAAGAGGACAGCAGGAAAGCAATGGATTTATTTGGACAGCTGACGGCTGATACAGAGGGATATTCCTGTACGGCTTTTGTGATAACAAAGGATTTTGAGGGATAAAGAACAAATCAATATATCCATGATGGTTCTGACTTTATGCCAAAGGAGGGCAAACAATGAAAATCGGACTGGGACAAATAGATATGGGTTTTGAGGAACGGGAGCGGGCGATGGAGCTTTGCCGCGCGATGCTTGCGGAGGCAGGGGAGCAGGGCGTAGATCTTACGGTGTTCCCGGAAACAGCTCTGACAGGCTTTACACTGCGTCCGGAAACCTACGGCGAACAGCGGCAGGAGAGTGCAGCCATTGCTTTCTTCCGCGAAGAGGCGCGGAAAAACAATACAGCGGTTTGTTTTGGCATGGCTGTCCATGAAAACGGCGTATCCACCAATCACTGTATTGTGCTTTCAAAAACAGGGGAGCTGCTGGCAGACTATGCGAAGATTCACCCCTTTTCTTATGGTGCCGAAGCAAAGCATTATAAGGGCGGCAGTGAAATCTGTGTCTGTGAATTGGAAGGCGTGCCGTATGCGCCGTTTATCTGCTATGATTTGAGGTTTCCTGAAATTTTTCAGATTGCCTCGCGGAAAAGCTGGTTGATTTCGGTCATTGCGAACTGGCCCATTTCCCGTATTCCGCATTGGAAGGTACTGCTCCAGGCGCGCGCTATCGAAAACCAGTGCTTTATGATTGGCGTGAATCGCTGCGGCTCCGGCGGCGGTTTGGAATACACAGGGGATAGTATGCTGTTTTCGCCTAATGGAGAGCTGATTGCGCACGCCGCACCGGGGAGCGGCTTAACCGTTGCCGAAATCAATCCGGAGGACGCACCTGCGCTGCGGAAGAAATTCCCGCTCAAGGCGGACCGAAAGCCGGAGCTGTACCACGCGCTTGAAAGGCGGTAAGACATCCAGGTACGCCGAGATATTGGAAAGGCTCTGGGCAGTGTCGTTACAAGTGTCTGCACACGCCTTTTCGGCAAATTTTGTCTGCTTTTTCGTTAAAAATTCTTGCCGTACCGCCTGCCTGGCGGCTCCGCCGCGCCACATTGTACGCCTGCGAATTTTTGCCTGAAATCCGACAAAATTATGCTCGAAAATACGTATACATGACTCATGACGACACTGCCTAAGATTCAGTATACGAAGCTGAGAGCAGATTTGCATAAAATAAGGCTGCCAATATCATTGGCAGCCCATTTTATGGTTATAGCAAAGGCCGAATGTCCTATGCGTTTGTCAAAAAACGCACGCCCAGCAACCCGCAGGTTATATTTTGCGTTGGTTTTTCTGCGGCTTATTGGCACCCGGAGCAACGTAAGGCAACAAGTCTTTATACATAATATGGGTTTGGCTTTGCCAGGATGACAAAGATATCCACTACCCAGCCTATAAAAAATAAACCAGCTGTGAACAGGTAGAGGATGCCCATCCCCGTTTTTCCTTCATAAAATTTATGCGCACCCAAAAATCCCAAGAATAAACACAGGAAAAATGCGACCCATTTGTCTTTTGGGCGTGGCCCATACCCAGCGGCCTGGTTAACGTTCGTGTTGGCGTTTGCATTGTTTATTACAATCTGCGGCTGTTGGGACTGAGCCGTGCCGCATTTTGGGCATATATTTTCATTGATACCCATTTCAGACCCACATTTTTTACAAAACATATCGTTTCCTCCTTATGATATAATCCTCCCGGCGTTCCGCCTGTCCCTAAAAACCTTCCGGTCTTCGTTTCCTTCCATATAACCACTCTTTTTTTCATATTACCACATGATATTGCAAATTGCAAGATATATTACAATTAAATTTACAATATAATTATCGGCGTATTTTTTAGAAAAAAAATTTCTTATAATAAATCATACGAGGTGACAATTATGTTCAAAGTCAAAAAGCAGGAACATATCAACAAAACCTTTCGGATGCCTGTGGAACTGGTTTCTTCCTTGGAGGAACTTGCCGCAAAAAAGGAGGTTTCTCTCAACCAACTTGTTATACAGTGCTGTGTATATGCACTGGATCATTTGGCAGACGATGATTCATGACCTTTCCTGCCCTATGCTGTTAAAACTGCTTACAAAAAAACGGTGAAAACTCTTTTTTGAGTTTTCACCGTTTTTCTGTTAAATCATATCGTCATCTTCATACAGCAGATCTTCCGTTTCCTCTTCCATGCCCTCCGGCTCGATTTCGATATTCCGGTATCTTGTCATACCCGTTCCGGCAGGAATCAGCTTACCAATGATAACGTTCTCCTTCAAACCAATCAGCGGGTCAATTTTGCCCTTGATTGCAGCCTCCGTCAGTACCCTCGTCGTTTCCTGGAAGGAAGCCGCGGAAAGGAAGGAATCCGTTGCCAGCGAAGCCTTTGTGATACCCAGCAGTACGCGTGAGCCTGTTGCGGGCTCCAGCCCTTCTGCCTCCAGCGCGGCGTTTGTGTTTTCAAACGTCAGCCAGTCTACCAGACTGCCCGGCAGAAAATCTGTATCGCCGTTTTCCTCGATCTTCACGCGCTTGAGCATCTGGCGCACGATAACCTCGATATGCTTATCGTTGATTTCTACGCCCTGCAGGCGGTAAACCCTCTGCACTTCCTGGATCATATAATCCTGCACGCCGCGCAGACCCTTGATTTTCAGAATGTCATGCGGGTTCACGCTGCCTTCCGTAATCTCATCGCCGGCCTCTACAACATCGCCGTCGTAGACCTTCAGGCGGGAGCCATACGGAATCAGGTAATCCTTCGTTTCGCCCGTTTCGGGGTTCGTAATAATCACTTCGCGTTTTTTCTTTGTATCGTTCAGCGTTACATTGCCGCCAAATTCCGAAATAATCGCAAGGCCCTTGGGCTTTCTTGCCTCAAACAGCTCCTCTACACGGGGAAGACCCTGTGTAATATCGTCCCCGGCAATACCGCCCGTATGGAAGGTACGCATGGTAAGCTGTGTACCGGGCTCGCCAATGGACTGCGCCGCGATAATGCCGACGGATTCGCCGATACGCACATACCGCCCGCTTGCCATGTTCGCGCCGTAGCATTTCGCGCAGATGCCCACGTTGGAGCGGCAGGTCAGCACCGTCCGGATCAGCACCTTCTTGATGCCCGCTTTTTCTACCCGTTCCGCCTGGTCCACAGTAATCATCGTGTCAGCGGGTACAATGATTTCGCCCGTATCGGGGTGGATAATATCCAGCACAGACCATCTTCCGCGGATACGGTCCTGCAGGCCCTCAATGACCTCGTTTCCGTCCATAAATGCGGACACCCACAGGCCGGGAGCCTCCTTATCGTCGCCTTCGCAGCAGTCCCATTCGCGAATGATGATATCCTGCGAAACGTCCACCAGGCGGCGTGTCAGATAGCCGGAGTCGGCTGTTCTCAGCGCGGTATCTGTCAGGCCCTTTCTTGCGCCGTGTGCCGAAATAAAGTATTCCAGAACGGAAAGCCCTTCGCGGAAGTTTGATTTAATCGGCAGTTCGATGATGCCGCCGGAGGGGTTTGCCATCAGGCCGCGCATACCGGCAAGCTGTTTGATCTGGCTGTTGGAACCACGCGCGCCGGAATTTGCCATCATATAGATGTTGTTGTATTTTCCAAGCCCTGCCAGCAGAGCCACTGTAATTTTGTCGTTGGCAATGTTCCAGGCCTCGATAACCTTTGCATGACGTTCTTCGTCCGTCATAAGGCCTCGGCGGAACTTTCTTGTAATCAGCTCTACTTTTTCCTCGGCTTCGTCAAGGTATTCCTGTTTTTCCTTCGGAATTTCCATATCGGAAACGGAAACCGTCAGAGCCGCGCGGGTCGAGAACTTGTAGCCAAGGGATTTAATCTTATCCAGCACAGCCGCTGTCTCTGTAGAGCCGCAGCGGTTGATGCAGCGGTTGATGATTTTGCCGATACCCTTTTTATCCACAAGGAAGTCGATTTCATAGCGGAACTTATCCTCGTCCTTTGTACGGTCTACATAGCCAAGGTTCTGAGGGATCGCCTCGTTGAATATAATGCGGCCAACTGTCGTCCGAACCATCCTCGTTTCCGGCACGCCGTCAAATTCCAGCGTCCGGCGCACGCTGATAACCTCCTGCAAAGCAATTTCGTGGTTGTCATACGCAAGGATTGCTTCTTTTTCGTCTTTGAATATCTTGATAATGATGTCGCCCGCCTTACGGACAGCATTTCCTTCCGCGTCCAGCAGGTCGTTTTCATATTTCGCGTTCAGGTCCTCGCGTTCCAGCGTCAGGTAATACATACCCAGGATCATATCCTGTGAAGGCACCGTAACCGGCGCGCCGTCCGAGGGCTTCAGCAGGTTGTTCGGGGAAAGCAGCAGGAAACGGCATTCCGCCTGCGCCTCCACGCTCAAAGGAACGTGTACCGCCATCTGGTCGCCGTCAAAGTCCGCGTTGTATGCCGTACATACCAGCGGGTGCAGCTTGATGGCGCGGCCCTCTACGAGCACCGGCTCAAACGCCTGGATACCCAGCCTGTGCAGCGTCGGCGCGCGGTTCAGCATGACAGGGTGCTCTTTGATAACGTCTTCCAGTATATCCCAAACCTCGGTCTGGAGCCGTTCCACCATGCGCTTTGCGGATTTGATGTTGTGCGCCAGCCCGTCCTCGACCAGCTTTTTCATAACGAATGGCTTGAACAGCTCAATCGCCATTTCCTTCGGCAGGCCGCACTGGTAAATTTTCAGCTCAGGGCCGACAACGATAACCGAGCGTCCCGAATAGTCAACGCGCTTGCCCAGCAGGTTCTGGCGGAAACGCCCCTGTTTGCCTTTCAGCATATCGGAAAGGGATTTCAGCGCGCGGTTGCCGGGCCCCGTAACAGGTCTGCCGCGTCTGCCGTTGTCAATCAGCGCGTCCACAGCCTCCTGGAGCATACGCTTCTCGTTTCTCACGATAATATCCGGCGCGCCCAGATCCAGCAGGCGTTTCAGTCTGTTGTTCCGGTTGATCACGCGTCTGTAAAGGTCGTTCAGGTCGCTTGTTGCAAAGCGTCCGCCGTCCAGCTGTACCATTGGGCGCAGCTCCGGCGGGATAACCGGAATCGCGTCCAGTATCATCCATTCCGGCTTATTTCCGGAAAGGCGGAAACTCTCAATCACTTCCAGCTTTTTGATAATACGCACCTTTTTCTGTCCGCTGGTATCTTTCAGCTGCGCTTTCAGTTCCGCGGACTCCTTTTCCAGGTCAATATCCGTCAGCAGTTTTTTGATTGCCTCCGCGCCCATTGCCGCCTCGAAGGTGTTGCCGAAGCGGTCATAGGCTTCGCGGTATTCGCGTTCGTTCAGCAGTTGTTTATACTGTAAATCCGTATCGCCCGGCTCCAGCACCACATAGGACGCGAAATACAGTACCTTTTCCAGCGCGCGGGGGCTCATGGAAAGGATCAGCCCCATGCGGGAAGGAATGCCCTTGAAATACCAGATATGGGAAACGGGCGCGGCAAGCTCAATGTGGCCCATGCGTTCGCGGCGCACCTTGGATTTTGTAACTTCAACGCCGCAGCGGTCGCAGACAACGCCCTTGTAGCGGATGCGCTTATATTTTCCGCAGTGGCATTCCCAGTCCTTTGTAGGCCCGAATATCCTTTCGCAGTAAAGCCCGTCTTTTTCCGGCTTCAATGTCCTGTAATTGATGGTTTCGGGCTTCTTGACCTCGCCCCTTGACCATTCATGGATTTTTTCGGGAGAGGCCAAACCAATCTTTATGGAATCAAATACAATCCCCTGTTCTGTGTTCTGTGTGCTCATGGGTTTGTTCTCCTTTCTTAGTCCTCATCCTCGTAAGCGTCTTCGTCTTCCAGGTCAAATTCCCCTTCGTCCAGATCGTAATCATCGGAAAGCAGGTCGCTGTTGTCCGCCTCTACGCCCTCTTCATCGTCAAACAGGAAGTCTACCAGCTCTTCTTCTGCCGTCATCGGGCGGGAAGGCTGATGGAATTCATCGTCCTCCGGCTCGTAGCCCGCGATGTTTACGTTCAAATCGTCAACATCCTCAATAAATTCCTTGATCTCCACCTCTGTCTGGTCTTCCCGCAGCACGCGGATATCCAGCGCGAGGGACTGCAATTCCTTCAGCAGTACCTTGAAGGATTCCGGCACGCCGGGCTCAGGAATATTTTCACCTTTTACAACAGCTTCGTAAGTCTTGACACGGCCGACAATATCGTCGGATTTCACCGTCAGGATTTCCTGCAAAGTATATGCCGCGCCGTAGGCCTCCAAAGCCCAGACCTCCATCTCGCCGAAACGCTGTCCGCCGAACTGGGCCTTGCCGCCCAGAGGCTGCTGTGTAACCAGCGCATACGGGCCGGTGGAACGCGCGTGAATCTTGTCATCTACCAGATGGTGCAGCTTGAGGTAGTGCATGAAGCCGATGGTAACGCGGTTGTCGAAAAATTCGCCAGTGCGTCCGTCGCGCAGCTGCACCTTGCCGTCGCGGCTGATGGCAACGCCCTTCCATTCTTCGCGGTGGTCGCGGTTCTCATAAAGCTCGTCATAAATGTCGCCCTGTAAGAGGGGTTTCCATTTTTCAGAAAATTCTTCCCAGCTTGTGTTGACATAATCATTCGCCATTTCCAGCGTATCCATAATATCTACTTCATTCGCGCCGTCAAATACAGGCGTGCTGATTTTCCAGCCCAGAGCCTTCGCTGCCAGCGAAAGGTGGGTTTCCAGAACCTGCCCGATATTCATACGGGAAGGGATGCCCAGAGGATTCAGCACGATATCCAGCGGGCGGCCGTTCGGCAGGAATGGCATATCCTCCACAGGCAGCACGCGGGACACAACACCCTTGTTGCCGTGGCGGCCGGCCATCTTGTCGCCTACGGAGATTTTACGCTTCTGCGCGATATATACACGCACCAGCTGGTTTACGCCGGGGCCAACGTCATCGCCGTTTTCCCTTGTGAAAATCTTTACGTCTACAATAATGCCGGATTCGCCATGCGGCACGCGCAGGGACGTATCGCGGACTTCTCTCGCCTTTTCGCCGAATATGGCGCGCAGCAGGCGTTCCTCTGCGGTCAGCTCTGTTTCGCCCTTGGGCGTAACCTTGCCTACCAGAATGTCATTCGGGCGTACCTCCGCGCCGATGCGCACGATGCCCCTGTCGTCCAAATCCTTCAAAGCGTCCTCGCCCACGTTGGGGATATCCCTTGTGATTTCTTCAGGCCCCAGCTTGGTGTCGCGCGCGTCCGCTTCAAATTCGCTGATATGCACAGAAGTATAAACATCCTCCTGTACCAGTTTTTCACTCAAAAGGACAGCGTCCTCGTAGTTGTAGCCTTCCCACGTCATGAAGCCGATGAGAGGGTTTTTGCCGAGCGCGAGCTCACCCTTGCAGGTAGACGCGCCGTCCGCAATGATGTCGCCCTTTTCCACCCTGTCGCCTACGTTTACGATAGGCTTCTGGTTCAGGCAGGTGCTCTGGTTGCTGCGCTGGTATTTGATAAGCTTGTAGCGGTCGCGTCCGGAATCATCGTTGCGCACGACAATCTCGTTCGCGTATACGCGTTCCACAACGCCGGGATTTTTCGCAATGACGCAGATACCGGAGTCCTTCGCCGTCTTGTATTCCATACCCGTACCAACGATAGGGGAGTCCGTTACCATCAGCGGCACAGCCTGCCTCTGCATGTTGGAACCCATCAGCGCGCGGTTCGCGTCGTCGTTTTCAAGGAAAGGAATGAGGGCGGTCGCAACGGAAACCATCTGTTTGGGGGATACGTCCATCAGCTGAACCTGTGTCCGGTCTACTTCGATGATATCCTCGCGGTGCCTGCCTGTTACCTTTTTGTGGAGGAAATGCCCTTCCGCGTCCAGCGGTTCATTCGCCTGCGCAACGTTGTAGTTTTCCTCTTCGTCCGCCGTCACATAGATATATTCATCCGTTACCCTGGGCTCATCGCCCGTCTGATCTACCTTGCGGTAGGGGGATTCGATGAAGCCGTAGTCATTGATTCTTGCAAATGTTGCCAGTGTGTTGATCAGGCCGATGTTCGGGCCTTCCGGTGTTTCAATAGGACACATTCTGCCGTAGTGCGAATGGTGTACGTCGCGTACTTCAAAGCCCGCGCGTTCTCTGGAAAGACCGCCGGGACCAAGCGCGGAAAGTCTGCGCTTATGCGTCAGCTCGGAAAGCGGGTTGTTCTGGTCCATGAACTGCGAAAGCTGGGAGCTGCCGAAGAACTCCTTGATCGCCGCCGTCACGGGACGCACGTTAATGAGTGCCTGTGGTGTAACAACTGCCAGATCCTGTGTTGTCATTCTTTCGCGCACCACGCGCTCCATTCTGGAAAGCCCGATGCGGAACTGGTTCTGCAAAAGCTCGCCTACGGAACGGATGCGGCGGTTGCCCAGATGGTCGATATCGTCTACGTTGCCGTAGCCATAATCCAGATGCATCACATAGCTGATAGATGCGAAAATATCGTCCAGTGTGATGTGTTTCGGTACCAATTCGTGTATATTTTCGCGGATAGCGGCTTTGATTTCCTCCGCTGTCTGGTATTCCTCCAGAATTTTCACCAGCAGAGGATAATAAACATGCTCCTTCACGCCCAGCTCCTGTGCCGTCAGGCCGTATTCCTCAATATAGGAATCAATGCAGACCGCGCGGTTGGAAAGGATTTTTGCTGTCCGCTCTTTTTCTTCCAGTTCGATAAATACTGCGTCTACGCCGGAATCCTGCACCTTGTCGCAAAGCTCCATTGTCATGATTTCGCCCGCTACTGCAACGACTTCACCTGTCAGGGGGTCAATTACGTTTTCTGCAAGCCTTGCTCCGCGGATGCGGTTGCGCAGGGCCAGTTTTTTGTTGAATTTATAGCGTCCTACCCGTGCAAGGTCATACCGTTTGGGGTCAAAGAACATGCCGTTCAGCAGGGAAGCGGAGCTTTCTACTGTGGGCGGTTCGCCGGGACGCAGCTTTTTGTAAATTTCGATCAGGCCTTCTTCATAGGATTTTGCGATATCCTTGTCGATGGTTGCCATGATTTTGGGTTCCTCGCCGAAAAGCTCTTTGATTTCCGCATCTGTGCCTACGCCCATCGCGCGGATCAGCACCGTTACAGGAACCTTTCTTGTCCGGTCTACACGTACATAAAATACATCGTTGGAGTCTGTTTCATATTCCAGCCATGCGCCGCGGTTGGGGATTACAGTGGAAGAAAGCAGCTTTTTGCCGACCTTGTCAAAATCCGACGCATAATAGATACCGGGAGAGCGCACAAGCTGGCTGACGATAACGCGTTCCGCGCCATTGATGATGAAGGTGCCCGTTTCCGTCATCAGGGGAAAATCGCCCATGAAGATTTCCTGTTCCTTCAGTTCGTCCAGCTCCCTGTTGTAAAGCCTTGCCTTTACCTTCAGGGAAGCCGCGTATGTCGCATCGCGTTCCTTGCATTCCTCAATGGAGTATTTTGGTTCGGAATCCAGCGAAAAGTCAATAAATTCCAAAATCAGGTTGCCGCTGAAATCCGTAATAGGGGATATGTCCTCAAAAACCTCTTTCAGCCCTTCTTTCAAAAACCACTGGTAACTGTTCTCCTGCACTTCGATCAGGTTGGGCATCGTCAGGACTTCGTCAATCTTGGAATAACTCATCCTTGTCGTTTCCCCGAAACGGAGTGCTTGAATTCTGTTTTTTTCCATCTTGTCACCTCTCGTAATAATGGTTTTGCGCCGATATGCAGGGCGGCTCCTGTCTTCCGCCCCAAAAAAATTTAGAATTGCCAAAACAACAGTAGACCTTTGCACCAGCCGCCTTTGATCAGCAGCCGGAACAAAAGTCCGGTCATTCAGGAAATTCTAATTTGATACTTTGGATAAGCCGCGGGAATGCTGCCAATCCTCATATAAAATGAATAAAAAACAAACCGTTCAGCCAATGTTTCTCATGCACCTCGCCTAAAAAAAACACCACCTGCCAAAAAACTTATTGAATTTTGTGTTTCCTTATGCTATACTGGCAGAAATCATGGGGTGATTTGCATATTCATAATGTGTGAGATATTTTACCATGAGTGGGGCTTTTTGTCAAGCCTTTTTTGTTGCAGTTCTGCGGTTTTCTGTCTGTTTTTCATTTCTGTTTTCCATTTTTGCCGCAGCGGCATTTTTATGCTTCTCATATTCGTTTTTCTGCCGCGGGAGCGATTTGTGCAAAATCCTTCCTGTTTTTTTTAAAATTTCATGAATAATTTTTTCATTCTTCCTCATGAAAAACTATATTTTTGTGAATTATTTTTGTTCTTTTTTTCGTACATTCCTTCTCTTTACTTCTTTTTCGTTTCCTGTTACACTTGCTGGGAAGGAACGAGGGTTTTTACGGAAAAGAGGGAGTACCATTGAAAGAAAACTATTCCATTGTGCTTGAAAAAACACTGAAAGAAATTACTGCATCCGGCGCGCGCCCGCGTCTGCTCCTGCATAGCTGCTGTGGGCCATGCTCTTCCTACGTGCTGGAATATCTCGCGCCTTATTTTGATATTACGATATTCTACTATAATCCGAATATTTCTCCGGAAGCGGAGTTTCGATTCCGCGCGGAGGAACAGCGGCGACTTCTGGCGGAAATGCCCCTGCCCGCGCCGGTTTCCTTCCTTTTGGGGGCATACGAGCCGGAAAAATTTTATGAGCTGGCAAAGGGGCATGAAACAGAGCCGGAGGGCGGCGAACGCTGTTTTTCCTGCTATCGTCTGCGCCTTGCGCGCACAGCAAAGGCGGCGGCAGAGGGCGGCTTTGATTATTTTACAACAACGCTTTCCATCAGCCCGCATAAAAACGCACAGGTGCTGAATGAAACCGGCAGGGAGCTGGCGGAGGAATACGGCGCGGCATATTTGTTTTCTGATTTCAAAAAGAAAAACGGTTACCGCCGTTCCTGCCAGCTTTCTCAGGAATATGGCCTGTACCGTCAGGATTACTGCGGCTGTATCTATTCCAAACAGGAGGCAGAAGCGCGCAGAGCCGGTGCTTTTTCCGAAAGGAAGGGGGAAGAACCTCTATGAGCCAGAAAAACAGGGGAATCTGCTGTATCCTGCTGTCCTCGTTCTTTTTTGCGCTGATGAATCTGTTTGTAAGGCTTTCCGGCGACCTGCCTTCGATTCAGAAAAGTTTTTTCCGCAATTTTGTGGCAATGCTGTTTGCCGCGGCTATATTATGGAAGGAACGCCCCGAAATCAAGCTGGACAGGACGTCAAAAAAATACCTCCTGTATCGCTCTGTATGCGGTACGATTGGTATTCTCTGCAATTTTTATGCCGTTGACCATCTTGTGCTTGCGGATGCGTCCATGTTAAATAAAATGTCGCCTTTTTTCGCAGTCATATTTGGCATACTGATATTGAAGGAACGTGTCAGCCTGTTTCAGGGCGGGTGTGTTGTGGCAGCGTTTGCAGGCGTGCTGCTTGTCGTTAAGCCGACAGGGCTGCACATGGCTCTTTTTCCCGCGCTCATCGGGCTTTTGGGCGGTCTTGGCGCGGGGATTGCGTATACCTATGTGCGCGCATTAGGCCAGCGTGGGGTAAAAGGCCCGTTTATCGTTTTTTTCTTTTCTGCTTTTTCCTGCGTTGTCACGCTGCCATATCTGCTGTTCCAATACAGCCCCATGACGCTGGCGCAGTTGGGGATACTGCTCCTTGCGGGGCTTGCGGCAGCGGGCGGGCAGTTTACGATTACAATGGCTTACTGCTACGCGCCCGCAAGGGAGATTTCTGTTTACGATTATTCGCAGATACTCTTTTCCGCGCTTTTGGGGTATCTCATTTTTGATCAGGTTTCGGACGCGTTCAGTTGGCTGGGCTATCTGATTATCTGCTCCACAGCCATTGCAATGTTCCTGCATACCAACAGGAGAACGCACAGCCGGACAGACTGAAACAAAAAGGACGGCCGCGTCTGTCTGCGCCTGAAAAGCCCAAAACAGACGCTGTCAACCGCAGATACCCTTCCGTAGGTACCCTTATAGTTACAGTTTTTGGTCGAACAGTTTGTAATACTGCCAGTTCCGCAGTATCTTTATGGCTTCGCGCCGCTCATCGGAAATGGTGTCGGTATACGCGCCCCATTCGTCTACATAAATTTTCCCTGTGCAGACAGGCTGTTTTTTGCGCAGTTGGCAGTTGTATTCATAAAGCGGAGAAAGCCCGTCCATGCCAAGCAGCTCTGTTACCAGAGGGCCGAAGAAATGCGAGCTGATAATGCCGTTTTCCGGCAGTTCTGCCGCTTCTGCTGTCTGTTTGATATCGCAGAGTTCATTTGCCGCGTCATTCTGCCAGATGAGGAAAGGCGTCTGATAGAGCGCGAGCCGTTCTTCAAGGCTGCCGTTCGCGTCGATGGGGTAATCCAGCAGACTGAAAAAATCCATGCCGTTGGAAAAGCCGGGCAGATGATCTCCAAAATAAACAAGCACGATCGGCTCGGGAGAGTTTTTGGCAAACCGCCACAGCCGCCCCAGTTGTTCATCCGCGTCAGAAACACCGTAGAAATACTGCCGGAGCAGATCTGTTTCCTCGGGGGACAGCGCGGTGTCTGTAGAAAAATTGGGCGGCAGATCGCCATATTTTTTCTCATAAGGTCCATGATTCTGTATGGTAACAGTAAAGGAAAACAGCGGGGCGTTCGTTTTGCGGATATGCTGGCGGAAGGTCTGCAAAATTTTGTCCACAGCGGCTTCATCGCTGACATAGCTGCCTTTGCCCTGTTTTTCCAGATCAAAGGAATCCTCTAAGAAATAGCAGTCATCAAAACCCATATGGGGGTAAACATTCTGTCGGTTATAAAACCATGCGTTGCCGGGATGGACAGCAAGCGAATCATAGCCGATTTGCCGCAGGCGGCGGGGCAGCGCGTCAAATTCCCTGTGTATAAAACTGTAGGAAGGCAGGGAGCTGCCTAAATAGCGCGTCGGGCAGGCAGTCAAAACGTCATATTCCGTATTGGAGGTTCCGCCGCCGTAATTGGGCGCGGCAATATGCCCGCTGATGGTATTTTCCTCGGCGCAGATAGCCTTGAACTGCTCCAGCGGATCGCGGTAGCCTTCAAAGCTGAGATGTTCATTTTCGCTCAGGTCGGAAAAAGCCTCGCCCATAATCATGAAGATATGGGGCTTTTTATCTGTGTTGACAGAAATCGGCTGTCCCTCCAGAGCTTCAAACGCGTCCGCGATGTAACCGTCCGGTTTTTTGACCTGCATGGCGTTGGCCTGATGCAGAAAAGAATAAATCAGCCCGCGGGAACCGTATTGATTGACCTGAAAATTGGGGTTGCCTATCGTAGGAAAGCTGTCATAAAGCGGCTGGCTGGCATAGCAGAAATTCAGCAGGAGCGCGCAGAACAGAACGCCAACGGCACCTTTCAGCCGGGCTTTTGGGGCGAATTCGCGCCCTTTGGCAAGCAGAAGGGCCAGGATCAGCAGGAGCAGGAAAAAAATGATGCCGAAAGTTCCCACGAGCAGCGTAAAGTCGGGGAAGGTCTTTAATATAGCAAGAGCTTCCTTTGCCAGCGTTAAGTCGGAGGGAAGGAGCGGTTCCTGCCGCATGGAGGACTTGATGCTGTCTGCAAGAGCCATTGCGGCGAAAAGTCCGGCAGTCAGCCCGATGGAAAAAACCATCCTGCGGCTGATATAATACAACAGGAGCATTACAAGCAGTACTGGCAGAACGTTCAGCAGCAGAAGAAGCGGATGCTGCAAAAAATTTACCGCCAGCAGATATAAATGTTCCGCGCTGATGGCGCAGACAAGCCCTGTTACGGCAAGTGCGCAGAAAAAAAGCGGCAGAGCCGTCCGAAGAAAAGGGAAAAGGGTTTTTGCCAGTTTTTTCAATTCGGGAAGGATACGGTGCAGAAAACTGCTGGGCTCCTGCTCAGACATGGGAACATCTCCTTTTTTACGGGTAGTCAATTGAGATTTATTCATGCTGGCACAGTGCAGCATTCGGATATTATACGAAAAAACCGGCGAAATGTAAAGGCAATACTGCTTAAAATTCGGTAAGAAAGCGTGAATCCGGCAGAAAGAAGGCGGTAATCACCGCAATTTTAAGAAATTTGTAGTTTTATTGCGGTTGGAATTGTGTATAATAATGGAAGGCAGGCGCGTGAAAAAGGCGGCTGTCCTGAAAAATGGAAAAAGCGATATTGTCAGCTTTTGCGGAATTTGCTATAATAACAGGATTACAGCAAATCTTTTGGCGAAGGCTATTCTGTTGCGAGGAAAAAACAGGATAAAATAGAAACAGGGGAACGCATATTATGGGAGAAAGACGAGCAGACTACAACCGGCACAGAAGGCCGAATGAGGAATACCTGCGCCGGCGGGAACGGCAGGAGCGTCCGCGCCGCCAGCCCTATTCGCAGGAGGAATGGCGCGATAATCCGCGCAGTGCGGCGCGTGCGGCTGAAAACCGCCGTATCTATCAGCAGAAAATGCAGCAGAGACGCCGGGCGGAAAAACGTCATCGCCGCAGGAGCATCCTTCTGGTGGTGTTTTTGGTATTGCTGCTGGCAGGGACGTATGCTGCCGCAAAATTCTATGTCACGATGGACAAATGGCAGGCGAAAGCGGAAAAGCCGGATTTTGTGGCCGCGGCCGCTGTGCCTACGGAAATCGAGGACGAAATCATAAACGTCGCACTGTTCGGTACAGACGAGGATGGTTTCCGGACGGATGTGAACATGCTTGTCAGCTTCAATACGACAACAAAGGAGCTGCACCTGATTTCCGTTCCGCGAGATACCCGGGTAACAATGACGCCGGAAATGATTGATTATCTGGAAAAAAATAATAAGTATGTGCCGGATAAAACGGGCGTATACGGCCAGTGCAAGCTGACAGAGCTGCACGCGTATGCGGGACAGGAGAACCGCAACGCTTTTTCTGTTGCCATGATGGAGGAAATTCTTGGTGTGCAGATAGATTATTATGTGAAAGTCAATCTGGATGCGTTCCGGCAGATTGTGGACGCTGTGGGCGGCGTGGATTTTGAGGTGCCGATGGATATGTACTGGGATATGAGCGATAATGGCGGTCCGGTCATCGACCTGAGAGCCGGCATGCAGCATCTGGACGGCGCGAAGGCGGAGCAGCTTGTGCGGTTCCGCATGGGCTATGCCGCAAAGGATTTGAAGCGGATAGAGGTGCAGCAGCAGTTTATACAGGCTTTGCTGCAAAAAATTTGCAGTACGGACACGCTCCTGCGGAGCATAAACGACCTGATAAAGGTCGTTCTGGATTGTACGGAAAGCGATATCACGCTGTCAGAAGCGTTGAAATACGTGAAGTACATTAAGGATATTTCACCGGAGAGAATGACGATGGATACGATCCCTTATTTGGGCAACCCCGGCTCCTATGTCGATATGGATCCGGAAGGGACAAAAGAGCTGATAGAGCAGAGGATTTACGGCAGGGAGCCGGCAGAACCGGAACCACAGTATACAGAGGAAGGACAGGGAACGAATGGCTGAAAACAGACGCGGCAGAAGAATGGTGAAACGAAAGAAAAAATTCAATCCATTTAAGACGTTTTTTAAGATTGTGTGCTCAATGGTTTCTGTATTTATGGTACTGGCGGGCGGCGCGGCGTTTGCCTACTATAAGGTGACGGGGGATGTACCCTTTTCCAATCAGGAAATCATTCAATCTGCTTCGGATATGAACCTTTTGGATGCGTTTTTGAAACGCGATATTAAAATGAATGTGGCTGTATTCGGCGTAGATAAAGACGGAACGCGGACGGACGTCATTTTTGTCGCGCATTATGACAGCGCGCAGAAAAGCGTCAATCTGGTTTCTCTGCCGCGGGATACCCGCGTGTCTATCTGCGATGAGGTACGCGAAAACCTGAATAAGGAAGGCCGTTCCTATAATCAGGTGGCAAAGCTGAATGCCGTACATTCTTACAGCGGCAAGGAGATGGGCCCGAAAAATGCCGTTTTGCAGATTGAGGACCTGCTGGGAATTAAAATTGACCACTATGTCAAAGTCGATCTGGAGGGCTTCCGGAAAATCGTGGACGCCGTAGGCGGTGTAGATGTGGATGTGCCGCAGGATATGTATTGGGATATGCGTGATACCGGCGATCCGCTGATCAACCTGAAAAAAGGCATGCAGCACCTGGACGGGGAAAAAGCGGAGCAGCTTGTGCGGTTCCGGCGGTATGCCGATGGCGATGTTGGGCGGATACAGGTGCAGCAGCTTTTCCTGAAAGCATTGGCGGAGAAAGTGCTGAGTACGGAAAGCATCATAAAGAATCTGCCGGACTATATTAAAATCTTTTATCAACACGTGGAAACGGACGTTACGCTGACGGACGCGCTGAAATACGCGAATTATATCAATAAGCTGGATATGTCCAGAATCAGCATGGAAACGCTGCCGGGCGTGGGGCAGTACGTTGGGAATGTTTCCTATTTCCTGCATGACGCGGAAGCGACAAAGGAAATGGTGGACAGGGTGTTTTATAACGTTGCGCCCGCAGTGCCGGAAGGAGAAAGCAAAGCCCAGACGGACAGCAGGTCCCTGCTGATTGAGGTTTCCAATGGCGGGAATGTGACAGGTCTTGCGGGGCGCGTAAGTGAAAAACTGGCCGCGGAGGGCTACCGTATGGCGGAGGCTACAACATACAGCGGCGAACAGAAGAACTATACGCGGATACAGGTCAGGGAGGCGGGAGTCGGCAGTGACCTTGTGCAGTATTTCAATAAAGCGGAGGTCGAAGTCGCTCCGTCTGAGATCGGTGCAAATGCGGATATCCGAATCATTCTGGGGACAAACGAGCAGTGAAAAAGGCTCCAAGGCTGAGGGGCTTTGCCCCGCACCCCGCGAGGGACGCATCTCTCGACACGCTTTCCAGAGGCAGGCATGAAAGAGGTTTTGGCAAATATGAAAAGTGTTCTCAGCCGCATGGAATGGGGCTAAACGGGTCAGGGGGCAATGCCCCTTGCGGGAGTTTGAGGGCAAAGCTCTCAGGGTTTTTATCTTTTTTAGAGGAGGCGGCGAAATGGATAAAATCATGATGATTGGCATAGCAGGCGGCACAGGCAGCGGCAAAACAACACTGACTGACCGCCTGAAGGAACGTTTCGGCGATGATGTTTCCGTTATCTACCACGATAACTACTATAAACGCCACGATGATATGACCTATGAGGAACGCTGTCTTTTGAACTATGACCACCCTGATGCGTTTGATACCGGCCTGATGATTGAACATATTCGCGCTCTGCGGTCAGGGCAGCCTGTCGCGTGTCCCGTATATGACTTTACCGTACATAACCGCTCGGATAAAACGGTGACGATCTGTCCGACAAAGGTCATTATTATTGAAGGCATTTTGATTTTTGAGAATAAATTCCTGCGTGATTTGATGGATATTAAAATTTTTGTGGACACAGATGCGGATGTGCGTATTCTCCGGCGTATTCTGCGCGATGTAAAGGAGCGCGGACGCAGTCTGGATTCCGTTGTCAGCCAGTACCTGACGACAGTGAAACCCATGCATGAGCAGTTTGTAGAGCCAAGTAAACGTTCGGCGGATATTATCGTGCTGGAAGGCGGGCAGAATGTTGTCGCGCTGGATATTCTGATACAACGGGTCTATAATCATGTTCATGGTCTGGGCCGCTGACGGTATCGGCAGACCGATATGGCAGAAATGAGGGAATAAAATGAAGGTTGGAGAGCTTTTTCGCAGAGCCTGTGTATCCGGCTTTGTTTGCAGTATATTTTATCATGGCCTGATGCTCCTGATGGGAACAAAGGTGCAGCTGCGCAGTGCGGTTGTGTTTACGGTTGTGTTTGTACTGCTGTATTTTGTCTGGCTTATGATGGTCAGCTATAGAGGGAAAAAGTAACTTTAATGAAAAAGCCGGTAAAATTTGCCGGAAAGGCGTGTGCAGACACTTGTGACTGCACTGCCTGATAACGAAACAGGCAGGAAAACATTTCCTGCCTGTTTCGTTATGCGGCTTTTTAGAATGCATACACAACGGAGATATTTGCTGTTACATGGATATCGCCATACTGAATCGTTGTGCTGCCTGCGCCTGTATCAGCGACAGTAGCCTCTGCTGTGGGCATGGACATCCGTTTGGAGTTTTCCACATAATACGCGCTTCGGCTGTTTTCTGTCACGCTTTTGACCTCGCCCAGAGGCTTGCCGTAAGCTCCGGCAAGTGCTTCTGCGGAATCAGCCGCATTTTTTACAGCCGCTTCCAGAGCCTGTGCATAATACGCGGATTCATTTTCCACGCTGAAGGATACGCCGTCTGTTCCGGTCGCGCCGGCTTTCAGCGCGGCGTCAATATACTTTCCGGCGTTGTCAATATCTTTTGTAACGGCCTGGATATTCGCGGTAGAACGGTATCCGGTGATGGTACGTTTGCCGGCTTCGTCATCGTACTGATAGGACGGATAAACGAACATTCCGGTTGTAACGATTTTATCCTTTTGGATTCCCATTTCCAGCAGAGTGTCGGTTACCTTCTGCATGGTTTTGCTGGCTTCCTTCTGCGCGGCCTCGGACGTTTTGCCGGTGGTTTCCACAGAAAGGCTGATAGTGGCAGTATCCGGCTTTGCCAGCACAACGCCGCTGCCTGTCACGCTGATCTCCCCCGCTGCGAACGCCATGCTATGGCACCCGATGGCAAGCGTTGCCGCCGCGACACATACAAAACAGATTCTTTTCCAGTTTTTCATACTCATTCGCTCCTCTCCTCCATGAAGCCGCCCTGCGGCAGCCATCTGTTCCTGCTTTTTTTCATTCCTGTTTGATTGGACGGAGGAAAAAAGGATTCGTTCCATTTTTTCGGAAAAAATTTTCGGTTTATGGCTGAAAAAGTTTCAGTGGAAAAATTCCATCAGCAGGAACGCCAACAACGGCAGGGGGTCCGACTGACTGCCTGACGGCTGTTTCTGCTCGGTGGAAGTACCCGTTTCGGCAGCGGAAACAGCAGATGGCGTTTCATGCCCGGCGGGGGACTTATTGTACCCGGTGGAAGACTTTTCCTGTCCAGCGGGAGGCTTTTCCGCACGACGGCAGAAAGGCTCTGGTATTTTTGCGTTGGCATACATAAAAATCACGACCTCCGATTTGCTTTCTGCTATCATGTATATGCTGTGCAAAAAAGATTTTTAACAAAAAAACACTTTTCCCTATAAAAGCGCAATGTTTTATGATATGATTGGGAAGGGAAACCGGAACGCGCCGCAAAACCGCGCCGAAGGGTTTCGATGGATCCTGTGAAAGGGAGTTGCAGATGAAGGAAAGCAGGGAACGGGGATTCCGTATTCTGGAATTTCGTGGAAATAAATTTGATATCATCGGGGATGTGCACGGCTGTTATGACGAGCTGATGGAGCTGGTTGCGAAGCTGGGCTATGTACCGGACGGCATGGCGTATGCCCATCCGGAAGGGCGGCGGCTGATTTCTGTCGGGGATGTGGCAGATAAAGGCAGCCAGAATTTGGCATGTCTGGATTTCTGGATGCGGCAGGTCGAATATGGCGGCGCGCTCTGGGTGCATGGAAACCACTGCAACAAGCTCTATCGCTATTTTCTGGGAAACAAGGTGCATCTTTCGCATGGGCTGGAAAATACGGTAGCGGAGCTGGAGCAGCTGGGGCGGGAGGAGCGTATGGTGTTCCGCAGTCGTTACATGGCGTGCTACGAAAGCCAGTGCTATTATCTTCTGCTGGATCAGCGGCGGCTTGCTGTGGTGCATGGCGGGCTGCGGCAGGAATCCATCGGGCAGTTTTCCGGCAAGATACGCGCGGTCTGCCTTTACGGGGAAACGACAGGGGCAACAGATCAGAACGGCAAGCCGGAACGGCTGGACTGGGCGGCGGAATACAGAGGAAAGCCGTTTGTTGTCTATGGACACACAGTTGCGGACGAGCCGAAAATTATCAACCGTACAGTGGATATTGACCAGGGCTGTGTTTATGGCGGCTACCTGACTGCCCTTCGCTATCCGGAGATTGCGTTTGTGCAGGTACGCGGCAAGGCATACGCGGATTACAGCGGCAGCGGGAAACTGCCGGAATAAGAATACTTGATATAAAAGCACCGGACAGTTTTTTTCTGTCCGGTGCTTTTGAAATAGGGGGAATATAAGAACCTGTTCCGCAGCGTTTGAAACATGGGCTTTACCAGCCTTTTATCGCCATACTCTGGTAATTTTTCCTGAAATGCTTACCTTTGCCTGATAGGGGTATATCCACTTGTCAGGCAAAGGTACAGTCGCAGGCAAAGCGGACGCAAGCGAAACGACCGTATTCCTGCGAAATTTCTTGTGTCTGACGAAAAAATTCAGACAAATCCGGCATTTCTCAGGATACTGAAACAGGTTCCGGGGATATCTTCACAGCCGCTGTGGGCCTGCTGTTTTTATTCTGTAAGAATCTCTTTCATAAATTCAGAAAGATACTCAATGCCGGTGATGAAATAGTCTTTTTCAACAACGGCAAGCAAATCATTCAGCAAACTTTCTGCTTCTATAAAATCATCCGGATTCAGGCGGAACCGCAGAAAGCCGTAAAATGCTGTCAGCTCAGGTGTAAGCTGCTTTTTTGCATTCAGTTCCTGATGTTCCATTAAGTAGCAGTGGTACAGTTTTTCAAGTTTTCCCATAAATGTCTTCCTCCTTTGCTGGTAAGGCATTGTAATAACAGCAGTCTTATTGTAAACCATATATGAAAAAACTGGAATACGCGGGAGGCGGAAATATGTATTTTGAGCTGAGCGAATGCCGTTCTGATGCAGGAAAACTGCGGAATATTGCTGCTGCGGCTTATTTTATAGAACAAAGAAAGAATCAATTTGGAGCGGATGAAAACCGTTAATGCTTTTGGGGAAATATTAAGTTTCTCTTTCAATTTGCCGATGTATATTGTAGTATATCCAATTTTGGTATATTCTAGTGGTATAAATAAATACAGGAAGACTACCCGGCATGGGAGGATGAAATGGGGCGAAGGAGGGAACAAACCATGAAGAAAATCAGAAAGACGCTGGCGATATGTCTGACAGCGTCCGTATTGGCGGTATCATCCGCCGTTTCCGCGTCCGCTGCGGCATTCAAAGACGTAAGCGGGCACTGGGCAGAAACCACGATCAACCGTTGGGTGGGCCTTGGTTATATCAACGGCTATCCGGATGGCACATTCCGGCCGAAGGAGCCTATCACCAGAACGGAGTTTGCAGTAGTAGCAAACAATGCGTTTAACTACCGGAATGTGCAGGCGATTTATTTCCCTGATGTAGCAACGACATTCTGGGGCTACACAGAAATACAGAAAGCATATGCGGCGGGCTATATGCGCGGTGACGCGAATGGCACATTCCGCCCGAAAGCGAACGTGACCCGTCAGGAGGCGGCAGTTATGCTGGCGAATATCAAGGGGCTGCCCGTTGGCGGGAACGCGTACTTTTCGGACAGCAGCAGCATTTCAAGCTGGGCACGCGGCAGTGTAAACGCCGTAGTTTCCGCGGGCTATATGAGCGGCTATCCGGACGGTTCTTTCCGCCCGAAAAGCCAGATTTCGCGTGCGGAAGTTGTTACGATGCTGAATAATGCGCTGGGCGCAGGCGGCTCAGTATCGAATCCCAATGTGCCGCCGACACAGTCAACAACGGATTCTGTGCAGAATATGACATTGAGCAATACAACACTGCGGAATACCATCGTAAACGGCGATCTGACGATACCGTCCAGCATGTCCGGCAAGAGCATCACGCTGGATAATGTTACTGTGCGCGGCAAACTGAACGTAGAGGGCGGCGGCACGATTACGGCGAAGGACTGTGTTGTGAATGAGCTGGTGATGGATAAGTCCTCTGCGATATTCCAGGGAGGTAACGGCACGAGTGTTGCAAAGACGACATTCCGGGCAAACGGTACGCTGGAGGGCAGCAGGTTCGAGGATGTTTCAATCGCAAACAGCAAGGTCAATACTGTTACGATTGATGCAGAGGTGGAAAACCTCACGCTGGATACGGACGCGGACGTGCGGCTGTACGGCGGGGCGGAAATTGAAACTTTTGAGATCACGAAAAACGCAGATGACGCGCTGATTGAGCTTTCCAGGGGCTCCCGCGTCAGAAATATGAATGTTCGGGACAATGTGCGTATTGCCGGAAAGGGCGATATCGACAATATGACGGTTTATGTTTCGGGCGTGCGTTCCGAAATTGAGCCTGACAGCCTTTCCAGAAAGAACGGCGCGGGCAAGCCCGACTTTGATTGGGAATATGATGGCAAGAGGCATGAGAGCAGCGGATCCGGCAGTTCTTCTTCCAGCGGTACGGATAAAACGATTTCCAAAAATTTTGACGGCGACGGCGCAAAATTCCGGAATGTTCGTGTTACGGATGACGCGAAGGTGCAGGATATGCGCATTACCGGTAATCTGACGATTGAGGACGACGTTGAAAACGGAACGGTGCGTCTGGTGGATTTGGAAATTGACGGTAACGTATATATTTATGGCGGCGGCGAAAATTCTGTTATTTTCGAGGACTGCGAGATTGACGGCAATGTGATTTCCGATAAGGATTCCAAGGCAAGCAAGAGCGAAACGGTTGCGCTGGAATTTGACAGCAAGACAAAGGTACGGGGCGAAATCCTCATCCGGAACCACACAATATTGAAAGAAGGTTCCGGCAGCCCGAAGCTGAAGGACGTTGTTGTAGAAGAAAAGAACGTTGAGCTGGATGTTGACATTGACATTGAAACGCTGGAACTGGAAAGATATGCGGAGGTTACCGTAAGGAACGGCGTTACCATTGATACACTGAAAATTAACAGCAAGGTTTCCGGCAAGCCGGAGATTGATTTGAGCAATACCGCTGTGATTAAGACGTTGGACGCGCGTTCCGATGTGAAGGTAACGGGCAATGGTACGGTTAATAATGTGAAGGAAGGCTCCGGCGCGAAGGTGGAGCTGGGCAGCAACATTAAACATGAGCCGGATGACACAAAGCCCAGCGGCAGCGTGACGAGCGTGACGCTGAATAAGACGAAAGCAAACGTGAATGTCGACACGACGACAGAACTGACTGCGACTGTTGCAACGCCGGACGATAAAACGGACAAAACCGTAATCTGGTCGAGCAGTGACGAAAAAATTGCGACGGTTTCGGCAAACGGTACGGTAAAGGGCGTTGCGAAGGGGGAGGCAACGATTACCGCGACAGCCAAGGCGGATCCCACGAAAACGGCAGAATGCAAACTGACAGTATATGGGAAGGATGAACAGCTGCCGCCCGATACGGAGGATCCGACGAATCCGGATACGCCGGTTACGGAGCCCCGGATAAATCCGGCGGTGGTGGAAGTGCAGAAAGGCGCGACAACCACGCTGACGCTGGAAATCCCTGAAGACTATCCTGTGTGGAACGACATCGAGTGGAGCGTTTCCGGCGATGCGAATGTGGTAACGTTAATCAATGATACCAGTACAACAGATAAAAAGAAGAAAAGAATATCTGCATCGCAAGAAGGAAGAACAGCGGTTACAGCGAAGATTTTAGACAAGGATAATAAGACGATGGCGGAGCTTTCCTGCGAAGTCACTGTGACGGCTTCAACAGGAAAAAGCCCGTTGACAGGCGTGAATATCGGGGTAAACGAAAAAGGTCCTATCGTTGGCAACCTGAATGTGAAGGTTGGTACGAATGCAACCCAGCTTGCAGCTATGCTTGTTCCTGATAATGCATCGTTTTCATCGCTGCACTGGAGTTCCAGTGACCCGAGTATTGTTGACCCTAACCTGAAGGATCTGACGAGCGGCACAAGGACATATCTGGATGCGAAGAAGGTGGGCGAGGGGGTTACTATTACGCTTACTGCAATGCCGTCTAATCCGGCGGAAGGCGAAACTGGCTTTACCGCAACCTGCACAGTTAATGTTACGGCGGACGGCGCGAATGTGCCAGTAGAAAGTGTTGCTATAACCCCCAGCATATCACTGGAAGAAGGAAAGACACAAAAGCTGACAGCAACGGTTAAGCCGGATCATGCAACAGATAAAACAGTTACATGGAGCAGCAACAATCCGGCTGCGGCAACAGTAGACCAGAGCGGCAATGTTACGGCTGTGGCGGCAGGACAGGGAACGGCAACGATTACGGCTGCGGCTGTGGGAGCAAATGGAGCTACGGTTAAGGCTGAATGCACTGTGACGGTAACGCCTAAGACGTCTGTGGCGGTAACGGGCGTTACGCTGAATGAGTCTACGCTTTCGCTGTCGTCGAACGGGGCAAATGGAACGTTGACGGCAACGGTGCAACCAACGAATGCAGCTAACCAGAATGTAACTTGGTCTGTTGTGGAGCCGAGCGAAGCAGGTGTGATAGAGATTTCTCCAACAGATAAAATCTGTACGGTAAAGCCGAAAAAAGCTGGTATTGCAAAGGTAAAGGTAACAACGCAGGATGGCAACCATACTGCAACGTGTGCTGTGACGGTGAACCCGGCAGGGCAGCCATCTGAGAATGTGACGATTACCTTGCCCGCAGAACAGACGATAGAGATGCTTCCAACAGGAAAGGATACACTGACGGTAAATGTGGCACCAGCAAACGCGCAGGTGACGTGGAGTTCAAGCGATACAGCGATTGCAACGGTGAATCTAACAAGCGGCGAGATTACAGCCGTTAAGCCGGGCGAAGCAACGATTACCGCAACAGCAACCGCGGACGGTAAGAGTGCAACGGCAACATGTAAGGTAATCATAAAGCCGGGCTTGGAGATAACTTACAAAGGCACTGGTATACCTGCGGCGGCGCCACGCGGGACGATTGACTTTAATATTCAGGTGAAGCCAACCAATGCAGATATAGATTATGGCGTTGTAAATGCTCAAGGACAAGACGCCGGTTGGGGCGATGGGGAAGTTACAGGCGGTGCGACTGACCTTACCTTGACGATATCTGATACGGCGACTGCGGGAGAGGGCTACAAGCTGAAATTGACAGCAACGCCGAATGGGGCAACGGGAGACGCTTTCAAGACGGAAAAAACGATAGAATTTAATGTTCTTGAGAAAGCCAGCCAGACGGCGAAAGTGACGATTACGCCAACGGAAGCCAAAACTGCTGCGCCGGGTGAAACGATTGAATACAGCTATACGGTTGAACCGGCGGAGACAACAGATGTAGAGTTTGCTTTTGACGTGAAGAAAGCTGATGCAACGCTTGCGGACACTGGCTGGGATAGCAAACCGGTGCGAGATGCAGAGGGGACTATTACAGTAGAGGTACCTGCTGACGCGCCGCTCGGAGCATATACGCTGGAGATTTCGGCTGCAAATGCAACGATAGACCCAGCAGTATTGAACTTCAACGTAGCTCCTACTTTGACCATAAAAGACAAGAATTTTGAAATTACGCAGGGTGAAACAATGACAATCCGTGTCGAGGGGAGTTTGCCAACAGGCTATAGAATCTCAACAGGTACTGAGGTCAAAGAAATAACGGGAGGGACGCCATCGTCAGAGAATCAGATAGAAACGGTTCCGAATTTTGATAATAAGGGGCTTGAGCTTAAAACGAAAGCAGAAACGCCTACGGGGAAATATACTCTTACGGTTGAAAGAGCTGATGATGGCATGTCTGCGCATACGGCTTCTGATTCGACGGAGTTTACAGTGTTGGCGAAAGACAGCGGCGATGAGCCTGGAACGCCTGATTCCACAGCCCCGACAAGGCAGGAAGAGGTACAGGCGGCTCCACAGCCTGCCACGCCCCCGAGGACATTCAGCTTTATCCCGCAGAGGGAAATACAGGGCAGGCCGACTGCCCCGGCTGTGACACCTGAACCGGAGCAGAAGCCCGAACCCGAGAAAGAGGCTGTGAAAGAACCTGTGAAGGAAACGGAAAAGACACCCGAGCCCGAAAAAGAACCGGTGAAGGAGCCGGAGAAGGCAGAGGAGCCTGAACAGAAACCGGAACAGAAACCCGAACAGAAGCAGGGAATCGCCCTGACCTGCGCGGATTCCTTCAAGGCGGGCGAAACGCTGACGCTTACCGGCACGGTGAACGGCGTTTCCAGCGCGATGAGAAAGATCGAATGGGGCATCAAGGACGCAGGCGCGACCGGCGCGGCAATCCGCGACGGCGTGATGAGCGCGGAACAGGCGGGTACGGCAACGATTGCGGCAACGGTGCAGAACAGCACAACAACGGAATATTTCACAATTACGGTACTGCCGGGCGAACCGAAGGTTGATACGCCTGAAACACAGGAGCCGGAGCAGACACCGGCAGAGCCTCAGGAGCCTGCAACAGGCGGACAGCCGAACGCACCCGCGGAGCCAGCTGCACCGGCTGCACCCGCGGAGCCTGACGGGCAGACGCCATCTGCAACGCCTCCGGCCGTACAGATTGGGACAGTGACACTGCCGAATGGCCAGGTGATTACGAACGCGAAGAAATACCAGCGGAACGTTGGGACGGCTATCGCTTTGAGCGGACTGGACGCGCTCCCGGCTAATACAACGGCGGGCAGTGTGGTTTGGAAGGTTGAAAGCGTTGGCATGACCGGCGCGGTATACCAGATACAGGATAATACGCTGGTGAACGTGAACGCTAAGGGCGTGATATTGCTGAGCCGGACGGTGCAGACTACGGACGCGAACGGCGTTATGGCGACCTCGACAACGTATTATGAAATTACGATTGTGTAATAACAGGAAATGACGAAGAAAGCCCGCAGGGGCTTTCTTTGTTTTTGGGAGAAGGCTGCTATTTATTTTGCCGCAGGCAAAAATGACAGACCACCCCTCAACGGCCGAGGGATAAACTATCCTTAACCACCCCGCTAAAGCGGGGCGGGCGAAGCCCGTTTTTACCGCAGGCAAAAATGGTTTAACTCCCCGCCAAAAACGAAGCCTTTTCTACGAAAAGTCCTGTTTTTGGCGGTAAACTGGCAGGGTTTGGGATATTGCAAATGCGGAGGCTGCAGGGGAGGGGGCTGTTTCCTGATTATTTTTAGGAAGGAATGGTATTGGAGGAGATACTCCGCCGCATGGAATGCGGCGGGAAAGCAGGGGTTGGGGCATGACGCCCCAGCGGGGGACGGGGCAGGACCCCGTGGTCTTGTGGAGTTCGGGACGAAGCCCTGAGGTTTTCACCGCATTTTTCGCGAAAAAACCTTGACTTTTTGCGGGGCAGGTGATAAAATAGCCCAGTGTCCGTTTTTATGGGCTTTTCTAAGCAGGCTCAAAAAAACGGTACGGAAAAAGAGAGATTGCAAAAGCAGATCGTATGATTCTATTAAGGAGGTGCAGTTCATGCCTACGTTTAACCAGTTAGTAAGAAAAGGCAGACAGACTGTTGAGAAAAAATCCACAGCACCCGCATTGCAGAAGGGTCTGAATTCTCTTCAGAAAAAAGCAACAGACGTTTCCTCTCCTCAGAAAAGAGGCGTTTGCACAGCTGTAAAAACTTCTACACCGAAAAAGCCTAACTCCGCGCTCAGAAAAATTGCCAGAGTTCGTCTTTCCAACGGTATCGAAGTTACCGCTTATATCCCCGGCGAAGGCCACAACCTTCAGGAGCACAGCGTTGTGCTGATCAGGGGCGGCAGAGTAAAAGACCTTCCCGGTGTGCGTTACCACATCGTAAGAGGTACTCTGGATACAGCCGGCGTTGCAAACAGAATGCAGGCAAGATCCAAATACGGCGCAAAACGCCCGAAAGCCAAAAAGTAATATCATTTGACCGAAAAGGAAATTATGCCTTATGGGAATCAATACAATCTGCGATTGCTTAGACGGGATACATTGATAAGATAAGGCATGAAAACATGGACTGCGGGTCCATGAAGTACCGAGAATAGCTTTTATTCATTAAGGAGGGAAGAATCGTGCCAAGAAAAGGACATGTTGCGAAAAGAGAGGTTCTCGCTGACCCTATCTACAACAGCAAGCTGGTGACGAAGCTCATCAACAGCATTATGCTGGACGGCAAAAAGGGCGTAGCAGAGAAAATCGTTTATGGTGCGTTTGACAAAGTAGCGGAAAAAACAGGGAAAGAACCCCTGGAAGCGTTTGAGGAAGCTCTGGGCAATATTATGCCTGTGCTGGAGGTTAAGGCTCGCCGCGTCGGCGGCGCAACCTACCAGGTGCCTATGGAAATCCGCCCCGAAAGGCGGCAGACACTGGGCCTGAGATGGCTGACCATCTACTCCAGAAAACGCGGCGAGAAAACTATGGTTGACCGCCTTGCAGGCGAAATCATGGACGCGCTGAACAACGCCGGCGGCGCATGCAAGAAGAAAGACGAAACACACAAGATGGCAGAGGCCAACAAGGCTTTCTCCCACTTCAAGTGGTAATCAGCCATTTTTGACGGCTAAGAATGAAAAGCAGGGCTTTGGGAAAAACTTTCAGAGGCTTGAGGTTTTCCAAGGGAAGCACTGGTTTATTCCGGCGCATGTATCGGTGGGAAATTTTCCGCTGGTACATGTGCCGGGGATAAAATCAGTGGTTCCTGAAATGACCCTGAGGACAGCATAAAGGAGGAGTAAGCGTGGCAAACAGAGCGTATCCGCTTGCCAGGACCAGAAACATCGGTATTATGGCGCATATTGACGCTGGTAAGACTACCCTTACGGAGCGTATCCTGTTCTACACCGGACGGAATTACAAAATCGGCGATACCCACGAGGGTACGGCGACGATGGACTGGATGGAGCAGGAACAGGAAAGAGGCATTACAATCACATCCGCGGCAACAACCTGCCATTGGAACGAAAACAGGATCAATATTATTGATACACCCGGACACGTTGACTTCACAGTTGAAGTAGAACGTTCCCTGCGTGTTCTGGACGGTGCCGTCTGCGTATTCTGCGCAAAGGGCGGCGTAGAGCCTCAGTCCGAAACTGTATGGCGTCAGGCGGATAACTACAACGTACCCAGAATGGCGTTTGTAAACAAAATGGACATTATGGGCGCGAATTTCTACAACGTGCTTCAGATGATGGTAGACAGACTGGGCTGCAACCCTGTGGCCGTTACACTGCCTATCGGCACAGAAAGCGATTTCGTCGGCATCATTGACCTGATGAAGATGAAAGCATATATTTATGAAGATGATCTCGGCAAGGAGATTGATGAAGAAGATATTCCTGCTGATTATCTGGAAAAGGCAGAGGAATACCATGCGAAAATGGTAGAGGCCATCTGCGAGACAGACGAGGCACTGATGGAAAAATTCTTCGCGGAGGAGGAAATCTCCGAGGAAGAGTTGAAGGCCGCACTGCGCAAGGCTTGCATTGCGTGTGAAATCATTCCCGTATTCTGCGGTTCCGCATACAGAAACAAAGGCGTGCAGAAGCTGTTGGACGGCGTTATCGAATATATGCCCGCACCAGTAGACATTCCCGCGATCAAGGGAATTGACCCGGAAACAGGCGAAGAAACGGAAAGACATTCTTCTGACGAAGAACCCTTCTCCGCTCTGGCGTTCAAGATCATGAACGACCCGTTCGTAGGAAAGCTGGCGTTCTTCCGCGTGTATTCCGGTACACTGGATTCCGGCACTTATGTATACAACTCCACAAAGGGCAAAAAGGAACGTGTTGGCCGTATTTTGCAGATGCACGCAAACCACAGGGAAGAAATCGACAAGGTTTATTCCGGCGATATCGCCGCGGCGGTCGGCTTCAAGCTGACAACAACGGGCGATACCATCTGTGATGAAAACCATGAGGTTATTTTGGAATCTATGGTATTCCCCGAACCCGTTATTGAGGTTGCGATTGAGCCTAAGACAAAGGCGGGCCGCGACAAGATGGGCATCGCGCTGGCGAAGCTGGCGGAGGAAGACCCGACATTCAAGACATACACCAACCCGGAAACAGGCGATACCATCATTGCCGGCATGGGCGAACTGCATCTGGAAATCATCGTTGACCGTCTGCTGAGAGAATTCAAGGTAGAGGCAAACGTTGGCGCGCCCCAGGTTTCCTATAAAGAAACATTCCGCAAGGCGGTTGACGTGGAAGGCAAATTTGTACGTCAGTCCGGCGGCCGCGGCCAGTACGGCCACTGTAAGGTTCGGTTCTATCCAATCCCTACAGACGCGGAGCATAACTATGAATTCGTAAACGCGACAGTCGGCGGTTCCATCCCGAAGGAATATATCCCCGCGATTGACAAGGGCATCCAGCAGGCGATGCAGAGCGGTATTCTGGGCGGTTATCCCGTACTGGGCGTTAAGGCGGAGGTTTACGACGGTTCCTACCATGAAGTAGACTCTTCCGAATCCGCTTACCAGATCGCCGGTTCTATGGCGTTCAAGGAAGCGATGAGAAAAGGCGACGCGATTCTGCTGGAGCCTATCATGAAGGTTACGGTTACAGTACCTGAGGAATATATGGGCGACGTTATCGGCGATATCAACAGCCGCCGCGGACGTATCGAGGGCATGGAAGCAAGGAACGGCGTTCAGGTGATCCATTCCTATGTACCCCTGGCTGAAATGTTCGGCTATTCCACAGACCTGCGTTCCAAATCTCAGGGCCGCGGCAACTATGTTATGGAAGTTGACCACTATGAACCCTGCCCGAAATCCGTACAGGAGAAGGTTCTGGAAGGCAAGAAGGGCTGATCGGAGCCGTCAGGGGCCTGTTTTTGAGGGGATTGCCCCTATGGAACAGCGGAATGCCTAAAAATACTGTATATAATTGGATTTTTGGTATTGCAAAAAAACAGGAAGTCTAATATAATGAAAGACGATGGAGAACATTTCTGAAAATGATTTCGGAATCGGCAGATTTCCAACAACTTATTTAAGGAGGATTACAAAAAATGGCTAAGCAAAAATTTGAAAGAACCAAACCTCATATGAATATTGGTACGATCGGTCACGTTGACCACGGCAAAACAACACTGACAGCAGCGATCACAAAGACACTGCACGAGAGATACCAGATTGGTGAGGCGGTTGCTTTTGAAAACATCGACAAGGCACCCGAAGAAAGAGAACGTGGTATTACAATTTCCACAGCGCACGTTGAATATGAAACACCCGCAAGACACTATGCGCACGTTGACTGCCCGGGCCATGCTGACTATGTAAAGAACATGATCACAGGCGCAGCTCAGATGGACGGTGCTATTCTGGTAGTGGCTGCAACAGACGGCCCTATGGCTCAGACAAGAGAGCATATCCTGCTTTCCAGACAGGTAGGCGTTCCCTATATCGTTGTATTCATGAACAAATGCGACATGGTTGAGGACGAAGAACTGCTTGACCTGGTTGAAATGGAAATCAGAGAGCTGCTGAGCGAGTATGAATTCCCCGGCGATGACATCCCTGTTATCAGAGGTTCCGCATTCCAGGCTTTGCAGGATCCCAGCGGCGCATGGGGCGACAAGATCCTTGAACTGTTCGAGCAGATCGAATCTTATATTCCTACACCCAAACGTGACACAGACAAGCCTTTCCTGATGCCCGTTGAGGACGTATTCTCCATCACAGGCCGTGGTACGGTTGCAACAGGCAGAGTAGAAGCTGGTGTTGTTAAGGTTCAGGATGAAGTTGAAATCGTTGGTCTGACTGAAGAAATCAGAAAAGTTGTTGTAACAGGCGTTGAAATGTTCAGAAAGCTGCTGGATCAGGCAGAAGCTGGCGACAACATCGGCGTACTGCTGCGCGGCGTTCAGAGAAACGAAATCGAAAGAGGTCAGGTACTGGCAAAACCCGGTTCCATCACACCTCATACAAAATTCAAAGCTCAGGTTTATGTACTGAGCAAAGAAGAGGGTGGCCGTCATACACCTTTCTTCAACAACTACAGACCTCAGTTCTATTTCAGAACAACAGACGTTACAGGCGTAATCAGCCTGCCTGCCGGCACAGAGATGTGCATGCCTGGCGATAACGTTGAAATGACAATTGAGCTGATCACTCCCGTAGCTATGGATCAGGGTGTTAAATTCTCTATCCGTGAAGGCGGCAGAACAGTTGGCGCAGGTTCCGTAGTAGAAGTTATCGAGTAATCGAAAAATATTTCAGGAATGTACGCGGAGGCGGCACAGCGAAAGCTGTGCCGCCTTTTTGCGGTTAAGCCTTTTTCAATAAGCAGCCGGAAAGGAGTCCGGACGCCGCAGGCGGCTTTGCGGGGCAAAGCGCGGGCAGGCCTGGGGGGCATAGCAGCAGGGGCTTTTAGTCAATGTGACGGGGTTTTGTCTGACAATGAAAAGGTGGAAAAATTAGTTTCTGTGCGAAATATATTGACAGAGAATAGACAATGGTGTAAAGTGAAAGAGTACAAAAGAGATTCCAGCTTATGGGCGTTGCCATAAGAAAATTTCAGCTTTTGATATGCCTGAAAAATTTGGATTTTTCAGAGCGGTTACCATTTTAGAAGAAATTTTCTCAGGCAACAGCCGTCAGCGTTTGACTTAAGAAATCAATCGAAACGAAAAATTTGTTTTCTTAAGTCAGGCCGCTTTGGCGCAGCTGTTATTTTTTCGGCTGAATCATTCGCATACGAAATAATTTGGCGCGTTTTTTTGCGCCGGCAGAAAAAATGGCTGCGGAAAACCCGATTTTACAGGGGAGAAGGACGGCGAAGAGTATTTTTGCGGCGATATTCTCCGGTGGACGCGGCTTGGACGAGAGAAAAATTCCCATGCGGCTTTTGGTTGTTTTTTTAAGAGCGGCGACAGGGAAAATATGTCGGTATTACCATAAAAGACGGGCGTTTTTTATGGAATATTTATCGACAAAAATGTTGACAAATTTTAGACAAGAATGGTATAGTCATTATGGAGACGTTATGCGCTTTTCTATTGATGTGCGAACAGTAGGAAGGTGTGTAAGGACTCCGGCGGCAGCGTCAAAGGAAGTAGGTAGTTTTTAAGGAGCAGCTGCGGCAGGACCTGCCCGGCGTTCCAAAATATTTAAAAAATAGGAGGAATATTAAATGGATTTCAAATTAACAAAAACTCAGATGCTTCAGCAAGAGTTGTTCAGAAAATTTGCTGAAACAGAAATTAAACCAATCGCAAAGGATATGGACGAGGCGGAAGACTACGACCGCGAACTCCTCCAGAAACTGCAGAAAATCGGCGCCTTTGGTATTCCTTACAGCAGAGAATACGGCGGACAGGGCGCGGATGTGCTGACATACACACTGTGCATGGAAGAGATGTCCAAAGTAGATGCTTCCACAGGTATCACACTTTCCGTACATACCTCCCTTTGCTGCCCTTGCATCAATGAGTTTGGTACAGAAGAACAGAAACAGAAATACCTGAGACCTCTGGTTGACGGTTCCAAAATCGGCTGCTTCGGTCTGACAGAGCCCGGCGCTGGTACAGACGCTGCTGGCGTACGCACAGAAGCAAAACTGGAAGGCGACTACTATGTACTGAACGGTACAAAGATGTTCACAACAAACTCCGGCTTTGCTGACACATTCATCGTATTCGCACTGACAGATAAGACAAAAGGCCCTAAGGGTATGTCCGCGTTCATCGTTGAAAGAGGCTACGAAGGCCTGTCCGTTGGCCCCAACATCGAACGTATGGGTATCAGAGCGGCTTCCAACTGCGAAGTTATCTATGAAAACGTTAAGGTTCCCAAGGAAAACCTGCTGGGCAAAGAAGGCCAGGGCTTCAAGATTGCTATGACAGCTCTGGGCGGCGGCCGTATCGGTATCGGCGCACAGTCCGTTGGTATTGCACAGGGCGCGATCGACGAAACACTGAAATATGTTAAAGAAAGAAAACAGGGCGGCAAGCCTATCGGCAAATACCAGAACACACAGTTCAAGCTTGCTGAGTGCCAGACAAAGGTTGACGCTGCCAGACTGATGGTTTGGAGAGCTGCAACAGAGAAAGACCTGCACGGCAACTACGCTCCTTATGCTGCAATGTGCAAATACTTCGCTTCCGACGTTGCGAACGAAGTAACAAGACAGTGCGTACAGCTGTTCGGCGGCTATGGCTACTGCCGTGAGTACCCCGTAGAAAGAGCAATGCGCGACGCGAAGATCACAGAGATCTACGAAGGTACAAACGAAGCTATGAAGATGATCATCTCCGGTTCTATGAAGGTTTGATAACTAGAGGTAAAGAGTTGATTAAAAAGCTGAATACTATATTTTGGAAGGAGAACTATAATGAAAATCGTTGTATGTATTAAACAAGTACCCGATACAGTAGAAGTTAAAATCGATCCTAAGACAGGCACACTGATCCGTGACGGTGTTCCCTCTATTATCAACCATGACGACAAAACAGGCATCGAGGCTGCTCTGCAGCTGAGAGAACAGCTGGGCGGCACAGTTACAGTTGTATCCATGGGCCCTCCTCAGGCTGACGTTGCACTGAGAGAAGCTCTGGCTATGGGCTGCGATGAGGCTGTTCTGGTTTCCGCAAGAGAGTTCGGCGGTTCCGATACATACGCTACATCCGGCATTCTGGCTGCTGCTCTGAAGAAAATTGGCTATGATCTGATCATCACAGGCCGTCAGGCTATCGACGGCGACACAGCACAGGTTGGTCCTCAGATTGGTGAGAAACTGCATGTTCCTCAGGTTTCCTATGTTGAAGAAATTAAGGAAGCTACAAAGGACTATGTTGTAGTTAAGAGACAGTTTGAAGATGGTTACCACATTATCAAAATCAAAACACCTTGCCTGCTGACAGCTATCGCTGAGCTGGCTACACCGAGATACATGTCCGTAAGAGGTATCGTAGAAGCTTACGAAAAGGAAATCAAAGTTCTGGGCTTTGAAGACCTGAAAGATGACCTTGAGCTTGACATGATCGGTCTGAAGGGTTCCCCTACAAACGTTTACCAGTCCTTCACGAAGGAAGTTAAGGGCGCTGGCACAATCCTGACCGACCTTTCCGCTGACGAAGCTGTTAAGGCGATCATCGACAAACTGGAAGCAAAATTCATCATCTAACAGCGGCCTGGCTTTTTGCCAGAAAACCGATAGACGGTGGTTTTTCTTCGGGACTGAAAAGAACAATATGCTAAAATTTGGAATATAAGGAGGAAACCCTACAATGAGTAAAGGTATTTTCGTAGTAATCGAACAGAGAAGCGGCAAAGTTCAGAACGTAGGTCTGGAACTTGTTGGCGAAGCTACAAGACTGAAAGCTGACCTGAAAGATGATGTAGTAGCTGTCCTGCTGGGCCATCAGATCGAAGGCGAAGTAGAAAAGCTGTATCACTATGGCGCAGACAAGGTTATCCTTGTTGACCATCCCCTGCTGAAGGACTATGTAACAGAGCCCTACACAAAGGCTGTTACAGAAGTTATCAAAGAGTATGATCCCGAAATCATGCTGTTTGGCGCGTCCTCCATCGGCCGTGACGTTGCTCCCCGTGTAGCAAGCCGCGTAAAGACAGGTCTGGTTGCGGATACAACAGGTCTGAGAATGGCAAAGACACAGGAAGAACTGGACAAAGAGGCTTCCATGGGCTGTGCAGATCCTACAAGAGCTCTGCTGATGACACGTCCCGCATTCGGCGGCAACATCATGGCGACTCTGATGTGCCCCAGAACAAAACCTCAGATGGCAACAGTACGTCCCGGCGTTATGAAGAGAATCGACAAAGATGAAAGCAGAAAAGGCGAACTCATCAAATTCGACGCGCACCTGACAGACGCTGACATGAACGTTGAAATTCTGGAAGTTGTAAAGGCTGACAAGAAGTCCGTTGACCTGACAGAAGCGAAACTGATTGTTTCCGGCGGCCGTGGTATCGGCGGCCCTCAGGGCTTCGACCTGATCAGAGATGTTGCTGACGCTCTGGGCGCAGAGGTTGGTTCTTCCAGAGCATGCGTAGACGCTGGCTGGATTGAAAAAGACCGCCAGGTTGGTCAGACAGGTAAGACAGTACGCCCTGACCTGTACATGGCTTGCGGTATCTCCGGCGCGATCCAGCACGTTGCTGGTATGGAGAACTCCGAACTCGTTATTGCTATCAACAAGAACGAGACAGCTCCTATTTTTGAAGTATCTGACCTGGGCGTTGTTGGCGACGTTAAGGTTATCCTGCCTAAGCTGGCTGAAGCTATCAGAAAATACAAAGCTGGCAAGGCTACAAACTAATTTACGGATTGGTTTATGTGGGCTCCCCTTTGGGGAGCCTTTTTTTATGTGCTGTGAATGGCATATCTGCCATTTCAAAAGCAGGAAAATTTTGAAAGAACTATTGACAAAACAGAAAAAGAGAGATATACTTTCATTGGTTAGTTAAAGCTAATCAATATTTAACTCTGATGGTTAGTTGAAACTAATTTATGTTGCGGTATTTTGGTTACGGCAAAATGGAAGTGGAGGGAAGCTTATATGACATTGAAAAATGCTGTTGAAGGAAAAGTGTATACAATCCGGCAGATCAATACAGAAGACAAGGATTTGGACGCTTTTTTATTTTCACTGGGCTGTTATAGCGGTGAGGCCATTACCGTTGTTTCCCATTTGAAAGGCGGCTGTGTGGTATCTATCAAAGAGGAAAGATATAATATTGACGGGCAATTAGCCGAGGCAATTGTCATCTAAAGGGACGGAGGCTTGTTTGCAGCCGACAGTTAGTTATTGCTAACAAAATGGTATGATGTTATTTGTAAGGACAGCATGAGGGAGGAAGGCATTATGAGAATTGCTTTGACAGGCAACCCGAACTCCGGAAAGACGACAATGTACAACGCGCTTACCGGAAGAAACGAAAAAGTTGGCAACTGGGCGGGAGTTACCGTAGATAAAAAAGAACACCCGATGAAAAAGGCTTATGCCGGAGGGCGGCAACTGACAGCGGTTGACCTCCCAGGCGCGTATTCCATGTCCCCATTTACCAGCGAGGAAAGTATAACCAGTTCCTATGTCCGGAAGGAAAACCCTGACGTACTCATCAATATTGTGGACGCTACGCATTTGGGGCGCAGTCTGTTTTTTACAACGCAGTTGATGGAACTGGGCATTCCTATGGTAATTGCCCTGAACAAAAGTGACCTGAACGAAAAAAAGGGGACGAGGATAGACGCGGCACTGCTTTCCGAAAAGCTGGGCTGCCCGGTAATCCATACGGTTTCTACTGCGGCAGAGGGACTGAAAGCAGTTGTGGAGGCCGCGGCTGAACAGGCAACGGCAAGGCAGGAGGCCGCTTATCATCAGGGGGAGATTGACCTGACCGACAAGCATGCCGTAGAGGAGGCTGACCGCAAGCGTTTTGCGTTTGTCAACCAGATTGTAAAAGAGGTGGAAAGCCGAAAGGTTTTGACGAGGGAGAAAAATCTGGGCGATAAAATAGACGCTGTGCTTACGAACAGATGGTTTGGTATTCCCATTTTTGCCGTAGTTATGTTCTTTGTGTTCCAGATTTCGCAGGTTTGGGTGGGGGCACCTATCGCGGATTATCTGACTGGCTGGCTGGAAAATTTCCAGGGCTGGGTCGGCGGGCTTCTGGAAAATGCAGACCCTCTGCTGTCTGCCATACTGGTGGAGGGCGTAATCGGCGGCGTCGCGGCTGTGATCGGTTTCCTGCCGCTGGTTATGGTAATGTACTTTTTGATCGCGCTGCTTGAGGACTGCGGCTATATGTCCCGCGTGGCTGTTTTGCTTGACCCGATATTCAAAAAGGTCGGGCTGTCAGGCAAATCGGTCATTCCCTTTGTGATTACCATTGGCTGCGCGGTTCCGGGCATTATGGCAAGCAGGACAATCCGCAGCGAACGTGAGCGGAGGGCAACCGCCATGCTTTCGCCTTTTATGCCCTGCGGCGCAAAAATTCCGGTAATTTCATTGTTTGCAGGAGCATTTTTTGACGATGCGGGCTGGGTAAGCACGCTGATGTATCTTTCGGGCATTGTTCTGATATTCTTTGGCGCGCTGCTGGTTAACCATATTGTTGGCTACAGGGCGAGGAAGTCTTTCTTTATCATTGAGCTGCCGGAGTACAAAGCACCGTCCCTTTGGGGGGCATTGAGATCCATGTGCAGCCGCGGAAAGGCGTATATCGTGAAAGCGGCGACTATCATACTGCTCTGCAACACGGCAGTGCAGATTATGCAGACCTTTACCTGGAGCTTCCAGACGGCCGAAACGGCAGACGCTTCTATTCTGGCTTCTATCGCTTCCCCGTTTGCTTACCTGCTGCTGCCGATTGTGGGCGTGCTAAGCTGGCAGCTTGCGGCGGCCGCTGTGACAGGATTTATTGCAAAAGAAAATGTGGTTGGCACGCTTGCGGTTTGCTTTGTCGGTCTGGAAAACCTGATTGACACAGAGGAGCTTGCCCTGATGCAGGGCGCGGGCGCGGAAGTGGCAGGCATTATGGCGATCACAAAGGCGGCTGCCCTGGCGTATCTGATGTTCAACCTTTATACACCGCCCTGTTTTGCCGCCATTGGCGCGATGAACGCGGAAATGAAAAGCGCGAAATGGGTCTGGGGCGGCATCGCCCTACAGTTGGGCGTGGGCTTTACGGTGGCGTATTTCGTTTACACGATCGGCACGCTGATTACGGCTCCGGCTTCTCTGGATAAAGGCGCGGCCTTTGCGGGGCTGGCTGCGATTGCGGCAATGGGCGTCATTGTTGCAGTGATGATTGGGAACGCGAAGAAAAAGCTGAACGCCGAATATGGTCTGGACGCTGCGGTGCAGAAAGGCTTTACAGTAGGAGGTTAAACGATGGAGAATATTATGGTCATTGCAATTCTTTTATGTATAACAGGCGGTATTGCGCGCTATTTATACAGGGAAAAAAAGCGGGGCCGGACCTGCATTGGCTGCCCTTGCGCCAAACAATGCGGCGGGGGCTGCAACAGCGCGAAGCACCCCGTCAGAAAATGATGAGGTAAGTTTATTTCAAGCCTGCCAGTGGGAGAAAAACGGCATATACGCCGCCCGCCGGCAGGCCTGACTGCTTTTGCCTGCGGACAAAGAGGGCGGGAGAAGGACGGCTTTGCATGAAAAAAACAGGGGGCGGGATATTCCGCATGTTCAGGCATTTCAAATTTTCGTAAGGCGTTAGACTTTTTTGTCGGATTATGGTATACTTCTTGAAAAGCATTGGGAAGAAGGAAGGCGGGAGATGGAAATGAAAGAAGGCGGATTGCAGAGACCACCGAAGGAAAAACTGGAGCAGATGCATTCCTTTCTGGAGTTGATCATGCAGTATAAATGCGCGTTGATGGAAGTAGAGACAAAGCTGAACGTACTGAATACGGAATTTATGCTGAAACACAGCAGAAACCCGTTCGAGGCGATTAAGTCAAGAATCAAATCCCTGGACAGCATTATAGAAAAGCTGGAACGGAGAAAGCTTGAGCTTACTGTGGAAAGCATAGAGGAGAATTTGTTTGACATTGCAGGGATACGGGTAATCTGTTCGTTCCCGGACGATATTTATACAACGGCGGCACTGCTGAAAATGCAGGACGATATACGGATGATAGAGGAGAAGGATTACATAAAAAATCCGAAGCCAAACGGCTACCGCAGCCTGCATTTGATCGTGGAGGTGCCGATTTTTTTATCAGAAGAAAAGAAATATATGAAAGTCGAAGTGCAGTTCCGCACGATCGCAATGGATTTTTGGGCGAGTTTGGAACACAAGCTGAAATACAAAAAGGACCTTGGTGATCAGGAGGCGATTTCGGCAGAATTGAAAGCGTGTGCGGAGGGAATTGCCATGCTTGACCTGCGTATGCAGAGTATCCGCGATAGGATTGGGGAGAGCAAAGAATGACGGAAAAAGTCGATGACAGGAAAATATTGCTGGAAAAAGGACGGCGCGGCGTGCTTCGGCTGGTTTTTGGGCGAACCACGCTGATTTTGCTGATGTTTTTGGTACAGATCATGATGCTGCTTGGCGTTGTGGAGGCGTTCAGCAAATATGTACCTTTTTTCTTCGGCGGGTATGTTGCATTTGGGCTGTGTATTACGCTGATTATCATAAACAAGGCGGGCAATCCGGAAATGAAACTAAGCTGGGCTGTGGTTACGATGCTGCTGCCTGTGCTGGGCGGCGTGCTGTACCTGTATGTGGAAATGCATCCGGGGCATAGGATGCTGGAATGGCGGCTGAATCAGATTTTTACAGAGACGGCGCATTGCGCGGAACAGGATTCGGAGGTCTACGCAGCTTTGGAGCAGGCTGACAAGGGGACAGCGCGGCTTGCCGACTATGTGCGGAAAAACGGGAACACGCCGATTTACGGAAATACGGAGGTGAAGTATTTTCCGCTGGGGGAGGACAAGTTTACAGAACTCCTGCGGCAGTTGGAGCAGGCGCAAGAATTTATTTTCATGGAATATTTCATACTGAAGGAAGGCTATATGTGGCACGAAATTCTGCGGATTTTGGAGAAAAAGGCACAGGCGGGCGTGGAGGTGCGTGTGATGTACGATGGGACGTGCGCGCTGTTTGACCTGCCGTACCGTTATCCCGGGGAATTGCAGAAAAAGGGGATACAGTGCAAAATGTTTTCGCCGATACATCCGGTTTTTTCAACGCATTACAACAACCGCGACCATCGGAAGATTACGGTCATAGACGGAAAGGTTGGCTTTACGGGCGGAATCAACATCGGGGACGAGTATATCAACCGCGTGGAACGGCACGGGCACTGGAAGGACACTGCCGTGATGCTGAAAGGCGATGCTGTGCAGGGGCTGACGCTGATGTTTTTGCAGATTTGGAATATTGACGGGAAAACGGCAGAGGATTACACGAAGTATCTGCAAAAAAAAGAGACGGGCGTTCAGGCAGACGGGTTTGTCATGCCATATGGGGACAGCCCGTTTGACGAGGAGCTTGTCGGCGAGACGGTTTATATGGATATTCTGAACAGGGCGGAGGAATATGTACACATTATGTCGCCTTACCTGATTATTGACCAGACCATGATAACGGCGTTGACGTTTGCGGCAAAGCGGGGCGTGGACGTGAAACTGATACTGCCGCATATACCGGACAAAAAGTTTGCGTTCGCACTGGCGAAAAGCCATTACAGGGAACTGCTGGGGGCGGGCGTGCGGATTTTTGAATACACGCCGGGATTTGTGCATGCGAAAGTATTTACGAGCGATGGAGAAAAGGCAACGGTGGGAACAATCAATTTGGATTACAGGAGTTTGTACCTGCATTTTGAGTGTGCGGCGTTTTTATACTGTGTGCCGGAAATTGCGCGTATCGAGGAGGATTTTCAGACAACGTTGGAGAAGTGCCAGGAGATACGGCTGGGGGATCTGAAAAAGGAGTCATTGCTGCTGCGGGCAGAGGGCTGGCTGCTGAAGGTGCTGGCACCGTTGATGTAGAGGATCAAAACCGCGGGGCACTGCTCTCTGGCACCCCGCAAGGGGCATTAAATCCGCTCCGGTTGGCGCGAGACAATCCGATTTGAATGCGGCCTGGGGGGAGAGGAGGGAAGCTGTATGGCGCGTTTGGGACATACGGAAAGCAGCCCTCCGCAAAACGATGCTTTGCGGCAGAAGGGTCAAGGGCTGAAAGCCCTTGTGAGGTTCGGGGCAAAGCCCCGGGGTTTTTCAGACAGGTGCGGTTCATGCATCTGTCTTTTTTTGTGCGGAAAAATGGGAAAGCGCGCACTTTTTGTGGAAAAAAACACGTGTATCACGACAGCGTTTGACAGATTACGCAGGCTAAGCATGTTATATTATGGACAAGCACCGGAAGAAACCCCGAAGGGAACAGGTTTCGGTCAAAAGTAGGACATGAGGGAGGCTATGGAATGCGGTATTATTTTGACGGCGACAACAATCTGTATGGTCGTACCCAAGAGGGTGAGTTTTCACTTCCCAGCAAAACAAAGCAGATGGGCAGCATCGAGAACGAAGTGAAAATTTATATGGAGGATTATGTTTATACATATCTGTACCAATATGGGAAAAGCGGCGGCGGCAGAGAAAAGCTCGCCGTACTGGTCGGGCGGCATTACAACGTGGAAGGGCAGGAGACATTGATCATCTCCGGCGCGATCCAGGGGAAGGGTACGATGCAGGAAAACGGCATTGAACGCTTTGCCGACGAAACATGGGAATACATTGGCGGGCAGATGGAAAATTATTTCAAAGGTATGACCATACTGGGGTGGGTACACTGCCAGCCTGGCTTTGGCGCGTTTCTGACGGCAAAGGACGAAACGTTCCACAGGGAGTATTTCAAGGAAAAATGGCAGACGCTTTTTGTGCTGGATACTATGGACAAGCTGGATTCGTTTTATATTTACAACGAGGAAGGCAAGGGCCTGCGGCAGGCAAAGGGCTATTTTATTTATTACGACAGAAACCGCGAAATGCAGGAATATATGCTGGAGAACAGCATGGTACGCCCGCGGGAGGATGCGGCGGAACAGCCGGAACAGGAGGAAACCGGCGACGGTATGCGGAAACGCCCGACACAGGCGGAACGCATGGACGCGGCGCGGGAAATCCGGCGGGTACTGGAACGGCGGGCGCAGGCGGCAGAGGAGGCGCACAAGGGACATTTCCGAGCGTTGGCAGGGGTAAGCTGTATGCTTTGCGTGGTCTGCATCTGCATGGGGCTGGCTATGATGAGCAGCCTGAGCCGCTTACAGAATCTGGAAACAGAACTTGTGGCAGTACAGACGTCCTATCAGACTTTGGTAGAGGATATGGAGGGCGTGAAGGTGACGGCGTTCGCGATGGGGCAAAAGTCAGCGTTGGAAGAAAAGCAGGAAAGCAGAACGGAAGAAAAGGAAGAAGCCCTGCCGATGAGCAGAGAGGAAGAAAAACGGAGATACATCGTGGAGAGCGGGGACAGCCTGGGATTTATCAGCAGAAAATTTTACGGGGACAACAGCGGAATTTCACGAATCATGGAAGCGAATGACATCTGGAATGCAGATATGATTTATGAAGGACAGGCTTTATGGATTCCTTAAATGGCGGCAGCTGCATTCGGCTGGCAGGGGATACACGCTGTTTCGGCCAAAATGCAAGCATGTTCTGTGTGAATTGCTTGTGACGTACTTTCGGGTACGCCTGTGGACAGATGCCACAGATGACGTGCTGAAAAAGTCACAAAGCGAAGAACTGGCTGCCTTTACGGTTATGCCGGGCCACACTGCATTGCACAGCAAGCGGGAGCAGCACAGCAGAGCAGAAAAACAAACGCTTTCAGCCGTATATACCCTTGTCAAGCGGAGGTATGGCGGAGATAACCCGGAAGGGAAGGAGCCCTGAAAGAAATTGGGTAATATAGGAAAAATTGGAAGGAACTGTATGCGGCCTTGGGAAGGGAAGACCCTTGGCCGCAGGAAAGGAGAGGGAAAACAGGAACGAATGTGCTTTTCTGTTTGTGCAAGTTTACAACGCTAAACGTGTAGATACATTCTTTTTGGAAAAGACAGAAAAATCAAGGGAAAGGAAGTTGTAAAGGATAGACAGAATACAAGAAGAAGGACGGAAAATCCTCTGGTTTGAGAAAATCAGGGGTTCTTTTTTTGTCTAAAAATGATATTGACGCGAACATTCAGAAATGTTATATAGAATATACGTTCTTAATAAACGAAAAAGAAGGAGGGGGAGCGAACGTGTTATCTGAAATGGGGCAATATTTGGAGCAGGCGGAGAAAAGCAGAAAAGGACAGATGAAGAAAAAACTGATGGACTGGGGTGGCGCGCTGGATTTATGCGCAAGGAAGGAGGAACAGCTGCGAAAGGCGGAGCGGCTGCGGAAAGAGCACCGGAAAATATGGGAGGAAAGCGATTCCGCGGACGGACAGCGCATTTTGGCGGAAATCGACCGCAGATACGAGATGGAATTGGAACACATACGGGACGGGATAGAGGAGACGCTGCGGCGGAAAGCGGAAATGGACAGGCGGATAGAAAAACTTGGCGGAGAAGAACAAAAGTTCCTGCTGATGCGCTACGGAAAGGGTTACAGCATTGACTACGTCTGCATGAAGCTGCACATGAGCAGGGCAAGCCTGTTCCGTTTGCAGGATAAGGTTTTGCAGGAGCTGGAAGAGGTTGAGAGTAAATGAGAGTTCCGAAGGGATACGATAAAGGAGCAGGAGGGAAAGGGCTGGAAAAACAGGAACAGGAGGCGAAAAAATGGCGAAAGGATTAGACGAAAGGCAGTCGAAATTCTGTGGGCTTTGCGCGGGGGGAATCGCGCCGGAGGAGGCCGCGAGGCTTGCAGGATACCGGAAAAAGGGCGTGGAAAAAACCCTGCTGGCTTCTGAAAAAATCAGGGCGGGCATCGAGGCGGGGCGGCAGAGGGCAGACGGCGGAGAAGAATCGGCAGGGAAAGAGGAGATTCTCGGATTTTTGACCGGACTGATGCGCGACAGGAAAGCCGCTGACGTGAAAACGCGGATGCGGGCGGCGGAAATATTGGGAAAACGCGCGGGGGTTTTTGAAAAGGAAAGCGCGGGAGAGGAGCAGGAGCGTGTTGTGATTGTGGATGATATTCCATGACGGGGAAGGAAATTCGGCTTTCGGACTGCATTGGCCCAGGGTTTTACGGGATACACCGCGATATCCGGCGGGGCGGGCATACGCATTACTGGATGAAGGGCGGAAGGGGAAGCGGGAAATCATCCTTTCTCTCTATCGAGATTATGCTGGGGCTGCTGGAAGACAGGAACGCAAACGCTGTGGCCCTGCGGAAAGTGGCGGCGAATCTGAAGGACAGCGTAATACAGCAGATGGCCTGGGCGGTACAGATGCTGGGCGTGGCGGAGGACTGGGAAATTAAGGCTTCGATGGGAGAAATGGTGCGCAAAAGCACAGGGCAGAAGATTCTTTTTCGGGGCTGTGATGACCCGCGAAAGCTGAAATCGCTGAAATTCCGGAAAGGGTATGCGAAATACATCTGGTATGAGGAGGCGGACGAATTCAGGGGGATGGCAGAGCTGCGAAGTCTTAACCAGAGTCTGATGCGCGGCGGGGAGGCGTTTCGGGTGTTTTATTCCTTCAATCCGCCAAAGGGGCTGCGGCACTGGGCGAACATGGAGATGCAGGAGGCGCGGGAGGACAGGCTGGTACATCACAGTACATATCTGGAGATGCCGGAGGACTGGCTGGGACAGCCGTTTTTGGCAGAGGCGGATTACACGAAGGAACGGAAACCGGAGGTTTACCGTCACGAGTATCTCGGAGAGGCAACCGGCGAAGGCGGAGAGGTATTCCGAAACCTGAAATTTCGGGAAATCAGCGATGCGGAAATCGCGGAGTTTGACAGGGTCAGCAGGGGACTGGACTGGGGCTATGCGGTCGACCCGCTGCATTATACGGTAAACCACTTCGACAGGGCAAGACGGCGGCTGTATATTTTCTTTGAACTGCGGGCAACGGGCATGAGCAACCGAAGGCTGGCGGAGGAAATCGCGAAGGAAAACCCTGAGGGGCGGGAGGTCGTCTGCGACAGCGCGGAACCAAAATCCATTGCGGAGATGCGGAGTTTGGGGATACGGGCGATGGGCGCGCGGAAGGGGCCGGACAGCGTGCCTTACGGCATAAAGTGGTTACAGGATTTGGAGGAAATTGTAATTGACCCGAAAAGGTGCCCGGCTACGGCGCGGGAGTTTGGGCGGTATACGTTCGAGGGGGACGGGCGCGGCGGCTGGCGCGCGCGGTTCCCTGACAGGGAGAACCACAGCATAGACGCGGTGCGGTACAGCAGGGAGGGCGATATGAGGCATGTGGAGGTAAGGTAGGGCTGGAAGACCCTGGGGGGTGTTGTTTAAGACCTTGGGGACGCTGTCCCCAATACCCCTTGACCCGATTGTCAGCCGCACAAATGTGCGGCTGGGGGGAGAGAAGGAAGATGGGCAGGGAGGAAGGGAGGATACAGACGATAGGGTATGAGAATGGATGTTTGACAGGTAAGGTATGCAGGACTGAATGTTTCCGGCACGCGGGAGCGTGCCGACGGGAAAGTTTGGGGTCAAGCCCTTTTCAAAGGGGTTGCGGGGTGTGGGGCAAAGCCCCGCGGTCTTAGGAGGTGAAAAAAGTTGTTTGTTTCGGAAATGGAACTGCTGAAAGCAAGGCTTGCGGCAGGGAAGGGGCTGAGTGACAGCCATATACTACGGGAGATTTTACAGGAGGACGCGGCATCTGAAAAGAAAAAGCGTATGCGAGAAGGAGAACGCTATTATCAGGGGGAGCACGATATTTTACAGAAGGACTTCCGGCAAAGCCCGATTTCGGAGGCGGGACGCAGGCCGGAAGAGGAAAGCATTAAAATGTTTTTTAACCCGAACAGAAGCAACCACCATTGTGTGAACCCGTTTCATCATACGCTGGTAGCGCAGAAAGCGGCGTATTTAGTGGGGCGGGAGCCGACGGTGAGTGTGAAAGGGCAGGACGCGGGCAATGCGGCGTTTGATCGGGCATTGGAAGGACTGACGGACGAGATATTCAACGGGATGCTGACGCGCTGGGTGATTGGGGCCGCGAACAAGGGCGTAGAGTATCTGCATGTTTACTATGACGAGGACGGGGCGTTCCGCTACTGCATTGTTCCGGCGGAAGAAGTGCTGGCGGTTTACGATGAGGTTACCCAGCAGGATCTGCGCGAGGTCATACGCTATTATGACATTACGGTAATGGAAAACGGAAAGGAAACGGCGCGCCGGCGTGTGGAATGGTGGACAGGGGAAACAGTGACCTATTTCACAGAGGACGGACACGGGGAGTTTTGGAAGGAGCGCGAAAGCGGCCATTGGACAGTGACGAAGCTGCTGGACGGAGAGGAGCGGGAAACCATGACGCATGGCTGGGGCAGACCGCCGTTTATCCCTCTGCGCAACAACGACAAGGAAATGACGGATTTGCAGCTGGTGAAGGGGCTGATAGATGCTTACGATTACATCAGCAGCGAAGGCACAAACAATCTGCTGGATCTGGTCAACCTTTACTGGGTGATACAGGGATATGGCGGGGAAACCGCCGGAGCTGTGGCGAAAAAGCTGCAAATCAACAGGGCGGTGCAGATCAGCGACACCGGCGGAAGCGTGGAGGCGAAGCAGGTGGAGCTGCCTGTAGAAGGACGGCTGGCCTGGATGAAGGCACTGCGAAAGGATATTTTCCATTTCGGTATGGGCGTGGATACGGACAGCGACGACTGGGGGCGCGCGGCAAGCGGCGTTTCACTGAAATTTCAATACGCCATGTTTTACCTGAAAATCAACGGCATTGTGCCGGAAATCCGGCGGGCGTTGAAAGAGTTTTTCCGCTTTGCTGTGGAGGACTGGAACAGGCGGAACGGTACAGAATGGGACTGGCGGCAGATACAGACAGTACTGAACACCAACGGCATTACAGACGACCTGGAAACGGTGCAGATGATAAAGGAATCACAGGGGATTGTCAGCGAAAAGACGCTGCTGGGCAAACACCCGTTTGTGGAAGATGTAAACAGCGAGATGGTACAGTTAGAGAAAGAAAGGGGACGGAAAAAGCATGATGACGATGGAGGCATTGCAGAAAATGGGGCTGGGCAGCCAGGCGGCAGGAAAAATACTGGATGCTTTTGAGGCGGTGCAGGCGGAAAAGGAAACGCTTGCCGCGGAAAAAGCGGCTCTGGAAGGGGAGCTGGAGGACGCGCGCAGAACATCGGCTGTGGAAAAGGCCATATGGGAGGCAGGCGGCAAAAACAGCAGGGCGATTCTGGCACTGATTGACCTTTCCAATGTGCGGCTGGACGGGAAAAACGGGCTGGAAGGGCTGGATCTGGAAGCGGTAAAGGCCGAGGCTCCGTATCTTTTTACGGAAAAAGAGGAAAGGACAAGGGGAACAGGGACAACCAGAGGGCAGAAAAGAAAGGAAAGCGAAATCAGCGAGGCATTCCGGAGAGGCTTGAGAAGATAAGGGGGCAGAAATATGGCGATCAACACATTGGAATATGCAGCGGTATTTATGGAAGAGCTTGACCAGCAGCTGGTGGAAAATTCTACAACGGGCTGGATGGAGGACAACGCCGGACAGATACAGTACAACGGAGGGGCGGAAGTGAAAATTCCCAAAATGCAGATGAGCGGGCTGGGAAAGTACGACAGGGACGGCGGATTTGCGAAAGGCGCGGTAACGGTGACATACGAAACGAGAGAAATGACGCAGGACAGGGGACGTACCTTCCAGCTGGACGCCATGGACGTGGACGAAACGAATTTTGCGGCGATGGCGGGGAACGTAATGGGCGAGTTCCAGAGGACGAAGGTGATTCCGGAAATTGACGCGTATCGTTACAGCAAAATTGCAGAGCTGGCGGAGAAAGGCGGGAAGCTGACGGAATATACGCCGGAAAAGGGCGGTATTCTGGAAAAGCTGGCAGAGGATATTACGGCGGTACGCGATCAGGCGGGCGACTGCGCAGAGCTTGTGGTTGCGATGAACGCGAAGCTGGCGGGAAAGCTGGATCTGGAAAAGGGAGGAGAAAATATTTTGCAGAGCGGCGTTTTCCGGCAGGGGTCGGCGGAGTTAAAGGTGAGGGAGATTGACGGGTGCCCGATCATCCGCGTGCCTTCGGCAAGATTCCGGACGAAATATACGTTTTTTGACGGTGTGACGGAAAGCGAAAAGGACGGCGGCTTTGCACCTGTTGAGGGAGCAAGGGAAATCAACTGGATTGTATGCCTGAAGCGCGCGCCGGTGGCGGTTTCCAAAACGGACGTGACGCGTATTTTTGACCCGATGACGAACCAGAATGCGAACGCCTGGAAAATTGACTACCGGAAATATCATGACCTGTGGATTATGGACAACGGCATGGAAGGGATACTGGTGAGCGTGCAGCCGAAGGCGGCGAGTGAGAGCGGGGAACAGACGGCATGACGGAGCGGATACGGGCGGAAATCGGGCGGCTGCGGGCGGACGGCGATACGGGCTGGCTGGACCATGCGGCGGAGCGGAGCGTTTCCCTGATGCAGGCGTACTGCGGGACGAAGGAGCTGCCGGAGGGACTTTGGCGCGTGGGCGTTTCGCTGGCGTTATGGATTTACGACAGCGCGCCGATGGAGAACGGGGAGAACGGTATGCGGGGGATTCGGAGCATACGAGAAGGAGATGCGGCGGTGACGTTTGGGGAAAACGCGTTTGAGGTGCAGCGGAAGGAGCGGGAAATGCTGGAGTATTTCAGTGTGGAGCTGGACAGGGTACGAAAGCTGGGGTGGTAATCATTCAAAGGCGTTAAGACCTTGGGACGCTGTCCCAAACCCTGCTTCTTTC
>CAJTQX010000005.1:78761-82130 GCA_910578425.1 uncultured Anaerotignum sp.
AAAGAAAGAAGCAAAGAAGATTTTGCGAAACTGCGTTTCGCGGGGAGAGGGGGATACAGGGGAGTGCAGAGATGTGTTCCGCTGGGGAAGATGGGGAAATGGGGATACAGGAGGGTGCGGAGATGTGTTCCGCTGGGGAAGATGGGGGAATGGGGATGCAGGGAAGCGCGCGGAGATGCATTCCGCCGGGGGAGGGAATCATGGAGCATAGAGGAAGGGGGAACAGGTTTGGAAAGAGGGTTTCGGAGGGCAAAGGAAGCGATAGAAGGGCTATTCTGGGATTGGTGCGTTGCAGAGGAATTTGCGGAGAAGGAAACAGCCTGGGGGGAACGGCTGCACGAGAGACAGGCAGGCGGAGAAGGATTCCCCTGCCGACTGACAGAGAGGACGAGGGCTTGCGGGGCTGACGGACTGCTGGCAGAGGCGGAACGGGAGGCTGTGCTGCTTTATCCGGCGGACAGGAAAATCCCCACAGGGAGCGATGTGAGGGTTATGCTGGGGAATGGGGAGGAACGGCTGTATACGGCTGCGGGGGAATGCAGGCATTACCGGACGCATAAGGAGTGCGGGCTGAAACGGAAGGGAACGGTATAAGGATGGAGATGGGCGGGATTTTGGACTGGGAGATGGGATAAAAAGCCCGGCACGCGGATACATAGCGGCAGGAAGGCCTGGGGTCAAGCCCTTTTCATAAGGCATAGGGAGAAGGATAAAAATTCCGGCACGCGGATGCGTGACGGCAAAAGGGTCAAGGGATGAAATCCCTTGCGGGAGATTGAGGGCAGAGCCCTCAAGGTCTTATGTTTTTGGAGGTGGAAAATGACGGAGGTTTTGAGAAGGGCGGTTGTACAGGGCGTTGCGGAGAAATTCGGACTGCCGGTTTACGGGCAGGCTGTCCCGCAGGGCGGAAAACGCCCATGCTTTACTGTTGAGATGACAGACGTGGAACAGAAACGCCTTTTGAACAGGAGAAACCGCGTGACAGCGGCGTTTGCGGTCTGCTACTATCCGGCGGAGGGCGCGGAACGCCCGTCGGCACAGGCGGCCGAATCCCTGCGGATTGCGGACGGGCTGTATGAGGCATTGTTTTTGGTGGGCGATGAAGAAAAATTCGCGGCGGCCAAAATGCGGCACGAAAAACGGGAGGACAACGGCGGGCTGCGGTTTACGGCGGAATACGAATACCATATTGTTTATGATGAGGACATTCCGCTTATGGAGCGATTGGAATATAACGGGAAAAGGACGGTGGGATATGAAGAAGAAAGCGGCATTCAGCAGGGAACAGCTGATGACAAGCAAAACATTCGGCTACAGCCCTGACCTGACAGGGGCTGTGCTGAACGGGGACAGGCTTTATACCAAAGAGGCGGCAGAAAAGGAAATTCTGGCGTATCTGAAAGGGAAACCAACGGAAATGACGGAAAGGGGGCACTGATATGGCACTGGGAGGCGGTACTTTTTTGGTGCAGAACAAGGTCCTGCCGGGGACATACATCAATTTTGTATCCAGACCGAGGGCAATGGGGCACCTCGGTGAGAGAGGCGTACTCTGCATGGGCATGGAGCTGGACTGGGGCGCGAACGGCATGATCACTGTAGAGGCGGAGGATTTTCAGAAGGAAACAAAAGCGTTATTTGGTTACGCTTACACAGACGACAAAATGCAAAACCTGCGGGAGATTTTCATGCACGCCAAAAAGCTGAAGCTGTTCCGGCTGAACGGCGGCGAAAAGGCACAGGGCGAAAGCGGGAATCTGACGGCGCGCGCGAAATGGGGCGGCGAACGCGGCAATGGACTGCGTGTGGCGGTTGTGCCGAACGTGGACGAAGACGGGAAATTTGACGTGAATACATACCTCGATCTGGAGTTGGTGCATACGCAGACGGCGGCGGAAATTGAAGAACTGGAAAACAATGATTATGTTACGTTTTCGGGAAAAGGCGCATTGCAGCCGGAGGCGTGCCTTTGCCTGGCGGGCGGCACGACGGCGGAAACGACAGGGAGCGCGTACACAGATTTTCTGGAGGCTGCGGAAAAAGAGGATTTCAACGTGCTGGCGTATGCGGGCGGCGATTTGGTGACAAAAAAGCTGTTTGTGAATTTCACGAAGCGTATGCGCGACGAGGAAGGCGTGAAATTTGTGACGGTGCTGCACGACTATGCACAGGCGGACCATGAGGGTGTGATCTCTGTTGGAACGGCGGCGGAGCTGGTTTATTGGACAGCAGGCGCGGCGGCGGGCGCGGAGGTGAACGAAAGCCTGACGAATAGCGTTTATGACGGGGAATACGTGATCAGCGCGAAACGCAAGAAAAGCCAGTATATCAAGGGCATTCAGGAAGGGCAGTTTTTGTTCTATGAAGAGGACGGCGGGCTGAAGGTCCTGCGCGATATCAACAGCTTCACTTCCTTTGAAACAACGAAAAACAGTGATTTTTCCAGCAACAGGGTGGTGCGCGTGCTGGACAGCATTGCTAACGATGTGGCGGGGATTTTCAGCCGCTATTATCTGGGAAAGCAGAGCAACAATGCCAATGGGAGGAATCTGCTGAAAGCGGAGATACTGGCGTATCATGAGGAATTGCAGGGCATTGAGGCGATTGAGAACTTTACGGCGGACGACATTACGGTGGAAAAAGGACGCGAAAAGCAGGACGTTGTGATTTATGAGAGCGTGCAGCCTGTGGACGCGATGGAAAAGCTGTATATGCGGGTGGAAATCATATGAGCCACATTTAAGGAAGGAGGGCGGAGATGGGATATTTACGCGCGAAGGACACAGTAAACGGCGCATTGGGAACCTGCTTTGCCATTATTGACGGCAGACGGCATGAACTGATGCAGGTGAAGAATGTGCAGGCGAAGGTGAAAAAGACGAGGACGGAAATCCCGATACTGGGCATGACGGGGAAACAGCACAAAAGCGGCGGCTGGGAAGGTACGGGGACGATGACGGTATATTATGTTTCGAGCCTGTTCCGCGAGGTGATGCTGAAATATATGAAAGAGGGCGCGGACACGTATTTTGAACTGATGCTGACGAACGAGGACCCGACCGGCGGGACGGGGAAACAGACGGTACTGCTGAAAGATGTGAATATTGAGGAAATGGTCATTGGCAAGCTGGACGTGGACGCGGCGGCGATGGACGAGGAAATGAAGTTTACGTTTGGGGACGTGGAGCTGATGGAGAAGTTTAAGGAGTTGTAAAGACCTGAAAGACCGTGGGGCACTGCCCCACACCCCGCAAGGGCTTGCCAGCCCTTGACCCGGATTGCCGCAAAACTGCGTTTTGCGGGATGCTTCCATAAATCATGACCACCGGCTGAGCCGGTGGTTTGCTCTGCCCCTATAAGGGGCTCTTA
>CAJTQX010000006.1 GCA_910578425.1 uncultured Anaerotignum sp.
CTCGGTTGGCTTTCCCCTGTTGAGTTCCTTGTCCAATATGTTTGACAATCTTACAGAAGATAAAATGAAAAAAACGAAAGAGGTGGTATGTATGGAAGATTTTTTAAGTGCAGCCAGGCAGATGGAAGAGGAACTGATTCGGAACCGGAGATATTTGCATCAGAATGCGGAACTGGGTTTCGCGCTGCCGAAAACGAAGGCATATTTATTGAAAGAACTGCGTGCATATGGCTATGAACCGGAACTTCTCGGCGAAGGTATTGTATGTGTATGCGGCAAACCCGGAAAAACAATTATGCTTAGGGCAGATATGGATGCATTGCCGCAGAAAGAGGTATCCGGACTTGACTTTGCGTGTACAGATGGAGCCTGCCATTCTTGCGGCCACGATGCACATATGGCGATGATGCTGGGGGTTGCGAAGCTCTTAAAAGAACACGAAGCATCATTGCAGGGATGTGTAAAAATTATTTTCCAGGCAGCGGAAGAACTGCTGGAGGGTTCGGCAAAAATGATCGAGGCAGGCGTGCTGGAAAATCCAAAAGTAGATGCGGCGATGACATTTCATATTGGGTTCGGCCCAGGCGATTTATATGAAAATACTGTAGGCCGACTGGTTTACAGTCCGAAAAGAATGCTATCATCGGCGGATGCTTTTCGGATTACAGTAACTGGCAGGAGTGCTCATGGCAGCACGCCTTATGCGGGCATTTCTGCATTGAATGCCGCTGCGAATATCATAGTAGCAATCCAGCAGATTCTTGCCTCGGAGGTTGCCTGTACGGAACCGTCTGTCATTTCCGTCTGCCATCTGGAATCCGGCTCCAGCTCCAATATCATTCCGGACAAAGCAGTGATGGAAGGAAGCATTCGGGCATACAGCCGGGAAAACCGCCGGTTCCTAAAAGACCGCTTGGCAGAGGTCAGCCGCAATATTGGAGCAAACTGGCATACAGAGGTGGAAACCATCTTTACCCACGGGGTAGGACCGACAATCAATGATCCAGAGCTTGCGGAAGAACTGGCGGGCTATTGCAGCGAAGTAATGAAAGAAATTACTGTTGTGCCACAGTTGACCTATTCTGAGGATTTTGCCAATTACGGGGAACATGTGCCTTCGTTTTTTGCATCATTATGCGCGGGGACGCCGCAGCAGGGCCATAAGCATTCTCTGCATGATCCTGCTGCGACATTTGAAGAGGAGGCAATGGTTTACGGTGTGGCTGCATTTTGCAACAGTGCCGTAAAATGGCTTGCGAATCATTGCGAATAGGAAAGAGAAAGGGGGAAATAAATAATGAATGGATTATATGCACTTACCATTATTATGCTGATTTACGCATTAGGCGACATCATTGCCACAAAGACAAAAGCGGTTATTTCCATGCTTTTTGTAGGTGCGATCGTATTTGCGCTTGGTTTCTGGAACGGACTGCCGCCCACCATTTTTGACGATTCTTCTCTGAAAATGTTTTCCAGCGTCACCATTGGACTGATGTTGGTACATATGGGAACGACAATTAAACTGAGAGATTTAATTGAGGAATATAAAACGGTAATTATTGTGCTTTGCTCCACGCTTGGTATTTGTGCAGGGGTTTATTTATTGGGCGGAATGTTCATAGATAAGGATTATGCGCTGATTGGAGCGCCGATTCTTGGTGGTGCTGTTGTAGCATTTCTGGTTATGTCCGAAGCGATGCAGAGCGTTGGCGCAGATGTTGTTGCGTTTGGCTCATTGATTTTGGTTGTTCAGGGTATTGTAGGGTTTCCTATTGCGTCCATTCTGTGCAAAAAAGAGGCGAATCGGTTAAAAGGAGAAATTAACGCCGGCAGATTGGTGCTGCATAAGCCTACAGAAAGTGTTTCCGGAAAATCAAAATGGCAGATTTTCCCAGCTATACCAGAAAAATATAATGGCTCTAATCTTTTAATTTCAAAGCTGGCCATTGTAGCCTGTTTGGCAAAATGCTTATCTGATCTGACAGATGGCAATGTGAATATGCTCGCAATCTGCCTCGTCCTTGGCGTTATCTTCAGAGAATTGGGATTTTTGGAAGAGGCACCGTTGACAAAGGCAAATGGTTTTACATTTGTAATTGGGGCAGCAACGGTCAATGTTTTTGCCAGTTTGGCGACTTCCACGCCGCAGATGGTGCTTTCCATGCTGAAACCATTGCTTATTGTAATTGTAATTGGGGTACTCAGCTGTGCTGTGGTTGCCATCATTGTCGGTAAAATTTTCAAGCAGAGTTGGTATATGTCGGTTGCAATGGGTGCTACAGCGTTATTCGGTTTCCCCGGAACATTCATCGTATCTAATGAGGTTGCAAATGCAGTAGGGGAAACAGAAGAAGAAAAAGCGATTATCTCGCAAAATATCACACCAAAGATGATTATTTCCGGTATGGTATCCGTTTCTATTGTATCTGTAATTGTAGCCGGCATTATGGCAAAATGGGTATAAACTATTGTATGAAATAAAATTTGAAAATTTTTAATTTACCTGAATCTGGTAATTCCAAATCCCCCGCCAGGTCCTTAACCCGCTGGATTTGCCGGGGGAAATTATTTTACCATACCGGAATTTGACATAGTACATTATAGTATGCCAGAATTTCTTAGTTTCCGGCATACTATATGGATTCTTATGGTTTTTCATATGATGGTTAATTCATTCTTGGGTTTGACACTTACTCTTTGTCAAACTATTATATTCTGACGATTCATTTTATCCGATATTCAAAAGTGTCTAAATAACCCATTCCATCGCTGCTTTCAAATTCTGTTACTACGACATAATATGGTTCGCCATCATATTTTTTCAGTATTCTTTGTTTCGTTACTTCATAGCCCTTTGTGGGAACCGTATTTTTCAGTGCTAATTCCTTCAGCCATTCCTCATCAATTTCGTCAACCATTTCCTTATCAGCATTGTTAATGCTGCCGGTCGGATTTCCTTTTATAAAAATATTATCTACAATGCCGTTTTCGACCGTAATATAATAACCATCCTCTGTTACAAAATTTCCGTTTTTACGGTACATACTGATAGATGTGGAAATGATCTCGCTGCCCAGATAGGCATTTGCCATATTTGTTTTTACTTCAAAATTTGCAAGTTCAAAATCTTTATCTAAATTGTTTTTGATATAAGCAGCGATTTCATCAACATTTTGGGTTTCAGTGGAATAATGGATTTCACTGGTCGGTACGATTCTTTCCGTTTTAGAGTCCGATGCAGAATACCTGTCCTCTCTTTCTTCGGAATCCCTGTCCTCTCTTTTTAAGGAATATCCGTCCTCTCTTTCTTCGGAAGAAACAGCCTGTTCCCTGGCTTTGTCGTCCGTAAGACTTACGATGTCCACCTTGTTGCCCTCACTGTCCCATGACACACGTAATCCCGATATTTCCGAAACAAACCTTGCGGGAATATACATCCGATCATTTACAATAACGGGCCTGGTATCCATTTTTTTCGTTTGGGTTTGCTGTCCCTGCTCCAGCAGCACAGTTTCCCTGTCTGCCGTAAAATACATTTTCCCCTGCGAAGTGGAAATAACTGCGGTATTCGTTTCTTGCTGCCATATGATTTCACTGTCAAGTAATACGTCTATGTCCCGGAGGGAAAGTAATTTATTTATGTCCCGGAGGGAAAGCATGAGCCTGTCATCACAGATAATCGGTTCGTTTTTATTGCGAAATTCCTTTTTATTCACATAAATCGCAATTTCACTATCCTTTGCAAAACAGGATGTTGGAAATACGAAAATAAAAGACAACATTAAAACGAAAGTTTTTATTTTCATAATAGCCTGCCTTTCTTATATGAGTGTCTATTTGCCGCCGTTCCCCTTTCTTTTGGCGAGCAGCTCCTCAACCACTGAATCATAGTCATTCCCAGCGTATCTGTGCAGGGACAGATATTCCTCCTCTGTCAGCGCGTATGATATTCCATCATGGACAAGCACCACAGCCGTCACATGTACACCATTTTCCTCTACATCCATCTGCGGTATTTCCGTATAGCCCTCCGGCAGGAAATATTCATGCAAATTCCCGTCCTCTGCAATATTTTCCACCGCAGTATCATTCCCGCTGTTCCCTGCTGTTTCCCTGCCCTGTATCTGCGCAAAAACGAACAGTGCCAGCAGTACCCCAATGCCGGTAAAGCGGAATGCCCTGCCTTTGAAATCCCGTTCCAATCCAACCGCCTCCCCCAATTTCTCTTTTCAAAAGATATCATTCATGGTTACATTCATATGTAATGTTTCTCTGCATCCAATCACTGCTCGTAAGCATCTTGCCGCAGGATTCGCATACCCTTGCCGCATAAGTCAAAAGTTTGCAGGAACCATCGTTGCTTTTCAGGTGGCATTTCAAGTTTGCATTCTGAAAAATATGCTCATGCGGCGGCACATCCGCAGCCTGTCCGGAAAAATTTTCCCTCGTCCCATCCGGATAAACAATACTGCATTCCGCCGCGCCGCTTATTTTCGGTATCATCCCTTCCAACAGCGTTGCCCTGTCAACAGGAATATACTCAAACCCGTTATCGTTTTCAGAACATTTCTCTATATAAGATTCCTCTTTTTCAGAGAGGCACAGATGGTTGGAAAACACAAAAAACGTCGCATGATCCAACCCCTTCGCAAAGGAATTTGCGTATGCAATCATACAGACTGCCCCTGTCAGTATGATTGTCTTTGCCAATTTTGCCGTTCCGCACTTATTTTGGAAAACCCCTTCAAATCTTTTCTTAACAAAATCAGCATTCTGTTCCCTGCTGAAGCATGCCGCCGCGGTCTGTCCCTTCCGTTTTTTCTGCCCCTGCTGTTCTTTCATCATTTTCAGCAGCGTATTACTGTAAGCGCGGCGGGAAGATACGTCCGCAGCTTCCAGCACCGTTTCATCGCACCTCAATTCCAGCCATCCGAAAAGTGTCTTTTTCGTCATATGCGCCAGAGGGTTGAACCAGAAAATACCGCACAGCACAAGAGCTGCAACCTTTGCGGCGACATCATGCTTTTCAATATGTGTCAGCTCGTGCCGCAAAACAATATTGATTTCGTGCGCGTCCAGCCGTTCCAGCAGATATTCCGGCACCAATACGGCATGTCGCGCCACGCCGACCGTACAGATTTTCGTTGCCTCCGTAGTCGAAAGCAGTCTTATTTTCCCTGTTTGCAGCTTCTTTTCCCTGCAAAGTGCGTCAAATTCCGTCCGCCATGCCCCTTTTGGGATTTCATGCGAATTTTCTCTGACCCTGCGAAGAAATGCAGCATAAACAGCCGCATGAAAAATCAGATATATCACCATGCCGCAAAGCCACAGGATTTGAACCACATCCGCAAAATGAACCGCTTCCCGCAAGGCATATACTGCATTTTTCAGCGTCCCTTTTTCCAAAAAAACGATTAAGTCATACTCCAGCAGAAATTTAGCAGACTGATCCCATATTGACCATGGCAAAAAATATGGGATAATCAGCGAAAGCATGACAAATTTATTCAGCCTTGCCGTAAAGTTGGCTGATGTTAAATCATATATCAGCGTCTGTGACACAAGGAAAAAGCCGCTGATCATACTGCCGGAAAGGGTAAGCATGCACACCAGAATGAATATTCCGTTAACGGTTTCCATCCAGCCGCTTCACCCAATCCTTTATATCCTCAAATTCCTCGTCTGTGAAATCCCGTTCCTCCGAAAACGCGGCAAGGAAATTATGCAGGGAGCCCTGGAAATAACGTTCCACAAACGCCGCCGCACCGTTCAGCGTTTCTCCCTCTTTCAGCACAGCCGTATAGAAAAACGCAGGGCCTCTTTTCGTGGAGGTTACAAAGCCCTTTTTATCCATACGCCTTAATATCGTCCCCGCTGTGTTGTAAGACCATTTAATATTGTTTTCCGTCTCCATCAGCTGCGTAACCTGCGCAACGGACAAAGCGTCATCTGCCTTCCATAATAATTTCAGAATCGCTGATTCTGTACTGGATACCCTCTTTTTTTCCATAAACTTCTCTCCTTTCTCAATACAAAACTACTCCGTAGTCATATCTTATATTACCATTCTTTCGGAAAAATAGCAAGCCATCTCAGAGAAATTTTCAGTTAAAAAGCATTTTTAATTTTTATATGTTTCTTTCATTTTCGGAATATAAGCAGCCGCCCAGAGAACATTTGTCAAGGGGGATTTCACCATAAAGATGAAATCCCCCCGATAAGCCGGAAATCAATAATTTAACCGTAACCATGAGTAGCATGTTCCCATTTCCCATTGGTGCTGCGAACAAGAACCCATTTCCAATCTTCATAAGTGGAGTTCGGTTCAAGCGAACCATTCCCTCCCAAATCCAGGTCTGTGCATTGATACAAGCAAAGTATGCCACCAGCACCGGCAGCTTTCAATTCTCATTGCTTTTTTAACATGACAGGAAACCCATTTTTTACGTATTTATGGCTTCAATCCCCTGCCGTTTCAGTTCCTCCAGATGTTCCCGCATCTGCCGGAGCTGTTCTTCGGAATGTCCTTCCCATTCCGTTACCTCTCCCACCACGCGCAGAGGATGTCTGCTGCGGTATGACCTTGTAGGGTTCCCGGGAAATTTTTTATCCGTCAGATTCGGATCATTTTCAAATGCCCCTGTCGGTTCTACGCGGTAAATCCGCACGGGCGCATCTCCAACAGCAAGCTCCGCCCCCCATATGGCGGCGTCCATAGTAGCAGAGAAATAAACGAAATTCGCCTTTTGCCGGCTGCCATAATTGGAACGGAAGCCTGGTTCCAGAAAATCCCCTGCCCGCAAGTTCGCCTTCGTTCCATGAAAAAACGGGCCGAAATCCAAAACTGCTCCCTCAGAAAGCTTATCGTTATGCATAGTATTCCCCCTTTGGAATGTAGTGGAAGTCCATTTTATAACGTTGCCGCCGCAAATACAAGACTTGAATTTCGCAGAAATTTATGGTATTATGAAATTGTAAGCGGGATACGAAAAAGGCAGGGTTCTCCCTGCCTTTCTGCATATCCAAATATCTGTTTTCCGCACAGCCGGTCATTCTTCCTCCAGCTTCAATACGCTCATAAACGCCTGCTGAGGCACTTCTACGCTGCCAATCTGCCGCATTCGTTTTTTGCCTTCCTTCTGCTTTTCCAGCAGCTTTTTCTTCCGGCTGATATCCCCGCCGTAGCATTTCGCCAGAACGTCCTTGCGCAGCGCGCTGATGGTTTCGCGTGCAATAATTTTGCTGCCGATAGCCGCCTGTATGGGAATTTCAAACAAATGTCTGGGAATCTCCTTTTTCAGCTTTTCACACATTCTGCGCCCGCGGTCTACCGCCGAGCCTTTATGCACAATAAACGAAAGCGCGTCCACAGGCTCACGATTAACAAGGATGTCCAGTTTCAGCAGTTCGCTTTCGCGGTAACCGATCAGGCTGTAATCAAAGGACGCATAGCCTCTGCTGCGGGATTTCAGCACATCAAAAAAATCATATATAATCTCATTCAGCGGCATTTCATATGTCAGCATCGCGCGCGTGGAATCCAGATATTCCATACTGATATAATCGCCGCGTCTTTGCTGGCAAAGCTCCATAATCGGGCCGATGTAATCCTTCGGCAGCATGATCTCCGCCTTCACAATCGGCTCCTCCATTTTCAGGATACGCGCCGGATCAGGCATATTGCTGGGATTGGAAAGTTCAAACTCCGTCCCATCGGTCAGATATACCTTATAAATAACGCTCGGGGCGGTCGTCACCAGATCCAGATTATATTCCCGCTCCAGACGTTCCTGCACAATTTCCAGATGCAGCAGGCCCAAAAAACCGCAGCGGAAACCAAAGCCAAGAGCAACAGAGGTTTCCGGCTCAAAAAACAGCGCGGCATCGTTCAGTTGGAGTTTTTCCAAAGCGTCACGCAGGTCGGGATATTTCGCGCCATCCGCAGGGAAAACGCCGCAGTAAACCATAGGGTTAACCTTTTTATAGCCGGGAAGGGCCTCTGCCGTAGGCTTTGCCGCCTCCGTCACCGTATCGCCCACGCGTGTATCCGCCACATTTTTAATGCTTGCCGTAAAATAGCCAACCATGCCGGCGGTAAGCTCCTCTGTGGGAAGGAAACGCCCTGGACCAAAAATACCGACCTCCACAACATCAAATTCCTTGCCTGTTGCCATCATTTTGACCTTGCTGCCCTTCCGGATACTCCCGTCAAACACACGCATCAGTACGATAACACCGCGGTACTGGTCGTAAACAGAGTCAAAAATCAGGGCTTTCAGCGGCGCGTCAGGGTCGCCCGAAGGCGCGGGAATATCTGTAATGACGCGCTCCAGAACGTCCTCAATATTTATACCGTTCTTCGCGGAAATTTCCGGAGCGTCCTCCGCAGGGATACCAATGATATCTTCTATCTCCTGCTTCGCCCATGCGGGGTTTGCACTGGGCAGGTCAATTTTGTTGATGACCGGAAGAATCTCAAGGTTATTATCCAGCGCAAGGTAAACATTCGCAAGCGTCTGCGCTTCAATGCCCTGTGCCGCGTCCACAATCAGAATCGCGCCTTCGCATGCCGCAAGGCTGCGGGAAACCTCATAGTTAAAGTCAACATGGCCGGGCGTGTCGATCAGATTATATTCATATTCCTGTCCGTCTTCCGCATGGTAAATCAGACGCACTGCCTGCGATTTGATAGTAATACCGCGTTCACGTTCCAAATCCATGTTATCCAGCACCTGCTCCTGCATCTCGCGGTCAGTAAGCAGGCCTGTTTTCTGTATCAGCCTGTCCGCCAGAGTGGATTTGCCATGATCAATATGCGCTACAATACAAAAATTCCGTATATTTTTCTGTCTGTCGTTAGACATACTGTCCCTCCTAAAATTTTTACATATTGGTATATTATAGCATATCCAATCAGGGAAAGTCAAAACTTAAAACAGCCGGAAATGCCCAGAGCTTCAATATCTTCTGCGGACAGCAGACGTAACCAGCAAAAGCAGGATCAACTGGCACACCGTAACGGCCAGAAGCACAAAGCAGACCAGAGGGTTGAAAAGCGCGGCAACAAACGAACCAACACAGGTCAGCAAAAGCGAAAGCGTCACAAAAATCGAATAAGATACACGCTGAATATACACATTCCGCTCATCCATTTCTCTGATTTCCGCCTCCCGCCGTTTTTCAGGATTATGCAGCAGGGAATGGGCGCGGAAAAAATTTGCGGCTGATGCGCCGATGATTCCGCCGCCGCCACCGCAGTAATAGGAATGCAGATAAAGAAAATTTTCCTGTTCCTCCAGCCGAAAAGAAAGGAGTATCATACCAACCCCTGCAAGAAAGCAGATTACAGCGGCAATCTGCCGCAGTTTCAAGCGTTTTTCAAAAGACATCGTTCATTCCTCCTCAAAAATAAAAATATCCTCGATTGTCATGCCGAAATAAACGGCTATTTTGTGCGCCAAAGGCAGGGACGCGATGTATTTTCCGACTTCTATGGATGTAATCGTCTGCCTTGTCACGCCGACAGCGCGCGCCAGTTCTTCCTGCGAAATCCTTTTTGCTTTCCGCAGCTCCGCAATATGCGTTTTCATAAAACACCTCCCCTTGCCGATGCGGCAATATTCAGCAAAGTTTACTTTGCATTTTTAGCATAGCACGCTTTGCAATTATTGTCAAGTATGCTTTGCAATTCGAGGCACGCCCATTTTATCAGGATGCCGCCCCCACAGAAAATGCTTTTTTCTTTCAGAGAAATATGGTAGGATATTACCAGGGGCAATAGCCTGCCCCAAAGCCGCCCTGCGCGGCAAATTTTACAAAAGAGGAGGCTTTACAATGATTTATTTGGAATCCAACAGTACAGACCCCGCCTTTAACCTTGCTTTGGAGCAGTTTGTTTTCGATCAGATGGACAGGCGGCAGGAGTATTTCATGCTCTGGCAGAATGAGAACACAGTCGTGGTCGGCAAAAATCAGAACACCTTTGCAGAGGTTAATCAGCGCGCCGCGGAGGCGCGGGGCGTCCGCGTGGTACGCCGTCTTTCCGGCGGCGGTGCAGTCTACCATGATTTGGGCAACCTGAATTTTACCTTCATTATGGATGCGGAAAATGCTGCCGATCTGGATATCCGTCTGTTCTGCCAGCCCATCGCCGAACTGCTCCGCTCTCTCGGCGTTCCCGCAGAGGTCAACGGGCGCAATGACATTACTATAGAAGGACGGAAATTTTCCGGCAATTCGCAGTACCTGCGGCAGGGGCGCATCATGCACCACGGCACGCTGATGTTTCAGTCGGACCTGTCTGTCGTAGCGGAAATGCTGAATGTTTCCGCAGATAAATTTCAGTCGAAAGCAGCGCAATCAGTACGCAGCCGCGTGACGAATATTGCGCCCTATCTGCCTGAGGGCTTCACGCTGGCGGAATTTAAGGCGCGGCTTCTGAAACATATTCTGAAAAAAGACGTAGTTACGCCGTATGTTTTTTCCGCAGAAGAGCTTGCCGCAGTCGAGCAGATTAAAAAAGAACGGTACAGCCAGTGGGAATGGAATTATGGGTCCTCCCCCGCTTATCATGTACAGAAACACAGGCGTTTTGAGGGCTGCGGGCGCATTGACGTCTGCATGAATACAGAAAATGGAACGATTGTGGATTTGCAGTTTTTCGGGGATTACTTCGGTATGGCCGATTCCGCAGAGCTTGCGGAGCTTTTGAAGGGTACGGCCCTGGAACGGGAAAGCCTTGCCGCACGCATCTCCGGCCTCCAAATCGGACAGTATTTTCATGGGCTGACCGCCGCAGAGTTCCTTGATCTGCTCCTGCAAAGCGAATAACGGCGGTTTCCTCCATATTTCCGCAATTTTCGTCATTTTGCCAGTTTTCAACAGCCCTTCTTTCATGCTATGATGAAAGATAAAGGAGGGTTTGTTCCATGAAAAAAATATTTGTTTTTACTGCTGTGTTCCTTTCGCTTGCCCTGTCCACAGCTCCCGCCTTCGCACGCACCAGCCTGATCGGCACGCATGGCAGGCATGGCAGGACAACAACCACAGCTTCCAATACGCAGACGACAACAACCGCAACGCAGACAACAACAGCCGCAGTTACGCCGACAACAGTAAACACCACGCTGCCAAACACTGCCGCAGCGGTTGGCGCGACTGTACTCGCGAGGGAAGTCGCAGCTTCCGTACTTGTCAACGGAATCGCCATCACAGGACCCGTCCTGTACTACAAGGATATGTATTATGTGCCGCTGGAACAGCTTGCGGGGCTGATGCCGTCCATTCTGACCTGTGGGTATTCTCCGGCTTTGTTCACGTTTGACACAACTTCTGTCCGTCAGCCGGATTATAAGAGCCTGTACATGGACGAGCATGTTGTTTTTGTTTCCAAAACGGGAACGGACGGATTTTTCCATAAAATCAGTTGTTCCGTTGTAGAGCAGAACGGGCTTGACAATTACCTTGCCATTGACATCGGCTTTGCGGAAAACGGGATTTTGAATGGCACTACACCCTGCCAGTACTGCATCATGCCGTAATCATCCCATACAGGACAACGGAGCATTGCCACAGAATTTCAGAAAGGCGGTACACCATGAATATAAAAACATATAGAGGTTTATTTGGGATATGCATTCTGATATGTGTTTTGTTAAGTGTCGTTTTCTATTTCATAAGAGCTCTCTGTTTTCATTCGGTTTATGATCCTACAATATGGCTCACCTTAAAACTTTTGCAGATGTGCTTCTGTTTTGCAGCGGGAATCATGATACGAAAAAACAAAAATGAAATCATGTTGGAGAATGATGGGACGAAAAAAAAGTATATGAAATATATTTTCATTTTGCTGGCTGTTTCAGTCATACTTTTCATTTTTCCCGATATCATTGCAATCCCTTACCTGCTCGCTGAACAAAAGCTTTTCGCTGTTACAGGGTTGTATATAACTGATTTTTTCAGTTATTTAGATCTGTTGGGCATTTCCATTTGCTTAGGCTGTGCCTTTTTCCAAATAAAGCAAAAGGAAAAATGCAGCGAATGACTGTAATCCCACAGATATAAAATTTCAAGACCATTTCAGGTTTTGTGCAAACTCGAAAAACTGATATAAGATTTTATAAATAGCTACAAACGGGCAGAACCGATTTTCCGGTTCTGCCCCTATTTCTGCCGGTGGCCCGTCCATTTTTTCGTGATATCCATCATTGCCAGATACAACATTTTCAGCAGACTGTCGTCGATCTGCGTATCTGGTGTACAAAGGGTATATCCCCTTGTCAAACGAAGGGATCCGCATGGTACAGCCGAACCAACGCGCCGCCATCCTCCCTCGCCATTGTCAGGAATTCCCAGCCGCACTTTTCATAAAAAGCCGTATGGTAGGTCACCAAATATAAATCGGGAACGCCCAGACCGCCCATATCCCTGCGGATCTGCTCCAGCAGCTCCCGCGCAAGCCCCTGCCCGCGCACAGCCTCCTCCACAAACAACGCGCAGAGGTTCGGTGCCAAATCCTTCCGGTCATGGAAATCGTTTTCAATCACGCCAGCACCCGCCAGTATCCTGCCATCATCCTCTATCACATACCACTGCGGTATGCCGTCAGGGCATTTTACCGCATCCTCCATGCTTTTTCGATATTCCTCCGCAGGAATGCCCCATTTTTCATGGAACCACTGCGCCGCCTGTTCTGCCAGTTCCGGAAATTCCCTTATTTTTTTGAAAACCCGTCTTTCCATACTGCCTCCTTACCGCACAACATACTCCCCATCCTGCACGTCTACGGTCAGCGTTGCACCTGGCGCAACATCGTCCGCAATGATTTTTCTTGCCAGCAGGGTTTCAACGTTCCGCTGTATCATGCGTTTTAACGGCCTTGCACCAAACGCGGGGTCATATCCCGTTTCGATGATTTCTGCTTTTGCCGCGTCTGTCAGTACACATTTCAACTGTTTATCCGCAAGCCTGCCGTTCAGGTCATTTAATATCAAATCAATAATGTGCGTAATATTCTCTTTCGTCAGAGGTTTATAGAACACGATTTCGTCCAGACGGTTCAAAAATTCCGGACGGAACGCCTGCCGCAACATGCCCTCGACCGCCGTCCTTGCCTCCGCTGTGATCTCGCCGTCCACGCCGATACCGTCCAGCAAATGCGTCGAACCAAGATTGGAGGTCAGTATAATAACGGTGTTTTTGAAGTCCACTGTCCGTCCCTGCGAATCAGTAATACGCCCATCGTCCAGAACCTGCAAAAGGATATTGAACACATCGGGGTGCGCTTTTTCCACCTCATCAAACAATATGACAGAATAGGGCTTCCGACGCACAGCCTCGGTCAACTGGCCGCCTTCCTCATAGCCCACATATCCGGGAGGAGCCCCAATCAGACGGGACACACTGAATTTCTCCATATATTCCGTCATGTCAATACGCACCATATTTTTCTCATCATCAAACAGACATTCCGCAAGCGTTTTCGCAAGTTCCGTTTTGCCCACGCCCGTAGGTCCAAGGAACAGGAAAGAACCGATAGGCCTGTCGGGACTCTGGATACCCGCGCGGCTGCGGAGAATAGCCTCTGAAACCTTCGTGACAGCCTCCTCCTGCCCGACAACCCGTTCATGCAGAATGTCCTCCATATGCAGCAGTTTTTCACGTTCGCCCTCCATCAGCCTTGCAACGGGGATTCCCGTCCAGCGTTCGATGATGCGGGCGATTTCCTCCTCCGTCACTTTGTCCCGCAGGAGCGTGCTGCGTTCGCTGTTCTCCTCCGCAACACGTTCCTGTTCCGCCAGCTTTTTCTGCAATTCCGGCAGTCTGCCATACTTCAGTTCCGCTGCGCGGTTGAGGTCATATTTCCGTTCTGCCGCCTCAATTTCGGCATTGACGTCCTCGATTTCCTCGCGCAGCTTCTGTACAACGCCAATCGCGTCCTTTTCATTCTGCCATTTTGCCTGCAATGCCGCAAAGTTTTCGCGCATTTCCGCAAGTTCTTTCTGTATTTCCTGCAAATGCTCTCTGGATAACTTGTCATCCTCTTTTTTCAGTGCGGCCTCCTCAATTTCATGCTGTATGATTTTCCGCTGTATCACGTCCAGCTCTGTCGGCATAGAATCCATTTCCGTCCGTATCATGGCACAGGCTTCGTCCACAAGGTCAATCGCCTTATCCGGCAGGAAACGGTCAGAGATATAGCGGTTGGAAAGCGTCGCCGCCGCAATGATCGCCTGATCCTGTATTTTTACACCGTGGTAGACCTCATACCGCTCTTTCAGGCCGCGCAGTATGGCAATCGTGTCTTCCACCGTCGGCTCCTGCACCAGCACAGGCTGAAACCGACGTTCCAACGCCGGATCTTTTTCGATATACTGCTTGTATTCGTTCAGCGTTGTCGCGCCAATGCAGTGCAGCTCGCCCCGCGCCAGCATGGGCTTGAGCAGGTTGCCCGCGTCCATCGCGCCATCGCTTTTACCCGCGCCAACGATGGTGTGCAGCTCGTCAATAAACAGTATGATTCTGCCTTCGCTCTTTTTCACCTCATTCAGCACAGCTTTCAGCCGTTCCTCAAATTCCCCGCGGAATTTTGCCCCCGCAATCAACGCGCCCATGTCCAGCGAAAAAATCGTCTTGTCTTTCAGGCTGTTCGGTACGTCCTCTTTCACGATACGCTGCGCCAGCCCCTCTGCGATGGCAGTCTTGCCTACGCCCGGCTCACCAATCAGAACAGGATTGTTTTTCGTTTTGCGGGAAAGTATACGTATCACATTCCGAATCTCATCATCCCGTCCGATAACAGGGTCAAGCTTTTTGCTGCGCGCCTTTTCTACCAAATCTGTGCCGTATTTTTTCAGCGCGTCGTATGTCGCTTCAGGGGAATCACTCGTCACGCGGGCATTACCGCGCACCTCCGCCAGAGCCTTCATAAAGCCCTCTTTTGTGACGTTATACTGCCGGAAAATTTCCTTCAGCGCACGGTTCGGATCGTTTACCATTGCCATAAAAATATGCTCCACTGAAACATATTCATCTGTCATGTTTCCCGCAAGCCGTTCCGCCGCCACAAGCGTTTTTTCCAGATCAGACGCAACATACGTCTGCCCTCCGCCGCTGACACGCGGCAATTTTTTTACTTCATTTTCTACCGCCTGTAAAAAACCGTTGACATTCACATTCATTTTTTGCAGCAGGCTCGGAATCAGCCCTTCCTCCTGCCGCAGAAACGCCGCCAGCAGGTGCTGCTGTTCAATCTGCGGATTGCCATATTCTACTGCGGAAGACTGCGCGTTTTGAATGGCTTCAATTGATTTCTGTGTAAATTTTTGTAAATTCATAAACCATTCCACCTTTCCTATCTATCAAAATGTGTTGTTTTTTTATCGACAATGCCATTATATATTGTTAGCACTCATTTGTAAAGAGTGCTAACAAAACTTTTTTCATTTCCAGCAAAATTTTTTTCAGCTTCGGAGTGATTTCCGGCAAACAAAAAACAACTGCTGGAGATTCACTCTTTTTACAGTTGTTTTCTGTATGGAAAATGTATCGTTACTGTTTTTCCAGATAAGGTTCCACAAGCGCGTAAAGCGCGTCATATACCTCCTGCCCGTCCTTCTGCGCTCCGGCAAAGCGGAGATAGGCGTATTTATCCTTGCGGATGCTGCGGATTACACCGTTGGAAGAAACTGACAGAGCATCCTTATCAAAATACAACGTGAGCAAATCGTCCTCGGCAAGGTCCGCATGATTTTGCCCAAGAAAAAAATCACTGAAGCCTGTCCCGAAAAACCACGCCTTAGTGTTCAGAATTTCCTGTAATTCTGCATTCCGCTCCGGTGGCAGCGTGCAGTTCCATGTTTGCAGAGCGTTTTCAGTTTCAAACCGAACGGATACAGTTTCTTCCGCATGAAATCTGCAAAGCGGCTGCCTGAAAGCAGCAAATGAAACAACGCAGCCCAGAAATACCAACAAAATGATTCGTCCTTTTTTCATCCTTTCATTTCCTCTCCTTTTCCTGCATTGCTGGTAAATGTTCCATTGCAGAGCCAAAAGCTCTCATATTTACATACTACCATATCTCATATCAGGGGGAAACGAAAAAAACTAATCTGTAAGAAAAATGTAAGAAATCCCCTTAGGCAGTGTCGTCATGAGTCATGTATTCGTATTTTCGGCATAATTTTGTCGGATTTCAGGCAAAAATTCGCAGGCGTACAATGCGGCGCGGCATTGCCGCGCCATACGGGCGAAGCCGCCATGCAGGCAGTACGGCAGGAATTTTTAACGAATAAGCCGACAAAATTGCCGGAAAGGCGTGTACAGACACTTGTAACGACACTGCCTAAAACTCCGCTGCATTCCCATTGATAATCGTCTGCTCATCTTCCTCCAGCGGAATTATCAAGCATTTCCTCCCATTGATTACCTCTGTTTTTATCTCCGGCACTTTTTCACCGGAAACCTTCAATATAATCTCTCCTGCCAGCATATCCCCCGCCGAAGAATCCTCCGCCGCAAGCTGTTCCCGCAGAGCAAGCACCTCCTTCTGCAATGCCTGCCCCCGCTTCGTCTCGGCATGTGCAGCAAGCCTTTTTGCGTCAAACAGATTTTCCGCCAGCGGCAGCTGTTCGCCAAATTCCTCCGCACAGGCAGCCTCCACTTTGGAAATGACCTCCTCCGGCAGCCGCAAGTCGCTTTCGGCAATGGCTTCACGCAGTGCTGTGGAAGTCAGCAGAACCGGCTCTGTTTCAAACACCGTTTTATGCTCATCGACCATATCGCTCAAATTCTGCTGAATATCAAGTATGACCTCTTCCGCCTCTTCTATCTGCGGCGCAATGACGCTTTCCAATATCGACTGAAAAACCTTTTTCTCCTGCGCGGCTGTCCGGCGCGGCTCACAGCCCAGTCCATCCTCTATAAAACCCGTCCGTACATCTTTTGTATCTTTCGCGTAATAGCAAAGGGCGTGGATATCACTGCTTCGATTGGAAAATGCAGGGAACAGAAAGCCATTTTCCGGCGGCATCACAATCCAGTCTCTGATACGCGGGCCAATGCGGTTTTCATCCTTACGATAGCCCAGCGCGGCTTTGGAAAGCTCAACCGGACAAATGGCGCAGAGGATATACTCATAGACTTCCTCGGATTCATCCAGCCTGGCGTTATCCGTCGTTTTAGTGATCACGTCATACGCGTCATGAAACAACAGTATCAGGTAATTTCCAGCATAGTCGTACTGCTCAATAACCAGCTCATAAAACCGTTCCAGCAGCCCATCTGATTTCAGCCTGCTGTCCCGCAGACCCAACAGAAAATTCTGCTTTTCCGTACCTTCCTCTCCAGACCGAAAGGGCAGCTCCAAAAGCTGGTTGCCTATGGTGCCGGAAAGCGTTTTTTTGGCGATTTCCAGATATTTGAAAAATTCTTCCTCATCCAGATTCAGAAAGGTTTCGTCAATATGTAAAATACTGTTTTTCTGACTGTCCACATAACAGCCGCGCAGTTTCGTAAAGGTGCAGTCCTCTTTTTTCAGGCGGCGTTTCAGTTCCGCAATATCTTTTTTCGTCATGGCTATTGCCCCTCCGTTCTCTTCTAAGATTCAGGAAAATTATACAGGAAACGGAAAAGGATTGCAAGGCGGCCGCCTTCGTTTATTTTTCGCGAAACCTGCCCAAAAGCAAAACGGAAGAACGCGAACTTTGCAAAAAAATGATGCAAAAAAGAAAAAATCCTGTTTCTTTTCCTGGGAATTTATGCTATGCTTGAACTGTATTTCATCACTCGCTTTTTATATGAATGAAGGAGGAGGAAAAAATGAAACATAGCAAAAAAGTGTTATCAATGCTGCTTTCGGCAGCGATGGTAATAGGTCTGTCTGTTCCCGTTTTCGCGGACGATATGGACGGAAAGCTGGTCGTTCTGCATACAAACGATATGCACGGGCATTATGAAACAACAGAAGAACAGATTGGCATTGCCGGCGTGGCAGCATTGAAGAACCACTATGAGGGACTTGGTGCGGACGTTATCCTGCTGGACGCTGGTGACTTTTCTCAGGGCACTACTCTGGTAAACCATGAAAAAGGTCTGAAAGCGGCGGAATATCTTGTAACAGCAGGGTATGACGCAGTTTCCCTCGGCAACCACGAATTTGACTTCGGCTTTGAGGCATTGCAGGATATTGCGGCAGTCCTGAAAGCTGGCAACGTTCCCATCCTGGCGGCTAATGTTCTGAAAAAAGGCACGAATGACACTTATTTCGGCGCGTCTGCCATTCTGGAAAAAGACGGCATGAAAATCGGTATCTTCGGTCTGGACACAGCGGAAACACAGACGAAATCCGCACCCAGTGCTGTAAAGGATCTGCAGTTCTTAGACGGCAGGGAAATGTTCGCAGCGGCACAGGCGCAGGTGGACGCACTCAAGGCTGAGGGCTGTGACTACATCATCTGTCTCTGCCATCTTGGCGTAGATGCCGAAAGCGCGGGCAGACAGTCCACTGATCTGGCGGCTGCCGTAACAGGCATTGACCTGATCGTAGACGGACACAGCCACACAGAGATAGACGGCGGTCAGATGGTCGGTGATACCATGATCGTCAGCACAGGCTCTTATCTGGCAAACATCGGTACAGTTGTCATTGACAAGGAAACCAAAGAAGAAACCGCAAAGCTCATCAGCGCGGCAACATTTGCAGAGGATTTCGCATATGACGAGGATCTGACAAAAATGGTCGCGGCTGACACAGCGGAGGTCAGAGAAATCTACGAAGGCATTTTCGCAACAACAGAAGTAGACCTTGACGGCGAAAAAGACCCCGGCGTTCGGACAAAGGAAACAAATCTCGGCGACTTCTCCTCCGATGCATACCTGTATGCAGCACGGGAGTATGTCAAAGAGCAGGGCATGGATATCAGCGTTGATATCGCTCTGTCCAACGGCGGCGGCATTCGCGCAAGCGTTCCCGCTGGTGAAATTTCCATGAACACACTGTATACCGTTTTCCCTTATGGCAATACGGTCGTGCTCGTAACCATCACAGGCGAACAACTGCTTGAGGTTCTGGAAGCATCTACATTCTCCACACCGACAGCAATCGGCGGGTTCCCGCAGATTGCAGGCGCGGAATACACAGTTGATACCTCTGTAGCGTATAAGAACGGCGAACAGTATCCTGATTCTACCTATTTCGCACCGGCAGAACCCGGCAGCCGCGTTACCATCACAAGCGTAAACGGCAAACCTTTCGACCTGAAAGCAAACTATACCGTTGTTGTAAACAGCTTCCAGGCTGAAGGCGGCGATACATACTACGCACTGACACAGGGCTCTTTCGTGCATGACACAGCTATCGTTGACGCGGACGCGCTCATCAGCTACGTAAACTCCCTTGGCGGCGTAATTGGCAAAGAATATGCAGAGCCTCAGGGCAGAATCAGTATCACAGGCGAGGCTGCGGCAGAACCTGCTGCTCCCGCAGAGCCCACTGCTCCGGCAGAGCCCGCTGCTCCCGCAGAGCCCGCTGAACCTGTAACACCCGCCGAAACTGTTGTTCCTGCTGAGAAGGAAGAAACCGACACATCTGTAATCACAGACCTGTACCGCGTCATTGCCGGCGATACGCTTTGGAAGATAGCAAAAGAACAGCTTGGCAACGGCAGCAAGTGGAATGAAATTTTTGAAGCAAACAGAAAGACCATCAAAAACCCGAACCTGATTTATATTGGGCAGGAACTGGTTATCAACAAGTGATTTGAAATACGAATAGACAGGTAACATCGTTGGTACATTGCAGACGGCTGTCTGAAACAGAAAACGGGGAGGGGCAGAAATCTTCAGCCCCTCCCCTGCTTTATACACAAATGGTATGTACTGTTATACAGGTACTTTCCAGAAACTATCCGTTTCAACATTTTCATAATGGCGATTTTTAATGATATCTGGGATCACATCGACCGATGGAAATTCCTCCGCAATTTCACCACATAAACGCATAAGCAGCTCATCACCAATCTTTTCCGAATATTTTCCCCGCAAAGCCTTTTCGTACCAGCGAATCAGGTCCCTTTCCGTAACAATACTTTGAATACGATTATGCCACCCAATTTGCGTTAATAAGGAAACAATACTATCTCGTTCCACATCCTTGCACACTATGACAACCTTATCACTCGAAACACTGCCCACAATGCCTTTCGCCAGCTCAGCATCCAGACTCAAATGCTTAATCTGAATAGCCGGTCCCCAGTTGGAATACATATCAAGACCACGGTCTGCCGCATTTGTAACGCCAACTCGGTAAACCTTTGCGTCCTGCATATAGCTTGGATTTGAAAAATCAAGACACATTACCATTTTAGGTGTGTGACGACACTTGTGACGACACCGCCTGGTTCTTCCAGAGAAGTTTTTCAGGCTATCATGGAAGCGAACAGATTTTTATGTATTATAGCATTTTCTGAGTGTTTTTCCAATAGACACGCTAAAGTTTGTCCCCTTTCCTGTTTTATCATACAGCAAACAGAAGAAAGGCTTTCGGTTCTCCCTTTTTCAGGATGCTTTTCCTTTTTTATTAAACACAACAATACTGGCAATGATAGCCGCACCGCCGATAAACGTCCCCGCATTTGGTATTTCCTTCAAAAGCAGGAAACCCATGACCGCAGACAGGAGCGGCGTAACAAAGTTAAAATTCGTTACTTCGCTGATGCGTTCCGCATAGGACATTGCCTCGCCCCAGAAGAAATACGCTGCCGCACTCGGAAACGCGCCAAGATAAACAATGGCGGCGATTTGCTTATGGTTCGCAGCAAACAGCTCATTTACGCCCTGCACAGACCAGAAGCTGAGCAAAAGCGCGCCGCAAAGCATACTGTATGTAACAATTTCAAGTGCGTTGTAGCCCAGGGAAGACAGTTCGCGGTTAATCAGGTTATATCCACAGAAGGAAACAGCGGCTCCGAGTGTCCAGAGCAAGCCAACATTAATGGAAAAAATGCCGTCCCAAAGCAGGAGCAGAAGCACTCCGGCAAATGCCGAGAATATGGCAGCCCAGCCAATCGGCGAAAGTCTTTCGTTATACATACGTGCAGCCGCAATTGCCGTCAGTATCGGCGTGACCGCAATAACGATGCTGCTCGTGGCAGAAGTCAGCGTCTGTATACCTGTGTTGAAGGCGATGAGATATATGCCAAATCCAAGCGCGCCGGAAAGAATAAAAAGCGGCACATCCTTTTTCTCAGGCAGGCGGATATGGCGGATTTTTCCAATCAGCAAAAGGAAAACAGTCGCAATCCCGCAGCGCAGAAAGCCAAGAGAATACGAAGAAAACTGCTCCTGTGCGATTTTCGTCAAAGGAAAAGCTGACGCCCATATTAACACCGTCAAAAGGCCATAGGCCAGAACTTTTTTTCGATTGGAAGTCATGTTCTATCACTCCGTTTTCTCATTCTTGAAAGCAGGTCATGGCAGATTACCGTATTCTGCAACAAATACTATAACATGTTTTATGGAAAAAACAAGGGATTTTAGAGGAATTTGCTGCCGGAAAAATTTTTCGTTTGTTTGTATTTTTCTGCTTGCTTTTTCCAAAAAAGAATGATATAATAAAAAACGTGCTTGAGAGCATGCTACTGTGGCTCAGTTGGTAGAGCAATTGATTCGTAATCAATAGGTCGGGGGTTCGAGTCCCCCCAGTAGCTTCTGAAAACCTTGATATTTCAAGGTTTTTTTCTTTATCAGGATATGAAATTCCGCACTATTAAGGAGGTTTTATCATGCTGGAAACCAGACAGACCAACCGTTTTGCACTGCTTTTTTTTCTCTATTTTATAGGGGTGACTTTAGGGCTGGCGTTATTCCCTCCTTTTTATTCCCTCTCCTACGCGGAGCAGTCCACATTAGATTACGTGCTGGCGTTTCTGCCTCCCATTTGTCTTTATTTCCTGTTCACAAAAAAATCCCCGCGGGAAACCCTCCGCCTGAAGCCTTTAGGCTGGAAAAACCTGATACTGGTGGTGCTGCTGAGCTTTGCTGTGAAACCGCTGATGGCATTTTTTTCCTATTTTTCTCAACTGTTTTTTCCCAATCCCGTTGAGGCTTCTTCCGGCGCGATTTATTCGTCCAGTTTTCTCTCCATGCTGTTCACAATCGCGGTACTGCCCGCTGTGTTTGAAGAACTTGTCATGCGCGGCATTATACTCTCCGGCTACCGCTCCTTTGGGACACTCAAAGCCTCGCTTGCAACAGGGTTTTTGTTTGCCATGCTCCATTTAAGCCCCCAGCAGTTCCTTTATGCGTTCTGCGTAGGCGCGCTGTTCTGCGTACTTGTGCAGCGGACCGGATCAATTTTTTCTTCCATGATACCGCATTTTTTAATCAACGCCGATACGGTCATTGGAATATTTTCCGCCGGAGCAGATACTTCCGTCGCAGTGTCCCCGCCCGCAACGATTCTGTTCATCTACGTAAGCATTTTTGCATTGCTGTCTTTGCCCATTCTTGCCGGACTGCTGTATCTGTTTTTTAAGGTCAATCCTCTGCCCGCGGTGCCTGCAACACATCTGGCTGAGGAGGAGCCGCTTCCAAAAGCACGCTTTCTTACACCGTCTGTCCTGCTGCTCTGCATCGTATATTTCCTGCTGGGGATTCTGCCGGAACTGTTTTCCTGATCCGCACGCAAAAACGGTGAAAGTCTTATAAATCCAGACTTTCACCGTTTTTACAATTCTTCTCTTACTGCTCCATCTGTTTCCCCAAAAAACCAGCCGCTGTCTGCGCCAGCTTTCCCTCGACTTCCCCCATCTTTTTGTCCTTGGAAAGGAACACAATTGCTCCCATAGCATCCCCTTCTGCAATGATGGGTACAATCAACTGATGGTTATAACTTTCGGAAATGTCGTCCTCCAAAACAGGGACAAAGTTGTCGTCATTCCTGTCCGCAATCAACGCGGTACGACGGTTAATGCAGCTCTCCATCTCCGGACTGATATGTTTTTCAAAAAATTCCTTTTTTCCCCCTCCGGAAACCGCAATGATCTGGTCTTTGTCCACAATGCAGGTAATATGTCCTGCCGTCTGCGCCAGCGATTCTGCGTATTCCTTCGCAAATGCCCCCAGTTCCCCGATCGGGGAATATTTTTTCAGTATGATTTCACCTTCTCTGTCTGTGAAAATCTCCAGCGGGTCGCCGCCACTGATAACATTGACAGTATAAGGCTTGTCCCGCTTGTTGCGCTCCTGATGGACGATTTCCTGTGTCAGCGCGTCCTCCTGGATCCCCTCACATTCCAGGAAATCCGCCGCTTGCAGGATTGCCCCGATATCGGCTTTCAGCTTCACCTCGATTCGGTTTTCATAGACCGTAATGTGCTCAATAAGGAAATCCAAATCCGTTTTATCCAGTTTTTCCTTCCGCAGTATCCCGTCAAAGACCTCCGCCGCAGTCCGTGCAATCCTTCCCATACGTCCTACCGCGTTCTGCCGGTTCTCATTCAGCACCATCTGCGCTTTCAGCGAGCTGATTTTTTCCTCCAGCTCCGCCTCCATCTCGTCATAGGTCTGTTCCAGAAGCTCCTCCCGCTCCGGGTGCTTCATGATGTCCCTGATGCGCTGGCGTTTCGTAGCTTTTAATTCCTCATAGCAAAAATCCATCTGCTTTTGCAGGCTTGCCGCTGCTTCCGCCCCTTTTTCCAGCCCGGAGGTTCCCGCTTTGGCCGCCATATCCAGCCGCTCCATCATATCAGCGGAATTCTCTTTTATTCGCCGGAGATATTCTTTCAGGATATTGTCCAGCATATCCACCCGCGTATGGTGGCTTGTACATGCCTTCCGCCCCCGCCTGTGGTAGCTGCCGCAAACATAGGCGGGCTTGAGGTCGCCGCGGCTCATGGAGAACATCGGGCTTCCGCAATCCCCGCAGTAGAGATAGCCGGAATAGGTATTGTCATATTTTTTCTGCCCCCGGTAATGCGACCTTGTGCGTTTCTGACGCTGCTCCTGCGCTATGGCAAAGGTACGCGCGTCCAATATCGGCTCGTGGTGGTTTTCAAAAACGATGTGCTCATCCTCGTCCGTCTTCCTGTCCCCGCCGTTTATTTTCTTGCGGGTATATTTACCCTGACGGAGCGTGCCGATATAGAAATCATTTTCCAAAATGCCCTGTACCGTCGCAATGCTCCATTCCTTCTTTGCCCGCAGCTTTGTTTCTTCACCGTTTGCCTCCCGCCGCAATTTTTCCGCCATGCGCGGCGTCGGGATATTCAAGTCCGTTAGATGGTTTGCGATTTTTTTATATCCCCAACCGCTGATATAAAGGTCATATATCATATTTACCACTGCCGCCGCAGGGGGGTATGTTTCAAACGCCATAGTCTTGGTATTCGTAATGACATAGCCATATGGCACGGCGCAGATCCATTTCCCATCATTCTGCCGCCGCTTGATGACAGACTTTACCTTTTTGCTCGCATCGGTAACAGGCATTTCATTGATTAAGAAACGGAACTGTATCGCCGTCCAGTCGTCATAGGTCGGGTAGTCGATATTGTCCCCGATGGAGATGATGCGCACGCCCTGGTCGCGCAAATCCTCCAATTCCACCAGCCCGCGGCTGTTGCGCCGGGAAAAACGGGAAAAATCCTTCACAACAAGGATGTCATATTGATGGCGCATCAGCAGGGGGCGCATCTCCTGATAACCCTCCCGTTGCTCGAACGTGTAGCCGGAACGGTCGCGGTCTTCGTAAAACGTCAGCGCGCTCTGCGGGAATTTCCTGCTGACAAAGTCCTTGATGATGGCTTTCTGGTTCTCTATGGAAGTGTTGTCGCGGTCTAATTCATCGTCCACCGAAATGCGGCAGTAGCCCGCAATATCATAGGTTTCCGTCATGTCCTCACCCCTCTCGTTCCAGTATATCACTGCTTTCTTTACAACGGAATCGGAATATATTTCCAATGCCCCAGCCATTTTTTAGTGTCATTGGGCAAAGCCCCCTTGGCGCCCATATGCGCCTTAGGGGCTTCCTTCCCTCCCGGTCATTCCGGTATCCCGGCGTTATGCTTTACCAAGCCTTCCATCAGGGGGAACAATTCCTTATCCCCCGATATGAAAACGACTGCAAGGTTCCCTTTTTCCGCCAGTATGTCCTCATTCATGACGCCGCCCGCGTTTTCTTCCTCCGTCAGCCACAAAAACGTAAGTTTGTTTTTTCTATCAACGCTCATTTTCAAATAGGCGTCCCTCCTTTCCTTCCTATTTTTTCCAAATCCTCCCTGATTATTCCCAACCTGCCACTGCCCCGCCATAATCTTCTGCCCATGCAACAGCTTTTTGATGGCCTCCTTCCGCAGCAGGCGGCTGTCACTATGCGCCGCTATCGTCCCTGCATCGACCGGCTCCGGTATGCTTTCCACATGATAGCCCAGCGTGAGCCATGCGAAAAAATGCTTTTCTGCCTCGGCAAGCCGGTACTGTTCCGGCTCTGGCGTGAGCGGGACAAAGCCTGCCGCCGCCCGAAACTCAAACTGCTTTTCCATGTTCCGTCCTCATTTTGATTGTCCCGCCCGTAGCTTTCCAGAACAGCCTCTGGACGGAATCTGTATCCGGCTAGATTGGAGGGATGTGCGCCAGCCTACGGTTATGCTCCGATAATCGAACCAGTACGCCAAGCGGGCGAACGAAACCGGGCGCATCTATGCGGCGGACATTGAGGATTTGCAAAAACGCCTGGAGAGGATTGGGGAGTTATTCAGGCAGTCCCTTGTGAGCCTTGCCGCCATTCGATAGCGGTGGCAAGAAGCGGGACTACCGCTTTTTCCCTTTGCAGGAGAGCGCAGGCTACGTCTTTTCCTGGGTCACAGGAACAACAGCGTTTGTGAAACGAACGCGCAGGGCTGTTCAAGGGGTTTGTGAGACGCTGTCCCAACAAGCAGAAACTGCTTGCCAAATAGCACGTCTCCGGTATCTGTCCTTTCTGCGCAATACAGTAATGCACGCCCCAGGCCTCCATCGCGTCCGAAATGCGCCGGAGCGTTTCCTCCAATCCATTCAGGGTATACTCCACGCGGGGCGGGACTTCCGCTTAAACAGTTCAGTCGATAAACTGCACTGTAGCAGCGACCGGGCACTCGGGCAGTTCTTCCTTTGTCAGCATGGCTATGTGCCCTCCTAAAAATCTAAAATAGAATGTTGCATCCAAATGATAATGCAAGGCGGCAGTTTCCGTAATTAGGTTACAAAAAGGTGACCCTATAATAAAAAAGTGCCTACTTGTTTTCAAAATAAAGATGCTTTAGGATAAAAGTGCGGATTACAAAACGCATCCGACAAAAACGACTGGAGGGATATATATGTCACTTTCTAATCTGCCTAACTGGGCTGGCTCTGCCTGCGGTGCAGGCGACAAGCCGGAAGAAAAACCGACCGCTTGCGGCTCTGCCTGCGGCGCGGGTGACAAACCGGAGGAAAAACCGACTGCTTGCGGTTCTGCCTGCGGTGCATCCGACAAGTAACTCTGTACGTTCCACCGGCAGGGAAATCCTCTGCCGGTGGATTTCCAAACACAACCGGCTTTTGCCGACTAAGCAGTGTCGTCATAAGTCATGTATACCTTCGCTTGACAAGGGTATATACGGCCCCTTGTCAAGCGAAGGTATGTATTTTCGAGCATAATTTTGTTGGGTTTTAGGCAAAAATTCGCAGGCGTACTGGCGGTACGGCAAGAATTTTTAACGAAAAAGCCGACAAAATTTGACGGAAAGACGTGCGAAGGAACTTGTGACGACACTGCCTAATATAAGGAGAACACGATATGAGACAATATTTTTCTTTTCAATGGCACATTACGGATGAATGCGACCAGCGGTGCAAGCACTGCTACATCTTTTCGGAGGACAGCTGCAAAAAGCCGGACGCAATGACATGGGAACAGATGCAGGAAGTTGTGGACAACTGTTGTGATATGTGCGAGAGGTATGACCGCCTGCCTTATTTTTACATCACCGGCGGCGACCCTATCCTGCACCCTGATTTCTGGCGGCTGCTGGCACTGCTGGAGGAGAGGGATATCCCCTTCACCATTCTGGGCAACCCGTTCCATCTGGAGGACGGAGTATGCAGGCGGCTGAAATCCTACGGCTGCCAGAAATACCAGCTTTCCCTGGACGGCATGCGGGAAACGCACGATTGGTTCCGCAAGCCCGGCTCCTTTGACTGCACCCTGGAAAAAATCGCCTGCATCAAAAACGCCGGTATCCGCAGCGTGGTCATGACCACCGTTTCGGGGACGAACATCAAGGAAGTCCCTGACATCATAGATACCGTTGTGGAGCATGGCGTGGATGTATACGCCTTTGCCCGCTACTGCCCCACCGGCGAGGAAAAGGATACCGGCATCACGCCGCAGGAATACCGAGAGCTGCTTGCCGTCTGTGATAAAAAATTCAAAGCATACGAAGCGGCGGGCTGCAAAACATATTTCAACAAAAAAGACCACCTCTGGACGCTGTACGAATATGAGACCGGGGCGTTCAAAATCCCGGAAAACGCCAGGGAGGGCATGATATACGGCGGCTGCAACTGCGGCAACTGCCACCTGACCATACTGCCCACAGGCGACCTTTACGCCTGCCGCCGCGTCCAAAACAGCAGGGTCGGGAACGTCTTTGAGGACAGGATAGCGGATGTATGGGTCTGCGAGATGGAGGCCTACCGGGAATACCAGAAATTCAAGAAATGCGCCAAATGCGAGCTCCTGGCATGGTGTCGGGGCTGCCCCGCCGTTGCCAGCGGCACGCATGGGGATTTTTATGGCGCAGACCCACAGTGCTGGAAGGAGGTATGAGCATGGGGAACGGAGTGATGGAAACAATCCTGCACCGCCGATCTATTCGGCGTTTTGCGGAAAGACAGATTGAGGAAGGAGCCCTGCGGCAAATCCTGCAGGCGGGACTGTACGCGCCCAGCGCAGGCGGGCGGCAGGGCGTGCTGTTCGCAGTCTGTCAGGACAGAGAAATCAACGGGCGTCTGGGACGTATCAAGCGCGCCAACTCCCGGCCAAGGATGGCGACCGCCGCCAGCTATGTGTCCCGGGAGCATCCCAGCATCGCGGACGACCCCAGACTGAAGGACACTTTCTATGGCGCGCCTACGGTCATTACGTTGTTCGCCCCGAAAAACTTCCTGTTTGCGACGGAGGACTGCGCGCTGGCGGCAGAAAACATGATGCTGGCGGCAGATTCCCTCGGCATTGGCTCCTGCTATATCGGGCAGGGCTGGACGGCTTTTGCAGACCCTTACGGGCAGGAAGTCCTGCAAAAGTGGGGCATCCGCACGGATTATTACGCGGTCATGCAGCTCCTGCTGGGCTATCCGAGGGAAGGCGACAGCCACCCCGCGCCAAAGCCCCGGCAGGAAAACAGGATACTGAGATTTTAAGAAAGGAGCGGTACGATGGACGCAAGGACTTGTCTGCAAAAATTACAATATGTAGGCGTGCTGGATTTTGCCACAGTGGATGAACATGGCGCGCCGCAGATACGCAATATCAGCGCCATACACTATGAGCCGGAGGCGATGTATTTCTTTACGGCAAAGGGCAAGGATTTCTGCCGCCAGCTCCTGGCCGACGGGCGCGTGCAGATACTCGGCTATACAAAATACAAAGAGATGATACGCTTGTCCGGCAGGGCAAAGCCAGTCCGCGAAGCAGACCAGCAGAAATGGATAGACACGATATTCGAGGAACAGCCCTACCTGTGCAATGTGTACCCGGGTAATACCCGGAGGCTGGCGGGCATCGTGTTTGAGATTACGGACGCGGAAATCGAGTATTTCCATCTGGGCGTCAGCCCAATCTTCCGGGAAAGCTATACCATCGGCGGCGGGACGGTCACGGAAAAAGGCTATCGCATCACGAACGCCTGCATCGGCTGCGGCAGCTGCACCGAGCACTGCCCCCAGCAGTGCATTGAGGCAGGGACGCCCTATAAAATACAGCAGGAGCATTGCCTGCACTGCGGCAACTGCCAGGCGGCCTGCCCTGCCCATGCGGTAGAAAGGCGGGGATGATATGACACAGGCGGAAAGGCGGATATATCTAATAAAAGAATTGCTTGCCGAACAGCCGCGGTACCGGGGGGTTGCCGTCCCGGCAGACAGCGCGGGGCAAAAAAGGCTCCTGCGCTCCCTGATGAACGTCCGCCCTCCCATGCTGGTCGGCGAGGGATTCCTTGCGGTGCAGGACGCATACCTCCAGAAAGAACTGGCGCAAAAGGGCGTTACCGATTACAGAAGCCTTGCGCCCATATCGGAGGGGATTTATCTCTGGCAGGGAGATATCACGACACTAAGCTGTGATGCCATTGTCAATGCTGCCAACAGCGGTATGAGCGGCTGTTACGTCCCCTGCCACAGCTGCATCGACAACTGCATCCACACATATGCCGGCGTGCAGCTGCGGCAGGAATGCGCAGCGATCATGCGGGAACAGGGGCACGAGGAAGCGACGGGCAGGGCAAAGCTCACAGGGGCGTATAACCTCCCTTGCAGATATGTCCTGCATACCGTCGGGCCAATCATTTCCGGGCGGCTGACAAAGCGGGAGGAAAATCTGCTTGCCTCCTGCTACCGCTCCTGCCTGGAATTGGCGGAGCGGCACAACGTCAAGAGTATCGCGTTCTGCTGCATCTCCACGGGGGAATTCCGTTTTCCCAACGACAGGGCGGCGGAGATTGCGGTGCGGACAGTCAAAGAGTACCAAGCAGAGCAAAACAGCGGGATACAGGTGATTTTCAATGTTTTCAAGGATATCGACTATGAAATTTACAAAAACTTACTCACAGCAGGTTGAACGGCTGAAAACGGTGCTGGACGCCGCCGATGCCGTCGTGATTGGCGCGGGCGCGGGGCTGTCCGCCTCGGCGGGGTTCGCCTATGAGGGGGAACGGTTCCGGCAGTATTTTTCAGACTTTGCCGAAAAATATGGGTTCCGGGATATGTATTCCGGCGGCTTTTATCCCTATCCCTCCCCGGAGGAATATTGGGCGTATTGGAGCCGGTATATATTCATCAACCGCTATATGGACGCGCCAAAGCCGGTCTACCAAGATTTGCTGGGACTGGTGAAGGATAAGGATTATTTTGTGCTGACCACGAATGTAGACCATTGCTTCCAGAAAGCGGGCTTTGACAAAAAGCGGCTGTTCTATACTCAAGGAGATTATGGGCTGTTCCAGTGCAGCGGGCCCTGCCGCCAGGAAACGTTTGACAATGAGGACGCGATAAGGGAAATGATGGAGCGGCAAAAGGATATGCGCATCCCTTCGTCCCTCATCCCCCGCTGTCCGCACTGCGGCAGGCCGCTGACGATGAACCTCAGGGCAGACGATACATTTGTGGAGGATGAGGGCTGGCATGCTGCCGCCGGGCGGTATGCCGGTTTCATACAGTGCCATAAGGATTCGGCGGTGCTGTTCCTGGAGCTGGGCGTGGGCTATAATACGCCGGTAATCATCAAATATCCATTTTGGAGAATGACTGCCGCGAATCAGAAAGCCACGTATGCCTGCATCAATTCCGGTGGAACAGTCTGCTCGCCGGAGATTGAAAAGCGTTCCATCTGCATGGAAGGGGATATTGGCATTGTTTTGGAATCCGTTTTGAAGAAGATGTAAGCGGCAGAGACACCGCTTGCAGATATATACTGCCCCAGATCTTGCAGACAGCACAACCTTGGACAGTATATTTTTCAGTACAATATAAAAATTGGAAATAATACTTTTAGACAAAACCTGTACCCAGATTTTAAGGCTTGGATAAGAATTGGAAACGCAATATTTTTTCCGTTCCCTGCCGGGTTACTACCATTTTTTGCTGCTTCATTTTATTGCGGGAAAACCAAACGTCCAGGCTTGTGAATGCTGCGGGTGCTATTTCATTCCAAAAACGAAGCGGAAAACGCTTTACTGCGACCGAGTGGTTGAAAACGGGAAGACCTGCAAGCAGATCGCTCCTGCCTTGAAGCATAAGATTGCCGCACAGGAAAAAATGTCATTCAGGAGTTTGCCCACGCAAACCAATGGATGTATAAGCGGTATAAACGGAATGTACTTCTGGGACAGAAACAGACTGGGAAAAGCCTGCTTTATTCGGAATATTACCAGCGGCTGGATGCCGCGGCCAAAGCCCTGGATGACTATTTGAATAGTAAAATCAGTGAGGAAGAAGCATTGAAGATAATTAAATCACCATAAGAGATTGCGTTTTCTGCTTTCATGGCAGTTATTTGGGGAATATGGTTATAGCGTGGCTCAGCCGATATGTTTTGGTGTTTGATACGCCGCCACGCCAATTCAAAAAAGAAAGAGAGATTCCTTATGGAGCAGTTATATGACCTGATTGCAGGCTTAGGCAAAAAATACCATGCTGGAAAAATCGTTCTTTTGGGCTCCCGCGCACGTGGTGATAACCGGGAACTAAAAACTTCTGATGAGGTTTTTCCCATGATTTATACTTCCTATGTGCCTCTTTTGAAAAAGCTGGATAACTATTTTCGGTAAAAATTAACCATGAAGAACGCCTGTCTGGTAATCGAAAAACCGAGAGAAATTGTATTTTTGATTTTCTCTCGGTTTTGATGGTCTAAGGCAATATGAAAAATTTAAGGGATTTTGCTGTTTCTATATTTTACGAAAACAAATTTCTCTTTTCAGACAATTTTTACCGCATTTTCCCGAATGGAGTCAATCGTCTGAAGCAGCTTTGCACGGGTTTTCTGGTCAAAAAGCCTGATAAAATTTACCGGCCTGTCAAACGGCGGCTTCTGCAACTCCTCCACATCCTTCATATAGCCGTTTTTTTCTACATGGTTAATAATCTTCAGTACAAAGGCAATCTGCGCCTCATTCAGCGAAGCATCGTTGATAAAAGCAGAAAATGCCTGCATCGCCGCATCATGATCCAGCTTGGCAACCTCGCGGATCAACAGTCCAAAGGGTTTTTCTCCAAATTCCCGCTGGTAATCCTCCCTGCTCCCAAGCTCCGACGTGAATATCCGTTCCAGCTCTTCGTAATCCCCGATGGCAAGAGGAATATTATGCGTCAGTTTATGAATCGCAAGCGTGTTCCCGTTTTCTTCCACATAACGGTTTACCTTTTTCCGGTAATCCTCAAAATCGTATGCCGGGCCAAGCCCTTCCCCTTCCTGCATTTCTATCACAGGGTCTGTCAGCGATGTATAGACCGGCGGCTTTTTCGCCCCCTCCTCCACCAAAAACTTTATCAGTTCGCGCAGTTCCTTCCTTGCATTTTCAAAAAGGAGAATATCATTTGCATCCCAAAATGCATCCGTATTGATTTCCCGTATCAGCGGCAGTTTTGCCTTTACCTGCGGTATCGCCGCTTTTTTCTCCAGCATGGCGGCAGTATCGCAAAGCTGGTTTTTCATGCGCTGGAAGGAAGGTGCCGCTTCCAGCCGCGCAAGCATCATGCCGTATATCAGGTTGTCAAACCGCTTTGCCGCCTCATCTGTATCCGCCAGAGTGACCAGCGGCGCAATCTCATGAATCAACTCGCCCTTATCCCCTTCGCTGAGTACGGCAAAAGCGGAACGCTCCTTATATTTTTCGACATATTGCAGCCGCAGTTTCACAGCAATCCGTTCCGGATTCAGTGCCTTAATTTGTTCGTGGCAGGTATCCAGCAGCGTTTCCCGAAAAGATTGAAAGCGTTCCTCCGCAAATGCGCTTTCCTGTAATGCCGCCGCCAGCCGCACCTGTTTGCCAAATATATTTTCGGAAAGCGTTTTCACTTCCCTGCTTTCATATCCGTTCGGTTTCTCTCTGAAAAACTCAAAATTCCCACAATAGTCAAATATCAGGAATCTTTTTTTCCCCGTATATTCTCCGTCAATCTGGTCCGTACAGGACAGATTCGGCGCAAGCCTTGTGCCGCGCCCAAGCATCTGCCAAAATTTTGTTTTGGAGCACACTTTTTTGAAAAACACCAGATTCACGCATTCCGGCACATCAATCCCCGTATCCATCATATCCACAGAAACAGCGATATGCGGCTCCTGCTCCGGCATTTTGAATTTTTCGATAATCGTCTGAGCATAAGTGTCTTCGCGGGTAATGCGCTGCGCAAAGCCTCCCTTATACATGGGATATAATGCGTTGAACCGCTGCACGATCAGCTCCGCATGGTCTTTGTTCTGGGTAAAAATAATCGTTTTCCCAATTCTGTCGCCCCCAGCGACTTTTATACCGCGTTCCATCAGGTCCTGCAAAACCGTATCCACCGTATCCGTATTGAACACGAATCTGTTCAGCGCGGCTGAGGGGATTACCTCCGGCATGCTGTCGTCCTCCGCAAAATCCTCCTCATACCGCCGCTTGTCCTCCTCGGAAAGCTCGTCATAAACAATGCCTTCTTCCAAAAACTTTGTTTTGACCTCGTAATTGTAATACGGCACAAGCACTTTATCTACCTCAACCGCCGTTTCATAGTCATACGCATACGTTGGAATACCATTTTCCATCTCAAAAAAATCATACGTATTCCTGTCCACATCTGTTTTCGGCGTTGCGGTCAAACCAACAAGAATCGCATCGAAATATTCAAATATCGCTCGGTATTTCTTGAAAATGCTCCTGTGGCTTTCGTCCACGATGATCAGATCGAAATGCGCAGGCGTGAACATCTGCCTGCCCTCCCCTGTACGGGTATCGTCAATGGCGTTGAGCATTGTCGGGTAAGTAGAAAAAACAATTCTGGCAGCCCTGTCATCTTTATTCGTGCAAAGGTTGCACAGCGACATATCCGGCAAATAATTCTTAAAATCATCCTTCGCCTGCTTCACAAGCGCGGTCCTGTCCGCCAAAAATAACACATTCGTGATATGCCCGCCGCGGCTCAAAACGTCCGTCAGGCTGGATGCCGTACGGGTCTTGCCCGTTCCTGTCGCCATAACCAGCAGGTGCCTGCGGAATCCCTCCATAATCTTCCCGCAGACGGCGCGGATGGCGGCTTTCTGGTAATAACGGTCCGTAATCTTATCAGAAATCGGGAGCGCGAGCAGGTCTTTCCGCCCTTCCCGCCGATTCATGAGTTTTTGCAGATCGTCCTTGCTGAAAGGCCCGCTGACCTTCCTCTGCGGGCCGCTCAAGTCGTCCCAGAAATACGTTTCAAAGCCGTTGCTGGTAAACATCATCGGCCTGCGCCCAAATTTCCTTTCCAGGCAGTCTGCATACAAAGCGGCCTGTGTCCTTCCGCTGTTCGGGTCTTTTCCGGCACGTTTCGCCTCAATCACTGCCAGCGGCAGGCCGTCCCTGCCGAAAAGCACATAATCCGCGCGGCCTTTCTGCCCTGGCACGCCCGCCATGCCCTCTACCTCATACTCCACCTGTACGTCTGCGTCCGCTCCGTCAAATTTCCAGCCCAGCAGCTTCAAATCCACGTCAATAAAGCGTCTGCGGGTTTCAAATTCAGAGCAGTCCGCCGGAGCAAAGCTGCGTGTCTGCTGATGCTCCTCTTTTGCCTGTGTAAATGCCGCAGACATTTCTTCGATTTTTTTCCGCAGGGCTTCGATTTCCGCGTCCTTTGCACGCAGAATGCTTTCCCCTGCTTTTGCGGCAGCCCTGGGAATTTCGTTTTCGTCAAAGCCGCGCTCCTCATACGCATCGCCGTAGCAGTAATCAATCCATTGTATAAACTCGAACAGCCCGCGAAGGGACAACAGCGCGTCCGCAGGGGAAACACTGCGCTCGGTATGTACGGCAAGATTACCCAGCTTTACAATAAAGGGCAGCTTGCCCCATGTCTGGTTATCCAGCGCGAAACGGAAAGTCGGTTCATGCAGAAGGGACTGGAGGTTGTTCCGGTATGGCATTTCCATGGAGGAATCCGCGGCATAGACCCATTTCACCGCCAGTTCCAGGGCCTTGCGGCAGGCAACGGCGCACATCGCAGGAGAGGCCGGAAACAGCCGCTCCGCTTCTATGGCGGAGGGGGCAAAAAGGGCGTAGTTCTGCTGAGGTTTCAAAAAATCAAAGTTCGCCATAACATCACACTCCTTATTTGCTAAAAGAATATTTTTGTAGTTTTTCATATGCAGTTGTTCTTGATAAATTTTCTAGGTTCGATAAGCTTTTTATTAGGACTTCATGCGGTAGATGCGGTGTAAATACAATATCTAATGAGTCATAAATTTGACAGAATAACGCTCCTTTTTCTTGCATCATTTCGCCAATCAAATCTTCTTTTGTTTTATTAGGAAATGCATTTATTTTCTCATTTACGTAAGTACCCATTATATGACTTTTTACTAAAGACCTATCGTCCCATGCCTTGTGTATCATGCTAAGAATATCTTTACATGCCATTTCAATTTGTTCTGAAACATCAAAAAAATTTTGCACATTTCTATATTCGGCTGAAGATAAATCTCTCGCAAACAGATGCTTATATCTTTCCCACATATTTTCTTTAATAATTGTCTTAGAATGATACACTTTAATATTATCTAATTGAGGCTCCTCTTTTAGTTTGTTCACTATATTTTCTATTGAATCTACTTGCCAAAGAATTAATGTTGCTGCAGAACGCTTTGTATCTCTTTTTTGCCATAAATATACGATAATAGCTCCTGCTGTGGCTAAAAGCATTAAAAATTCTGCTCCATTTTCCATTATAAAATTACAAATTGTTTTTATCATGGGGTAGTACCTCCTTATCCGAAATATTCCTGCATCAACGATTTCTTTAATACTTCCAGTGTATCAAGGCTTTGCTGGATTGGCAATTTTAATTTGTCGATTTCTATCGAAAAATTGGCAAATTGTTTTTGCAGTTCCATTGGCGGAACTATTATTGGACAATTTAACAAATCGTCTTTGCGAAGATTTGTTTGGCTATCTCCATCATCAAATGAAAGTAAGTATTCATGCCTATTTAATAAATGAAAAAAGAAAGTTGAATCCAAAGAATAATCTCTAAAGCAACATATCCGTTGATTTAGTGAATATGTATTATTTTTTCCAATGCTAATACATTTTGCTAATGCCCGCCCATTGGGTACATCGCTCATTACCATGCAAATATCACCAATTTGCAACGGAAATAAGCAAGCATCTGTTTTCCTATATATAGTCCCATCCGACGCTATATATTTTGATGTAACAAGTATAAATTTGCCATCAAATGCTATATCTTTCTCATGCGCCTTGCCATTATAAAAATTTGCGGCTATTCTTAACGGCATTGTCGGCCAATTCATATTATTTAACCATCTATCCCCAAACATCTCCACAAACCGCGCTTTCACCATCAAATTCAGCCGCTCCAACTGTTTGCGCCGCAGGGCAATCAATTCACAGACCTTGTCCAGCACCGCTGCAATTTTCCGCTGTTCTTCCAATACAGGAAGGAAAATCTCTATATCCTCTACTATGCTTTTTGAAATTTCCTTGAATGTTGCACCTCTTCCTAAAGAATTAAGATATTCTTTCTGCTTTTTCAAAAACCAAAACAAGTAGCGATTATAAATTCTTTCCGAACAAATCAAATTCTTAAAACCTTGATTGCAATACATTTCTACACCAGAAATCGCAACTTTTCCAATCGGTGCTCTTGATGATAATATTACCGTCCCTGGCGGAAATGGTTTTAAGCCGCTTTCTATCACTGCTTTTTCTGTTATTTTTCTTTGGCTCTCATAGATTATATCTACATCATCATTTAATTCAGCAGGGGTAATCCAATCAATATTGCCATTCCAGTATTCAGGATTTGCACTTTTGGGAGTTGTCCCAGATACAACAGTGCAAACCTCTCCCAGCTTCACCCTCACAACATCCCCTCCAATTCTGCCAGCCCTTTCGTGATCTCCATTTCCAGCTCATGCAGCTCCGTCAATATTTCCAGCGTAGAAGGGTATTCCTCCGGCACATACTCCACCTTTTTATACTTATTCACCGTCAGGTCGTAGCCGTTCGCCGCGATCTCCTCCTTCGGCACAAGGAAGGACTGTTCTGTGCGTTCCCTGCCTTCCTCCTGCTCCATAGCATGAAAACGCGCGATAATATCGGGAATATCGCTCTCCCCTGTTTCCGTCCGTTTGTCATCCAGCGTAAAGCCGTCCGCCTGCATATCGTAAAACCAGACCTTATCCGTACCGCCCGCGCCCGTCTTTGTGAACACCAGCACCGCCGTAGAAATCCCCGCGTATGGCTTAAATACACCCGAAGGCATGGAAATCACAGCCCTAAGCTGGTGGTTCTCCACAAGTTCTCGGCGGATTGCCTGATGCGCTTTGCTGCTGCCAAACAGCACGCCATCCGGCACAATGCAGGCGCACCGTCCGCCTTTTTCCAGCATCCGCAGGAAAAGCGCGAGGAACAGCAGTTCCGTCTTTTTCGTATTTGTAATGGCCTTCAAGTCATCGTTAATGCTTTCTGCGTCCACCGTCCCCTTGAAAGGCGGATTCGCAAGGCAGACCGAATATTTCCCGCTAATCTGATTCTGTTTGGAAACGCTGTCTTTATAATCAATCTCCGGTCTCTCAATCGAATGGAGCATCAGGTTCATGGCGGAAATCCGCAGCATCGTGCGGTCTGTATCAAAGCCCGTAAACATCTCCCCCGCGAAATGCTCCCACTGCTCCGCCGTCATTTCGTTCTCATACTGTCGGCGGATATATTCCGCAGAAGAAACCAAAAAGCCCGCCGTACCACAGGCAGGGTCGCAGATGGTATCCTCCGGCGTGGGTGCAAGCAGCTCCACCATCATCTCCCTGATATGCTTTGGCGTGCGGAACTGCCCGTTTTGTCCGGCAGTTGACAGTTTTCCAAGCATATACTCGTATAAATCCCCCTGCATATCCAGCCCCGCAATATCATGCGTATACAAATCTTCCAGTCCCGTAATGATTTTCTGCAAAACCTGCGCTGTAGGAATCAAAAAAGAAGCGTCCTCCATGTAGCGCGCAAAAGCGGTATTTTCTTCGCCTTCCCGCCCTGGCTCATCCGGTATCTCTATCATCTCTCCCTTTTCGTCAAAATCCGGCAGCCTGCCGTATTTCATTCCTTTCACAGCCGGAAACACCCGTTTGTCTATGATATTGAAAATTTCCCTTGCATCTCTGTTTTTGAATTTGCTCCAACGGATGGACTGCCCTGCGGCAGATTCCGGGAATATCCGTTTCCCCATCGTGCCGCCCATGTTCGCAAATTCCTCGTTTTCCAGTTCCTTTTCATCCAAAGAACGAATGAACATCAAATATGTCAACTGCTCGATTACCGTCAGCGGGTTTGTAATGCCGCCCGCCCAGATATCCGTCCATATTTTGTCAATCTTGCTCTTGATAACTCCCGTAATCACCTGTTTTCCTCCCTCTGCTTTCGCCCTTCCTGTCCGGTGCTGGCGTTTCTGTCTGAAATTATACCATACTTTCCAGCAACATACAATTTTCCGCAAAAATAAACAACCGCCCCACAATCTGACAATGTCGTCAACTAAAGAACATCTGGTACAGAAAAGCCAAATGGCAAAAGGAAATCAGGTTCTTCTTTATAAATGATTGCATCGCAAACAGGACTGTTAATTTTAAACAGTCCTCAATGCCCCTGAGTATCGTTTTTAAATACAGTTTTTTATCCGGCCTAATCTATAACTGTGGTTGGATTGGTAATCATGCTTGTGTGCAAAATACAAGAGCAATACGGAAAGCTGTACGGCTTATTTTATCCACGAGGAGGTGTTGAAGCAAATCGTATGGAGCAGGATATTTGACGTGACCGGCCTTTTCTTTGATGACATCATGGCTTTCCATGAAATGATGTATCAGCAACGTTCTGCCGAAACGGAAAAGGTGGACGGGAAACGGGTACAGAAAGTGGATATTGTTTTCAACTTTGCAGGGGAAATCAATTTTCTTATTGCCTCCACCGTAAACATTGCTATTAAGGCTCATATGATTTCTGCGCTTTTGAACACCGATGCATTACGCTCCATTCTTCGTTTTTTATGAAACGGGCGTGAGTCCATTGCTTCCTGCTCTTGACACCCATTCCCCAGCATGTTACTATCTTTTACAGGAAGGTGAATATTTTGGAAACCCACAAGAGGATACGGTATCTCCGCGAAAAAATCTTATATTTAAGCCCAGAGGAATTTTCTGAAAAAATAAAAATGAACGGTTCCTTCCTCAGCGAGCTTGAAACGGGAAAAACAGAACTGACTGAACCCATTCTGTCTGATATTTGCCGTATTTTTCACATAAACTCTGAATGGATTATATCCGGCACACTGCCGATTTTCGCAGAAAGCACTGTCCCTCTTGACGCTGAAATCGAAAAACTCTACTTTGCCTTGACAGAAGAGGACAAAAAAGAGCTGCATCATTTTATCCAATGCCTGTTAAAAAGGCAAAATCTCTAGCCCCCTGCATTTCAGGCTTTTTCATCTTGCCGCGTTTTTCTGAAAACAATATCCAAATATCACCATTCCGCTGCTTATCCCATCTTTTTATGGAATAAAGCCCGCCTCCATCCGGAAACGGGCTTCATCAGATTTTTTATCCTTTTTTTTCAAACCGGAACTGCGCCAGCAGCACTGCGGCAAATACCACTGCAAAGCCTGCCGCCATTCGGAGCGTAACCGTTTCGCCATAAAGCAGCACTGAAAACAACACGCCGAATACCGATTCCAGACTGAGCAGTATCGTCCCGACTGTTGGGTTCGTATATTTCAGCCCGATACTTTGCAGGCTCAGGCAGAGAGCTGTGGAGAACAATGCCAGATACAACACGTTCCCCGCCGCGCCAATAGAAATATGTTCCGGCATGCCGCCAAAAATAAGTATGCCAATCCAGCCGCAGAGTGCTGCCACGCAGATTTGGAGCATCGTCAGCAGCATCGGGTCGCGCCCCTCGCAGAATACGGAAATCGAAACAATGTTCGCCGCAAAAACAACGCTGCAAACCAGCGTGACGCCATCCCCGAGCGTTACCCCGCCATCTCCGTTCAGGGAGATCAGCCCGATACCGGCAAGGCAGAGAACCGCTGAAAGCAGATGGTTTGCCCGTGGCTTTTCCCCTCTTATCAGCCAGTACAGGAACGGGACAATGACGCAGTATGCCGCCGTAAGGAACGCGCTCTTGCCGGGGCTTGTGCCAAAGGTCATTGCTGCCGTCTGGAGCCACGTCCCCAGCGACATTGTAATTCCCGTTGCCAGCCCGCCCAGCAGGTATCCTCTGTCAATCCTGTGCCATTTTTTTATCGTCGCCAGAGCCGTAATCACACCCGCAACAGAAAAGCGCGATGCAACGATAAAAGACGCGCTCAACTCGTCCGCCGCAAATTTCTGGAATACAAATGCGCTCCCCCAGATTGCCGCCGTCAAAAGCAGCGCAAGCGTTGCCCCTGCATTTCTTCTTTCGTCTGTCATATGTGTTCCTCTTTCGTTCACTCGCTGTCGCTTTTCCAGTGTGCATATTCCTCAGAAGCAAAATATTCCCGCGCCTGTTCCGCATTTATGGCAATCTGCTGCTGCAGCTCCTCCACGCCGGAAAATTTCTGCTCACTCCGCAGGAATTTATAGAAAAACGTCTGCAACGTTTCTCCGTAAATCGTTTTTTCAAAATCAAACAGATACGTTTCCACGATTTTTTTCGTCCCGTTCACTGTCGGGTTTTTGCCAATGTTCGTCACGCCGTAATAGTATTTTCCTTCGTACAGCGTCTTTGTAGCATAAACACCGTTCGGCGGGAACAGCTTCAAAGGGTGCGCAATGATATTCACCGTAGGAAACCCAATGGTGCGCCCCAGCTTTTTGCCCTCCGCAACCGTCCCCAGTATGAAATACGGCACTGTCAGCATTTTGTTTGCGTCCTCCAGATCCTTTTCAATCAGACAGCGGCGGATGCGGGAGGAGCTTACACGTTCCTCCTCATACAGTACGGAAGGTACGGCAATCACTTTTACGCCGCGCTCCTCGCCCAGCCTTTGCAGCATTTCATAGCCGCCGGACGCGCCCTTGCCGAAGCGGTAGTTCTCCCCTACAATCAGCACGCGGCACCGCAGCTTGCCAAAAATCAGCTTAATGGCGAAATCTTCCGCGCTCATAGAGGCAAATTCCTCATCAAAGGGATATTCGATATAGGTGTCAATGCCCATCTGTTCGATGGTATACTGTTTTTCCGAAGGTGCCATAATGAGGGCAAAGTCCTCTTTTTTCTTAAACACCAGCATCGGGTGGGGCGAAAAAGAGAACACAACGCTTTTCAGGCCTTCTTCTTCGGCAAACTGTTTTGTCAGCTTGATCAGCGAACGGTGCCCCAAATGCAGCCCGTCAAAATTTCCCAGCGTAACCGCTGTCGGGCGTTCCTGTTCAATATGCGTATCTGTAATATGTTCCATAGCCTTATTCCTACTCCTTCAAATCAACATTTTCAGTGGTTTGATGTATAAGCCTGCTGCATCGCTCCGCACCGTATAAAGCCCTGTGAGGTTTCCCGCGCTGTCGTAAACCGTTGCGGTTTCCCCTTCGGCAAAAGCCCTGTCCTGCTCTGCAAAGCTGTGCTCCGGGAGGCGTGCGCCGTTCAGCAGCAGCTTTGTGAAACGCTCGGCGATACGAATTTTGGGAAACTCACGCAGAGCCTGCTCCATAGAAAGCAGATGTTTTTCCTCCTGCCCCTGTTCCGCCCATTCTTTCAACTGGGAAAGCCTGACAGCGTTTTCGACAGCAAACGCTCCCGCAGCCGTACGCAGAAGCTCCGCCATATGCCCGCCGCAGCCGAGGGCTTTCCCGATATCGGCACAAAGCGTGCGGATATACGTCCCCTTGGAGCAGTCCACATCCAGCTCCACAGCATCCGGCGGCAGAAACCGGCGTACCCTGATATCATAAATCTCAATCGTTCTCGCTTTCCGCTCGATTTCCCTGCCTTCCCGCGCCAGCTCATAGAGCTTTTTTCCGTTCATCTTTATTGCAGAATACATCGGTGGTATCTGCTCCTGTTTCCCGATAAACGAAAGTGCGACGCGCCGGATTTTTTCCTCATCAAACTCCACAGGGCGGATTTCCAGAATTTCCCCGGAAGCGTCCTCCGTTGTCGTGGTAATGCCCAGCCGGAGCGTTGCGCAGTAGCTTTTGCGCCCGTCCATAATGATATCGGAGAGTTTGGTTGCCCTGCCGACACAGATGGGCAGTACGCCCTCCGCATTTGGGTCGAGCGTGCCTGTATGGCCTACTTTTTTCATATGGATGGTTTTACGAACCACCGCCACAACATCATGGGACGTAAAGCCTTTTTCCTTGTAAATATTGAAAATGCCGTCCAAAACGCACCTTCCTTTTTTCAAACCCTGGGGACTCTGTCCCACACCCTGCAAGGGCTTTCAGCCCTTGGCCCGACTGTCATGACATTTCATGCAATGGAATCTCATACATTAACTTTTCACACCCGGAAAACGTAGTTTTCCGCATTAAAGTTTGGGGTCAAGCCCTTTTCAAAGGGCTTGCGGGGTGAGGGGCAGAGCCCCTCGTTCTTACACCATCTTCCCCACTTCCGCCAGAACCATCTCCCGCGCTCTTGCAATCGGCGCGGCAATCGTGCAGCCCGCCGCCTTGATGTGCCCGCCGCCGCCGAATTTCTGTGCCAGCGTGCACACATCGTAGCCATCATTCCCGCGGAAACTGCCTTTGACCTCCGTTTCGGTCTTTTCATAAAAGAAACAGGCAACCTCCACGCCCCTTACGCCCTTCAGATAATTGATGATAGCGTCCAGTTCCTTATTCGTCCCGCCGCGGGCCGCAATTTCCGCGTTTGTTATCGTGGAGCAGATGACCTTTCCACCGAACAGCAGTTCCGCGTTTTCCATCGCTTTCCCCAATATCTTTGCCTCAGAAAAACTCCTTGCATCAAAAAATTCGTTGTAAATCGCCGTAAACGGGATACCCCGTCCCATCAGCTCCCCTGCAATCTGCATCGTCCTTGGAGCAGTGGAGCTGTGCCGGAACCCACCGGTATCATAAATCAGTCCGGCATACAGTCCCGCCGCTTCTTCCGCCCCAACAGGCAGGATTTCATGTATCAGCTCATACACAATCTCACTGGTCGAAGACGCGTCCGCATCCACATAATTCAGCAGCCCAAACCCCGTATTGCTTTCGTGATGGTCAATATTGATTCGCATGGGCGTTTTCAGGAAGATTTCCTTTGCCGCGCCCAGCCGTTCCAAATCGCCGCAGTCCAGCGAAAGGAACAGATCCGCGTCCCCCGCCGTTTCCGGGCTGGCAAGCAGATGACTGTTCGGAATCACGCCGTATTTCTCTGCGTATCTTTCCAAAAGCACTCCTGCCCGCCTGCCGCTTTTTTCCAGCGCGCCCGCAAAGGCAAGGCACGCCCCGATTGCATCTCCGTCAGGGTTGGTATGTCCTGCAAGCAGCACCGTTTTTGCCCGCAGAATCTCTCTGCGTATGGCTTCAAAAGAATCATTCGCCGCTCTCATCGGCATCATTCTCCTTCCGTTCTCCGGAAATCTGGTTCATCAACTGGTCCATACGAATTGCATATTCCGCGGATTCGTCCAGCTTGAAAATCAGTTCCGGCGTAAAACGCAGGTTGATTCTCTCCGCAATCAGGTGACGGATAAAGCCGTTGGCATTTTTCAGTCCCTGCATCACGCTTTTCTTTTCCTCATCGCCGCCCAGCACAGATACATATACCTTGCAGTATTTCAAATCCTGTGTTGTATCCACGCGGACAACGCTTGTCATTGCCCCGATTCTGGGGTCTTTCAGTTCCGCCCGAAAAATCTCGGAAAGCTCCTTGCGGATTTCGTCATTGATCCGCGATATCCTCATATTGCTTTTCATATATTTCACCTCAGACTGTCAAAAATCTATTTGTATACCGCGGAAGGGCTCGGGAACCAAAGAGTTCCCCCCAGGCAGTGTCGTCATAAGTCATGCATACGTATTTTCGAGCATAATTTTGTCGGAAAGGCGTGTGCAGACACTTGTGACGACACTGCCTGACGCCGCCTTTGGCGGCAGCCCTTTGGGCTGGTTCGCAACGCGAACTGCGCGGAAATCCACCGTATAGCGGCGGCTGGCCAACAGCGGCTCCGCCGCTATACGGCAGAACAGACTTTTCTTTATCTCGGTATTTCTACCATTGTAAAGGCTTCCACCCAGTCGCCTTCCTTAATATCGTTAAATTTTTTGAACACCAGACCACATTCATAGCCCGCCGTAACTTCCTTCACATCGTCCTTAAAGCGGCGCAGACTTTCGAGGTCGCCCTCATACACCACAACGCTGTCGCGCAGAATGCGCACCTGACAGTTGCGGACGAATTTTCCGTCCTTCACATAGCTGCCCGCAATCGTACCAACGCCGGACGCCTTAAACAACTGGCGCACTTCGGCATGCCCAAGCACCTTTTCCTCATAAACAGGGTCAAGCATACCTTTCATTGCCGCCGTAATATCCTCAATCGCGTTGTAAATGACGCGGTACAGCCGCACGTCTACCTTTTCCTCATCGGAAAACGCCTTTGCGGCAGGCTCAGGGCGCACGTTAAAGCCAATGATGATAGCATTGGACGCAGACGCAAGCATGACGTCGCTTTCCGTAATCGCGCCAACGCCGCCGTGAATAATGCGAACGCGTACTTCCTCATTGGAAAGCCGCTCCAGACTCTGGCGCACAGCCTCCACAGACCCCTGCACATCCGCCTTTACAACAATGTTCAGTTCCTTCATATTGCCGCTTTGAATCTGGGAAAACAAGTCGTCCAGAGAAACCTTCTGCGGCGTTTCTTTTATGAGATTTTCGCGGTTCCTTGCAATGATGCTTTCCGCAACCTGTCTTGCCTGCTTGTCGCTTTCCGCAACATAGAAGCTGTCGCCGGCGGAAGGCACCTCCGAAAGCCCAAGGATTTCCACAGGCGTAGAAGGGCCCGCTTTCTTCACGCGTCTGCCCTTGTCATCGGTCATAGCCCTGATTTTACCATAAGCGGAACCTGCTACAATCGGGTCGCCCACCTGCAACGTGCCGTTCTGCACCAGAACTGTTGCAACGGGACCGCGTCCCTTATCCAACTGCGCCTCTACGATCGCGCCCCTTGCGTTTTTATTCGGGTTCGCTTTCAGCTCCTTCATTTCCGCCACAAGGATGATCATTTCCAGGAGGGTGTCCAGCCCTTCCTTTGTTACCGCGGAAACAGGCACGCATATGGTTTCACCGCCCCAGTCCTCTGCCAGCAGTTCATATTCCACAAGCTCCTGCTTTACGCGGTCAGGGTTTGCGGACGGTTTATCCATCTTATTGATTGCTACAATGATTTCCACGCCAGCAGCCTTCGCGTGGTTGATTGCTTCAATTGTCTGGGGCATTACGCCGTCATCCGCCGCAACAACCAGTATCGCAATATCTGTAATCTGCGCGCCGCGCATACGCATTGCCGTAAACGCCTCATGTCCTGGTGTATCCAGGAATGTAATCGGCTTGCCGCCAATCTGCACCGTATACGCGCCGATATGCTGGGTAATGCCGCCCGCTTCGCCCTTTGTCACATCGCTGTGGCGGATAGCGTCCAGCAGGGAGGTTTTTCCGTGGTCAACGTGGCCCATTACCACAACAACCGGCGGACGTTCCTTCAAGTCGTTTTCATCGTCCTCCTGCTCGGCAAAAACCTCCTCCATGATATCCTTTTCTTCCTCCTGCTCCAGAATCACATTATATTCCTCCGCGATCTCCGCAGCAGTATCAAAGTCAATCACAGCGTTAAGGTTCAGCATTTTGCCTTTTTTCATCAGGTTCATAACAAGGTCAGATGCTTTTTTGCCCAAAACCTCCGCCAGACCTTTTACCGTAATGCTTTCCGGTATGCTCTTAAGGACGGGATCTGCGTTTGCCGCGCTCTGTGCCGCCTGTGCTGCCTCCTGCTCCTTTTTCAGCGCAGCCTGCTCTTCCATCTCACGTCTTCTGCGCTCCATCGGGTTCTCGCGCACTCTCGGCTCTTTCTTTACGCCTTTTTTATTCTTGTTATTTCCGCCGTTTTTATTCTGGGCATTCTGCTGGTTTGGCGCGTTCTGCGGTCTGTTCTGTCCTGCCGGAGCGTTCGGCTTCTGTCCGCCCTGTCTCTGTGCGTTGTTCTGACCGCCCTGCCTTTGCGCATTATTCTGGCCGCCCTGACGGGGCCCATTGCCCTGCCCGCCGTTTTGACGGGGCGCGCCGTCCTGTCTGGGTGCATGGCGTTGATCGCCTGCGGGACGCTGGTCGCCATGTCTGCGGTTTCCGTCCTTTTTCTGCTGTCCGTCTTTTTTCTGCTGCCCCCCCTGCTTTGGCGCGTCCTGCCTGGGCGCAGGCTTCTGCGCCTCCTGCTTCGGCGCGTCCTGTTTGGGTGCATCCTTCTTCTCTGTATTCTGCCGGTAGAGCTTTGTCACCTTATCCGCGTCTTCTTCCCCCAGCATACTCATATGGCTTGTGGCTTCAATTCCGATTTCCTTCATCCTTGCCATCAATTCTTTATTCGCAACGCCCAGCTGCTTTGCTAATTCGTAAATTCGTATTTTCGACATTCACAACACCTCATCTTTCCATCTGTCAATCCCTGCCAATTTCTTCTATATTTTCTTCCGCCAGCGTTTTCAGTTTTTCCGCAAAACCCTTTTCCGTCACCGCGATGATCGACCGCTGTTCCGTCCCAATGGCTCTGCCCAGTTCTTCCTTGTTTCCTACTTCCACAAAAGCTATTCCATAATACGCCGCGGAATTCCTGAATTTTTTCTTTGTATTCGCGGAGGCGTCCCCCGCCAGTATCAGCAGCTCTGCGTTTTTCTTCCGGACAGCCTGTTCCGCCGCCGTTTCTCCGGCTTCCAGATTGCCGGAGCGTTTGCAGAGCCCCAGAAGGGAATAAAATTTACGCATCTGTCCCTTCCTCCATCTCCCGCAGAAGCTGTTCGTATACCTCCTTCGGCACTGCCGCCTTGAATGAGCGTTCCAGCCCCTTTGATTTCTGCGCTTTCGCAAGGCAGTCCGCATTGGCGCAGATATACGCGCCGCGCCCAGGCTTTTTGCCCGTTCTGTCCAGAGAAAATTCCCCGGCCTCGTTCCTTACAATGCGGATCAGTTCCTTTTTATTTTTCATCTCCTGACACCCAGTGCATTTTCTGAGCGGAATTTTCCTCTGTTTCATTCAAACGGCCTCCTGTTTCCTCTCAGTCCTCTATGGGTTCGTCTGTTTCCTCAAGAGCCTCGCCCTCAGCGGCTGTCTCTGTCTCCTCAGCATCTGCCTCGGCTGTTTCTTCCATTTCCTCCGCAATGCCTTCCGCTGTTTCCAGTTCTTCGTCAGAATCTTCCTCGTCTTCCATAAGGAAATTAGTTTCCAATGCCTGCGTTTCGCTCTTGATATCAATACGCCAGCCGGTCAGCTTTGCAGAAAGCCTTGCGTTCTGCCCTTCCTTGCCAATGGCAAGGGAAAGCTGGTGATCCGGCACAACGATTTTCGCGCTCTGTTCTTTCCTGTTCAGCGCGACAGCCAGCACCTTGGAAGGGCTGAGCGCGGCTGCAATAAATTCCTTCGGGTCCTCGCTCCAGTTAATAACGTCAATTTTTTCGCCGCCCAGTTCGCTGACGATCACGTTTACGCGGTAGCCGTTCTGACCGACACACGCGCCCAGTGCGTCCACATTTTCATTTTTGGAATATACGGCAATCTTCGTCCGGCTCCCGGCCTCACGCGCAATGCTCTTGATTTCCACCGTACCATCATGCACCTCCGGCACTTCCTGCTCAAACAGACGTTTTACAAGCTCCGGATGCGTTCTGGATACAAAAATCTGAGGCCCCTTCGTTGTCTGCTTCACTTCCAGCACATAAACCTTTACCCTGTCCATGAAGTTGTACTGTTCGCCCGGAATCTGCTCATTCGCGGCAAGCACAGCATCGATCTTGCCCATCTGCACAATGACATTACGGCGTTCTTTCCGCTGTACGATGCCCGTCACAACCTCGCGTTCCTTCGTAATATACTGATTATACAGTATTTCGCGCTCTGCCTCACGGAATTTCTGCACGACCACCTGTTTTGCAGTCTGCGCGGAAATTCGCCCGAAATCCTTCGGCGTCACTTCAAAATCGATTACATCGCCTATTGTATAATTGGGGTCAAGCACCCGCGCCGCCTCGAGAGAAATTTCATTCTGGCTGTCCTCCACAGGGTTTGCAACCGTTTTCTGCGCATAACAGGCAACGTCCCCGCTTTCCCTGTCAATTACGACCTTAATGTTCTGCCCGCTTCCGAAATTCTTCTTGCAGGCCGAAACCAGCGATGCCTCAATCGCTTCAAATATAATCTCCCTGTCAATGCCCTTTTCTTTCTCGATCAGTTTCAGTGCCTCGATAAATTCCACTCTGTCCATTTTTCCCGTTTCCTCCCTTTTACAACAACACCGCCAGACGCACGCTGGCAATATCTTTCCGTTCAAATGCAAATGTTTTCCCGTCTTCTTCCAAAGTAACAACGCCGTCCGCAAGCCCCAGCAGCTTCCCCTGGAACTGCTTGCGTCCCTCCTGCGCCTTATACAGCTTTACGTCAATCATTTCGCCCTGGTATTTCACAAAATCCCCGTCTTTTTTCAGCGGCCTGTCAATTCCCGGGGAACTGACCTCAAGAATATACGCCTGTTCAATGGGGTCGGCCTCGTCCAGCTTTGCCTCCAGCGCGCGGCTGACTGCCTCGCAGTCATCAATCGTCACGCCGCCCTCCTTGTCAATATAAACCCGCAGATACCAGTTCGCGCCTTCCTTTACAAATTCCAAATCAGCCAGCTCCACGCCGCATTCCGCCGTTATCGGCTCCAGATACGGCAGAACCTTCTGTTCCGTATTGCCTGCCTTTGCCATTTTCACACCTCATTACGATCTTTTTTCTCTGTCGGAAAAATACCGCACAGCCAAAAGGACGAAATTCCCTCCGGCTTACAATAACAAAGAGTGGGCTTTGACCCACTCTTTCATCCGACAACTATACCTTTTCTGCTCCCAGTATAACATGCTTTCTTCCCCATTGCAAGTATTTTCCGAAAATTTCCCGCTGCTTTCGCCTTTTCCTGTAAAATAATTATAATTTGGACCGTCCCGCCCAAGCCAAACTTTTCCGCTGTTTGAAAAATATAGTTACAAATCCCGCAAAAGATGGTATACTGTTTTCTGTAACTTACGGACTGTCCTGTCCCCGCAAGCGGGAAAGGGCCTGAACGGAGAAAGGAGCAGGGCTTTCCGCCCAACAAACGATATGAATACAGATCAGCAGAACGGCCAGCGTCCCCCCAGAAAGAAAATCTCCCCCACAGACATCATCATGATGGTACTGGGCATAATGATATTGTTCCGCACCCCGTGGAACAATATGAACAGTTTCCACTACCTGCTGTTTTTCCTTTACGTGCTCTGCATCATGCTGCGGATTACGAACCTCCGCAAGGAACGCATGAACCAGATGGAAGCAGAAAAGCGGAAAGCGGAGGCAGCCGCAAGAGCCCTGGAAAACAAGGCCGCAGAAGCTTTGCCCGAAAGCAGGGAAACAGAAGAATAAACACGCAAAAGCCGCAGAAAAACCTCTGCGGCTCTCGCGTATCAAAAAAGGCTCAGGCTACGCCTTCAAGCCTTTTTTGAGGAACTGTCGGCATAAAGGGACTCATTCCATCGGCTTTCTGAAAAACCACAGAAAGCCTTGAAACTCACCCTTTTCCTCGTGCGGAACCGCAAGCGGCGGCTTTCAGCCGGTTTGCGGAGCAAACTTCCGCAGGCAAAGCCTGCTCTGCGGATTCCAGTCGGGAAACTCTTCGTTTCCCGAACCCTTCCGCGACTTGAATATAGATTTTTGACAGCTTGAAGCCGCAGAAAAACCTCTGCGGCTCCTTTTTATTTCTGTCCGAATTTGTAGCCCACGCTCCAAACAGTACGGATGCCCCATTCATCCTCCTGATTCAGCTTTTCCCGTATCCTTTTGACATGCACATCTACTGTACGGGTATCCCCGACATATTCATAACCCCAAATCTGGTCCAGAAGCTGTTCCCTGGTAAAAACCCTGTTCGGGTGCTTTGCCAGATAAAACAGCAGTTCAAATTCCTTCGGTGGAAATTCCAGTCCTCTGCCGTGGTATGTAACGGAATAATTGGAAATATTGATTTCCAGATTGGGGAACCGCAGAATATCCCCCTCCTCCTGCTGCGGCTCATACCGCCGCAGGACTGCTTTTACCCGCGCAACAAGCTCTTTCGGATCGAACGGCTTAACAATATAATCGTCCGCGCCCAGCTCCAGCCCCAGCACTTTATCAAAGGTCTCCCCCTTTGCCGTCAGCATAATAACCGGCACACGGCTTGTCTTGCGGATTTCCGCACAGACCTGATAGCCGTCCATCCCCGGCAGCATCAGATCAAGCAGTATCAAATCCGGCTGGAACGCAGATGCCGCCTGTATCGCTTCCCTGCCGTCATAAACCTCTTTTGTTTCAAAGCCTTCCTTTTCCACATAAAGCGAAACCAGCTCCGCAATATGCATATCGTCATCCACAATCAGAATCTTCTGTTTTCCGCTCATTTTTCCACCTTCTTCAAAAATTCCTCATCTGTTGTTTTCAATCGTTCGCAGGCCATACGCCTGCCCCGTCCTTTATTTCTTCTCTGCGATTTCCTGCAAATAATGCTCCTTCATACAGGCAAATGTTTCCTGACTGATGCAGTGCTCCATCCGGCAGGCGTCCTCCAATGCGATTTCCTCGCTCACACCAATGCCGATCAGCATTTGTGAAATGACACAATGCCTTTCATACGTCCGTTCCGCGATTTCGCGCCCCTTGTCTGTCAAGACGATGCGCCCTTTTTCTTCTATCTGCACATATCCCTCTGTTTTCAGCTTCTTCATGGCATTGCTGATGCTGGGTTTGCTGAAGCCAAGCTCAGTCGCAATATCCACAGAACGCACAAAGCCTGTCCGCTGGTTCAGAATATAGATTGTTTCCAGATAATTCTCCATAGACTCCTGTATTTTCATCCTGCGTCCCCTTTCCTTCTTTCCTCTTATGGTAACAAAAAAACAGGGGCTTGACAATGCTTTTCTTTGCCCCTGTCAAAGGGAAAAAGGTGCGCATATACTTTGCGGAAAAGCTCCTTTCTCTTCGGGATTTTTTACAAGATATTCCCGTCAGTCCATGCATTTTTTTTGCAATTTTTTTATTGACTTTTCAGTCAAAATAAGGCATGATATTGCTAGCGATAAATGCGGCAGCATGCTTATCTGAGCGTCTGCCAATCGTATTTTAACATTGCTTGCTTCTGTAGTTTGGGGTTTTCTCCTAACGCCAAACTATTTTGAATCAAACTTTTCATCTCTTCTTGCCATTGTCTGTAAACACAGCGGAACGCCCCCTAACTGTTCTTCTGTGTGGCAGTGGCAACCCTTACGCAGCGGCTTTCTCCCCCAAGAAAGCCGCTGTACCCCTTTATGCGTGAAAACCGCCTGATTCCAAATCTTTTACCATAATAAGCTCCTCTTCTTTTTCTTCCCATACACAGAATCCTGCGGTCCGGTATAACCTTACCGCGTCGTTCGCCCGCTGCACGGAAAGGGAAACTCTCGCATAACCATCTTTCGCAAGCAGGGCAAGCATTTCCCGTAACAATACAGTTCCAATCCCCTTTCCTCTGTATGCAGGATATAAAGACATCGCCAGCGAAGGCGTTTTTTCATCAATATGCCCATAATCCTCCATAATCCTCGTCCAGACCGCGCCCACGATTTTCCCATTCTCTTCCGCGACAAGCCCCCTGTCGTTAGGCTCCTGCCCAAAGCCCTCCGTATATACCCGAAGCTCCGGTAATGCGATGACAGATTTCGGCGGCAGTTCCACGCCATCCGGCACAAAAATCGCCTCATATAAAAAATCCTCCAGGCAGCCATATTCCGCTTTCCTGATTTTTCGTATTCTGTAATCCATGTCCGTCCTCCCTTTTTTCCATTGTAGCATATGCCAAAATCCCCCGCAAGCACTCCCTTTGTGCAAAAGATATCCCCAAAAATATTCCGAAACCGAACATATCGAAAAGTATCGCTTACCCATTTGAGTTTTTTTCCATTTTGTAGTATGATACCCATATACCAGAAAACGGGCGGGATTCCTGCCCAGACAACTCAGAAAGAAGGTTTTTTTATGTATCGTACACTGTACGGCCCTCAGGGCGGCCATATCAATCTGGACGGACGCGATGTTATCAATATGGCGTCCAACAACTATCTCGGTCTGGCGAACCATCCCGCGCTTGTCGCAGCGGCAAAAGAAGCCATCGACCAGTTCGGCGTTGGGCCCTGTGCAAGCCGCAATATCGTCGGGAATTTTACAATCCATGATGAATTAGAGGAAAAACTCGCAAAATTCAAGGATGTCGAGGCAACGCTTGTCTTCAACTGCGGCGTTTCCGCGAATTCCGGCGTAATCCCCTGCCTTGTCGGCAAAGGCGATACTATTTACAGCGATGAGCTCAATCATGGCAGCATCATTGACGGCTGCCGTCTTTCCCGCGCGGAAATTAAGGTTTTCAAGCATATGGACATGGATTCTCTTGAGGCAAAGCTGAAAGAACCTGTAACCGGCAAACGGCTTATCATCACAGACGGCGTATTCAGCATGGACGGCGATCTCGCGCCTCTGCCCGATATGGCTGACCTCGCCGATAAATACGGCGCGACGCTTGTTGTGGACGATGCGCATGGCGATGGCGTTATGGGCCCTTACGGCAAAGGAACAGTGGAACATTTTGGCCTGCGCGACCGTATCCATATCGAAACAGGTTCCCTTTCCAAGGCATTCGGCGCGGCCGGCGGCTTTGTGGCAGGCTCCCGCGAGCTGATCGACAAAATCCGCCCGCAGGCAAGAAGTTTTATTTTTACCGCATCTCCCCTTGCTCCCTGTCTGACAGCGGCCGCTCTGAAAGCCGTTGAGATGGTTTCCGCAGATGATTCCCTTGTAAAAAAACTATGGGAAAATCGGGAATATTTCGCAGCACGTATGCAGAAACTGGGGCTGAACATCGGCTCTACCGTTACGCCTGTTATCCCCGTTATTGTGGGCGAGGGCGAAAAAGCACAGCAGATGAGCCAGTCGCTTTATGAAAAAGGTATTTATGCACAGGGGCTGCAATTCCCCGTTGTCCCCCGCGGTGCGGCACGTCTGCGCGTAATGGTTTCTGCGGCGCATACCAAAGAAGACCTGGACCGTGCTGCCGATGCAATCGAGGCAAGCGCGAAGGAACTCGGCCTGCTTTAACAGAAAACACCCAAAACAGAGCATAGGCTGAAAACCTGTTCACTGTCCTGGGAAATACCGAATATATCTGAATTTTGCCGCCGGATAAAGGAGATCTTTCGCAGGAATACTGTATGTATTTCAAAAATACATACAAAGTATGGCAGTAAAAGACCGGTAGAGCCAGTGTTTGAAAAGTTGCTGAACGGATTTTGGAACAAAAACGAGGTGCGAGAAGCCATTTTCCGCTTTTCACACCCCGTTTTTCTATTGTCTTCAAATTTTCCTATTTCAGATATTTTTTCAGCTTGCGAACAACTGCCTGAATGTCAATCGGCTTTGCCAGATGATCATTCATACCACATTCCAGACACCTTTGAATATCCTCCGAAAAAGCGTCCGCCGTCATCGCAATAATAGGAATGTCCACATCCTCACGCTCCAGCCTCCGTATCGCTCTGGTAGCTTCGTAGCCGTCCATCTCGGGCATCCGCACGTCCATAAGTATCGCATCATAATATCCGGCTGGCGATTTTTCAAATTTCTCAAGGCATATCCGCCCGTTTTCTGCCCAGTCCAGTTTCAGTTCCAGCACAGAAAGCAGCTCCCCTGCGACTTCCCAGTTCAGTTCATTATCCTCCGCAAGCAAAACACGTTTTCCTTTCAGCTCCAGATTGTTCTCCTCTTTGGAAACATTGGTTTCTTCCACCGCTTTGCCTGTGAATGTTTTCAAAGCGTCATACAGAACAGACCGGAACATCGGCCTGGGAATAAATCCGAAAATTCCCGCCTTTCTGGCTTCTTCCTCCATGCCGCTCCAATCGCAGGCGGAAAGCAGCAATGTCGGGCTGTTTTCCCCGAAGCTCTGCCGAATCCTCCGCGCGGCCTCTATCCCGTTCATATCCGGCAGCTTCCAGCCCAACAGCATCAACTGGTAAGCATCGTTCCGGCGGAAATGTTCGTCCGCCAGCTCCAATGCGCGTTCCGCATCTGTACACCATTCCGCGCGCAAACCAAGCGACTGCAAAGACTGCACCACGCTGGTACACAGCCATTCATCCTCGTCCACAACCAGCAGTTTCCAGTCGGCAAGCGCGGTATCCGGCTCCTGCCCTTCCGCCTTCGCCAAATCCAGTACAACATGGAACTCACTGCCCTTCCCCTGTTCGCTGTGGACAGAAATGCTGCCGCCCATTGCGTCTACGATGCACTTCGTGATTGCCATGCCCAGCCCAGACCCTTCCGTTTTCTGCACACGGGCGTTATCCTCTCTGCTGAAGGAGTCGAAAATGACCTTCTGATATTCCCTTGACATGCCGATGCCCGTATCGCTCACAATAAAATGCGTGCGGACACAGGAAGTATCCTCCGGCAACGCTTCCTGATAAACCGCAGCCCGTACAGAGCCCTGCTCCGGCGTAAATTTCACGGCATTGCCCAACAGGTTGATCAGCACCTGATTCAGCCGCACACTGTCACAGCATACATCCTCCGAAAGAATTTCATACGCCGCCGCGTCAAACTGCTGGTTTTTCGCTTTAACCTGCGGCTGCATAATATTAACGATACTGTCCATCACATCCCGCAGAGATACCGGTTCAATATTCAGCGTCATTTTCCCGCTTTCGATCTTTGAAATATCCAGAACGTCATTGATCAGCCCCAGCAGGTGCTTGCTGGATACCGAAATTTTACGCAGATATTCCTGCACCCTGGCAGCATCGTTCGCATGGGACATTGCCAAAGCCGTCATACCTATAATAGCGTTCATCGGTGTACGGATATCATGGCTCATGCTGGAAAGAAAATCCTGCTTTGCCGCATTGGCATACTCCGCCTCTTTCCGCGCCTTTTCCGCTGTCTCCCGCGCAATATCCATTTCCTTATTCACGCGCTCCAGCTCTAATACCTGCTTTCGGAATACCCTGAAATACTGATAAAATACACCAAGGAGCATAGCGATTACGGCAAAGGAAGAAACATAAACGATAGTCAGCCAGTGAATGCCCATACCGGCAATCGCATGATCCAGCCCGTCAAACGGCAGCACTGTCACCAGATACCATTCGCAGTATGGCAGGTCGGTGCAGTACAGATGGCAGCGCGATTCGCCGTTTTGCAGTATCACAGAATAATCCTCCCCCGCGTTCATTGCGGAGGTCAGTTGTCTGATATAAAAATCCGCCTCCTGACTCTGCCCCTCAAAAATGCGGTAAAGCCTGTCAAAATAATTATTATTCGCGCTCTCCGTATCCCTCACCACAAAGCTGCCGTCATTGCGTATGACATAGGAATATACCAGAGAGCTGTCCGAATCGAGAAACAGCACCTCACCCATATATCTGGAAGAAAGCCCCACAACAATAGCAAGGCTGGATTCCCCATTCTCCATGGGATACTCGCAGGGAACGCCGAACAAAATGACGTCCTCCCCGCTGCCATCCACGCCGGACGCCATTTTGCGCTTTCCGTTTTTCAGGCTTTCCAAAAACTGCTCCGGATGATTGAGCTGCACAGAATCTCCGTAAATCATTTCAATCTCGCCGTCAGAGGAATACAGGGCGGCACACAAAAAGTGTCTTGCCTTCGCGCCATATTCGATTGCTGCTTTTGAACCATAGCTGGAGGTTGTTTCATCCGTCGCAATATGCGCTATGGATTCTGCCATCGTCAGACGGAGATCAATGATTGTTTCAAAATGCAGTGATACCTGCTCATTCATTCCAGCCATATAAGCCGCGCCAATATTTTCAATCGTGCCATGGCTCATCTTTTGAATGGATATTCCCAAAAAAGCAAATATCACAATATTCAGGCATAATACCAATGCTATACTGATTTTTAAGAAACGTGGAAAAACCATGTTTTTCACACTTTCTCACCTCCAAAGTTATTTCAAAATCTGTAATGCGCATCGCTTTGCGTCCCCGTCAGCGTTTCAAACGTTTCATCGTTCTGAGCATCTTCCGGATATCCACCGGCTTTGCCAGATGTTCATTCATCCCTGCGTCTTTTGCCAGCGCGACGTCCTCCTCAAACGCGTTTGCCGAAAGCGCGATAATCGGAATGGTCTGCGCGTCTGCACGATCCAGACTGCGTATCACACGGGACGCCTCATAGCCGCTCATAACCGGCATCATCAAATCCATCAGGATACAATCTATTGTTTCCGGCGCGGACGCCGTAAACGCATCCACAGCAGCCTTGCCGTTGATCGCCGTTACAACCTCTGCCCCTGCTTCTTTCAGCATAAATTCTACAATCTCACGGTTGATTTCATTATCCTCGACCAAAAGGACGCGCATTCCCGCAACTTCGCCCATATAATCCGGTTCTTCCGCAGCAGCATGCCGTCTGCCCCCTGCCTCATCGACGCGGAACGGAAGGGTAATACGGACAACGCTCCCTCTGCCGACCTGACTGTCCACCTCAACAGTCCCTTTCATCTGGTCTACCAGCCTTTTCACGATGGACATGCCAAGTCCAACGCCATTATAGTGCGTTCTCGAATCCTGATGCTCCTGTGTAAAAGGCTCAAAAATATGCGGCTTAAATTCCTCCCCGATACCAATTCCCGTATCTTCAACCACAAACTGATACTCTGCTATACCGTTTTGGTATGCAGTTTCTTTGACCTGCACAAATACAGAGCCGCGAGGGCGGTTATACTTGAGGGCATTGTCGATAACATTCATCAAAATCTGTTTCAGGTACAGCGGATTGCCGACCAGTTTGTTATGCTGCACCCCTTCCTCTTTTAACTCCAAATGGATATTCTGTGTCTCCGCCTGTGCGGACAGGATCATAATGCAGTTTTCCAGTGTATCATGCAGGCCAAACGGTTCCTCTACCACTGCCGGTCTGCCGCTCTCCAGCTTGCTGACCTGAAGAACATCGTTGACCAGAGAAAGCAGATGTTCCGTTGATACGCGGATTTTCTCCCTGCATTCTTCCTGCAATTTCATATCTTCCTGCCGTCTCTCCATAATAGCCAGCATTCCCATAATCCCGTTAATCGGTGTGCGGAGGTCATGCGACATATGCGAAAGAAATTCGCTCTTTGCCGAATCTGCCTGCCTGACCTTTTCCAGAAGCTTCATAATGTCCTGTTCCTGCTTCTTCCTTGTCATCATGGTCTCCGTAATATCCTGATGGTACCCGTTCAGGCAGGCTCCGGCTTTTTTGAATGTTTTATCCGGTACGCCGCCGCAGCGGACATATATTCTCCCCAGCTTCGGATGGTTCCAGGGATAAATTACCTCGGAACGCCCGTTTTCCAATATCTCCCGCACAGCCTCCTGTACCATCTGTACATAGTCCGGCTCAATATTTTCAAACCAACGCCGGTAACATTCTTCCGGCCCGATTTCATCCGGCACTCCCAAAAGGATTCGCATGGTGCGGTCTGTATACATCCTGGGCTGGCAGCCTTCTTCCAGCTCAATCGTCCAGATGCCGGTCCTGGCTCCTTCCAGAATATTTTCCAGGCTGCGCCTTGCTTCCAGCCTGTACTTCTCTTCCTGTTCCACGACAGCATTGACGTCCCTCTGTGCAAAAATCGCGCAGTTTTCTCCCGCTGTCCATTCTGCCGCGGAAAAATGCATTTCCAAATGCTTCCGTCCGCATGAGCTTTCTTTTACCTGGTAACGAACAGAAAACTTTTTCTTTTCCCTGAGCTGCGCAAGCACATACTCTTTCTTTGTTACAGTGCGGAGCCGTTCCTGATCCAACGGTATCACATGCTGCGAAATATACCGCTCCATAGCCGTCTGATAGCCGTCCTCAAAACTGACCGCCCAGTCTATTCCCATCTGTTCGCTGTCCCGATATGTCTCGCATTCTCCGGTATCAAAGTTCACCTGATAAATTCCCAGATAATCCACGCTGAGGGCATGGAGGACGTTATAGCTTCGCTTTTGAAGCTCGCGGACCAGATTGCGCCGCCTTAAAGAAGAAACAATGAAATATGCCGCCGTCTGGAGCATATTCGACGCATACTCCAGCGACTTCGCGGGCGGGTTGTCCACGCCGTAATAACCAATGAGCTTTTTGCCATCATAAAGGGGAACTGCCACAAGGGAATGGATTTTCTGACGCTTCAGGGTTTCATATTGGAGGAAATCCGTTTCCCGAATTTCTTCCAGATCCCTGATAACAATATGCCTGCCAATGCCGAAATTCCGGTACCAGCTTGCGGATACCTCCGGCGGAACGTTTTGAAGATTATCTTTTTCGGGCTCCACCCCGTCGGCTACCCATTCATATGTATTGTCATCGCAGCCGTATTCGTTCTGCTCAAAAATATATGTCCTGTCTCCGTTCATCGCTTTTCCAAGATGCTCCAGCAGCACTTCCAGAGACTGATCCGGCGTTTCTTCCAGCAGAGCGACACGAAGGGCTTCATTGATGACTGCTTCCAGATTTTGAACGCTCCACATAACACAATTCTGTTCACAGTTTTCATCGGACGTACTATCCTTAGTGGCTCGTTCAAAAAAATCCCTTGAATTATCCATAAGCTTGTCCTCCAAATAGGCTATTTTCTGGCCATGATCACGATATCTGCAAATTCTGAAACGGAGAAATTCTTCTCCGAAAATTTTCGTATCCGTATTCATACGGCTGCGCTTTGTCCTTCCGCTCCGCCGCACAATCAGCAAAATCTTTGTCATAATACCATATGCTCCCAGACACGTCAATAAATAAAGTAGATTTAAAAAATAAATGAATCTGAAAAGCAGTAAAACTGTACTGCGGCTATACAAAATATCACTTCCCTGCTTTCGCCTGACAGGAGGGATACACACCTTTTCAGCCGTATATACTCTTTGTCAGGCGAAGGTAAGGAATCACAAAGTATTACAGGAAATCAGGAGTGAAATCTGTTGCACTTAACGCACACAGTGGAAATGAGAAGCAAAAAAGGAAACGAATCGGCCGCAAGGTTGGAAATTCGGTTGCGGCAATGCTGGGCGTGAGCATCACTTTGGTTATGGTCTGTGTGTACTGATGTTCTACTGGCTCGCCATGTCCATATTGCAGAATGAATGTGTAAAGGGTTGATATCGCCCTGACCGGCTGTCATACAGTGCGGAAGGCCGTCCCGCCTTCGGTATTTTCTGTCTGAAAAATATTTTTTTGCAAAAAAAGTCCGGCATGGGCGGCTTGACTTAAGAAAACAAATTTTTTACAACTGATTTCTTAAGTCAAGCACTGATGACTGTTGCCTGAGAAAATTTCTTCTAAAATTCAGCCGCTCTGAAAAATCTTAATTTTCAGACGCTTCAAAAAATGAAATATTCTTATGGCAACGCCCATAATGCCGGACTTTCCGCATCCAGAGAGGTTTTGAATACTCTCCTTTCGCTTTTGTCAGTAATTACTTCTGGGTAATGGCAGTCCAGTTCTCAACATAGCTGTCCGCACTGCGACGCTCATAATCGTGAGAGTTGGTTGCTTCCAGAACCTGATAGTAATACCATTTTCCTTTTTGGTTGTCAGGCCACTGCTTCGCATCAGCCAACAGACCTTCTTCGTCTACCTCGCGGTTCAGGACCTTGTTAATCAGCGTCATTGCCTCAGCACGCGTAATTGCGTTCGTCGGCCGGAATGTGTTGTCAGGATATCCGCCAACCCATCCTTTATCTGCCGCATTGGAAATCAGCTGTTCAGCCCAGTGCCCCTCAGTATCGGTGAAAGGATTTGTCACGTTTTCGGATACACTGTCAAAGCGGGAGGCAATCGCCGCAAATTCTGCACGGGTGATTGTCTGTCCGGGCTTAAATGTACCCTCTTTGTAACCACTGATGATACCTGCATTCGCAAGTGTGGAAATAGCGTTGTTGGACCAACGGCTGCTGTCAACATCGCTGAAGTTATTTACACCTGTTTCATAGACCGTACGGGAAACATCCGTCAGCAGGCGGTAGAAAATTGCCGCCACTTCTTCACGGGTAATGTTATTGGTAGGGCGTACCGTACCATCCGTATAACCGCTTACATAAGCGAAGTGGTCCTCGCGGTTCAGCGAAGTGAGGTCCGCCAAAGGCACTTCACCATCATCAATGGTAACCGTATTGTCGTTGGTTGTTGAATCATTGTTGTTAGTGGTATTGTTGCTGGTGTTTCCGCTGCTGGAACCACCGCCGCCACCACCGCCGCCGCCACCGCCGCCGGAGCCACCGCCGCCGGTATTGCCGCTGGTAAAGTTAGCGATTACTGTGTATGTGTGTCCTGCTTCCACTGTAAATACATTTTCCAGAGCCGCGCTCGTGCTCAGTGCCTGGTTGCCAAGCGTCCAGTTTGTGAAACGCCCGCTGCCCACTGTAGATGCTGCGTTGCGCAGTGTTTCTGCTCTGCTGGCAACATTCGGGCGCAGGTCAAACATCTGGTATGCATCTCTTACTGTTCCGTAAGTGGTGTTGCTGGAACGGTAATAAACAACTGCCTGCTGGTCATCGGGGATTCCGTCAGGGCTGTTGCCGTTCGTGCCGCCGCCGATGTTGTCAAGTGCGTAGCGAACATCAACGCTTACATTTTCATCACCTGCGGTCACAGTCGGAAGCGTTTCGTCAATGCGGATATAGTGGTTTCCGCCATTGTCGAATGCAGCGGGTGCATCTGTGTCTGTAACCGTATAATCCTCGCCGTCAGGTACGGTAACGGGGATGCTGACAATCGTATTGCCGTTATGAACCCTGTTTACCGTAATAGTATGTCTGCCGTCAGCCTCAACCCACTGTGCGGTAAAAGTGATGGTCTTGTCACCATTTTCATCTGTTGCTTCCGCCTTTGTCCAGCCAACAAAAACATTGCCGTCTTTTGTCGGTACAGTCAGAGCAATCTGCTCGCCAGCTGCGGCAACATGCTTGAAGGTGTCGCCTTCTACATTCCATTCACTGCCTTCGGGAGGCGTCCATAAACCGCCGTTCGGGTCAACGATAATGGTGGTGCCAGAAGCAACCTCTTCGCCTTTGCTCTCAGGCTCTTCTCCATCCTTGTACCCAGGATACGTAATTGTAGCGGTATCTTTGAGACAAGGTACGATAATGGTAACGTCCTCCTTCGCAATACCTGTGACGTTATCCGGAAGCTCTCCTTTGATTACATAGTCTTCAGGTACGTTGGTGTTGACTTCGTCAGTAACATTATACTCGCTGCCCTTATCAACTTCTTCTGTGAATGTGTCAATTATTTCATTAGCCTCGTTCACATACCGAATTGTGATTGTAACTTTTTCCGGTTCAACAGGCTTAACCGTTACCGTTTTACTGCCTGTTACAGGTGTTGTAACCTCAGCACTGGTAACGTCGACATTATTTGTGATATCTTTACCTGCATCATCTGCTGTAACAGTATAGGTGTACGTAATGGTCTTGGTTTCTCCAACAGCAAGGTCGAATAGACCAAAAGAGCTGCCTTCGGCAAGCACAACTTTGTCATCCATCGAATCCGTAACCGTAATACCTGTCAGTTTAACATTGCCAGTGTTTTCAACCGTAACCGTATAGGTAATCGTTTCGCCTACACTTGCAGTTGCCTTGTCAGCAGTTTTCGTAACGCTCAGCGCGGGAGCCGGTGTAACCGGTTTTTCCGTACCTGTGTTGGTGCTGCCGCTGCCGCCGATGCCGTCTTCAGGTTTAGTCGGCCTTCCGCCGCTGCCTGTACCTTCGGATACATTGCCGCTCATACCGGTATCAGTCGTAGTGCCGGCACCGCTATTAACAGAACTTCTGAAAGCAGCCGCTTTCCTCATTCCAGACTGATTATAAGCGTCTTTGTCAATCTGGGCATAAACTTCGACATAGTTGGCTACTGTTTCGTTCTCGTCGCCTGTTACGCCGCTTACTGTCGCCGTATACTGCACCTTGATGCTCTCTCTGCTCTGCAATGTTTTGCCATCTGCCGCAATATACAGCAGGGGTTTCAGATCGCCCTCCGCCGGGTAGTAATCGTACGCTGCTGTCCAGCCATCGGAAACAGCAGTGACTTCGATATCCGTTAACTTCACATCCATATCATCGAAGAACTCAAGGTCTTTCAGAGGAAGATTCTTTATGTTCTCTACCGTTACGGTATAGCGGACAACATCGCCGTTTTTCAGTTTGCCAACGCCGTCCGGATCCGTCCAAGCGACAGAGTCTTCACTCTTAACCTGCTTCTGGATGATCTTTGTGACCTTAATTCCAGCATCATTTTTGTTAGCCCATACAGCGTAAAGCGTCTTTTCGGGATTTTCCTCCGTAAGAGTTATTGTCTGCTTCGGCTGGTATGATGCTGTTTTTGCATCTTCCGTATCCGCCCAGCCCATGAATTTAAAACCTTCTTTAGTAGGCTCTGTGCTGGAAATCGTGAATGTTGCGTCTTTTTGCTCCACTACGCCGGGGCCGCCTGTGCCGCCATTCGCGTCATACGTCAGCGTATAGTTCTCTGCGACCTCCGCGGGGGTGGCTTTCGTAGCGGTAGAGCTGCTTTCGTCGCCTTTCCCGGGTGTAACCTTGGCAGTATTTACCAGATTGTTATCTTTGCTAATGTCATCCTTAGTAAAGGACTTTGTCACATAGATAACAGCTTCGCCGCTCTTGGGGATTGTGCCGCTCCAAGAAGAGCCGGAAACAAGGGTTGCCCCCTTGTCCTCCACTTCATACTGTGCACCTTCGACACCTGTTACAGTGATTTTGTACAGCAGTGTAATCTCAGAACCATCCGCAGGAAGGATAACCTTGCCTTCGCTATTCGGGAAAGTGATGCCAGTAACACCCGTAGGCACATCTGCTGCATTTTCCACCAGTTCCTTCTTAAACTCGTTCAGTTGTTTCTTCTGCCACGTTGCCGTGTAGGTAATGACACCATTTGTTGCATCATCCTTAGATACCACAGAATTTACCGCAGGAGCCCAGCCCATAAATTCGTAGCCCTCGCGTTCGGGCTGCTCTTTACCACTAAGTTCTTTGAACGTAGGGGTAGCCTCTCCTTTTTTCAAGCCAGATTTACTGTAATCCTCGAAAACATTGTCCGGACTGCCATCTGTATAGACGACAGTATAGGTTTCCGGCGAAGTATAATCATACCGGAGTGTGATTACATTCTGAGCTGCGTCTTTCACCAATATCAAGATAGGAGGTGTGGCTCCAGTATACTCATACTCGAGTTTCTCTTCGCCTGTCGGACCATATTTCGTCCATTTTGGATTGGCTTTCGCAAGATCATCGCCGGAAATCTCCTGACCAACTACGCCATCTGTGGTCGGAACAGTCATAGTACCTTGTAGCTCGTTATCAAGATAATATTTACGGACAACCTTGTATGTGGTTTCAGTAGGCGTATCGTCATCGCCCCAAACCGCATACAGCGTCTTGGAAACAGGATTATCTACACTGCCGAAACCATCTTCCCAATTCAGGGTGATGCTGTTTCCAGCAGTATACGTTGCTGTTGTTGCATTAGGATCCTCAGCCCAGCCTAAGAATGTCTTATTCCCATTGGTAGGCTTAGTTTGGGGAATAGTGAAGCTTTTTGATGTTGTTCCCACAGTGACTGTCTGGTCAGCAGGGCCGTCTGTACCCCCATTAGGGTCAAAGTGCAGCACATAGTCAGCTACAATATCGACCGTAAAAGAAGCATAGGAATAGTAGGTATTGTAATCGGCTTGGCACCAGTAGTTCTTATTGCAATACCTACAATAACGATACCTACCGTCATAATCGTGAGTATAGTAATACGTCAGGTTAACCGTCGAACTTCCAGGCATTTTCCCTATATAGTCATACTCTAAACAAGGATCGCCATAGTAATAGACACCATACTCATCCGGATCCTGCGAGGCATATTCGCCAACAATGTAGCCCGTATCTTGTAATATCGAAGGATTTCCCAAAACAGCTGTACTCATATCAAGGAAATAAGAATCTTCGTCAGGAATAGTTAAATTCAAGACAACACTCTGATGGAGCATACATTTCCTTATCAATCTTGGCAAACGCTGGTAAATTCCTTTTTCTCCAACGTGTTTGGTTACTGTCCCCAGCTGTTCATTTTTTGTATCCCAAATGGGGGAGGCAAAATTATTGCTCTCCATATCCAATGCCGCGTCTACCTCATCTATAGCGGCAGCGTAAACGGCAACGGCCTCCTGAACGTCCTCGCGATCCTCGTACTCCGTACCAAGCAAAGCTTCGTAGTACTCGGAAACCTCGCCATAGACGTATTCTGCCACTTCAGCGGCATTTTCCGGCGTGATTTCCGGAATCTCCGCCACAGCGTCTAAAAACGCCTGCACTTCTTCGGGAACCAGAGCTTCGTCCTCGTCCTCAACGTCATTCTGCTGTTCGTCATCGTTGAATGCGTCCTCATCCTCAATGACAGTCTGGTCCTCATCCTCGAACGTTTCGTCCTCTACGATGGCTCCCTGATTGTCGTCATTGTCGAATTGGTCTTCTTCTTCCACAACGTCCTTATCGGCTTCGTCAGCCGTATCTTCTACAGGCGGCGTGCAGCTCCAATAGCCCTCTGCCGCGCTGAAACATTCCTCGCCATGCTCATGCTGGCAGTCCAAAACAGGCTCGCCGGGAGCATAGCAGTCTTCTGTGTGGTGGTCCTCCTCGCACACCAGAACAGCTTCGCCGGAAGCGTAGCAGTCCTCATCATACTCGTGGTCCTCATCTTCATTTTCGCAAATCAGAACATCTTCACCGGGGACATAACAATCCTCGTCATGATGGTCCTCTGTGCATTCCAGTACAGGCTCGCCGGGGACATAACAGTCCTCGTCATGCTCATGCTGACAGTTCAGTTCCTGTTCAGGCTCAATCCATTCGCAGTGCCAGCCATTCTGGTTATGTTCGTGCGTGTCCTCTGCCGCAAATGCAGTAAAAGGCACCGTACCCAAACACATAGCCAAAGTCAGGAGTGCTGCAAGGCCGCGCCTGTTCAGGCCTTTCCATTTTCTTATATCTTTCATAGCAAACTTCCTTTCTTTGCAAAAACTTCGGACGCAAAGAGTCCGGTAACCGAACGAGCATCGCGCCAAAGGCACATTAGCCTCTGGTTTTGCGTCCCATTGTTTCCAATGGTTTGCCATATACAGCCCAAGCTGTCGCACAGAAATGTGCTCTGGCTTATGGCTCTATGCTCCACCGTTTTCGGCGGTTTTGTTCTGTGCAGCCGAACGAACATCGTACATAAATGTACCTTAGTCTCTGGCTTTGCGTCCCACCGTTTCCAGCGGTTTGCCTGCGTTCCTTCTGCCTCCCCGCCGTCAGGAACGCATCTGACAGCAGGATAGCCCCCAGGGCGGATTCGTCCTCGCCATATAACTCCCCCCCTTCTCGCAAAAATGTTTTATGAATCAGCCTTCCGCAGGTCTTTTCCCCGCTTTGGCAATTCATACCATTCATCCAGCAGGCTGCCCTTTGCCGCCGGTACTGTTCTTCTGCATTTTTTGCCGACAGGCTTTCCGTACGCATAAACCCTATAGACAGCCCCCTGCTTATTAAAAAGCATACCTTTTAATAAGCTGCTTTTTATCATATTTACATTGTTAGAATAGCACAAAATATAGTGTCTTTCAATATTTTTTTGAAAAAATATGGTAAAGACTAAAACTTACTAAAAAGTATGCTTTTCTGCAAATTTCTACATTTTTTCATCCAAAAAAATGCACAAAAAAAACTATCCGTTCTACGGATAGTCTGTAAAATTTTACAATTTTTTTATCATTTCTGTTTTTCTGCTCATCCCTCTGCCACATACACATATGCGCGATAAAGCTCATTTACCGGCATCCATGTATATTTATAATCTGTTTCCCAGCCAATTACCAGCAAAACAGCAGGCTTTTCGTAATACAATATATTTTGTGTCGCGATATACGTCACATTGCCCGGCTCCGAAAACCGGTTCGCGGCCTTTATCGCAATCCTTTTCACCGTTTCCTCTTTGATATCCGGCTTAGCGTTTATATCAATTCCAGTCACAGTAAATCTTGTATCAATGCCCTCCGCCTGTGAAAAATCATCGCCGTTGTATAAATATACATTTCTCCCATCGTAAATCCGCACAAGTCCGCCTGCCTCTGCCAATGTTCGCAGCGGCATAAACAAATTCCCCTCACAGCGAAATGTACTGAAAGAAAAATTCACACTGTCTTTGGTCTTAAACGCGTCAAGCTCCGTATCCCTGCTATGGTAATATATGGGAATGTTGTCAACCGTAATTTCCTTCATATCCGGCAGTTTTTTCTCTGCGGGCATTGCTGATGTCAACAATTCCCGCTCCGCATTTTCTCCCGCTTTCAGCAGAATGATTTTTTCATCCGGAACATATTCCACGTCTTTCCCCAAAAATTCCGCAGTCTGCCGCACAGGAACATACAGTATTCCGGCATAAACAAAGGAATCACATGTCATTTTCCGCTCCTCAAAAAAGACGTCCCTCTGCTCCACCTCTACAAGCCGCCGCTTTGTCTTCTGCATATCCTGAAATATCTGTTTATCTGCCGGATTCTCTTTTTGCAGACTGCACGGAAACTGCTCCGGCAGCCAAACCTGAAACTCCCCCGAATAAAAAGGCGGTCCGGCAGACGCATATGCAGGCACAGTTGTTCCCAGCAAAATACAAATCAGACAAGCAAGCACCCTTTTCATTGTATCCCCCATTTCCTTCACAGCATCTCGCCGTTCTGTGGTATTCTGTCCATTCTGATACTGCCCCCGCAACGCACTCGAGCATATCCCGTTTATCCTCGGTTCATATGCTCCAAAGCGTTATTGGCGGCGTTCTGTTCCGCCTCTTTTTTACTTTTGCCGCTGCCTGAGCCCAACATCCGGCCTTCATGCGTCACCTCTGCCACAAACACCTTATCATGATCCGGTCCCTGTTCCCGCACAATGGCATACTGTAACGGGATTTTGCTGATTTTCTGTATGATTTCCTGCAAATGCGTCTTACAGTCCAGGCTGCGGAAATTATTTTTCGTTTCAGCAATACGCCCTTCCATCGTCCGCATCACATATGCCTGCGCCGCTTCAATGCCGCCGTCTATGCAGACCGCCCCAATTACGGCCTCAAATGCATCCGCCAAAATCGAATCTCTGTTCCTGCCGCCTGTGCTTTCCTCGCCCTTTCCCAAAAGGATACAGCGGCCAATGCCCAGCTTTCTGGCAAGCTCCGCAAGTGAGCCCTCGCAGACCACCGCTGCGCGCAGCTTCGTCAGCTCGCCCTCCGGCATCTGCGGAAACTGGCGGTACATATATTCGCTTACGACCATGTCCAGCACAGCATCCCCCAGAAATTCCAGCCGTTCATTGTTCTCATGCCCGCCCTTTCTGATCTCATTCGCATAAGAGCTATGGGTCAAAGCAAGCAGGAGCAGATGTTTGTTCAAAAACGTATATTCGATTTTCCGTTCAAATTCTTTAAGGTACAAATGGTTCATTTTTATTCTCCGCTGCTTTCTATAACCGTTCTGATATAATCCAAAACATCGCCGACCGTTTTGATGTTTTCCGCTTTGTCATTGTCAAATTCCATGTCAAACTTTTCCTCCAGCGCGACAATAATCTGGAAAAGTTCCAGCGAATCCGCGTTCAGGTCTGCGAACGTCGTTTCCGGCGTCAGGCTTTCCTCCGGCACTCTCAGCTGCTCTGCAATAATCTTCAATACTAATGCTTCGTCCATATTCCATTCCTCCAAAAATAATCCTTTTTGTTTCATTTCACTATACTCTATTTCTTCCCTTTTGTCAGCAGAAAATAGGGAAATTTCAAAAAATTTTAATCCGACAGCTTTTCCTGCTCATTTCTCTCATTTATCCACTTCTGCCATTCACTTTTTGCCTGCTCCTCCAAAAAGCCATGCCCGTCCCCGGGCTTTTTTGTATCAAGTATTGTGCCATATCGTTTCCGGCAAATATGGAGCGCAAACAGCACAGCCCACGATTCCAGCACGCATGTAATCGTAGGGTGCTGCATTACAAATGCGTCCAGCGGCGCAAGAAAATCCAGTATCGCCTGATAATTCATTGTGATCTCCCCTTTTCTTCCTCAGCTTTTGCTTCCCTCCATAAAAAGAATTTCCGGACCATTGCAGAGAACCAGAACAAAGCCCAAATGAAAAAGCTGGAAACCGCAACCGCAAAAAGCCTTATCAAAAATTCACTCTGCCAGATAAGTTCCGTCATAAAACCCATGTGTTCACCCCCTTAAAACACCTTTCTCACTCCGCACAATTGTTCCCCTGTCGCCCTCCGTTCCAAGGACGTTTCCTCATTCGTCCGTCTTCTCCGCCTGTTCCGCAATCGCCGCTTTCATCTTGCCCGTAATATCCGCCTCCGCGAATAACACGCACTGTCTGACAGCGTTCTTGATTGCCCTTGCGTTGGAACTGCCATGCGCCTTCACAACCAGCGATTTCAACCCGATGAACGGCGCGCCGCCGACCTCGTCCGCATCAAAACGTTTTTTTACATTCTTGAACGGTGTTTTCAGCATTGCCGCCGCCAACTTGTAAGCCCCTGCGGTGATTTCCTCCTTGATGATGTCAATGAGCGTTTTCGCAAGACCTTCGGACAGCTTCAGTATTGTATTTCCCACGAATCCATCGCAGACAATCACGTCCGCTTCGCCGAACGGAATATTCCGCGGCTCAATATTTCCTGCGAAAAGAATCCCTTCCGCCGTTTCCAGCCGTTCATACGCTTCCTTTGTAAGGGCGTTGCCCTTTTCCTTTTCCGCGCCAATATTCACAAGCGCGACCTTCGGCTGTTTGATTCCAAACATATTTTCTGCATATATGGAACCCATTTTCGCGAACTGTTCCAGATAAATGGCCTTGCAGTCCACATTCGCGCCGCTGTCCAACAGGAAGGAAAAACCTGTTTTTGTCGGCAGGCAGGTGCCCAGTGCGGGCCGCTCCACACCTTCCAGCCTGCCCACCAGCAGCAGTGCCCCTGTCAGAAGCGCGCCTGTGCTGCCCGCGGAAACAAACGCATCCGCTTCGCCGTTTTTCAGCAGATTCAATCCCACCACAAGGGAAGAATTTTTTTTGCGCCGGATTGCCATTGTCGGTACTTCATCTGTCCCAATAACTTCCTCTGCATGGACAACCTCAATCCGCTCCTTCGGGTAATCATATTTTGCAAGCTCGCGGTTTACGTCCTCTTCGCGCCCCACCAGCTTAATCAGCACATCCAGCTCTTTCGCCGCCTCCGCCGCGCCTTTTACAATCTCTGCCGGCGCAAGGTCTCCGCCCATCGCGTCCAGTGCCACTATCATTGTTTTATCCATATTCTCACCAAACCTTTTTATCTTTTCAATTCTTAAATTTATTTCAGTATAAACAATTCCTGCCAAAATTACAAGCCTTGCGCCTGTTCTTCCCACGCCCGTCTCATAAAAAGTGGTATAATCAGACAGGATGATAAAAATGGAAGAATTGCGGGAAAAAATGTCTGAGATAGAAGATCCGAGGCATCCAGGCTATATGAAATATCCACTGGTCGATATTTTAATTATAGTCATGTGCGGAGTGTTGAGCGGGTTAGAAATATTAGATAATGTCTACACGAATTAAGCGCGAATGGCAGCCCAAATAGCGATACATCGGACGTGTATCGCTGCGATAAAGGCATCAGAGGTCTTGGCATAACGAGTGGCAATATCCCTCCAGCGTTTCAGGACAAGAAAACAATTTTCTACCAGATGGCACAGCCTATAGAGGTATTTGTCATATTGGCGTTGTTCCTTGCGACTTTTCTTCGGAGGAATTACGGTTTTCATACCTGATGAAGCTGCATAAGCCAGGATTGCATCTGCATCATAGCCTCTGTCTGCCAGCAGGATTTCCGCAGAAATACCCCCTATCAGGTGGAAAGCTTCTCTGCAATCCGCTCTGGTACCTTGTGTAACAAAGACTCGGACTGGCATACCATGCGCATCCACGGCCAGATGTATTTTGGTGTTGAGCCCCCTTTTGTCCTGGACATATCCTGATTGCCGCCTTTTGCCCCTGCCGCATGCAGATGTACTTTGATATGGCCTGCGTCTATCATCAGCTGCCCATAGTCTGGATCGTCAATCAAAATTTCAAGCAGTTTCTCCCAGATACCTTTTCTGCGCCATCGGATAAATCTCTGATGTACGTTGCCCGGGTAAATACAGCTCCAGTACTGCCCACACCTTATCGCTTATTGACTATAGTCCACTATCTTTCTTGAAGAATAGATGTTTTGTGAATAAGCACAGGGCAGGATCTTGAACATGGTTTTTGGATCCACTGCTGGATTTCTGCCTCTGGCAGAGTAAGCATGGTACAGCAGGCTGCAATCTAATTCCTCCAGTTCGTGGCTTAGCAGTCGAGCAGATTCATCTTCAGAGACCAGACCTTCCAAACTTAACGGCAAAACCAGTTGATAAGGCTCGCCAGGTTCGGTATAATTTTTAATGACATTTTAAGTTACTTGTCATAACTTATTATACCACTTATACCACGGATGGCCGGTTCTTCGGAGCCTGCTTTTCCGTTTTTAGATACAAAAACGGAGCTGTTACTCCGGTAGATTATTCATCTGCTTTTGCAACAGCTCCTTTCAAGCCATGCAAGCATACAAGTATGCCTACATGGCAGATATTGGCTTAACGCATAAATATTACCAACACTAAGATGTAATTCTTCAAAATACCACTTTACACATATCCAAGCAATCTGGGAAGGAACAGAGAAACTTCTTCCACATATGTTGTCAGAAGCATAACCGGAACATACCCTGCCAGCAGGAACACCAGCGTATTTTTCATCATTTCCCCAAATTTCGCATTCCCTACTTTCATTCCAAAATACAGTACGCTTGCATACGGCGGCGTCAGGCAGCCGCAGGAAAGATTTACAATCATCAACGCGCCAAAATGTACCGGATTGATTCCATAAGCTGTTACCAAAGGCAGGAGAAGAGGCGCGCATAGCATAACAGCCGTTGAATCGTTTACAATCATCCCAACAAAAAGAAGGAATACATTCACCATAAGGAGCACAAGAAATTTACTGTCAGTAAATCCCATAAAAGCCTCTACCAGCATTTGCGGAATTTTCAACTGTGTCATGCACTGGCTCAACAGCATGGAAAAGAAAATCATCATAAAAATCGAGCCGACTGAAGACGCCGTTGATTTTAACATTGTATTCATGTTTGCCATCTTCAACTGACGATATATCAGTACGCCCAGCAGCAAAGCCAGAGTCGCACAGACAGCCGCCGCTTCCGTTGCCGTAAACAAACCGCCGTAAATACCGCCCAAAATGATGACTGGCATAGCCAATGCCGGAATCGCCTCCAGAAAAATTTTCTTTTTGGACCTTACCTGCTGCCCAGCTGTATCCTCCGTCTCCATTTGTTCTTTTTTCTCCGCATATTTCCTGGCATAAAACAAATTGATTGCAGAGAATGTAATAATGGTAAGTACGCCGGGTACGACCGTAGCCATAAAACAGCCTAATATTGTAATGCCTGTTGTCCAGCCAAAAATAATAATTGGCACACTTGGCGGTATCAACGAGCCCAAAATGGATGAACAGGTTACCAATGAAGTCGCAAATCCTCTGGAATATCCCTCTTTTTCCAGTTCCGGAATCATAATACTGCCTAAAGCCGCAATCCCCGTAAACGCACTGCCGGAAATCGCGCCCAAAATCCCACAGGTTACGACACAGATACAGCCCAGAGCACCCTTGATTTTCCCAACGAATATTTTCGCCAGTTCAATCAGCCTGGATGCAATCCCGCTTTCCGCAATCAGGTTGCCCGCTATGATAAACATTGGCACTGCCATAAGAGATGTGCTTACCATTTGCGTATAACCCCATACGAACAAAGATTTAATCGGTATCCCGCAGACGCCAACCATGAAAATCAATGCGCCTGCAAAACAATATGGCAGGGAAACGCCCAAAAGCAAAAGTATCAAAAGAAGAGCCATACATAACCCAAATGCAAACATAATATCCATTATGCACCGCCTCCTTCCCGTGCAATATCTTTCAGGCGGAAAATATTCCTGACCGTTTCGCTGACAGTAAAGAGTGCCATCAGCAATAACCCAACAAACATTACTACTTCTCCAACGGGCATCGGTATATGCAGTATTGCGGAAACCTTCCCAATTTTTATGCTGTATTTTGAGTATTCCCATGCCCATTTCAGGACGTAAACAGCAAGGGCACTCGCAAGGATATTTGAAACAATCCGCGATATGGCCACTGTTCTTGGATTTTTGCAGACTGCTCCAACCAGCCCGCACTCAATATGGGAATTTGTAAACGACGCGCAGGCTCCGCCTAAAAAGTAAAGCCATATCGTCGGGAATGTCAGCAACTCCTCTATGCCAAACAGAGGCATGTTCAATGCACGCAGTATAACCTGCACTGTTACAAGCACGACCATTCCCATCCCCATAAAGGCGCAGATATACTCACAAATTTTCCCTATCACCGTAATTCCCTTCCAATAAGCAGCTCCAAATGATTTCATTCTGAGCCCCCCTATCTGTTATTTTCCCTCGGAATAATAAATTCAAAGTCGCCGTTTATCTCAGATTTCGTTTTCTCGCCGTTTGCAACTTCAATTACTTTTTCCAGCAAGGCTTTCCCTGCTTCTGCAATCGGTGTTCCTTCCATTACTACTCCCGCGTTAAAGTCCAGCATGCTTCCCATCTCTGCAAAGCTTTTGGGATTGCCTGTCAGCTTCAGAACCGGCATAACAGCGTTCCCCATCGGCGTCCCACGGCCTGTGCTGAATACATCGATATGCGCGCCGGACATTGCAAATCCGCTGGTCGCATTCGCGTCAATCGCCGGAGCACGCAAATCGAGCATCCACAAACCGGCAGACGGGACATGCTGCCCTGCATAAATCAAGCCTTGCAGCTTAGATGTAACGCCCATTTTCTTCACATTGCCCATAGATTTTTCTACCATTGTCGTAATCCCGCCTGCTTTATTTCCAGGAGAAGGATTTACTTCTTCTATTTTCTGCCCATGCAGTAAAACATATTCCTCCCGAAGCTCATCGCACATTTTAATGACCTCCAGACCAACCTCAGGCGTTACCGCCCGTTCTGCCAGGATATGCTCGCTGCCCGGGAAACCGGAAACCTCGCTGATAATGACAGAACCGCCTTCTGCCGTCACCAAATCCGTCATTGCTCCGATTGTCGCGTTTCCGGATAACGCCGTCGTCCAGTCAGAACCACCGCACTGAACGCCTAAAACCAGTTTTGAAATCGGAAATTCCTTGCGTTCCAGTGTTTCCGCCTGCCGTTGGTATTCTTTTACCAACTCTGTTCCTTTTTCGACCGCTTCCATGGAGCCGCCGGATTCCTGAATCCCAACATAAGAAACGGGCTTGCCTGCCTCCGCGATTTCCTTCCGCAGCGATTCATGGTCTGTCTGTTCACAGCCCAATCCAACAAGCACAACCGCAAAAACATTCGGATTCAAAGCCGCCGAAAGCAAAGACAGCCTTGTACGCGCATGCTTGTCCTCAAACTCGATACAACCAAAATCATGCGTAATCGCCTGCGCACCCGTTTTCCAGGAAATCTGCTGTGTCACCGTATTCGCGCAGTGTACCATAGAAAGCAGCAGCACATAGTTACGGATTCCGACTTCGCCGTTGCTCCTTTCATATCCTTGAAACGTCATACTCATTTTTCTGCACCTACTTTCTTTTTGAATGCTTTTGCATATTCCTGGCAAAGCTGTGTCGTAATGTCTTCTGTATTCTGTGTATGGACATGGCTCCCTTTTTTAATATCCATATTCGCCCTTCCAATTGGCACACCGTATTTTACTACCATCTCCCCAGCAGGAATATCGCAAAGGGCAATTTTATGCCCTATGGGAATATTCCCTGCCGCTGTTATTTCCAAATCATTCACACAAACTTTTTCGCCTTCCGCAACTGCTTGCGCAACCACTGCTACATTATCATTTATATCTACCTGAAGTGCCCTCATTTGTAGTCTCCTTTCCGCATTCTTCCATCAGGCAGGCCCCGGCGAACAGAGCCTGCCCCACATCTTTTGCTTACTGCCCAATTCCGTCAACAGCATACTCCTTTTCCAGCAAAGGTACGTTCTCAATCGTTGATTTTCGCCTGAATTTCATCCCAGATTTCACCATATTCGGAAGCAATCTGTGGCCATACGTTGGTATGGACAAAATCTGCATATGCCTCAACAACGCTGTCATCTGGCATATAAACCTCAACCCCCTGTTCTTCAAAAAGGCTGGTATATTTCGTTTCATTCTCTCTCGCAAGGGCAAACGCTTCTTCTTCCCATTCCTTCGCAAGCTGTGTGATTGTTTCCTGTTCTTCCGCAGAAAGGCTGTCCCATGTATCCATGCTCATATAAAGCCAATGGTTTTCCATATGAGTACGCAGACAGTACACATGCTTTGCCAGTTCTCCGAAATCCGAGTAATACTGCTCCGCACCGCCGCCGCAGCTTCCGTTTACAACGCCTGTCTGCAAAGCGGTAAACGTATCAGAAGTCGGCAGAGGCGTTGTCTGGAATCCTACCGCGGAAGCAAACTGTTCAAACGATTTCATCTGCGGCACACGAATTTTAACGTTTTTATTTGCTGTTGGATTGTCAATATTGGATGCCGGCGTCGTTGTCATAATCGCGCCAAAATATTTCGGCATAACCGCAAGCAAATGAATATTCTGCATTTCCAGCCGCTCCGCTACGTACTGATACATCAGTCCGTCCGTTGAATTGTACCAGTCATAAGCCTCATCCCATGTATTTACCAGATATGGAGCAATTTGAACAGACAATGTAGGGTCAACGCCATTTGACATGGATCCAAGCATAAGCTGTACCTCTCCAAGCCCTACCGCTTCCTGTACGACTGTATAATCTCCAAGCTGGTTGTTGGGATACATCTCAATCTTCAGCCCATCAATCGCCCCAGTCAGGCTGTCTGCGAATTCATTTGCCATAATGTCATTGTCTGTTCCCTCTGCACGCGTATGGGAAAACTTCCAGACACGTGTACTGCCACTGTCTGCCGAACCTGCATCGCCGCCGTTCCCGCCGCAGCCAGCCAGCATTCCTGATGTCATTGCCAGTGCCAGTGCCAATGCCATGCATAACATGTTTTTTTTCATAAAATTCCCTCCTCATTTATAAAAACATTTTTTTTATTTCCTCCGCAGTTTTTCCTTCCAGCCCAAGTGTTTTCAGGTTTCTTCCTTCCGCCTTGAAATCTCTGCCCAAAAGCGTACCTGCAAGTATAGTCACCCCTTCCATGACAGGCGTTTCTATCCCCGCCAGCTTTCCAAGCTCCATAATCGGAACCAAACCGCAGGGCACATCCTCCGTAATATAGCGGTTGCTTAAATTTTTATCCGCCTTCACATGCGCATAGGATTCGTTCTTTTGGAAAATCTCGTAAAAGTTTTTCCCTTCTACCCCATATGCGTTTTTTTGCCACTGCGCAATAGAAGTTGCCTCTATTCCATACGCAGCAGCCACCGCAAGCCGTTCCCGATCCATTTCTTCCAAAACCGCCGCTATCCCTGGTGTAATCCCTTCCCTGTAATATAAGAAATCCTCTCCGGATTCACTGCGTCCGGCATTCAGCAAAGTCGGGGCTGGATGCAGAACTGCCCCCATATTGTCAAACCACGTATGCAGAACACTGGGGGCCTTTTTCAACTGTGGATAAATCTCCCCTATCGCAGAAATCACTTTTTTATACTCTTTATCATCATATGTCGCTATATCCATGCTTTTTTTCAAAGCCGTAACTGTTACCCTTCCCTGCTCCTGAATGCGGCAGGTATAAATCAAATCCTGCATTTCCGCAACGGTAATTGCTTTTCCACCTGCCTGGAAAATATTTCTGACCACAATCGTACCGCCGGTCTGCCCTGGGCAAAGGACAACTATTTGCTCCTCCCTGATATATGGCAGCAGGCTTTCTGCCACTTCCGAATGCCGGTCCGTTGTCGTTACAACAAAGAGCACACTGCATCCCTCTATTGCTGCCCCAATGTTTCCTGTAATCAATTCAATTTTAGCCGTTCCTTCCACTTTGCCTGTTGCAATGATTTCCCCTGTTCTTTGTAGTTCTTTTATTTTTTCCTGATCCGTATCAAAGAGATGCACCGCATAGCCAGATAATGTAAAATGCGCCGCCATAGCTTGCCCGCCGTTCCCCGCACCTATTACCGCAAAAGTTTCTTTCATGATTTCCCTCCTCGATATGTCTATTTGTAGAGCTGTCTAACAGCTTTACAAATATGATTATAGAGATTTTCAAACAGCATGTCAATCCTTTTCATTTCAAAAATCTATTCTTGTCGAAAATGTACATCTTTTCTACGTAATATTGTAGAAAACGACAATTTTTCCTTCCTGATATCCCCAAATTAAATACAGGCAGTGCTGACACAAATGTCTGCTCTGCCTGCATTAACATGCTTTTTACTTTTTATTCCAAAGAAAACCTTTTCCAATGCATCTGCCGCCCTAAGTGCTGGTCCATAATCTTTCTGGCAAGCACCGCATCATGTTTCCTGAAAGCGTCAATGATTTCTAAATGTTCATGATGATACATCAAAAGCTCCTGTTTCTCATTCCCAAGCATAAATTCCTTTCTTTCGTCCAGCAGTCTCTGCTCAATTGATTTATAAATTGCAGAAAGAACTTTGTTTTTCATCATTTCAATGATATAAGTATGGAAACATTGCCCCCAGCAGTTTACATTCTTTACATCGTCCGCATCCGCGTATGCCATCATTGTATCGTAGCAATTCTGCAAATACGCAATATCCTGCTCTGTGCAGATTTTTGCCGCAACAAAAGCTGCCTGCGGCTCTATCATATATCTGCATTCCAGCACCTCATCACGGTACTTTCCATCGCTAATCATGTCAACAAATCGGCTATCCTTAATTTTCTGAAGGGCATTTTCTGCTACAAAAGTTCCCTGTCCGCTGACAGCAACTAAAATTCCCATTATCTGCAATGATTTAATCGCTTCCCTGATAGAGCCTCGGCTGACCTGAAACAATTTGGATAATTCCAGCTCTCCTTTAATCTGTTCTCCTTCTTTCCAATTCCCATCTTCGATCTGATTTATAATCTGTGCGGAAATATCCTCAAAAACACGTTTTTTCTGAACCGGCACTAACATTTTTCTTCTCCATCCATTCCTGTTTTTTATAAAAAAGCTGTTTATAAAATAAACTGATTGCATTCTTTGTTGTAAATAGTATATCTCTTATCATATCTATATGTCAAGCTGTTGAACATATCAGGAGTGTCTAAATGTATCGTTTTAAAAATCAAAAGCAGAAAAAAAGATAACACGCCTGAAATGTATCAAATCCATGTACATAAATCTGTTGACAGGATATAGAACTGTTTCACAGAGAGGCAGAATAATTCAAGAAATATCAAGTGTTTTTTATGAATTTTCCCATCTTTATTGACACTCTTAAGTTGACGCATTGCGCGACTATCGCGTGATTTTCCCTACACAAAAAGGGCAGGCCCGAAGGCCCGCCCAAATGGACTCAAAGAATCCGAAATTCTTTTTTGTGAAATTACTGCAGAAGCTGCAGGATACCCTGAGGAACCTGGTTCGCCTGTGCAAGCATAGCCTGTGCAGCCTGTACAAGGATGTTGTTCTTCGTGTAAGCCATCATCTCTTCTGCCATGTCTGTATCCCTGATGCGGCTTTCCGCAGCAGTGATGTTCTCTGTCTGTACGCCCAGGTTGTTGATGGTGTGCTCCAGTCTGTTCTGGATCGCGCCCAAGTCGCCGCGAACGTCAGATACATAGTTGATAGCGGATTTAATCTTGTCGATTGCAGCCGCAGCTGTGTCAATCGTCTTGATATCTGTATCGCCGATGCCCATATCTGCGCAGTGCATATCATAGATAGAAACTTTAATCTTGTTGAAATCATCAGCCGTATCGCCGATCTGCATTGTCAGGCCACCCTTGCCATCAGCAAATTTCACTGTAGGTGTTTCAATCTTGCCGTTTGTATCAGCCAAACCGCGAACCGTTACCTTGCCGTTTTCATCAACGGAAACCTTTGCGCCCTTTACACCGTCTGCCACGTCTGCCAGAGCCTTGCCCAGAGTCTGGGAGGTAGCCTTGCTGAAATCAGCAACCTCGATTGCAGTTGCGCTAGAATCGCTGGGCTTGCCGCCTTTTTCAACGAATTCATATGTCTGACCGTTGATTGTAACCTTGGAGCCGTTCTGCATCTTTGCAGGGTCAAGTGTGAACTCAAGCTGTGTTGTCTTGTCACCGCTTGCGGATACGGAAACGCCCTTTGCAGTGCTGCCCACATCTACAGACTTGATGGTAACCTTGCTGCCGGATGCACTTACGGTGTAAGCATTGCCGTTCAGGTTATCCTGCAATGCCTTTGCCATAGCTTTAGCCACTTCTGTAGGATCGTCAATATTTTTTACCACAACAGCGTTATTCTTTCTGCTACTGAGATCATCCTCGCTCTGAACGATTTCATATTTCTGCCCGTCAACCTCTACAACAGCACCATAGTTAACACCCTTGCTAAAATTGATTTCAGAGGTTGCCTCTGTCTGCTGTGCACCATTGTTCAGGGATTTGGAGATTGCCGCTGCACCAGCTACATCCAAGCCAACGTCTGTAATCTTGCTGACGCCTGCCGTACCCTTGCTGTTGGATGTAAATGTATTGGCAGTTGTTGTATTGAAATCAATTTCTTTTCCGTCAGCAGCAGCACCAAAAATATCTGTGGAATTTACTGTGGAACCATCACTGAGTGTCATCTTGATACCCTTTGTTTCCAGAAGCGTTTCCAGATTGCCCATTGTTGCCGCAAAGTTAGCACCAATATCGAAATCCTTTCCGGCTTCTACTGCAAGCTCAAATGTACGTCCATCAGCAAGCTCACCCTTGAGTGTCAGTTTATCTCCAGCCGCAAGATCTGCCGCGCCAGTGCCAAGCTTCAACAGGAAGGAATTTGCTGCGGGCGCACCAGCACTACCAGTCGCTGCTGCAGACCCTACCTCAGCACCGTCAGCACCCTTGAATTTGATTCCGCCAGCCGTTGCTTTCAGACTTCCCGCCGTACTCTTGAATGTAATGCCACCAGCACCGTCATTGATTGCTGTAAAGATATCGCCGACTTTGATTTTGCTTTCGTCAATTATTGAATCGGGATCATCTGTAAATGAACCGGCATTCAGAGCTTTTACAATATTGTCAATCGTGTCACTGACATTGTTGCCCTTTACGAAATCTTTGCCCTCTGTCAGTGTAATATTCAGTTTATTGCCATTTTCGAGTTCTGCTGTGAATGTCATGGAACTGCCATTGGGAATATCCTTGGAAGTACCACCATTGCCATCGAAAAGCTTTGCAAATTTATATTCTGCAGCCGTGGTGTAGCCCGCACCGGGTGTAGCCGCCCAAGTTGCATCCTTGGTAGCATCCTTATTGGTAACTTGAACGTCTGTTACTGTACCAACAGTTGTAGCATCATTGCCCTCATTCATACTTGTCAGCTTGATGGTTGTTCCATCAGCAACAATACTGAAATTAGAACCAACATTAGCTGTCCCGCTCAGAGCAGCTGCGATGGACTGCGCCTGTTTCTCCAGTGTAGAACCAGTGATTTCAGTACCGTAAGTCAGGGTAACTACACCTGCTGTACCTGCACCACCCGCTGCTCCGCCAAAGGTAATAGCCATTGTATCACCGTCACCGAAAGCCTGTGTCAGATCAATGGTGTATTCACCTTTGGAGCCGCCGCCGTTCAGACCCTCTGTGATATCAATACCGTTTGCCATATCAACCATAGCAGTGCTGATGCCTTCTGTTGTCAGGTTCGCTGTGGACATGGAGCCGTCCAGCAGGTTGATGCCGTTGAAGTTTGTAGCCTGTGCGATTCTGTCGATTTCCGTTTTCAGCGTCTGGAATTCCTTATCCAGGTTCGCGCGGTCAACTTCGTTGTCGTAAGTGCCGTTTGCGGACTGTGTCGCCAGGTATGTCATTCTGTTCAGCATGGAATGAACTTCTGTCAGCGCGCCTTCTGCTGTCTGCACAAGGGAAATGCCGTCATTCGCGTTTTTCTGAGCTGCTTCCAGGCCTTTGATCTGCGCTCTCATTTTTTCGGAGATAGCCAGACCAGCCGCGTCGTCACCTGCGCGGTTAATTCTGTAACCGGAAGACAGTTTTTCCAGATTTTTCGCCAATGCGTTGTTGTTGCCGCCCAACTGTCTGTAAG